>CANGKZ010000013.1 GCA_947454705.1 Verrucomicrobiota bacterium
CCGCGTCTTGCCCATCCGCTTGGCGAGCAGGATCTGGCCCATGGCGTTGTTGATCTTGTGCGCGCCGGTGTGGAGCAGGTCCTCGCGCTTGAGGTAGATTTTGGCGCCGCCCAGTTCGCGGGTGAGGCGTTCCGCATGGTACAGCGGCGTGGGGCGTCCCACGAATTCGCGAAGGTAGTAGCTCAGTTCGTTCTGAAACGCGGGATCCTTCTGCGCGCGGTAGTACTCGTCCTCCAGCTGTTGAAGCGGATAGACGAGCGTCTCGGGAACATAACGACCGCCAAAGGGGCCGAAGTGTCCGTTGGAATCGGGAACCGTGGAACTGGCTGCTGCGTTCACGCGGGCACAGTAACGCAGACCGCCGAATCGTCGAGTGCCGGGTTGATCCGGTTGGCAAATGATCCCGCGAACCGACCGGCTCAGCTGCGAACCGCTTGGATCAAGGCGCGAATCTTCGCCGCGTCCTTTTTTCCGGGGCTGGATTCGACGCCGCTGGAGACGTCCACCGCATCGGGTCGCACGCGCGCCACCGCTTCGGCGACGTTTTGCGGGGTGATTCCTCCAGCGAGGATCAACGGTCGGCCCGCGGACTTCGCTGCCAGCGCAAGTTCCCAATCAAACCGGGCCCCGGTGCCGCCATGGGCCCCGGGAACAAAGGCATCGAGGAGAAACGCATCGGCCGCGAAACGGTAATCCGCAAGACGCTGAATGGTTTCGGGTCCGCGAACACGAAACGCCTTGAGCACCCGAACGCGTCCGAGCCATTTCATAGAATCTTCCGGGGATTCATCGCCGTGGAGTTGCACGGATTGAACGCGGCTGATGCGCAGATGCGAGTCGATGGTGTCCTCGCTGGCGTTCACGAACAGTCCGACCGTGGACACAAACGGCGGCAGGGCGCTGATGATCCCCGCCGCAGCCTCCGCGGTGATGAAGCGCGGTGTTCCGGGGACAAAGACGAAGCCCAGAGCATCCGCCCCGGCGTCCACCGCCGCTAGGGCGTCTTCCAACCGGGTGATTCCACAGATTTTGACTCGTGCCGACACGGGCAAAGATTGATCCCGGACATTGCCTTTCTGCAATTCACCATTCCATGATGGCGGAACTCCCATGAACGCCACCCCGCGTCGCCAGTTCCTCATCGAAGCCGCGTCCCTGTTGCTCGCCCCCGCGCTTTTGGCGGCGGGCCCGGCGAAATCCAAGGGCACCATCGGCATCTCGGTGCTCACGCTGACCAATCCGTTTTTCCGCGACCTGGCCGATGCCATGACGGCCGAGGCCCGCACCCAGGGATTCGAAACCCTGGTGACCAGCGGCGAATTCGATGCCGCCAAGCAGCGCAATCAGGTGGCCGATTTCATCGTGCGCAAGACGGTGGCCATGATCCTCTGCCCCTGCGATTCCAAGGCCGTGGGAACCGCCCTGCTCGAAGCCAACCGCGCGGGAATCCCGGTGTTTACGGCCGACATCGCGTCCCTCGCCAAGGAAGGCAAGGTGGTGGGACACGTGGCGACCGATAACTTCGGCGGCGGCAAGTTCGCGGCCGTGGCGTTGATCGAAGCCCTCGGGGGCAAGGGCAAGGTTGCCATCCTCGATCACCCGGAAGTGGAATCTGTCATTCTGCGCACCCGCGGCTTTCTCCAGGAGTTGGAGCAACAGCGCAAGGACAAGGGCGTGTCCATCCAGGTGGTGGCCACCCTGCCCGGCGGCGCGGCGAAGGATCGCTCCATGAAGGCCACCGAAGACCTGCTGCAGGCGCACCCCGACCTCAACGGCATCTTTGCCATCAACGATCCCAGCGCGCTCGGAGCGGTGGCGGCGTTGGAGAAAGCGGGGCGGCTGGCGCAGGTCAAGGTGGTGGGCTTCGATGGTTCACCCGAGGGCAAATCCGCCATCAAGGCCGGGAAGATCCATGCCGATCCCATCCAGTTCCCCGACCGCATCGGCCGGGCCACGGTGCAAAACATCGTGAAATATCTGGCCGGCGACGACGTCCCACGTGAGACGCTGATCCCCACGGCGCTGTACCGGCAGGCCGACGCCGCGAAGGATCCGGCGGTGAAGTGAAGCAAACGGCCCCGTGCCTTCGACTGAAATTCCGCCTACCTCATTTTTGAAACGTCCGTTTTCCGCTGATTCCATGCACTCCGTCTTGCGCGCCGGTCTTGTATCGCTGTCCGTCCTGGGTTCGGTCGCCGTGCTCGCCGAGGAGCGTTTGATCGCGGATTTTGAAGGGTCGGACTACGCCGGCTGGGTGGCCACCGGGACGGCGTTCGGATCCGGCCCGGCCCATGGCACGTTGCCCGAGCAGGCGCCGGTCACCGGATTTCGCGGACAAGGCCTGGTCAACACCTACCTCGGCGGGGACAAGCCCATCGGCACGCTCACCTCGCCCGAGATCGAACTGAATCACCGCTACCTCAGCTTCCTGATCGGCGGCGGGGCCGAGGAGGGCCGCACCTGCGTGAACGTGTTGGTGGACGGACAGGTGGTGCGATCCGCCACCGGACGCGAGGACGAGACTCTTTCCACCCTCACCTTCGACCTCGGGGACTACGCTGGGAAGAAAGCCCGGATTCAGATCGTGGACGACGTCACCGGCGGATGGGGCCACATCCTGGCCGATCATTTCGTCCTGAGCGACACCGCCGCCACGCCTCCGTATTTCAAGCAACCGCTCGACACCGAAACCCTGTACGAGGAGAGCTACCGACCTCAGTTCCACTTCACCGCGCAAAAGGGCTGGCTCAACGATCCCAACGGCCTCGTCTTTTTCGGCGGAGAATATCACCTGTTCTTCCAGCACAACCCCAAGGGACGCGAATGGGGCAACATGACCTGGGGCCATGCCGTGAGCACCAATTTGCTCGAATGGAACCAACTCGAGCACGCGCTGCATCCGGACGCTTTGGGCACCATGTTCAGTGGATCGGCCGTAGTGGATTGGAAGAACACCGGCGGCTTCCAGACCGGCAAAGAACCGGCGCTGGTGGCGCTGTACACCGCGGCCGGAGGCACGAGCGATGAATCCAAGGGCAAGCCCTTCACCCAGGGCCTCGCCTTCTCCAACGACCGCGGCCGCACGTGGAAGAAGTACGACAAGAACCCGGTGCTCGGAAACATCGGCGATGGCGACCGCGACCCCAAGGTGTTCTGGCACGAGCCCAGCAAGCATTGGGTCATGCCGCTCTACATCGGCGAAAAGGACCCGTCGAACCTCGACAAAAACGGAAAGCCGAAGACGCGCAACGTCTGCCATTTCTACACCTCCACCGATCTCAAGCAGTGGACCTTCGCCAGCAAGTTCGCGGAGGAATTGTACGAGTGCCCCGGGTTCGTGGAGCTTCCGGTGGATCGCGGAACAAAGCCCTCGAAATGGGTGCTGTGGGGCGCGAGTGGCGAGTACTGGGTGGGCCGGTTCGACGGCAAATCCTTCACCGCCGAAACCCCCAAGCGCAAAGGCGACTTCGGATCCAACGCCTACGCCGCGCAGGCCTTCGACAACCTGCCCGACCAGCGCGTGATCCTGATCAATTGGATGCAGGGTGGCAAATACCCGAGCATGCCCTTCAACCAGCAGATGGGCTTTCCGGTGGAACTCTCGCTGCAATCCAGCGCCGAGGGACCGCGTCTGGTGAAGTGGCCCATTTCCGAAATTCGCCAGCTCTTCACCTCGGTGCTGCACGAGGAACTCCCCTTGAATTTTCCTGCGGGGAAACGCGCCCTCTCCGGCACGAATGCGGAGCTCGCCGATCTGGAGTTCGAATTCATTCCCGGCAGTGCGACCACGGTGGCTTTTGACCTCCGCGGAAATCGCTTCGAATGGAATGCCGTCAGCCAGGAACTGTCCGCGTTCGGACGCAAGGTCCCGGCCCCGATCGGCAATCGCAACCTGGGACGCCGCTCGGAATTCCGCCGCCCCTGGGGACCGGACTACGAGCCCTGGGAAAAGAGTGTCCGACTCCGCTTCCTCATCGACCGCACGTCGATCGAACTCTTCGTCAACGGCGGCACCGCCGCGGCGTCGTTCTGCTTCGTTCCGAAAGTCGCCCCGGGGAACACCCTGATCGTCGAAGGCGGCGAGCTCACGCGCAGTCGCGTGACGCTCCGGGAATTGAAATCAGCCTGGAAATATTGAGTCCGACTGCACGGATCCAACGATCACATGGCCTCCCCCGCCACTCCTTCGGTTAAGGCGCGAATCGCCTCGTGGTTCGGTCGGCAAGGCATGCTGGCGGTGCTCGTGATGCTGGGGGGATTCTTCTCCCTGGCCACCCTGCGGGATGAAACTCCGGTGGGATCGGCGGCCGCGGAACAGGAGGTTCGCCGGCTGGGCAGCCCGAAGCCCGGCGACTCCTTTTTGGTCATCGCGCGCGACACCGACGAGGACCGCACCTTCGCCACCGCCGCGGAATCAGCGGCTGTTCGAGCCGGTTGGATCTCCGCAGGCATCACCCTCGGCGAACCCCGCGATGCGCGGGTGCGGCTTCAGCAGCTTGCCGCCACCAACGCGCCCCTCCGCGCGATTCTCACCGTGCCCGAGTGCGCCAGCTGGCCCGTTCTCACCGGATTGGCCGAAAAATATCCCACTCTCGGCGCGCTCCGGGTTCTCACCCCCGAGTCCACCCGGTGGCCGGTGTTTCTCACCCGGCAGAATCTCCTCAACGTGGCCAACCAGATCGTTGTGGTGGCCATCCTCTCGGTCGGCCTCACCCTGGTGATCCTCACCGGAGGCATTGACCTCAGCGTGGGCAGTCTGGTGGCGCTCGCAGCGGTGCTTTCCACACGACTCGTCCGCGACCACCTGGGCGGAATCCACGCCACGCCGTCCGGACTGGTGCTCGCCGCCCTCGCCGGAATTTTGCCCTGCGTGCTGATCGGCGCACTCTCGGGATGGCTCCGCGTGGCGTTCCGACTCCCGGCCTTCATCTCCACGCTCGCCGTGATGCAGGCCACCAGCGGACTCGCCTTCCTCCTCTCGAAGGGCCAATCCATCTACGAACTCCCCGACACCGCCACCTGGCTCGGACGCGGGACCGGGCTGCTCGGACTCCCTCACGCCGTCGTGCTCACCGCCGTGGTTTACGGCGTCGCGCACTTGTTCCTCACCCGCTCCCTGGTGGGCCGGCATCTCTACGCGGTGGGAGGAAATGAAAACGCCGCGCGGCTTTCCGGCGTGCCCGTGGGACGCGTCCACATCCTCGCCTACGCCGCCTCCGCCGGACTCGCAGGACTCGGCGGCATCGTCCTCACCTCCCAGCTCAAAAGTGGTTCCCCCACCTACGGCACCAGCTACGAACTCTACGCAATCGCCGCAGTCGTGGTCGGCGGAGCCCGACTCTCCGGAGGCGAAGGCACCGTGGCCGGCACCCTGATCGGCGCGTGGATCATTGCCGTGATCAACAACGGCATGAACCTCATCGGCGTCGAGAGCTACACGCAGAAGGTCGTGCTCGGCGGCGTAATCCTCGGGGCGGTGTTGATTGATCGACTCAAGCACCGCGGCTCCTCCCTCCACGGACGCGACTGATCCCGCGACCTGGATTTCACACGGATTCGGCTCGCCATCGATCCGGGGTTCGACGATGGAAGTGGCACCCGGAATGAACGCGATGCCCCTCCCCCGATTGAACTGGCTCCTGCTCGGCACCCTGGTCGCCGGCCTGCTCACCAGCGGCTCCGCCTCCGCGGCGGAACGCACCCCGGCCATCCCGGAGTCCAAGGCGGATTCCGTGATCAACTTCAGCCTGCTCGACTACCGGGGCGGCTACCATGAACTCCGCCGAAGCGACGCCCGCGTGGTGGTGCTGTATTTCGCCAGTTTCAGCTGCAACAAGCTGCGCCCCGCCCTGGGAAAGATCCGCGGGTTCCAGCGTCAGTGGAGCGACAAGGGCGTGGAAGTCTGGCTGGTCAACGCTTCCACCAAGGAGGACCCGAGCGACGCCATGCTCATGATGCTCGCCAGCGGCCGCAAAAACGGGCCGATTCCCGACACCACCAAGATCGATCCGGAAACGCTGCGTCTCGAAGTGATCCGATCCGCCGTGGGCACCATGCCGGTGCTGCGCGATGAGCGTCAGCTCGTGGCCCAGCAGTTCGACGTCAACACCTCCGGCGAAGTCGTGGCGGTCGACCCAAAATCGATGCAGGTGATCTACCGCGGCGCCCTCGACGATCAACCGCTGGAGAAATCCGGACGCGGTGAGGCAAAGACCAAATACCTTGCCAACGCGATCGAGGAATTCCTCGCCGGCAAGCCCGTCACGCTGGCCAAGACCGAACCCGATGGATGCGCCATCCGGTTCGAAGTCGAACCCGCCGCCACGCCCATTTCCTATCGCGAGACCGTCGCCCCGCTGCTTGAGAAGCACTGCGTGAGCTGCCACAGCCCGGGACAGATCGGACCCTTCTCGATGTCGAGCTACGCCAAGGTGAAGGGATGGTCGGCCATGATTGAGGAAGTGCTTCTCGATCGCCGCATGCCGCCCTGGCACGCCGATCCGCACTACGGAAAATTTGCCAACGACCGATCCCTCACCCAGCGCGAGGCGCGACAGATCATCGACTGGGTCCGCCAAGGCTGCCCGCGCGGCGAAGGAGCGGATCCGCTCGCGGTGGAGCGCAAGCCCGCACCGGTCTGGGACCTCGGCCAGCCTGACTACGTCGCCGCCCTTCCGCAGCGCGAGGAAATCCCCGCCACCGGCACCGTGCGGTACCGCTACATCGACAGCGCCTTCGTGATGCCCGAGGACGCGTGGCTCCGCGCCGCCGTGGTTCGCGCGGACAATCCCAAGGTCGTTCACCACATCATCGTTCGCGTCCACTATCCCGACGGATTCAAGGACGCGCCGAAGGATTCCTACCTGTTCACCACCTGGGTTCCGGGTCTGGCCGCCGCGGAGTTCCCCGCAGGCACCGGCATGTTCGTGCCCAAGGGTGCGCGGTTCAATTTCGAGGTCCACTACACCACCAACGGAAAACCCGAGACCGACCAGAGCGAGCTCGGCCTGTACGTGGCGAAGGAGAAGCCCTCGAAGTTGCTCGAAGTGCGTGTGAGCGAAACCCGCGACTTCGAAATCCCGCCCGGAAGCAAGAACGCGGAACACAACAGTCACTACTGCTTCACGCGCGACACCCTGCTGTACGAACTCAGCCCGCACATGCACCTGCGTGGATCGACCTTCCGCTACACCGCGCTCTATCCGGACGGCCGACGCGAGACGCTGCTCTCCGTGCCGAACTACGACTTCAACTGGCAGACCAGCTATCGTCTGAAGGAACCCAAGCGGATTCCTGCCGGCACCTGGATCTTCTGCACTGGGAGCCACGACAACTCCGCGAAAAACCCGAACAACCCGGATCCCACGAAGACCATCCGCTGGGGCCTGCAAAGCTGGGAAGAAATGTTCATGGGCTTCATGACCGTGGCGGAAGTGGGCGGAGACATCACCGCAGAGGCGCAGAAACGCTGAGTCGGAGCAGGGCGGTTGAAGAGTTGAAATGTTGAAGGGTTGAAGGGGACAGAAGCGCTCTGCTCACACGTATGGAGTACCGCGTTTACGCGGCTCTGCTGTTCGACGGAGAATCCAGTCCGGGGTTGAATCTCCCTCGGGCTGACCTCCCACGCGCCTCCCCGAACCGTCTGAAGACGAGACTCCAAACCAATGAGAAAACCCTCGCGGTAGCGTCGAATTCCCCTTCAACGCTTCAACTTTTTAACCCTTCAACCTCCCAGCCCCGCAACCTTCCCTTTGACAACGCCCATTCACTTTGCAATACAAAGTGAGTTGCTTCGTGCGGCCCCGCTTCCGGTTCGGAATGGCCACGCCCGAGCTCCAAAGCGTCATCCATGGACCCCTCCTCCGCCTCCGCGCAGCTTCAGACCATTCGCACCTTGATGGAGCGTGTGGCCTTGTACCGACGCGCCCTCGTTCCCTGCTGCCTCATTGCCGGAGGGGCCGGCACCGCCGCCGCCACGCTCGGACTCGTCCTGCACTTCTCCTCGCTCAGTTCGTTTTTGGCGCTCTGGATTTCCACCGCCGCACTCGCGCTGGGTACCGCACTGGCCGTCATCCGGCGCGAAGCCATCCGCGCCGATGAACCCTTCTGGACCCCGCCCACCCGGCGGGTCGCCGCGGCCTTCCTTCCTCCCATGGTGGCTGCGATCGTGGCCACGGTCTGGATCGCCCGCATCGGGTCGCCGGACTCCAGGCTGGTGCCGACGCTTCTGCCATCGGTCTGGATGGCCTGCTACGGACTCGGCCTGCACGCGGCGGGATTCTTCATGCCCCGCGGAATCCGCTGGCTGGGATGGATCTTCCTCGCTGCCAGCGCCCTGCTTTCTCCGATCCTGGACTGGGCCGCGGTCGAACCCCGGGCCTCGTTTGCCGCGGCAAACCTCAGCATGGGAATCGCTTTTGGTGCCGGACATCTCGCGTACGGTCTCTACCTCCGCGCCACGGAATCGACCCACACGTCGTGAAGCCGGACCCGATTTCCCAACTCGACCGCACCGTCCACGAGAAGGGCCGACTGGCCATTCTCGCGGTCCTGGCGGCGACGGATGAGCTGTCGTTCACCGACCTCAAGGCCGCGGTGTCCATGACCGACGGCAACCTGACCTCGCACGTCCGCACCCTCCAGGAAGCCGGCTTTCTCGCCGTCACCAAGTCCTTCCGCGACAACCGCCCGCTGACCACCTGCTCGCTCACCCGGCAGGGACGCGAGGCCTTCGCCCAGCACATCCGCCTCCTCGAGGAAATCGTCCGCCAACACCGTTCCCGCTAGAATTCCGCACTTTTCTCCTCTCTGGATTTGAACATTTCTCCCAGTTGCCACTCTTACGAAACCGCATACTTTGCACTACAAAGCCTAACATGATGACTCTTCTTCGCGCGGAGCATTTGGGAATGTGCTTTGGCGTTCGCGACGCCATCCAGCTCGCCCGCACCGAATCCCTCCAACAGCCGGTCACCGTGCTTGGGGATCTCGTTCACAATCCAACGGTGCTCGATGACCTTCGCTCCATCGGCACCCGGTTCGAACGCGCCTTGGAATCTGTATCCACCGCCACCGTGATGATCACCGCGCACGGCGCTAGCGATCGACGACGCGACGAAGTCCGGTCCCGCGGATACCGGTTGCTCGATGCCACCTGCCCCCTGGTCCACGTGGCCCACAAGGCCCTCGCGACCCTCGTCGCCCAGGGCTACCACCCGGTGGTCATCGGCCAGCGGAACCACACCGAGGTGCAGGGATTGATCGGCGATTTTCCCGAAGCCGATGTGATCCTCTCCGCCGAAGACATCCAGGCGCTGCAACCCCGCACCAAATTTGGAATCATCAGCCAGACCACCCAGCCCGTCGTCCGGTGCCGCGAACTGGTCGCTGCCGTTCAGGCGCGGTTCCCGGAATCCGAGGTGAAGTTCCGCAACACCGTCTGCCAGCCCACGCAGCAGCGTCAAAGCGCGGCCGAGCGACTGGCGCAGCGGTGCGACGTCGTGGTGGTCATCGGCGGCGCGCACAGCAACAACACCCGCGAACTCGTACAGACCTGTCTCCGATCCTGCGACCGGGTGCACCACGTGACCACCGCCGGAGATCTGCGTCCCGAGTGGTTTGAGGAAGCCGACACCGTGGGTATCACCGCGGGCACGAGCACGCCGGATTCCACGATCCAAGCGGTCGAGGCTGCCCTCCGTCGAATTGCCGATTCGGTGCCAGCTGCCCAGCGCATTCCGTCCCCGCACTGATGAAAGCAGTTGAAGGGTTGAAAAGTTGAAGAGTTGAAGGGGACGGCGAATAAATCGCGATGAGGAGACGCGCGATGACAACCGTCCCTCATTCAAAAACGCCAAAAAACTGACGCTCTCAGCGACGCGGCCGCGACTCCATCCCCGCGCGACGAGGGTGAGGGTGGGTCGGCGTTGCCGCGCCGCCGTCACTGGATCCCCCTTCAACGCTTCAACTTTTCAACCCTTCAACTGCCGCTTCCAGGTTCAACCTCACTCCTCTTCCGGCGGCTGCAACCGGTAACCAACGCCGGGTTCGGTAAGGAGCAGGCGGGGATCGGAAGGATCGGCTTCGATCTTGTTGCGCAGGTGAACCAGATAGACGCGCAGGTACGCGGTCTGCGATTCCGCCTGCGGGCCCCACACTTCGCGCAGCAGAAATCGGTGGGTGAGCACGCGACCTGAATGGCGCGCGAGGAGCTTCAATAGTTTCGACTCTGTCACCGTCAGCGACACTTCCCTGCCCTGCACCGTGGTCCGTCCGGTGGCGAGGTCCACGGTCAGGGGACCGCATTGCACCACCGGATTTTCCACACCGGACCTCGCAGGACGGAGCGCCACGCGGATGCGCGCCAGCAATTCGCCCGGACTGAACGGCTTGGTGACGTAATCATTCGCCCCGGCGTCCAGCGCGGCGATCTTGTCGCGCTCGTCGTCCTGAACGGTGAGGATGATCACCGGCACCGAACTCCAATCGCGCAGACGCCGCAGCACTTCCAATCCGTTCAGATCCGGCAACCCGAGATCGAGCAGTACCAATTCCGGTCGCACCTGCGATACCGCCACGCCGCCGTCGGTTCCGTTGACGGCGGTCTCCACGCGGTATCCGGCCGCCTCCAACGTGTGGGTCAGGAGACGCCGAATCTGCGGCTCGTCGTCGATCACGAGGATCAACGGCTTCGCTTCGGTGGCAGGCTTCGACATGAGTGTCTGCTTCAGGATCCAGCTGCGGCGGCGGGGACTTCGGGCGGAACCGGCGCGACTTGCACCGGCAATTGCAGCGAAAAGGTGGTGCCGCCGCCCGGCCGGGCCGATGCCGTCAATCGACCGCCGCAAGCCTCTGCGAATCCGCGGGCGATGGAAAGCCCCAGGCCGGTCCCACCCGCGGGCGCGTTCCGCGCGCGCCAGAACTTGTCGAAGATACGTTCCAAATCCGATGCAGGAATCCCCAGCCCGCGATCGGCCACCTCCAGACACACCTGCCCGTCGCGAACCCATCCGCCGAGCGTGATCGGTCCACCGCCCGATGCGTGCACCGCCGCATTCACGAGCAGGTTTTCCAACACCTGACCGATTAGGACAGGATCCACGCGGATCAGCGGAAGCCCGTTCGCCACCTTCCACTCGACTGCATGGTTGCGGAGAACCGGCTCGCAATTCCGAAGCGCGGTGCGGGCAACATCCACGGGATCGACCCACTCCCATTGTGGCGCGACGTGGCCTGCCTCCATTCGCGCCATGTTGAGGAGATTCCGGACCAATCGATTCAACCGGTCGGTCGCCTCATGGATCTCACCGGCGAGCGTGCTGGCGCTGTCCGCGAGACCGGGAGTCGATCGCAATCCCGCGGCGGCGGCGGTGATCACCGCAAGGGGCGTGCGGATTTCGTGGGAAATGGAATTCAGCAACGCGCGTCCGAGCCGTTCCGATTCCGCGAGTTGACGGCTCTCCAACTCGGCCGCCTGGAGTTGCTGACGCTCCAGCATCAGTGCGGCCTGACGCGCGAAGGCATCGAGCAAATCCCGCTGATCCGGCTGGAGCGTTTGCTCCGAATCCACGCGGATTGAAAGCACACCCAGCGATCGCGATCCCACCCGAAGCGGAAGGTGCATCGATTCCGCCAGCGGAAGATTGGCGGTGAATCGACCCGCGGCTTCCCCGTGCTGGTGCGCCCATTCGGCCACGCCCAGTTCTTTTTCCCCCGGGGCATAGGTCGAGCCGGTCATGGCCGCGGGTTCAAGCCGGCCGGGCGCACCGGGCAAATGCACCGCCGACTGCGCCTGGAAGAGGGTGCCGATTTGCGCCGCCAATCCCCGGATCACCGCCTCGGCATCCACGGCCGATGCCAGGTCCCGCGTGAGCAGGTACAACGCAGTGGCGCGCTCCTCGCGTCGGCGGTTCGCCTCGCGGGCCGCCTGGAGACGGGTGACCAAATGTCCGAGCACCGCGGCCACCACGAAATACAGGCCGAACATGATCCCGTCATCGACCCGCGTGATGTACAGGGTGAATCGGGGCGGGAGAAAAAAGTAATCCCACAGGACCGCACTCGCCGCCGCCGCAAACAGAATGGGGCCGCGTCCCAGCACCAGCGCGAGGCTCACCACGCCGAGCAAATACAGCAGCGCGATGGCCCGATCGCCGATCCAGGGCGCGAGCAATCCTCCTGCAAAACTGATCGCCGCCACCACGCCGATCGCGGTGCCATACTGCTCCGCCGTGGTACGATCCTGAAACCGCACCTCCGGGCGGATCTCCGTTCCACCGGATCCGGAAGGTGCCGACTTCGACGTCGGTGCCGCGCTCTCCGGATGCACCACGAGCACATCAATGGCCCCGCTCTGCCGAAGCAGACGGTTCAATCGCAACGTACCAAGAAATCGCGTCCAGCCGGCTCCGCCGGGCTTTCCGACCACCAAATGGGTCGCGTTGTGTTGTCTGGCAATTCGCAGCAATCCCGCGGCGCGATCTTCGTCCACCGTTCGAATCACCTCGGCCCCCAGCTCACGGGCCATCGCCAGATTTCGTTCCAACCCTGGATCGTCCGCCGTCGCGCCCACCACCGGCGAATCCACGTGAGTCGCAATCCACGGGCATTGCATCGACTCCGCCAGCGAACGGGCGCGTCGAACGAGGGCCGCCGAGGTCGGACTCCCGCTCACTCCCACCAGCAGCCGTTCGCCCGATTTCCAGGGTCCGTCGAGCTGCATGGCCTGCAGGTAATCCTGCACATCGCGTCCGACGCGCCCCGCGGTGTAACGCAGCGCCATTTCGCGCAACGCCTTCAAATTGCCTTCGCGAAAAAAATGAAACAGCGCCGCCTCGGCTCGATCGGTGGAATAAACCTTTCCAGCCTCCAGACGCGCCATCAGCTCCTCCGGCGGAAGGTCCACCACCTCGACTTCGGCCTCGTCGAGCACACGATCCGGAACCGTCTCGTAGATCGTGGATCCGGTGATCTGACGCACGGTGTCGGTGCGGCTCTCCACATGCTGGATGTTCAGGGTGGTGAGGACGTCGAGCCCCGACTCCAGCAGCTCCACCACATCCTGCCACCGTTTCGGATGACGCGACCCCGGCGCATTGGTGTGGGCCAGTTCATCGACAAGGACCAATTCCGGGCGACGCTTCAAAATGGCATCGAGATCCATTTCCTCCACACGAAGCCCGCGGTGTTCGGCGGTTCGACGGGGAATGAGGGGAAGTCCGGCGCACAACGCATCGGTCTCCCGACGCCCGTGCGATTCCACGTACCCGATGACGACATCGCGTCCGTCGCGTTTGGCGCGATGCGCGGCCTCCAGCATGGCGTAGGTCTTCCCCACCCCGGCGCTCATGCCGAGGAAGACCTTCAGACGCCCCCGTTGCGCCGCCTGCTCCGACTTCTGAATCGCGGCGAGCAGCGCATCGGGATTCTTGCGGGTGTCACTCATGACCTGGTGGCACCGTACCCCTGAATGCCGCCGCATTCCGAGAAAAACGCGGCAACCATTCGGGATCGGTGCGGTTCATCGACGTGCCGTTGGGAAGGTTTCATCAAGCGCTAGATTAAGCAGGAGGACATTCACTCTGGGTTCGCCAAGAACCCCAAGAGTCGGAGATTCAACCTTTGCTTCCACCAGTTGGGTCAGAGTGTTGCGCTGCTCCGGATTGAGTCCGCGCGTTCTCGCCACACGATCCAGCTGAAGCCGCGCTGCGTCGGGCGAGATGTGGGGATCCAATCCGCTGCCGCTGGCCAACACCAGGTCCGCCGGCACCGCGCGGTTCGTGCTCATCCCGCGGGCGGTTCGGATCGCGGCCGATCGTTGTTGAACCGAAGTGATCCAGTCAGCCGAGGTCGGTCCCTTGTTGCTCGCGGACGAGGGCACCGCGACGTAGTTGGTGCCGTCATCCCCGGCCGACGGACGCGGCCAGAAATAGGCTTCCGACGTGGTGCGCTGGCCGAGCAGCGCGGAGCCCACGACCTGCCGATCCCGCACCACGAGGCTTCCTGCGGATTGCCGGGGAAACATCGACTTGGACAACACGGTGACCAGCGCAGGATACACCGCCCCCGTGATCACGGTGAGAACGAGGAGAAGTCGAATCGACTGAAGGAGAGGTTTCATAACAACGGTTCGAGACGGAATGAGCGTTTTGAGTTCAGGCGAGGTGCAGCGCCGAGAGCGCGAGATCGATCGCCTTGATGCCCAAGAATGGGGCGATGATTCCCCCGAGGCCGTAGATCAGCAGATGGTCCCGGAGCACCACCGCCGCTCCGAGCGGACGATACGCCACACCGCGAAGCGCGAGCGGAATGAGGGCGATGAGGATCAGTGCGTTGAAGATCACCGCGCTGAGGATCGCGCTCTCGGGCGAGGCGAGCCCCATGACATTCATCACAGCAAGCGGACCGGTCTTGGCGCCAGGCAGCGCATAGATGCCGAGAAACATGGCGGGAAGAATGGCGAAGTACTTCGCGACATCGTTGGCGATGCTGAAGGTGGTGAGCGCTCCGCGGGTCATGAGGAGCTGTTTTCCGATTTCAACGATCTCGATGAGCTTGGTCGGATTGCTGTCGAGATCGACCATGTTGCCCGCTTCACGCGCGGCCTGCGTGCCCGTATTCATGGCCACGCCGACGTCGGCCTGGGCGAGCGCAGGAGCGTCGTTGGTGCCGTCACCGGTCATCGCCACCAAGTGTCCCGCCGCCTGCTCCTCGCGAATCCGGCGAAGTTTATCCTCCGGACGCGCCTGGGCCATGAAGTCGTCCACCCCCGCTTCCGCTGCGATGGCGGCGGCGGTCATTGGGTTGTCGCCGGTGATCATCACCGTGCGGATGCCCATCTTGCGCATTTGCGCGAAACGTTCGCGGATTCCGCCCTTCACTCGGTCGCGCAATTCCACCACCCCAAG
The DNA here is from genome assembly GCA_947454705.1 of Verrucomicrobiota bacterium. Lineage (GTDB taxonomy): Bacteria > Verrucomicrobiota > Verrucomicrobiia > Limisphaerales > UBA9464 > CAIVQB01. The sequence goes on from CANGKZ010000013.1 coordinate 14,907, forward strand.
AACGACCGGTCCCTCGGCGACGACCAGCGGCGTGGCGCCCGCCCGGGCGACCGACTGGACCGATTCTGATACCTCCGCGGGAAACGATCCGCCCTGACGCTCCACCCATTGCTGGACCGATTCCGAGGCGCCCTTGCGAATGGGTCGCACGACTCCATTGCCCACCGCGAGGTCGATACCGCTCATGCGGGTCTGCGCCGTGAAGGGAACGAACTGCGCCGCATCCGGGGTGAGCTCGCGTCCACGCAGGTCGAACCGTTCCTTGGCCAGGACCACGATGCTTCGGCCTTCCGGGGTTTCATCGGCGAGCGATGCCCACTGCGCCGCCTCGGCCAGTCGGGATTCCTCCACGCCCGGCGCGGGAAGAAAACGCGACGCCATGCGGTTGCCAAAGGTGATGGTTCCGGTTTTGTCGAGGAGGAGCACATCGATGTCCCCGGCGGCTTCCACCGCGCGGCCGGAAGTGGCGAGAACGTTGCGACGGATCAGGCGATCAATGCCGCTGATGCCAATCGCACTGAGAAGCCCGCCGATGGTGGTCGGAATGAGGCAGACCAAAAGCGATACAAGCACGGGAAGGCTGAGGTGAGCCGAGCCAGGTTGCTTCGAAGCGGTCTCCGTGTAGGCCGCAAAGGCGGGAAGCGTGAACACCGCGAGCACAAAGATGCCGGTGGTGGCGACCAGCAGCAGCGTGAGCGCAACCTCATTCGGCGTCTTCTGGCGCCGTGAGCCCTCCACCATCGAGATCATGCGGTCGAGGAAGGTATTGCCCGGTTCGCTGGTGATGCGGATCACGATGCGATCGCTGATCACGCGGGTGCCACCGGTCACCGCGCAGCGATCGCCGCCGCTTTCGCGAATCACCGGGGCGGATTCACCAGTGATGGCCGATTCATCCACGCTGGCGATGCCTTCGATCACGTCGCCATCGGCGGGAATCACGTCGCCGGTTTCGCAGATCACCAGGTCACCTTTTCGCAGCGCGGCGGCCTCCACAGGTTCCTCGCCGGAGTCGGTCTTGCGACGCGCGGCGGTTTTCGTGCGCGCCTTACGGAGGCTGTCGGCCTGGGCGCGTCCGCGTCCCTCGGCGATGGCTTCGGCAAAGTTGGCAAACAACACCGTGAACCAAAGCCACACGGTGATCTGAAAATTGAACGACGAGAACCGTCCCGCAAACACGTCGCGAAGCACCACCACGGTGCACGCGATGGCCCCCATCTCGGTGATCCACATCACCGGATTGGCCCACAGGATTCGCGGATCCAGTTTGCGAAACGCATCGATGACCGCAGGACGCACAATGGCCGGGTCAAACAGAGAGCGAGAGGAATTCATGGGAACAAGGAGTTCGGAGAAACGACGCAGCAAAGACGGGAATTAGAACGAACGGCCAAGGAGCACGTGTTCCACGATGGGACCCAAAGTGAGCGCGGGGAGATGGGTGAGGCCCGACACCACCACGACCACCATGACGAGCAGGACCACGAAGAGGATGCCGTCAGTGGGAAACGTCCCCGCCGAGGGCGGCGAGACCTTGCGCGGCGCGAGGGAACCCGCGATCGCCAGTGCCGGAATCAATACCGCGAACCGACCGATCGCCAGGGCCGCGGTTCCAAGAAGGTTGTAGAACGGCGTGTTGGCGTTGAGACCGGCGAAGGCGCTGCCGTTGTTGCCGATCATCGAGGCAAACGCGTAGAGGATTTCACTCAATCCGTGCGGACCGGCATTCCCGAGGCTGGCCAACCCGGCCGGATGCACTGCGGCAATCGCTGCGAACAGCAGCAGGAAGGCGAACGGAACCAGGGTGCCGATCATGACCCAGATGATCTCGGTCTTCCCAATCTTCTTGCCCAGGTACTCGGGCGTGCGTCCCACCATCAGCCCCGCGATGAACACGGTCAGCACCACGTAGAGCAGCAGTCCGTACAACCCCGCACCGACGCCGCCGAACACCACTTCCCCGAGCACCAAATTCACCAGGCACATCAACCCTCCGAGCGGCGTGAGGCTGTCGTGCATGGCGTTGACCGAACCATTCGACGCGGCGGTGGTGGTGCCTGCCCAGAGGACGCTGTTGAAAATGCCGAAGCGGGTTTCCTTGCCCTCCAGATTCGCAAGACCACCCACCGCGGGATTCGGCTGAAACTCGCCGTACAAACCAATCGCAAGCGTGGCAAGCAGCAACACGAACATTGCCGAAAACAGGGCCCATCCGTGACGACGCGATCCCACCATGCGTCCGTAGAGATCCACCGTCGCCGCCGGCAGCAGCAGAATGGCGAGCATCTCGATGAAGTTGGAAAGCGGCGTGGGGTTCTCGAACGGATGCGCCGAGTTCGCGCCGAAATAGCCGCCACCATTCGTTCCCAATTGCTTGATCGCCACCTGCGAGGCCACGGGGCCCAGCGGGATCGAGTTCTTCGCCCCTTCGAGCGAAGTTACTTCAACGCTCGAGGAAAAAGTCTGAACCACACCCTGCGACACCAGCACGAGCGCAAACACCAGGGACAACGGCAGCAGGACGTAAAGAGTCGATCGCACCAAGTCGGTCCAGAAGTTCCCCAGCGAGTCCGATCCGCGGGAGACCAATCCGCGAGCCATCGCCACCAGCACCGAAAGTCCGGACGCAGCGGAGAGGAAATTCTGCACCGTCAGTCCGGCGAACTGGGTGAGCAGGCTCATCGTCGCCTCGCCGGAATAGGCCTGCCAGTTCGTGTTGGTCATGAAGCTCATGGCGGTGTTCAACGCCAATGCCGGCGGCACCGCGGGCAGATGCTCCGGATTGAACGGCAGGAGGTGCTGCCCCAGTTGAAGCGCGAACAGCACCAGGAATCCCACCCCATTGAAAAGCACCAGCGCGGTGGCGTACTGGCGCCAGTTCATCGTTTCCTCGGGGTTGCATCCGCCGAGCCGGTAGATTGCGCGTTCGACCCGGCCCAGGAGGGATCTCAGAACGTGAGATTGGTTGGAGAAGATCCGGTGCATCCATCCGCCCAAAATTGGGGTAAGGACGATCAGGGCGCCGAAATACACCGTCAGTTGAAGCCAGTCGCGTTGACTCATGGCGAAATGGATGCCGTGGCGACGCGTCCGCGGGTAATTAAAGTGCGGGGCCAACGCGTTAAAAAAAGATTAACGGGAAGGGCTTCCGTCGGTTTTTCCGGTGGCCAGAACCGGCATTCAGAATCCACACTCGCGACGTGAATCCCCTCGCGAAACCGCCGTGCAAACCCAGGCGAACGCTTGCTGCGTTGCAGGTCGTGGGTTGCCTGTTGTCGGTGTGGGTCGGATTCGCCGCCAGCGCCGCCATTGATGCATCGACCAATGCCGCCGCATTCTGGGCCTTCCAGCCCCTTTCCCATCCGGCGGTCCCTGCAGATCCGCAGGCCAAGAGCCGCCCCGGAAACCCGATCGATGCCTTCATCCGCCAGAAGCTCCGTGCCGCCGGTCTCACCCCCGCACCGGCGGCGGACCGCGCCACGTTGCTTCGTCGGTTGAGCTTCGACCTGATCGGCCTGCCTCCCACTCCCGCCGAACTGGCCGCGTTTCAGTCCGACACGGCGGAGGGCTCGATCGCCCGGAGCATCGACCGACTCCTCGCATCGCCACATCACGGCGAACGCTGGGCGCGGCACTGGCTCGATGTGGTCCGCTTCGGCGAAAGCCAGGGCTTCGAGTACGACCGCATCCGCGACCACGCCTGGCGCTATCGCGATTACGTCATTCAATCGTTCAACGCCGACAAGCCCTACGACCGCTTCATCCGCGAGCAGCTCGCCGGCGATGTGATCGAGCCCGTGACCCAGGAGGGCATCGTGGCCACCGGATTTTTGGTCGCCGGTCCTTGGGATCAGGCGGGCAGCGGGGCTTCGAGTCCGAGCATCCGAGCCATGGTCCGCGAGGCCGAGATGGAGGACATGGTCGGAACCGTGGGGCAGACCTTCCTCGGCGTGACGCTCAACTGCGCGCGCTGCCACAACCACAAGTTCGACCCCGTCCCGCAGCGCGATTATTACCGGGTGAAGGCCGTGTTCGATGGCGTCCGTCACGGCGATCGCTCCGTGCTGGGTGTTGCCGAAGCCGCCGAACGCAAGCAGCGCCGCGAAGCCCTCGATCGCCAGCGTCAGGAGCTTTCCTCCCAGCTCGCCGAACTGGACCAACTGGCCGCCACCCGTGTTCGCGCTGCATCTTCGGCCACCTCTGCCGCCCCCGGCTACGCCGGAGTGGAACCGAAGCTCCGATGGAACTTCGCCGATCCCGCAACCGTCCGGCTCGGTCACCTGGAAGGACGTGCCAAAATTGAAAACGGACGCCTGGTGCTCGACGGGGCTGGATCGTTTTGGGTCTCGGATCCTCTCACCACTCCCCTCCGCGAAAAGACCCTCGAAGCCTGGGTTCGCGTCGGCGATTTGAATCAGCGCGGAGGCGGCATTGTCGCCCTCGAAACTCCCGACGGCGGACGTTTCGATGCCATCACCTTCGGCGAACGACAGCCACGCCGCTGGGCTGCCGGCAGTGAAGGCTTCGCGCGAACCAAGGATCTCGAAGCATCCGATGAAACGGCCGGCGCCGGAGAAACCGTCCACGTGGCCATCACCCACGCCGCCGATGGCACGCTCGCGCTGTTCCGCAACGGAGTGCCCTGGGGCAAACCGTGGCGGCCGGAGTCGGGTCCGTCGTCCCTTCGCGAGGAAGCCCGGACCCGCGTTCTCATCGGATGCCGCCACACCGGCGGCAGCAATGCCTTCTTCCGCGGGGAGATTGAAGACGTTCGGGTGTACGATCGCGCGCTGTCTCCGAATGAGCTTCTCGCCTCCTTCCGCGCCGGAGCCTCCGCCGCCGCGATCCCGGTGGAACAACGCCTCGCCGCCCTCACCCCGCAGGAACGCACCCGTCGCACCGCGCTTCAAACCGGGCTCGATCGGATTCAGTCGGAATGGAAGTCCATCGAAGTCGCTCCCCAGGGCTACGCCGCGAACCCCTCCCAACCGGGCCCCACCCGCGTGCTGGCGCGCGGGGAATTCGACAAGCCCCGCGAGGAGGTCACCCCGGGAACCCTTTCCGGAATCGTCGGAGTCCCCGCGGAGCTCGGCCTCGACTCCAAATCCCCGGAGGCGGAACGGCGCCGTCGTTTTGCCAATTGGGTGGCCAGTTCCTCCAATCCCCTCACCGCCCGGGCGATCGTGAATCGCGTGTGGCATTATCATTTCCACCGCGGACTTTCCGGGACGCCGAATGATCTCGGCCGGATGGGCGATACGCCGTCGCATCCCGAATTGCTCGATTGGCTGGCAGGTTGGTTCGTGGATCCAAAGGGCGGCAACTGGAGCCTAAAGCAACTCCATCGACTCATCCTCACCAGCGACACCTGGCAACAGGCCTCCGGCCCCGCACCGGCAGCCGCATTGGAAAAGGATGCGGAGAACCGCCTGCTGTGGCGCTTCACCCCGCGACGCCTCGAGGCCGAGGAAACCCGCGACGCCCTGCTCGCATTGGGCGGGGAGTTGAATCCCGCGATGGGCGGGCCCGGATTCCGCCCCTTCAATCACGTCGGCAACGGTGGACAGAACGAGTATTTCGCCGCCGACCTGCCGGGGCCCGAGTTCAGCCGGCGGACCATTTATCGCATCTCGGTCCACTCCGCCCGCGATCCCCTGCTCGATGCGCTCGATTGCCCGGAATTCTCGACTCGAACCGCGGTGCGTCCCAACACCACCACGCCGCTGCAGGCGTTGTCGCTGATGAACAACTCCATGGTGCTTCGCCAGGCCGAGCGACTCGCCGCGACCGTGCAGGCGGAGACCCGGGGCAATCCGCGGGCGGCGATCGATCAACTTTGGAAACGCGTGCTGAATCGGGCCCCGCGTCGATCCGAAGTGCAGGGCGCCCTCGCCCTGGCGCGCAAACAAGGCCTGTCGCAGGTGGCCTGGGTGTTGATGAACTCCAACGAATTCATGTTCGTGCGATGACGGGCGAACCGGAGGGCAACCGATGAATCCACTGACACGACGCGACTTTCTCACCCACACCGGATCCGGCATCGGGGGGCTCGCCCTGAGCCTGCTGCTGCACCAGGAGGCCCGCGCCGCCGGGTCTGCCTCGCCCTACGCGCCCCACGTCACGCCCGCACGGGCCCGCGTGAAGCGGATCATCCACATCTGCGCCCTCGGAGGCGTGTCCCACGTGGACACCTTCGACCACAAACCAGAATTGATACGCCGGCACGGACAGGATTCCGGACGCAAGTTCGACACCTTCTTTTCCCAGCCCGGCATGCTACTGAAGAGTCCGTTCGAATTCCGCCGTCATGGTGCCTCGGGACGCTGGGTGTCGGACCTCCTGCCGCACCTGGCGGGCTGTGTGGATGACCTCACCTTCATCCATTCGATGCGCAGCAAGAGCTCGAATCACACGCCGGCCACCTTCCTCATGAACTCGGGATTCACCTTCAACGGGTTTCCCAGCATGGGCGCGTGGATCAGCTACGGACTCGGCTCCGAGAATCAGAACTTTCCCGCCTACGTGGTCCTCCCCGATCCGCGCCAGCTCCCCGCCGGGGGCGCGATCAACTGGACCAACGGATTCCTCCCGGCCGTCCACCAGGGCGTTGCCTTCCGCAGCGGCACTGCGGAGCCGATAGCCGACCTCTCCACGCCCGGCTCCATTGCCCCGGCCAAGCGCGGCGCGAGCTTCAAGTTTCTCCAATCGTTGAACGAGTCCGACGCCGCCGCGCATCCCGCCGACACCGCACTGGCCGCGCGCATCCGCGCCTACGAGCTCGCGGCGCAGATGCAGCTGAGCGTCCCCGAACTGGCCGACCTGCGCGGTGAATCCGAAGCCACCCGCACCGCCTACGGACTCGACCATTCCAACGGCCCCACCGCGGCCTTCGCACGAAACTGCCTGCTCGCACGCCGCCTGAGCGAACGCGGGGTCCGCTGCGTGCAGGTGTTCAACGGCGGCCAATTCGGCTCGCCGCGCATCAATTGGGACGGACACGAGGACATCGTGGAAAACCACCGCAAACAGGCGCTGGTGATGGATCAACCCGTCGCCGCCCTGCTGCACGACCTCAAGCAGCGCGGCCTGCTCGACGAAACGCTGCTGCTCTGGACCACAGAATTCGGCCGCACGCCGATCACCCAGGGCATCAATGGACGCGGACGCGACCATCACCAGCACGGATTCACCATCTGGATGGCCGGCGCCGGCGTGAAACCCGGATTCGCCTACGGAGCCACCGATGACATCGGCTACGACGCCGTGGAGCACCCGGTGGAATTCTACGACATCCACGCCACGCTGCTCCGCTTGATGGGCATCGACCACACCAAGCTCACCTTCCGGCACAACGGCGTCGACCGTCGCCTCACCGACGTCCACGGCGAAGTCGTCGAAGGAATCCTCAGCTGACCGTCCTTCGCCGTCCATGAACGCCACCACTCCCCGCATCGCCTCACGCAGCGGAGGATTGTGGCGGGCCATGGCAATCGTCGCGGCTTCACTGGGCTGCGCCGACACCACGCTCCCGGCCTCGGCCGCAGCCGGTACCACAAACGGTACGTCCTCCCATTGGGCCTATCAGCCGCTCATCCGCCCCGCAGTCCCCAATGCGCCGGGAACCAGCGGAAACCCCGTGGACCGCTTCCTTCGCGAGCGGCTCCAACGTGAAGGGCTTCGACCGTCCGCACCGGCGAGCGCGGAGGTGTGGTTGCGTCGGGTGACCTACGATCTCACCGGACTTCCGCCCACACCGTCGGAACGGGTTTCGTTCCTTGCCGATTCCAGCGCCGACGCCCGATCGCGCGTGGTGGACCGCCTGCTCGCCTCCCCGCGCTACGGCGAGCGATGGGCGCGGCATTGGATGGATGCCGTCCATTTCGCCGAGACCCACGGACACGATCAGGACCGCATCCGCACCAACGCCTGGCCGTATCGCGACTACCTCGTTCGGGCCTTCAATTCCGACCGTCCCTACACGCGCTTCGTCGAGGAACAGATCGCCGCGGACCAGTTGTTCCCGCGCGAACCCGAGTTGATCCCCGCGCTCGGACTCGCCGCTGCGGGACCGTGGGACGAGAGCTCCCTGCGCTGCATCCGCGAAGACGCATCGGACCGACAGGCCGCGCGCTACATCGACCGGGACGACATGGTCACCACGGTGATGCAGACCTTCACCAGCACCACGGTCCAGTGCGCTCGCTGCCACGATCACAAGTTCGATCCGGTGTCGCAGCGCGACTACTACGCGCTTCAAGCCGTCTTCGCCGGTGTGGAACGGGCCAACCGCCTGTTCGACACAGATCCCGGCCGACACGCACTCCGCCAGCAGCTTCGCGCCGCGCTGCATCAAGTTCGATCCACCTCCGGCACCAATGCCCCCGCCTGGCTCACCCCGGAAGTGCAGGACGAGGTGCGCCGGTGGGAATCGGCCCGCGCCGCCGCAGAAGCGTTGTGGAAACCGCTCACCCGGGTAACGCCTTCCAGCACCTCCGGCAGCACGCTGACCGCTGGCCAGGGCGGCATCGTGGTGGCTTCCGGCCTCCGACCCGAACGCGACGATTATCAGGTGATCGCGAATCCCGAGGGCCTCGCATCCCCCATTTGTTCGATTCGCCTGCAGGTGCTCGCCGATCCCTCGCTGCCGCAGGGCGGTCCCGGACGTCAGGACAACGGCAATTTTCACCTCACGGAATTCGAAGTGTGGAACGGCTCCACACGGATTGAGCTGGCGCGGGCGAAGGCCGACTTCAATCAGGACGGATGGGGCATTTCTGCAGCACTCGATGGCGACGAGAGAACCGCCTGGGGCATCCACCCCGAGGAAGGAAAATCCCACGTGGCGGGGTTCGAACTAAAGACGCCGCTTTCCCTCAAGACTGGCGAGTCTCTCCGGATCGTTCTCAAGCAACGCCATGGCGGCGGACATCTAATCGGCCGGTTCCGGCTTTCGATTTCCGACCGCCCCCTGACCGAAGCCACCCAACCGCTTGCCTCAAGTTTGGAACAGACCCTGGCGACCGCGCCGGCGCGACGTTCCCCATCGCAGATCCTCGAACTCGCGCGCCACGTCGTTACCCGGCGGCTGGAGTCCCACCTCGACTCCCTTCCAGCACCGCACTTGGTTTACGCCCCGGCGGCGGATTTCGATCCCGATGGCGGACTGAAGCCGGTGTTCCAACCCCGCCCCGTGAGTGTGCTGAAGCGCGGGGAATTCGATCATCCGCTTGAACCCGCCCTTCCCGGAACGCTGTCCTGCGTGGCCGGACTTCCGTCACGGTTCGCTGTTTCCCCCGACGCCCCGGAAGGCGAACGCCGCGCCGCGCTCGCGCGCTGGATCACCGATCGCGGGAATGCGCTGGCCTGGCGCTCGATTGCAAATCGCGTGTGGCATCTGCACTTCGGACGCGGACTGGTCGAAACGCCCAATGATTTCGGCCGCATGGGCTCGGGCCCGTCCCACCCGGAACTGCTCGACTGGCTTGCCGTGTGGTTCCGTGACGACGCGCAGGGTTCCTTCAAAGCCCTGCATCGATTGCTCGTTCTCAGCGACACCTACGCGCAGTCCTCGCGCGTCACGGATTCCGATCCCCAGGCGGCCACGCGCGACGCCGGCAACGTCCTGCTCTGGCGCATGAATCGAACTCGCCTCGATGCCGAGGCGGTGCGCGACACGATGTTCCAAGTTTCCGGCCGGCTCGACTTTCGCATGGGTGGACCGGGCGATCGGCAGTTCGATCTGAAACCCGGAATCCACGTCACGCCCATGGTGGACTACGCGAAGTTCGATCGCGACTCCGAGGCGGCCGGGCGACGCAGTTTGTACCGTTTCCTTTTTCGCACGCTGCCGGATCCATTCATGGACGCCCTCGATTGCCCGGCCGGGGATCAACTCACACCGGTGCGCACCTCCGGAATCACCGTCCAGCAGGCCCTCGCCCTGTGGAACGATGAACTCGTGCTCCGCCAATCGGGGCATTTCGCCGCGACGCTTCAACGCGAATTCCCCGGCGCAGACGAATCGGTTCGCATCCGCGCTGCGGTGGAACGAACCTTTGCGCGTCTCGCAACTACGGACGAAACCCGGCTTCTCACCCAGTATGCCTCCCGGCACGGCCTCGCCGCCGCCTGCCGGCTCCTGTTCAACAGCAATGAATTCATCTTTGTGGACTGACGCCCAACGGGGCGCGTTTTTGATCACGTCGGCCGCCCTCCTCGCCACGGGATGCGCGAGCCGAAGGACCGGCTCCATCTCCACCGAGGGCTCGGCCACGACGGCCAGCACCGTCACCACCACCGCCACGGTCTCGACCTCTACCTCGACCTCCACTACCACCCCGCGCGGCGGCGATCCGGTCACCGCCGTGCGCGGCGTGCTCTCCCGTCAGGTGGACGCCTGGAATGCCGGCAACATCCCGGAATTCATGCAGGGATACTCCGTGTCGGCCGACACCCGCTTCGCCTCCGGTGGATCGGTCACCCGCGGATGGTTGACGGTGTTGAAGCGGTACCAATCCCGATACACCGATCGGAAGGCGATGGGGCAGCTCACCTTTTCGGAACTCGAATTCACGGTGCTCGGACCGGATTCGATCCTCGTCTTCGGCCACTGGCGACTGCAGCGCGAGGCCGACCATCCGGGCGGCTTGTTCACGCTGGTGTTCCGCCGGATGGGGAACGACTGGCGCATCGTCCACGACCACACCTCGGCGGAAGACGCGCATTGATCCAATGAACCTAACTCCGGCACCTGTGAGAAAAACCAACCGCAGATGGACGCAGATGAACGCAGATTCGAGCGCGCGGAACCGAAGCCATTGAGCCCACTCGGCAATTGAATGAACCAGAAGCGAAACAAGCGATTTGTCTTAGTCCCAATCAGCGTTCATCTGCGTCCATCTGCGGTTTGAACTGCTGTTCTTAGAATGATTTCCCCGATTCCATCGCATCGCATCGCAGGCTCCCGCCGGGAGTTCCTGTGGCGATTTGGAGGTGGATTGGGCGGCGCGGCACTGAGCCGATTGCTGATCGACGAAGCGCTCGCGGGAACCAGCGCAACCGGCGGACTGTTCGCCGGCGGCACCCATCACCGCCCCCGCGCCAAGCGCGTGATCCAGCTGTTCATGAACGGCGGCGCGAGCCAGATGGATCTGTTCGACTACAAACCGATGCTTTTCCAGCGGCACGGGCAGAAGTTTGATCCCGGCACCGGCGCACGCGTGGAGGCCGCCACCAGCGAACCCGGAAAAATTCTAAAGCCCGCCTTCGAATTTCGGCGACACGGGGAATCGGGCCGATGGGTCAGCAGCCTGATGCCGCATCTGGCCGGGTGCGTCGATCAACTGGCGTTCTGCATGTCGATGGTTTCCAAAACCAACGTGCACGGTCCCGGCAGTTACCTGATGAACACGGGATTCCTCCTTCCCGGATTTCCCTGCATGGGCTCGTGGGTCAGCTACGCGCTGGGGCGGTTGTCGGACAACCTGCCCACGTTCGTCGTTTTGCCCGACGGCCGCGGCCTGCCCTACAACCAAAAGGGAAACTTCAGCGCCGGTTTCCTCCCCGCGAGCCATCAGGGAACGGTGATCCAGGCCTCCGCACCCACGCCGATTCCCCACCTGACCGCCGCCGCCGGCGGGGCCGGGATCAGCACGCCGTCCTCCGATGCCGAAGGGCTCGAGGTGCTGCGGCAGTTGAATGGATCCCACCTCGCGACCACCGGTCCCGATTCAAGGTTGGAATCGCGCATCGAAGCCTACGAACTCGCGGCCCGCATGCAGCTCAGCGCGCCCGAGGCGTTTTCCATCAAGGGCGAATCGCCCGCCACCCGCGCGCTGTACGGAGTTGATGATACCAAGACTGCGGACTTCGGCCGACGCTGCCTGATGGCGCGTCGATTGATTGAGCGCGGCGTTCGATTCGTGCAGGTGTGGAGCGGAGCGGGAGGGCCCACCGGAAATTGGGACAACCACACCAGCATTCCCAAGGAACTCCCGCCGATTTGCGCCGCGACCGATCGTCCCATTGCCGCTCTGCTGCGCGACCTCGCGGGACGCGGCCTGCTCGAAGACACGCTGGTGCTCTGGAATACCGAATTTGGTCGCATGCCCTTTTCGCAGGGCGGCGATGGGCGCGATCACAATGGCGGCACGTTTGTCGGCTGGATGGCCGGGGCCGGGGTTCGCGCCGGAGCGTCGGTTGGAGAAAGCGATGAATGGTCGTGGAAGTCGGCGCACGATTCGGTGTCGAACTACGATTTCCACGCCACCGTACTGCATCTCCTCGGCATCGATCACGAGCGGCTTACCTACCGACACGACGGGGCCAACCGACGGCTGACCGATGTGCATGGGCAGGTGGTTCGCGGTCTTCTGGCCTGAATTTCTCCCGCGCCGGCGGGGTCCATCGACCGTTCGTCTTGCGTCCGCGACAAAAACTGAAAGCCTTTTCGCACCATGTCCTCCGCCCACCACCTCCCACGCCGTCAGTTTCTAAAAACGGCGGCCAGCGCCGTCTTTGCGGCCCCCTTCATCACCCGCGACCTGATCGCCAATCCGCCCTCCGGCCAGGTGATCCACGCCAGCTTCGGCGCCGCGGGCATGGCCTGGGCCGACCTCACCTCGATCGCCACGCACAAATCCGTCCGCATGGTCGCGTGCGCCGAGGTGGACTCCAACCGCGCGCTCGAGTTCCGCAAGAAGTTCCCCGATGCAAAGGTCTACGCCGACTACCGCATCCTGCTGGAGAAGGAAAAGCTCGATTCCTGCAACGTCTCCACCCCCGACCACATGCACGCTCCGATCGGCATGCTGGCACTGCATCACGGGGTGAATGTGTACGGACAGAAGCCGTTGACCCACGATTTGTACGAGACGCGCCGTCTCGCCGAATTCGCCGCGCAGAAGAAGCGCGTGACCCAGATGGGCATCCAGATTCACTCCGCGCGCGAGTACAAGCTGGCGGTCCAGCTCGTGCATCAGGGCGTGATCGGAAAGGTCCGCGAAGTCCACACCTGGAGCAACAAGGCCTGGGGTGACAACGGCACCATGCCGCAGCGCAACGACCCGGTTCCCGCCAACCTGAACTGGGATCTCTGGCTCGGCGTCTGCCAGCCCCGCCCGTTCATCGGCGGCGACTGGTATCACCCGGGCAACTGGCGCAAACGCCTCGATTTTGGTACCGGCACGTTTGGCGACATGGGATGCCACATCTTTGACCCGGTGTTCGGCGCCCTCGGCCTCACCGCCCCGGTCAGCGTTCGCAGCGAAGGCGCGCCGCCCAACTCGCACTCCTGGGCCACCAACGCGGTCATCCATTACCTATTCCCGGCGACGCAGTACACGGTGCCCGGCAAGATCCCGGTGACCTGGTACGACGGCGACCAGAAGCCGCCCGCGGAAATCCGCGCCCTGCTCGAAGGCAAGCCGCTGCCCGAACAGGGATCGATCGTGATCGGCACCGAGGGCATCCTGGTGATTCCCCACATCGAAGATCCGATCCTCCTTCCCCAGGCCAAGTTCGCCGGATTCAAGTTCCCCAAGATCGAAGGCGCGGATCACTGGCACGAGTTCGTCGATGCCGTCCGCGGACAGGGCAAGACTTCGGCCGGGTTTGAATACTCCGGTCCGCTCACGGAATCAGTGCTCCTCGGCAGCGTCGCCACGCGTTTCCCGAAGACCACGCTCGATTGGAATTCCTCCAAGCTCAAGTTCACCAACGTGAAGGAGGCGAATGCCTTCGTCCGTCGCAAGTACCGCGCCGGCTGGGAGACCCGCGGTCTGTAAGTTAAGCCTGCGGTTCGATCGTCCGCTCAGCCTGCCGCGGCATCCCGCGGCAGGCTGACGACGAATTCACTCCCCTGCCCGACCGTGCTCGTGACAGTGGCACGGCCTCCGTGGGCCTCCACGATCGCCTTCACCAGGCTCAACCCCAGGCCCAGTCCGGCCTCGGTGCGACTCCGATCCCCGCGGTAAAGCCGGTTCCAAATTCGGGGCAGTTCCTCCGGCGTGATCCCCATGCCGGTGTCGCGAATCCGGATCACCGGTCCTGCAGACTCCATCGATACCGACATCCGCACCGATCCGCCCGACGGCGTGTACTTGAGGGCGTTGTCGAGCAGGTTGGCGAGCGCCTGACGGAAGCGGTTCACATCGATCGATGCCTCCAACGCCAGCCCGGACACCACTTCCACCTGAATCCGTTTCACCTCGGCGAGGTGGTCGTACAACGACGCCACATCTCGCAGCAGCGCGAGCAATTCGTGTCGCTCGCGTCGCAGCTTCATCGCCCCGGACTCCGCCGCGGTGACATCGAGCAGCGTGTTCAGGAGCGTCAGCATTCGCTCGGATTCCTCCACTGAATCCGCCAGCGCCTCGCGCGCCGTGTCCGAAAGATCGGACGATTGGAGCGCCGCCTCAGCCCCGGCCCGCAGACGCGCCAGCGGGGTTCGAAGATCATGCGCCACGTTGTCCATGGCCTCGCGCATGGTCCGCAGCAGCGACTCATTCCGGTCCAGCAACGTGTTGAAATACGACACCAGCTCCGCAAGTTCATCGTCCGCCCGGGGATTCGTCACTCGCGCGTCCATGCTGCCGGTTTCCAGAATTCGCCGCGCGGTGGCGGTCAATTGACGGACCGGCCGCAGGGCGCGTGACGACATGAACACTCCGAATCCGATCGCAGCGATCACCACCTGTCCGCCGGCGATGAAAAACGCGCGTCGCAGCGGCTGGTAGAGCACCTCCCGATTGTCGGTGCTGGCTCCGGCCTGCAGCACGGAGCCATCGCGCAGCTCGCGGGCTGCGAATTGAAAATCACGCTGGGCATCGCGCGGGATGCGCAGCACTCCGCGGGGACGTTCATACGTGCCCATGCCGAACGGCAGCGGAACGGATTCCATCCGCAGCTCCAGCCAATCCTCCGGCACCTGCAACACCATGCCCATGCCCTTCCTGGGCACCCAGCGGAGGAACATGGCTCCAACGCCCGGGCTCTGGGATTCACGTTCGATGCGGTCGCGCACCTGCGCCAGCCCGCCGCGGTCGTAGTCCTGCGAGTACGCATCCAAGCGGACATTGAGCAGCCGTTGCTCCCGCTCCTCCAGTCGTCGGCCCAGTTCCCAGTAGAGGAACCCAAACAGCACCGAGGCGCCGATGAGAAACATCGCCGCAAAGCCCAGCGTCAACCGGACCGAGAGCATCCGGCCCACCCGCTCCATGGAAGAGCCTGCTTTAGGTTTTTCGGAGGACATATCCCACTCCCCGCTGCGTGTTCAGGCGTGTCCGGTCCGGATCAATTTTGGAACGGAGCCGGTGCACCAGCACGTCCACGACATTGGTCTGCGGATCAAAACTGTAATCCCACACGTGCTCCAGAATCATGGTTTTGGTGACGATGCGTCCGGCATTGCGCATCAGGTATTCGAGCAACGAAAACTCGCGAGGCTGAAGCTCCACCACCTCGTCCTTGAGCCGGACCTCGCGGCTCACCAGGTCCAGCGTGAGGTCACCGACCACAAGGCGGGTCGGCTCCACCGCATGCGTGGACCGACGAATCAGGGCCTGAATCCGGGCCAGCAGTTCCGAAAAGGCGAAAGGCTTGGTGAGGTAGTCGTCCCCGCCGGCCTGCAATCCGGCAACGCGATCCTCCACGGTGGCGCGCGCGCTGAGGAAGAGTACCGGCATGTGCTTGCCCTCCGAACGCAGGCGGCGCACCAGGCTCAATCCATCCACCCCGGGCAGCATCACATCGACGACGGCCGCATCGTACGCAGTGGACCGAGCGAGAAAGGATCCCTGCGTTCCCTCCGGGGCGTGGTCCACCGCGAACCCCGATTGCCGGAGTCCATTCGCGACAAACGAGGCAATCTTGGGATCATCTTCGACCACGAGGATGCGCATCGGCAGCGAGTATGGTGGAGAATCTGGAAAAAACGAGCCGCCATCCGGGGACTGCCGCGGTTCCATTTCTGGTCCGCGGAGTCCCGCGAATGGCGGCCTCGGCTCGCACGTTTAGCGGCGGGGCTTGGGCTCGACGCTTTCATCCACCACCAGGAACCGCACCCCGCGCCGGGTCCACAGCTTCAGCAGCGTGGTCTTGTCCTTGGGGTTTTCGGTGAGCTTCACCGCCTCGTCGGCCGAGGTGATCTTCTGTCGGTTGATTTCGAGGATGACTTCCCCGGCCTGCACTCCGGCCTCCGCCGCAGCGGAACCCGGTTCCACACTGGTGATGACCGCGCCCTTCACGGACTCGGGAATCTGGTACTCACGACGCGTGCGGGCATCGATGTCCGCCACGGCCACGCCGTTGAGCGTGCCGGATTCGCCATCGGCAGTGGGCTCGGAGTCGGCGAGTTCGGGATCCTCGGGACGGGTGCCCACCTTCACTTTGATGACCTTCGTCTCACCGTCGCGCAGCACCTTCAGCGCCGCCACTTCGCTGGGCTTCACGCGGGCGATGGCATTCTTGAAGTGCTGCGAATCGCGCACCTCGCGGCCGTTCACTTCGGTGACCACGTCCCCGCTCTTCACTCCGGCCTTGTCGGCAGCACCTCGCGGGGTGACATCGGCAATCAGCGCGCCCTTGGGTTCACCCAGCTTGAACTGACGCGCGAGCTGCGGGTTGATGTTCTGGATTTTCACCCCAATGAAACCACGGGTGACCTTCCCGTCGGTCACGAGCGATTCCATGATGTCGCGCGCCATGTTGATGGGGATCGAGAAGCCGATGCCCTGGTTGCCACCGCTGCGACTCAGGATGGCGGTGTTGATGCCCACCAGTCGGCCGGAAATGTCCACCAGCGCACCGCCAGAATTACCAGGATTGATCGCCGCGTCCGTCTGGATGAAGTCCTCGTAGTCGAGCCCCATCGTGGTGCGGCCGGTCGCGCTGACGATGCCGGACGTCACGGTCTGCCCGATGCCGAACGGATTTCCCACGGCCAGCACGAAGTCACCCACCTCGACTTTGTCGCTGTCGGACAAGGTCACCGCAGGCAGTCCGGTCGCGTCCACCTTCACGACCGCGACATCGCTCTTGGGATCCTTGCCCACGACCTTGGCGGTGAATTCGCGTCCGTCGGCGAGCGAGATGCTCACCGTGTCGGCCGATTCCACCACGTGGTTGTTGGTCAGAATGTAGCCATCCTCGGTGACGATCACGCCGGAGCCGAGGCCCTGCACCTTGGGCATCTGCTGATTGCGGCCCATGCCGTCGGGAATGCCGAAGAAACGGCGGAGGAACGGATCGTCCATCCCTTCACCCAACGGATTTCGCGGATCCATCTTGGCCTTCCCGGAGGTCACCACCTTCACCACGCTGGGCGCGACCTTCTTGACGATCGGCGCGAAGCTGGCGGGAAGACGGTCGGTGCGGGAGACCGAGGATTCATCGGTCTTGAGGTTCAACTTGGGGGCGCTGTCCTTCGCGGAAAGGGACCAGGCGAGCAATCCACCCACCGCCACCGCGGGCAGAGCCTTCAGGAGAGTTCGGGGACTGAGAATGCGTGTCATAATCAATGTCTATTGGAATTGGTTTGCGACGGGGATCCGCAGACCCCCTGTTGCCGTGCCGGCCTTCGCAGCCGTCACTGAACCAACAGACACCCGACCCATTGCCCGAACCTTTCCGGATCCTTACAAAACTGTAATGCAGCCGAAGGCCGATTACTCGTAGCGGAGCGACTCGATGGGATCGAGTTGCGCGGCCTTCCAGGCGGGGTACGTACCAAAAGCGATCCCCACGATGGAGCAGACCCCGAGGCCGATCAGCGCCCAGTCCCAGGGAAACACCGGCGGCGTGGACAGGGCCATGGCGGCCAGATTTCCGGCCAGAATTCCGAGAAGGATTCCCAGCACGCCGCCCATTTCGCTGAGAATGACCGCCTCCAGGATGAACTGGGTCATGATGTTGCGCTTCTTGGCACCGATGGCGCGGCGGATGCCGATCTCCTTGGTTCGCTCGGTGACGCTGACCAGCATGATGTTCATGATGCCGATGCCTGCGGCGATCAGCGCGATGCTGCTGATCAATCCGGCCCCGGCGCGGACCGCGAGGGTGATCTTGCGGAACTGCGAAATGAGCGAGTCGTTGGAGACGATCTCAAAATCATCCGGATCCCCGGGCGGCACCTTGCGCAGGGTGCGGAGAATTCCGCGAACCTGTTCCACGGTGTCGTCATAGACATCCTGATTCCAGGCCTGCACCTGGATGGTCAGCGGCGTCTCGCGTCCGTAGAGATTGATCACTGTCGAAATGGGCACCGCGAGAAACCCGTCCTGGTTCTGCCCAAACATGCTTCCCTTGGACTCGAGAACGCCGACCACGGTGTACTTAATTCCCTTGAACTGAACCCATTCGCCGAGCGGCGATCCGAAGGGAAACACCTTGCGGGCCAGGTCCGCCCCCAGCACCGCCACATGACGACTTCCGGTGATGTCCGATTCCACCAGCGCGCGTCCCTCGGCGACGGTCAGGTTTCGGGTTTCGAAAGACTCCGGGCTCATCCCGCGAAATGCGATGCTCGGATTCGTTTTCGTGAAGCGCGACCGCACCTCGCCTTGATCAACTTCGGAAGTGGCGCTGACCGCCCGAGCCATCGTCGCGCGCTCGCGCACCGCGAGGGCATCGGCCAGGTAGAACCGCTTTCGACGGAAATATTTGTCGAACGATTCCTCGTCATCATCCACCCGGATGGCCGGGAAACGCTGGAACTGGAAGGTCTGGTTGCCCAGCTGCGACATCTGGTTCTCGATACTCCCCTGGAGCGCGCGAATCGCCGTCATCACCAGGATGATGCTGAACACGCCGATCAGGATTCCCAGCAGTGTGAGCGAGGAACGGAGGCGATGCGTGGTCACGGCGTTGAGCGCCATGGACACGGCTTCGCGGAATTCGCTGACCCAATGGAATCGCACCTTCATTCGGACCTCAGAGCCTCCACGGGATCCATGCGTGCGGCGCGCCAGGCCGGGAGGAATCCGCTCACGACACCGGTGAGCACCGACACGGCCAGTGCGATTCCCACAAGCCACCAGGGCATCGACGCCGCCATGTAGTGGTCAATCACAAGCGTAATCGGCCAGGCAATCAGCAGCCCCAGGATTCCGGCCCCGAGGGTGATGGTCGCGGCCTCCACCAGGAACTGAACCAGGATCGTTCGCCGCTTGGCGCCAATCGCCTTGCGAATGCCGATCTCGCGCGTGCGCTCGGCCACGCTCACAAACATGATGTTCATGATGCCGATCCCTCCCACGAACAGGGACAATCCGGTGATGAACAATCCGACGGCCGCGATGCTGCCGCCGATGACATTGAAAAAGGAAATCAACGCATCCTGCTGGTTGATCGCGAAGTCATCCTTTTCCCCCGGCGCGACGCGCCGAATCTTTCGGAGAATTCCACGCAACTCCTCCTTGGCGTCGTCCAACTCCTGAAGGTTTCGAATTTTCACCACGATGGAGACATCGGGCCATCGCGTGAATTCGCGGGTGAATCGGGTGACCGGGATCACGATCTGGTCGTCGGGATTGTTGCCAAAGCTGGAACCCTGCTTCTCGAGCACGCCAATCACTTCAAATGGCATGTCGTTGAGTTTGATCCGGCTGCCGACCGCGCCTCCGTACGGGAAGAACCGCTCCACGAGATAGCTGCCGATTACGCAGACGGGACGCGCGGACTGGACGTCGGACTCCGAGAGCCAGCGTCCAGCCGACAACGAGAGTCCACGGATCGTGGCGCTGTTCTCTGTGTTGGCCGCGACCCAGACGCCCTTGGCCTGCTTGCGCTGGTAGGACACGGTCCCATTGCCATTCGCCTCCGCGCCGACCGCGACAGCAAAGGAGGAGAGTCGCTCCACCTCGCGGGCATCGCGCAGCGTGAGTTCGCGTCGATTCCGCGCCTGGCGCCACGGTTCCTCACCGGCGAACCAGGCGAAGCGTTGAACGTACAAATTGTCCGCCCCGATTCCCGCCACCATGCGCCGGAACTCGGTGTTGAGCCCCGCGATGGCGCTGCCCATCAGCGTCACCGTGACGATGCCAATGATGATGCCCAGCGCGGTCAGCATGGACCGCATCTTGTTCGTGCGGAGCGCGGACCAGGCGATCAACACCGACTCCTTGAGCTCGTGCAGCAGGTTCATTCGGCAACGAACCGGTTCCAGAACGTGGATTTCAAACGGCGACGAGTCACTTCACTGCCTCCTGCATGCGGAGCGCCGCACGGGGGTTCGGGTTGATCTCATCCGCCGCCACGAGTCCATCGCGAATGCGGATGATGCGCCGGGCGTGTTGCGCCACATCTTCTTCGTGCGTGACCACAATGATCGTGTTGCCACGCCGGGAAAGCGTCTCGAACAGACCCAGGATTTCCTCACCGGTCCGGGAGTCGAGATTTCCGGTCGGTTCATCCGCGAGCACGATGCTCGGGTTGTTCACCAAGGCCCGCGCAATGGCCACACGCTGCCTCTGGCCGCCGGAGAGTTCGTTGGGTTTGTGATGTGTGCGTTCGCCCAGGCCCACGTTCACGAGCGCCTGCATCGCTTTCTCGCGACGTTCGGAGGCCGACACTCCGGAGTAAATCAGCGGCAGTTCAACGTTGTGGAGCGAGTCCGAGCGCGGGAGCAGGTTGAAACTCTGGAACACAAAACCGATCTCGCGATTCCGGATTTCAGCGAGCGAATTGTCGTCCATGTGGGCCACGTTGACCCCGTTGAGCTCATAGTAGCCGCTCGATGGAGTGTCCAGGCATCCGAGAAGGTTCATGAGCGTGGATTTGCCCGAACCCGACGGCCCCATGATCGCCAGGTATTCCCCGCGTTCGATGCTCAGCGACACTCCGCGCAACGCATGGACCGTTTCGGTGCCCATGACGTAGCGCCGGGTGAGGTCGTGGATTTGGATCAGCGACATGGCGATGTCAGTTCAGCAGGAATTCCGCACGGCGCGCCCGGTTTGGATCACGGGCCAAAGCAGCCGCGCGAAACCGGAGGCCGCCGCGGTTACTTCTTCGGTTCGGTCGCTGACTTCTTCTTGTTGTTGTCCACGACCACCAGCTTGCCGTCCTCGAGTTCGCGGGCGATGGCCTTGAAACTCCCGGAAACCACTTCGGCCCCTTCGGCCACGCCTTCGACGATCTCGTAATACGAATCGTCGCTGATGCCGCGCTTCACCGGAATCATCTTGGCCTTGCCGTCTTCCACCCCGAACACCACGTCGATCGGGACCACGGCCTTTTCACGCTTCTTCGTCAGGTTGGCAAATTCCTGGTCCAGATCCTTGTCGGCCTGATCCTTGGACGCCGGCTTGGCCTCCTCCTTCTTCACTCCCTTGGGCAGGCGCGTGGTGACGCACTGGATGGGAACCGTGATTGCGTTCGTCCGATAGCGGGTTTCAACCTCGGCCGTGGAACTCATTCCCGGCAGGAAACGCTCCCGGTCGGTGATCCGAATCCTGACCTCAAATTTGGTCGCTTCCTGCTGGGTCCCCGCTCCCTGGGTTTTGGCTGAATTGGCGATCTGGGTGACGGTTCCCGCAAACTTCCGGTCGCGGAAGGAATCCACTTCCAACCGCGCCTTCTGCCCCACGCGGACTTGCACCACATCGACCTCGCCCACTTCCACGCGGGCTTCCATCAGATTCAAATCCGCCACGGTCATGATTTCCGTGCCCGCCATCATGCCGGTACCCACCACGCGCTCGCCCGCTTCGGAGATCAGCTTGGAAATCGTTCCATCGATCGGGCTGTAAATCGTGCACTTGAGCAGGTCTTCCTCGGCCTTCTTCAAGGACTGCCGAGCCATCTCGATCTGGTGCCTTGCCGACACCTCGGCCGCGGCGGCGACCTCCTTGTTGTTCTTCGCGGTATCAAAATCGGTCCCGCTGATCAGTTTCTTCGAGGCCAGTTCCTGCACCCGGGCGAATTCACTGGCGGTGCGTGAGACATTGGCCGAGGCGGACACCAGACCCGATTCCGCGGATTTGAAGCTGGCTTCGGAGGAATCGCGAATGGCGCGGTAGTAGTCGGGTTTGATGCGGACGAGGAGGTCCCCCTTCTTGACCGACTGACCTTCCTTGACTGCAAGTTCGATGATTTCGCCCGAGACCTCGGGGCTGATCTTCACCTGGAGCACCGGTTGGATCTTGCCGGTGGCGGTGACCAGTTCGGTGAGATTCCGGCGCGCGGCTTTTTCGGTCTGAACCGTGTACGGCTTGGGACGGAATTTCTGCCACGCCGCTCCGGAACCGGCGACTCCGACGAGCACGAGCCCGACGAGGATCCAGAGCCACAGGCGGGATTTCTTCTTCAGGGTAGGCGTCATTTTTGCGCCTACAGAACCCGAATGCGTCGGCTTTGTTTCAGAAGAAATAAGGGGAGGCGCTTCCATGATCTAAGGTCTTCACGGTTCGCGCCGCCAACGGCCAAGTCAAGGGCACTTCGGGCTCGTCATCGGTTCGTCACAGAACACCCTCAACCCGCTGCGGAATGGCGTTTGACGATGGCCCGCGCGGACTCGGTCACCGAGTCCACAAGCTCCTTGGGTTCAAGCACTTTTACCGACCCACCCCAACCCAGAATCCAACGGCGGATTTCCGGAAGGCTGCCCAGCCGCAGGCGCAATTCCACCCCTCCGTCCTTAAGCTCGACGAGTTTTTGGGAGGGATGCCACCGTTTTTCGCGGATGTAGTCAGCCACTGCCTCGTCGAACTGCACCACCACCTGGAAGTCGCCCTCCTTGGAATGGATGTTGAAGCTATCGGCCAGCCGACGCTCCAGCGCCGAGCGATCCGGTCGCTTGAAGGTCGCCCCGGTCTCCTCAGCCGACACGATGCGCGCCGGGACAAAGGTGCGCAGGTCCTTGCGGAGATGGTCGTAGGCGAAGAGGTACCAATCGCCGTTCACATTCGCCAGATGGTGGGGATCCACGATCCGCTCCTCCGGCTTGGCGGAACCGGGTTTCCGATAGAGGAGTTTGAGCTGGCGACGGCGCTGCATGGCCTGGGCCACGGCATCCAGCACGGGCAGATGCACCATCGGTTCCGCCGTGGTGCGGAAGGAAATGGTCTGCTCCCAATCGGCGACATGGACCGACACGGTGTCCGGAAGCGATTGGGCCAGCTTGCGAAACGCCCCCACGAGCCGCTTTTCAAAGGGAGTGCCCCGGTACTGTTGGAGCGCCTTTTCCGCCACCATCATGGCGAACAATTCGCCCTCCGTGATCTGCAACGTGGGAAAGGCCTCCACCTCCTCGGTGTAAACGTATCCATTTCGGGCGGCGACGTACTCAATGGGGAGGTTCATGCGGTCGCGCATGAACTCCAGGTCGCGCTGAATGGTTTTGGTGGTGACCTCCAGATCCCGCGCCAGCGTGCTCGCGTTGGGGTGGTCGCCGCTCGCGATGGCGGAATGGATGCGCATCATCCGTTCCATCGGGGGACGGGTGTTGGGCAGTTCCCGAGTGCCGTTGGAATCGCGTTTCACGGGACCAGCATGCGGAGCCGGCACCGCCGGAACAGTCCAAATCCCGCCTTGGCGATTCTTTTTGAAATGCGGTGCGGGTCGCGGCGACTCTCCCAGCCCGATGCTGACCGACCACAAGCTCCTCACCCTCGCCACCCTGCCCGCCTGGCGCGCCGCACAGCGCGCCGCCGGCCGACGCGTGGTGGTGACCAACGGCGTCTTTGACCTGCTGCACGTCGGACACGTGTCCTACCTCGAGACCGCCCGTTCTCTCGGCGACCTGCTGCTCATCGGGGTCAATGGCGACGACAGCGTCCGTCAACTCAAGGGCCCCACGCGTCCGCTCAATCCCGAGGCCGACCGGGAACGGATTCTCGCCGCCCTCGAATGCGTCAGCGCGGTCTGTATCTTTCCTGAAATGCGGGCGGTGAACTTCCTGAAGGTCGCCCAGCCCGACATCTACGTGAAGGGCGGCGATTACACGCTCGACACCATCGACCAAAACGAACGCCAGGCCGTGGAATCCGCCGGAGGACGCATCGAGTTCATCCGGTTTGTGGATGGAAAATCCACCACTCGGCTGGTGGAAAAGATGAAGCAGTAACCGCGCAGCCGGAGTACCAAAAACGGTCCCCACCGGTTCAACGGCGTCCCACCAGCACGAACGCTCCAGTCCGGGCGAGCTCCTTCCACTGCGGTTCGGAAAACTCCCGGCCCCAGTGTTCTTCGGAAATCAACCCACAGACGGGTTGGCCCGGCTTGCCCAGTCGGGCGGCGTCCGCGGCGGTTTCGATCAACCTCAAGGACTCTTCCGCCGTGGGGGCAAGAACCAGATCGGCCTCGGAAGCCCGGATGCCAATCGTCCGCTCCAGGTAAAAACCAAACCCGCACGCCCGAACGTTATAGCTGAAGGCCACGCCATCGGTGCCGAGAAATTCACGCGCCACCGCCGCAACGTCACGGACTGTGGATTGCCGTTTCAGGATCGGGTTGAGCGTTGGGACCTGAAGGATAAAGGCGATCCAGACCGTTGAAGCCGCGATGGCCATGCGTTGGAGGTCGTCGGGGGCGTTGGCCTTCCATCGCTCGCGAATCAGGTACGCCACCAGAAACAGCGGGATCGCCAGCGGCCAGATGGGAAGCGTGCCACCGAATCGGGTGAACCGCATTCCGATCAATCCGACGGTCAAAACCGCGAGCAGGATTGCGCCAATCCGCCATGCCCACCGTGCGGCCGGCCGGGGTAAAATCGCGTGTCGATGCCATGCCCACGCCAGGACCAGAGCGATCGCCGGAAAGAGCGGCAATACGTAGGTCAACAGCTTGGATCCGCTTCCTGACAGCACCAGGAACGGAATCACAGTCCAACCAAGCACCAACCCCTGCCAGGGTTCCAACGGACGTGTGGCGCGATGGCTCAAGCGCCGCCAGGCGGATTGGATCAACGATGGAAAAAAGAAACACCAGGGCACCGCCCCGCCGATCAACACCGGAACAAAAAACCAGAACGGCTTGGAGCGTCCATGGGCTTTTGACATGACCCGATTCACCAGTTCGTCGCCCACGAAGTACTCGAGGGTACCCGGCTGTCGGATCGAAATCACAACGTACCAAGAAAGAGAAATCCCGAGCGTCACCAGAAGGCCGGTCTTCCACGGAATGCGGACCCGATTTCCCAGACTCCGCGAAACCCAGATCCACCCCAGGGCAGCGCTCCAGGGCACGACCAGTGCCATCGGTCCCTTGGTGAGAAATCCAAGTCCCTGGCAAATGAAGAAACCCCAAATCCACCGGATTGCCGGCGGTTCACCGGGTTCTGCGGGCGCCTTGGCCCGAACCCAGCAGGCAATCGATGCCGTGATCCAAAAACTCATCAGCATGTCCGGCGTCAACATTCGGGCCAGGCCGAAAAATTCGAGACTCCCGAGCAGCACCAATGCGGCCGTATTCGCCACTTCCACACGAAACAGGCGTCGGCCAATCCACCACGTGCACATCGTCACGCCAAATGCCGCAATCGCCGAAGGGAAGCGCGCACCCCATTCATTCACACCAAACACTCGAAAGCCAGCCGCGGTAAGCCAGTACACCAGCGGGGGTTTTTGAAAGTGGGGAAACCCGTTCAAATGCGGCAGCAACCAGCTGCTCCCGGCATGCATCTCGCGGCCAATCTCCGCGTAACGGCCCTCATCAGGCTCGTTCAAGCCTCGCGTTCCCAGCCACACGAACAACACCAGCAGCACCCAGAGGACCAGAAGCACTGAAGGCCGCGTCGATTCACCGCGGGGTGGCGAAGATGAACTATCCACGCGGTGCCTCCACGGACCCTCCCTCGCGCACCTGCGGAAACCGACGACGCGTGAACCACCACATGCCCAACAAATCCAGAACCGGTCGCCACAGGAACACCACGAACCCATAGCTCGAGGTGCCACCGAGGCGCGGACGGTGGTTCACGGGAATCTGAACCACGCGGAATCCCGCCGCGACCGCCATCGCCGGCATGAACGAGTACAGCGTCCGGATGGGAATCAGCGACGTCACCACTTCACGGCGAAACACCTTGAGCGCGCATCCGCTGTCGCTCATGCCATCGCGCAGGATCCGGGATCGAACCGCGTTGGCGAATTTGGAGATTTTCCGTCGGAACGCAGAATCCTGCCGGTGCTTGCGGATTCCCACCACCATGTCCGGGGCATCGCCCTCGTTCAGCCGCTTCAGCAGCGCGGGAATGTCCGCCGGATCATTTTGACCGTCGCCATCCATGGTGATCATCAGCGATCCCTTGGCGAAGTGGAGCCCGTGGTACACCGCCGACGCCTGCCCGCGATTCGGAACCAACCGAATGTGACGGCACTCCGCATTTTCCTTCACGAAGCCGGCCAGGACCTGCGGCGTGGCATCCGCGCTGCCGTCGTCCATCATGAGAACTTCGAACGGACGCCCCATCGCGCGCAGGACCGACAGGATCTCCCCCAGCAGCGCCCCGGCGTTGGCGGCCTCGTTGTAGAAAGGCACCACGACCGAAAACTCGGGCGATTGGGGGACTGCAGGCACGATGGGCATGTAGGCAACGCCGACCAGAAGGGAGCCAGGCGACGAGCCCCAAAGGTGGGAATTCCCGGCCCGACTGCCAACGAAATAAGCCGCCAAAAGCTGGCCCAACTCCGGGGCGCAGGTTAGGATCACCGGCCATGTCGAGTCCGACCGATGCCTCCGCCGCCGCCCCCAGCCGTTCCGAACTGCGGGCCCTGAAGTCCCGTGCCCAACGGTTGGAACCCGTGCTCAAGCTCGGAAAGGCCGGCATCAGCGAACCTTTTCTGAAATCCCTGGAACAGGCGCTTTTGGACCACGAACTGGTGAAAATCCGCCTCACCGAGTTCAAGGAAGAGCGCAAGACGGTCGCCCCCGACCTCGCCGCCAAGAGTGGCAGCCACCTCGTCACCCTCATCGGCAACGTGGTCGTTCTCTACCGCAAACGCGCTGCCGTTGCACCCGCTGCCGATTCGGAATAGCCGATCCCGGTTCGCCCCGGGCGCCCCGCGTTTCACGGTCTTCACGCACCCGGGGACGATTCAGCCTTGCCAGCCACCCCGGTGCTGCCTGATTTTCGGCCATGGCAGACACCGAATCGCCGAATCTCGTCGACGCTGAGTTTTATTCCCAGGCCGACGCCTTCTTCCGCGCCCACCGCGGCACCGGCCTCACCTTTGACGACGTCACGCTGGCCACCCTCTATTCCGAGGTGCTGCCCCGGGACACCCAGCTCCACACCACGCTGGCGCCCGGACTGAATCTCAACATCCCGGTCATCTCGTCCGACATGGACACCGTGACCGAAGCCCGCATGGCCATCGCCATGGCGTTGAACGGCGGCCTCGGTCTCATCCATTACAACCTCCCAGAAAAGGAACAGCTCGCCGAGGTCAGCCGGGTCAAGAACCACGTCCACGGCCTGATCCAGGAACCGATCAAGGTGTCGCCCGATCAGTTCATCGGCGACGTCCTCGACCACATCGAGCGCAAGCGGTTCTCCTTTTCCACCTTCCCCGTGGTGGATTCCGCAGGACGCCTCCTCGGCCTGCTTCCCGGCCACGTGGTGAAACCGCGCTACGCCAAGCGCAAGGTGTCCGAATCCCTCCAGCCGCGTTCACAAGTGTACACGGTAAACGTGAAGGAACTCGCCGCCGATCCCATCGCGCGCGCAGACCGCTTCTTCACCGACCATCCTGGCATCCACAAGCTGCTCGTCGTGGACGATCAGGACTGCCTCCGCGGCTTGTTCACGCTGAGCGACATTGAACGCATCACCGCGGAAAAAGGCGCCTGGCTCAAGCCCGCTCGGGATACCCAGTTCCGGCTGATCTGCGGCGCCGCCGTGTCCACTTCTCGCAAGTCCGACGGTTCCCTCGACCGCGACCGCATCCTCGCCCACGTCTCCGCCCTGGTGGAGCGAGGCGTCGATGTCGTGGCCGTCTCCACCGCGCACGGCCACAGCCGCGGCGTGGGAGAATCTGTCGCGCTGATCCGATCCGCCTTCCGCGACCTCCCGATCATCGCCGGCAACGTCACCAGCGGCGCGGGCGTGGAGTTCCTCGCCGATGCCGGAGCCAACGTCATCAAGGTCGGCCAGGGCCCCGGTTCGATCTGCACCACGCGCATTGTGGCCGGTGTTGGAATCCCGCAGCTCACCGCCTTGTACGTCGCCTCCCGTGCGGCCGAGAAACGCGGCGTCACCATCATCGCCGATGGCGGCATCACCAAGTCGGGCGACGTCGTCAAGGCCCTCACCCTGTCCCATGCGGTCATCTGCGGCGGCATGTTTGCCGGATGCGCCGAGGCCCCGGGCCAGATCATGGAAATCAACGGCAAGCTCTACAAACAGTACCGCGGCATGGGCAGCCTCTCCGCCATGAAGGCCGGCTCCGCAGCCCGGTACGGCCACGTCTCCGCCGACTCCAGCCGCAAGGTCGCGGCCGAGGGCGTCGAGGCATTGAAGGAAGTCTCCGGATCCCTCGACAGCGTGGTCGCCCAGCTCGTCGGCGGCGTCCAATCCGGCATGGGATACCTCGGAGCCAGGGACCTCCCCGCCCTGCGCGCCGCTGCCCGGTACATTCGCGTGAGTCCCGCCGGACAACGCGAGGCCGCGCCGCACGACGTCGTGGAAATCAAGACCGGCAAGAACGACTGATCGCGGCTCCATGCCGCGTGGGATTTCAGAACGCGAACACGTCGTTCGTCTTCCCGCACTGCGGGCAGCGCGAGCGCTCCACCCCGGCATCGTCCGTGTAGATCATCGAGCACTGGAGACACCGGAAAATCCGGTCCGAGGACGACGACGCCTGGATGCGTCGCTTCCGAAACTCATCCATCAACGCGAGCCAGCCCACCACGGATAGCACTCCGAGGATGAGCAGGGTCAGCAGGGTTTCAGGATGCATGTGATTCCAGGTGAGTGCGCACTCAGGGCGTGGTGGCAACCGTCCAGTGAATCGCCACCTCTCCCCAGGTCAGGGGCCCTGCCGCATCGAGCAGCGGCGGGTTTTCCAATTCTGGGGTATCCCATTGCAGACGGCGGACGCTTCGCAGCGCCGCCTGGTCGGCCGTGACATCGCCGGAGGATTTGGCCAGCCGCACCAGCACCAGGGAACCCGTCGGCCCGGCCGCGAGTTCGAGCACCGTCGGACCCGCCAGTGTTCCACCGGGGCGCACCGGCTCGAGCGATTCCATCGGCACCGATTGACGCCAGTTCCTCAAGGCGCCGCGGAATTCCACGATCGGCTTCACACTCGCCAGCCGTTCCACCGTGGTCTCCCCGAGGAAGCGCTCCATGCTCTCCGGTCGACGCGGGGAAAACGGCTCCGCCACCGCGGGCATCGGACCGATGCGTTCTCCGGTCGGGCCCACATCGAACCACGTGATCGGCGGCAGGTACTCGGCCACCTGATACGTGACCACCGGACGGCGCGCGCGGATCGCATCGGAAAATCCGGGCGCACCCGGCCGCGCAAACCGCGTGGGATCCGGAGCCCAAACCTGCCAGGCCTCCATCGATTTTGGATCCGACACCCACTGCAATCGTCCGTCGAGGGAAGCCGCCGGCACGGGCAATTGCGGCCACTGGCTCAATCCCCACATGGCCCCGCCGATCCCGGCCGACAGCATCAATCCCAGCACCCCGATCCGAGCCGGAGACCAAACCTGGTACACCGACCCCGGGGCGTCGTTGGGGTTGGATGCTTCCGAAGGATTCATGGGAGCCTTGCGGCGACTCACTGGGCCACCGGTCGGGTGAGGAACACGACGTCGCGAATTCCCGCCTGACGGGCGATCCCCGAGAGCTCCGTCAAACGCGCCGTGCGAACGTCCCGGTCCGCCTGCAGCAGCAGGGTCCGCGGACCGCGATCCGCACGGGTCCGGGCCGAAAGCAGATCCTTCAATTCGGACCATTCCACGCGCTGGTTTTCGAAATAGAGCTGCTCGTTCGAATCCAATCCCACCACCAACGCACGCTCGCCCGCAGCAACGGCCGTGGGCGACGACGCCTCGGGAAGATCAATCCTGAGTCCGCGGGGAAGCACGAGGAACTGATGGAACAACGCCACCAGCGCCACGGGAAACAGCACGCACAAATACGGGGCGGCGTCCGGCCGGCCGGTGAGCAATCGGGTGGTCCGGGTGAACTTCATCCGTTCGAAGATTTCGAGGCCCCGTTGTCACCGGTCACCATCTTCACGGCTTCGCTGCCGGCCCGTTCCAAATCGAGGACCAGCGTGTTGACCCGGGTGACCAGGTAGTTGTAGGCGGCGTAGCAGACGATCGCGAGTCCGATGCCGAGCGACGCCGCATAGAGCGCCTGCATCACTCCGTCGAACAACTCTCCCGGCGCCGCATAGCCGAATCCACCGGCATCGGGCCGGCGCAATTCACGGAACACGCCGGTGAATCCCATCAACGTGCCCAGCAGGCCCAACAGCGGGGCGATCTGGGCAATGGTGGCGAGAAAGGCCAGATGCGCCTCGAGTCGAGGCACCTCGACCAGCCCCACTTCTTCGATCGCCTCCTGCACGCGTTCGCGTCCGCCATCGCGCGCGAGGATGGCCGACTTCATCATCCGCGCCACCGGCCCCGGTGTGGCGTCGCAGATGGAAAGCGCTTCGAGCACGTTGTCGCGCTTCAGCACGTTGCGGACACCGGCAAGGAACTGCGCGGAGTCGATCTGCTCGCGTCGAAAGAGCAGCGCCCGTTCGAGGATCACCGCGAACGACACCCCGCACAGCAGGATCAGGAACCAGAACACCGGGCCGAAACCCGCGGTCGGCGTGGTCGCATGCGCCACCGACGCGACACCGGCGGCGGCATTGGTCGCGTCCGCGGCAGCCAGGGTCAGGAACAAAAGCATGGCGGGACTCTACGCGGGAACTGCGGCACGGACCAAGCCGGATTCCAACCCACCGGCGGAACAAAAGGCGTCCCTTTCAAGAAATCCGTTTTCCCATGAACGCGCATCGGGTAGGAACCGTCGGTCATCCCATGCGCCGCCTCAAAACTTCCCCATTGCCGCTCGTCGCCGGCCTTCTGGCCCTGCTCCCCGCAGCCCAGATCGCCCGCGCGCAGACCGCCCCCACCTCCATCAAACCCAAATCCCAGGCCCTCTGGAAATGGGAGCAGATGGACAACGGAAACTTCTTCGCCAGCAACCTCCAGGGGAAGCAGGCGGCGCTGAAGACCTTCACCGTGAAGCTGGGGGATCCCGCCGATCTCGCAGCCGCGGTGAATTTTGACACCATGACGCTTCGTTGGAACGCCGCCTGGACCGGTGGGTTCCTCCATCTTCCCAAGGGCCGTGATGGACTCGAAGGCCTCCCCGAACCCTGGGGCGACATCCAGTTCAGCAGCGCGGTCGGCCCGGGCTGGGCCCACGAGGGTTCCTTTACCGATCCGCGCCAGGGCGTGGACCGCTTTGCCCCCCTGCCCCATTCCTGGGCGCAATGGCGCGGCGCGTATGTGTACGGATCGAGCACGATCCTCAGCTACACCGTGGGTGGAGTCGGAGTGCTCGAACTTCCCTCGTTTGAAAACAGCGCCGGCGGACCGGTGTTCACCCGCACCATCCAGTTCGAAAGTGCGAGCGGACCGCAGTCGCTCCTGGTGTTCAGCGATCCTTCCGGCGCCGTTCCCGGTTCGTACTTCAAGGGAGCCACGGCCGCGATCCAGTCCTCGGTCACCAAGAAGTGGTGGATCGCCACCGTGGTCGGACTCGACGCTCCGGTGTGGGAAGCGGGTCGTGACGGCCGCCTCGTCCTGAAATTGGACGGAGTGCCTGCGAAGAAACCGTTCCGTTTGCATCTGTGGTCCTCCACCGAAAAGCCGGGAACCCTGCCTTCGCACCTCGACGCGCCCATTCCGAACCTCGCCGCATTCACCTACGGCGGACCCGCCCGCTGGGGAGCCCCGCTCGTGACCCAGGGCAAGCTCGCCACCAGCGGCGGCGATGGTCCCTACGTTACCGACACCATCACCCCGCCGGAGAACAACCCGTTCAATTCCTGGCTGCGGTTTGCCGGATTCGACTTCTTCAAGGACTCCACCCGCGCCGCAATCTGCTCGGTCAGCGGCGATGTCTGGGTGGTCTCCGGGCTCAACGCCACGCTCGAAAAACTCGAGTGGAAGCGTTTCGCCGCCGGACTATTCCAACCGCTCGGACTCAAGATCGTCGATGACGTCGTGTACGTGACCTGCCGCGACGGCATCTACCGTCTGCGTGATCTGAATCACGATGGAGAGGCCGACTTCTACGAGTGCTTCAACAACGACATCAGCATCACCCCCGAGTACCACGAATTCGTCCTCGGACTCGAAACCGACCGCGCCGGGAACTTCTACTTCAACAAAGGTGGCAATCTCGGATGGGCCAAGGTTCCCAATCACGGCACCCTCAATCGCCTCAGCCGCGACGGCAAGAAACTGGAACCCATCGCCAACGGCCTGCGCGCGCCGAACGGAATGAGCGTCGGACCCCGCGATGAAATCACCACCAGCGACAACGAAGGCAACTGGGTTCCCGCCTGCCGCGTGAACCTGATGAAGCCCGGCGGCTTTTACGGACACGTGTTCACCGCCCACACCGCCGTGCCCCACACGAATGGCTACGACGGCCCGCTGTTCTGGATTCCGAAGAACGTGGACAACTCCAGCGGCGGCCAGGGCTGGGTTACTTCCAAGCGATGGGGTCCGTTCGAAGGCGACCTCCTCCACACCAGCTACGGCATGTGCACGCTGTTCAAGTGCTTCTACGAAACCGTGGACGGCGAGGACCAGGGCGGACTCGTCCGCTTCCCGCTCAAGTTTGATTCCGGCGTCATGCGCGTTCGTTTCAGCCCGGGCGACGGACAGCTCTACACCTGCGGTCTCGTGGTCTGGCAGAGCAACGGCGCCAAGCAGGGGGCCTTCCACCGCGTGCGCTACACCGGCAAGCCCGTGAACATGGTCCGCGACCTCAAGGTCCGGTCCAATGGCGTGGTCCTCACCTTCACCCGCTCGCTCAATCCCGCCAGCGCCACCGACCTCGAAAACTACGCGGTCGACCGCTGGAACTACGACTGGGCCGAGCACTACGGATCGCCGGAGTTCTCCGTGAAGAATCCCAAGCAAAAGGGCCATGACCTGGTCACGGTCAAATCCGCGAAGCTCAGCGCCGATGGCAAAACCCTCGCCCTCGAGCTCTCCGACGTCATCCCCGTCATGCAGCAGCGCGTGAAACTGAGCGTCAAAGCCGCCGATGGCGCGGAAGTTCAGCAGGAAGTCTGGCACACCATTCACAAGGTGCCCGCCACTCCCGTCGCCGCGAAGTAATGCCGCGAGCGTCGACTCGTAACCGGAGCGATTGAGCCCAATCGCATCCACCGCTCCGGTTCCTCAACACTTCAAGGCCGGGTCCGAAAGGGCCCGGCCTTTGTGCTTCTGACCGGCTTCACCGACGCCCGCCGCGGCGAACGATTCCAAGTCGGGGCTTTGCCTCGTGGCGGTATTCCCCGTAAAACACCGCCATGAAGCGACCCGCGTCGTCCCAATGCTGGTGGAATCGGAGCGTGCTCGCGGCGCTGTTTCAGCTGCTCGTCACCGCCATTGCCCCCGCGGTCGCAGCACCCAAGGACGAGGTGGTGTTCACCTTCGCCACCGTGGGCGATTCCCGCTACGACGCGAAGATTGCCGACGCCACGCCCGAGGAAAAACTCTGGCAACAGCACGTGCGACCCTTCTCGCGCATCCTCCGGGAAATCGGAGCGCAGAAGCCGCAGGCCCTGTTCTTCAATGGCGACATGATCATGGGCTACACCACCAATGCCCACGTCCTAGACCGTCAGTACGCGTACTGGCGCGGCATGGTCGCCGGGTTGATCGACAGCGGCGTGTATCTCGTTCCCGTACCCGGCAATCACGAGGTCCAAATCCCCGAGGTCCGCGACGGCGTCACCAACAAATGGGCGCACCCGGCGGGGGAGAATTCGTGGCGCACCAACATGGGCGATCTGATCCTCAACACGAAGCGCTGGCACGAAGTCACCGGAGCCCACGTTCATGCCTGGAACGTCGAACACCGCCCCGAGGTCGGGGGACGCGACGGCATCCGCACCGATCAAACCCAGCTCAGCTACTCCTTCGACTGCCGCGGCATCCATTTCTCCATCATCAACACCGACGCCGTGGGCCTCGACTCGAAGGCCCCCAATCACTGGCTGGCCGATGACCTGAGCGCCGCGCGCGTCCGCGGGAATCGGCACCTGTTCGTGTTCGGACACAAGATGGCCTACACGTACCATTTCCGAAACAAAGGCACCCAGCTTCCCAAGGGACTCGACATCCTCCCGCCGGATCGCGACGCCTTCTGGGGAACCATCGAGCAGTACGGCGCCACCTATTTTTGCGGACACGAGCACATCTACCACGCCATGCGCCCGCGGCCCGACGGCCCGAACCCCTCGTGGCAGATCATTGCCGGCTCCGGCGGTTCCCCCTTCGAAGCCACCCCCGGAGACAGCACCAATCCGAACGATCGGAAATACGTCTGGGTGCTGGTCCGCGTTTACTCCAGCGGACGCGTGGTGATGGAAGCCTACGGATTCGATGACACCTTCGGCCCAACCCAACGGATCGAAACCATCGAGCTCGCCAAGCCGCTTCCGGTCCCTCGCGCCCAAAAACGGTAATCGCGTCGATCGACCGACCGGACCGTCCTCGAAGGCGGACGGGAATCCGCCCAGACTACGCCTCCGCGCGAACGGCCCAGCGCAATTTGGCCGGCGCGCTTCGGGGATTGGATCGAAGTTCCTCCGCCCCCGGCCGCACCACTTCATCCGCAATCTGCGAATACAGCCCGTTGCGGAAGCCCTCCTGGAAGGACTTCTTCACCCGACGATCCTCGCCCGAGTGAAAGGTGAGAATCGCCACCCGGCCGCCCGGCTTCAGGCAAAACGGCAGACCGCGCAGCAGCGCGTCGAGCACTCCAAACTCGTCGTTCACGGCAATCCGCAGCGCCTGAAACACGCGTCGGATGCAGGTATTCTCTGCCTCGCGATCCCCTCCCTTGCCCGCGCCGCGGAGGGCCTCGCGGATCACACCCGCAAGCCGCCCCGTCCGCGCAATGGGTTCAATCCCCCGCGCCGAGACCACGGCCGATGCGATCAATGCCGCGTGCGGTTCATCCGAATTTTCCGTCAACGCCGTTTCCAACTCCGCGAGCGTCACCCGCGCGAGCCATTCGGCGGCGGACGGCGACTTCGACGGATTGAGGCGCAGGTCCAGCGGGCCGTCCTCTTTGAACGTGAAACCGCGCGCGGGATCATCGAGCTGCATCGACGACACGCCAAGATCCGCCAGCACGCCATCCACGCCTTCCAATCCAGCCTCGGCGATGACCTGGGGAAGGCCCGCGAAGTTGCGTCGAACCGGGATGAACGACTCCTCCCCAAAACCGGCGGCGCGAAGGCGCTCGACCGTTCGGGGCTGCTCGATGGGATCCACGTCCAATCCGTACACGCGTCCGCCGGGCGACACCGCCGACAACAACTCCCGCGTGTGCCCGCCGTAGCCGAGCGTGCAATCCACCAGCGTCATCCCCGGCTGCGGCGCGAGCGCCTCGAGGATCTCCCGGACCAGGATGGGGCGATGCATGCCCGCCGGGGTTTTGCCCGACGCGATCACATGCGCCACATCCGTGCCGTATCGATTCGGCGCGAGTTCCTTGTATTTCTCGGCGAATTTCCTGGGATTCTTCCCCGAATAGCGCGGACGACGCTTCGGTCGTGGAGGATCCACGGGAGTCCCTTCCCCGGATGACGGCGTCGGATCGGTGTTCACTTTTTGGTACGAGCCGACGGCGCTGCGGGCGCATTGATCCACGCGCGATGCTGGGCAAAGGCCGGGCGCATCGATTTCCCGAGCTCATCCTGGAGCGCCTGCAACTCGGCGTACCGCGCCGCGTTCGCGGCATTCGGAGAGGCGGTCTCGGAACGGTTCAACGTCACGAACGTGTCGGTGATGTCCTCAATGGCCACTGATTCACCGCGCGACCGACGCCAGCTCCACAACGCCTGAAGCGCCGCACCATACGCCGCGCCTTCGGACACCTTGAGCGTCACGACCTCGGCGTTGAACACATCGGCCATGATCTGCCGCCAGAGCTTCGACTTCGCCCCGCCACCGGTGGCGCGCACCTGCGTCGCCTTCACCCCGAGCGCCGCCAGGCGTCGCAATCCGTAATTCATCCCCAGCGTGACGCCTTCCATCGTCGCTCGCGCGAAATGCGAGGCTGTGAAGGTCTTGGGCCGCACCCCGAAATAAGCGCCCGTGCCATCGGGAATGTTGGGCGTGCGCTCGCCTTCGAGATACGGCACCAGCACCAGGCCGTCCGAACCCGCCGGAGCCTTGGCCGCGGTCTTCTCAAACTCGGCGTGATCCAGTTCAAAATCGCGACGCACCATCTCGGTGGCCACCGTCACGTTCATCGTGCACAGCAGCGGCAGCCAACGGTTGGTGGAATCGCAGAACGCAGCGATCTCCCCCTGCGGATCCACGACCGGCTTTTCCGCGCAGGCGTAGATCGTTCCGCTGGTTCCAAAGCTGGCCGTCACCACGCCTTCACGGGTGTTGCCGGTTCCGATCGCCCCCATCATGTTGTCGCCACCGCCCGCGCTCACCACCACGCCCGGATTCAATCCGAGCTGGGCCGCAGTCGCCGCGGTCAATTCACCCGCCGGGACATCACTCGAAGAAAGCGTGGGAAGCTTGCCGGAGAGTTCCGGATCAATCGCGCGCACCGCCGCGTCGGACCAGCGCCGCTTGCGGACATCCATCAGCGCACTGCCCGAGGCGTCGCCGTATTCCATGAACGCCTTCCCGGTGAGCCAGAAGTTCAGGTAATCGTGCGGGAGCAGCACGGTGGACAACCGGGCGTAATTCTTTGGCTCGTGCTTTTTCAGCCAAAGGATCTTGGGGGCCGTAAAGCCCGGGAGCACCGCATTGCCGGTGGCGCGGATCGCGGCTTTCGGACCGCCGAGCGCCGCCGTGATTTCCGCGCATTCAGCGATGGTGCTCGTGTCGCACCAAAGCTTGGCGGGACGGATCACCTCGCCCCTGGCATCCAGCGGCACAAATCCGTGCTGCTGTCCGCTGACGCCGATCGCCACCACTTCGCCCGCGCTCGCCTTCGCTTCCTTGAGGGCGGCCTTCACCGCCTTGGCCGTCGCGGCAATCCATTCCGACGGATGCTGCTCCTTGGCCCCGGCGGGGAGACCCGGGATCAGGTCGTAGGCGGCCGATCCGGTGCCCAGAACCTTGCCGGATTTCGCCTCCACCACGAGGGCCTTGGTGGACTGCGTGCCGGAATCAATGCCGATCAAAAGTGTTCGCGATGCCATAACAACAAGGGAAGAAAGTCAGTGAATCGGGAGGAACAGTGGGACAGACGCGGGGCGCTGTCCATCATCCGGAAACGGAAGCACCGGCGGCGCGCATCCATCCCGACACGATCGGATGCAACCGACCCGACAGGGCCGCACGTTCCGGCTGGAACAACGTGCCGAAGTAGAATGGATGCCCCGAGAGTTCCCCGCCCCGGATCTCGCCTTGAGGATCAAATGCCGTGAAACGAAATCCCGCGGATTCCAGCACGGATCGAAACTCAGGATTCACCCCGAACCGACACTGGTACCCCTCCTCGGATTCTTCCGTCCCCGCCAGCGCAGCCAACCGGCTTCCGGGCACAAACCGCACCCCGGCCCGCACCCCGACCAATCCGCAGGCCAGCAGGTGAATCACCTGCGTTGCCGCTTCGGGATTCATCTCCGCATGCGCGGCATCCGAGAGTTCGAGGACATTCACCGCCAGCTCCAACACGGCATGCTGAAACCCGCCGCAGGTTCCCAAAAATGGGACACCCCGCTCCCGCGCCCACCGGCACGCGAGCAGCGCGCCTTCGGTCGATTGATACGGGGAGCCCGGAACGAGCCAGATGCCGGTCGCATTCGCGAGCGTCTCCGAAGTCACCTCGCGGCTGGACAGCCAGCCCCAGCCGCGGTCGAGCCCAGCGAGTTCAAACGACCGGAGAATACCGGCGTGTGCTGGAATCGAATCATCCCGATCGCCAATCACCAGCAACCGCGGCTCGGTTTCGGCAGGTGGATTCATTTCAAGCAGGTCGTCTCGTTCGATCAGTGCTTGGCTACCGGAACCGAGTTGGTCAGCGGCACGGTGTTGGTCGCGGTGACATGAATCATCCCTGCCCCGGTTCGCAGTTTTATTTCCGGACCGCCGCCATTGATTTTCTCCCGTCGGATGGCCACCGGCCCCGCCGGCCCCTTCGCCGCGCCGATGGAGACCACCACCGATCCCGACGAGGTCTCCGCGTCCAGATCGAACCCGGTCCCGCGAGGCAGATTGACCGCGATCCCTCCGCCTCCAGTTGCTTCCAGATGGATCAATCCTGGAACGGGATTCGGCACCTCTGCCACGAGCCTTCCAGTTCCGGTGGTCCCGTCGATGTCGCCCGCCACGCGGTCGAATCGGATTCCGCCCGCCGCTGTTTCTGCAGAAACCCGACCCCGGAATTCTCGAATCAACAAAGTCCCACCACCCGATTCGACCCGCAGTTCTCCGGCCCCGCCGGCAACCGACACTCCACCCCCTCGGGAGATAAACGAGTTGGTCCCGATGCAGTCCCTCACCTGGATCGAACCACTCCCAGTTTCAGATCGAATCGCGCCTTGAATCGCTGAGAAGCGAAGCGAACCCGAAACCACTCGAACCCGCACGTCGGCTTTCAAGCCCGTCACATCCACCGCTCCCAGCAGCGTCTTCAGCTCCAACTTGCAGTCGCCGGGCACCCAGATCTTGAAAGTTCCGCCCAGCGGCGGACGGGCTCCGTCGGGAAGTTCCGGATCGGACTTCGGCGTGCTCGTTGTGATCTTCCACTCGTCCCCTTCGTGTTGAAACTCCAGCGGACTTCGCGACAGCAGTTCCCGCTCCCGTTGAGGGGATCGACCGCGTGCGGAACGCTCCACTTCCATCCGGATTTCCCGCCGATCCTGAACCGCGACTTCGATGCTTCCCCCGTTGAGATCCACGGTCAGCGTGGTCCCAGCCGGGGCCGAAAGATTGGTCCGAAAGGGCTCGGCGCCGGCACGAACGCCGGCAATCAGCAACGCAATCAAGCACACGATCAACGGAGACTTCACCAGGCACCGCATTCCAAATGGGAGCGCAACGGGTTTCATCGAGAGACGGCTTCGACCACCTTGCGCAGCTTCGTGCCGATGGCGCGCATTTGAACCTCCGGATCGAACAATCGACGGGCGCACTCCGGGCCGCGGGCTCCAAGCCGCCTGGGTTCGGATCGATCGTTCATCCATGCTTCCAGCGTCCGGGTCAGGGCTCCCGAATCACCCGGCGTGACCCGGCGTCCGAAGGAATCGTCCACAATCTCGCCAATACCGCCGGAATTCGCACAAATCACCGGACGTCCGGCATGCATCGCCTCAACAAACACCAGCCCCAATGGTTCAGGCGTGGTATTGATTTGCGCATACACATCGCAGGCGTCGAGCAACAGCGGGAGGTCATTGCGATGCCCCAGCCAGCGGATGCGGTCTGCAATTCCCGCAGCACTGGCCTCGCGAATCAATTCCGACTTGTACTGTTCCTCCTCCGGCCGCTGGACTCCGCCTGCGATCCACCACACCCAATCAGTTCGAGTCTTCAGGGCCGAAAGAGCCTTTAGCAGGTGTCGATGCCCCTTCCAATCCTCTAGCCGGCTCGCCTGCAGTATCACAAAGGTTTCGGCGGTCGCTCCGAGCCCGATCCTCATCAGTTCACGCGAACCGGATCGCACCGACACCGGCTCCGGCGCCGGCACCGGATAATAGATCACTTCTGGTACCGCAGAAGGATACCAAGCCGCGATGGTCTCCGCGGTGAAATGGCTGTTGGCGATCCAGTCGGACGGTTTCACCCGCCGGGCGAACTGATGAAGGAGACTCCGTGGTGGGATCTCGTTGTGAACCCAAAGCACCATGGGAATTCCCGCGGTCACGGCACCGGGCCCCATCACCGCCTGGGTCCAGCCCGAATGGACCACGACAACATCCGGTCGGCATTGGCTCAGAAGTGCACGAACACGGCGTCGCACCTGAATCACCTGCCACGGACGCGTCAAACGCGCTCCGCCCACAAAATCCACCTTCGCTCCGAGGGCTCGAAGACGTTCCGACTGACGTCCCTCCCAGCCCACAAGAAACCGGCTCTCCAACCCCGCCAGTTTCTCGTATCGAACGAAGGATTCGAGAAAGGTTTCGACTCCTCCGTACAGATTCCCTGCGCACAGGTGGGCGACCTTCAAGGGCACGCACCCGCGGGTTCCAGAATTGGGACTTTGCTGGGGGGCGGTCATAGTGGGCGGTGTGGAAAATGCGCCACGGGCCACCACGACAGCGGAGCCTCGGGAGCATTTGCATCACGCAAACCCGAGGGCATCAGCGCAAAGGACGCCCCCTGCGGTCAAGCGCTTCGTGAATCCCATCCCTCCGGAGTGAATCCGTTTTACAGGATGTCTGAGCACCACACCACACCCCACCTCACCGTTTAGCGAAGGGCGGCACCCGAGCTTCGGATCCGGACCGATCCGGCGCTGGTTTCGAGCACCACTTTGGGACCACCGCCATTGACCGGCCCCGAAAGGTGGGAACGGTGTTTCGTGCCTGACGACGCGATAGGCAGATCACAGCTCACGCCGCCGGCGGAGGTACTGGCATCGAGATCAAACGCCGCACTCGCCCCGGTGATGAGTTCAATACCGCCACCGGAGGAGGACAAATGCACGGGTCCCGGAACCGGCGTGGGAATTTGCGCATGGATCGACCCTCCTGAGGTCTCGCCGAACACCTCACCGCCAATGGATTCAACGCGAATACCGCCACCGGAAGTGTGAAGCCGAACCGGACCGCCAAACGATTTCACTTCAACGGAGCCGCCCGAAGTGTCGGCATGCAGGGAGCCAGATCCCCCCTCGGAACGAATGCCTCCACCGCTGGTCTCCACTCGCAGGGTTCCCTTGCTGTTCTTGAGCTGAATCCCACCGCCGGACGTCGTTCCCTTCAACTCACCCTCCGTGTCTTCAAACCGAAGTCCACCACCGGAAGTGTCGGCCTTGATCGCTCCGCGCAGTCCGCGTACCGAAATTGGGCCACCCCGGGTGGAAAGGTTGGCAGCAAACTCCGCAGGAACAGTGACCAGGTATCGCGCCTGGGTGCTCTGGGAGCCAAACGACCAATTCCAGCTGATCTTGCTGGTCTTGCGGGAGCGGATCGTGAGCGTCGATCCCGATCGAGTGATCGAGATCGGATTGTCCTTCAAAAAGGCCGATTCGCGTTCTGAAGTACGCATCGACACCTTGCGCTCGATGTCGACGAGGATCTCGTTCGAGCTGTGGGTGGCGATCTGAAGGCTTCCGAAATCAACATCCACCACCAGGGTGCCTCCGGGCATCGCGGTGAAGTTGGTTTTGACGGAGTCCTCGGTCGCAGCCAGAGAGCGAAGTCCAAAGGCACCGGCCAGAAGGAGGAGAAAAAGTGCGGTTCGTTTCATTATGGGATCGCCGGCCATCGTGGTTCAACCGTGTCCGGCAGCGAACTCATCACCCGCAGGACGTCGGTCAAGTTTCAGCATCTTTTCTGGATTCTTTCCAAGCAGGAAACGGAGATTCCGGCGCCGAAAAGACAGTTTAAACCGCGGATGAACGCCGATGGAGAGGAAGATGAATCATCGAATGCGCCTCCAATTCATTTACCTGCTGGGTGAGTCTCAGCAGCCTCAGCGCTGCGGCTGGTTTCTCTCGCGATTCCAGAATTAGGCTGCGGAGTTCCTCACACGTTTGGAGTCCCTTGTTTACGCGGCTCACCTGTTGGACGCAGGGTCATCGAACGGCTGGAAATCAACCGCCTGAATGCCTCGAGACACGCCTCCCAGAACCGTCTGAAGACGGGACTCCAAACGAGAGAGAGAATCCTGGCGCCAGCGTCGAATTCCCCCTTCAACGCTTCAACTTTTTGACCTAAATCCGGCAGTTAAAGAGGAGTTCAACCACAGATGGACACGGATGAACACAGATGAAATTGCGCGGTACGAAAGCACTCATGGATCACCCAGAAGGTGAAACCTTTTTAGCCCAGTCCAACCGCCCACCTCCCTCTCTATCTGTGTGAATCTGTGTCCATCTGTGGTTTCAACTGCCGTTTCTAGGTTCAATCGTTGCGTCAAACTCTCAAATCCGTCCGATGCGATTGAATCCATTTGGGTCTGTCTGCGGCTAATGCCTTTGCCTTCGAGCACGACGCAACATGGGTTGGGAGGCTGTATCTCCATACAAAAAAACCCGATCCAATGACGGATCGGGCTTTTGAAAAACGGGGAATGAGCCTGCTCAGTCCACCACGTCGATGCCCATGTTGCGGGCGGTGCCGGCGATGGTGCGGATTGCAGCTTCTTCGCTGTTGCAGGCGAGATCGGAGCCCTTGAGCTTGATGATCTCGAGGATCTGCTTCCGGGTGACCTTGCCGACCTTTTCCTTGTTCGGGGTCTTCGATCCGGAGGCGATGCCGGCTGCCTTCTTCAGCAGCACGGAAGCGGGAGGAGACTTGTAAACGCAGGAGAAGGACTTGTCTTGGTACACCGTGATAACCACGGGGATGACCAGACCAGCCTTGTCCTTGGTCGCGGCGTTGAATTCCTTGCAGAACGCCATGATGTTGATGCCCTGGGAGCCGAGAGCCGGACCCACCGGGGGTGCAGGATTGGCCTGGCCGGCCGGAATCTGCAGCTTGACGATGCCTGTGACTTTCTTTGCCATGTTACTGAACTAGTTCAATGGTTTGCGGCGGTTTCCGACGTCGCGCAAGAGAGGCGCATGCATCACGACTTCTCGACCTGCCAGTACTCGAGTTCCACGGGCGTTTTGCGCCCGAAGATATCCACGGTGACCTTGAGCTTACCCTTCTCAGGTTCAATCTCTTCGATCATGCCGCTGAAGTTGAGGAACGGACCATCATTGATCTTAACCGTTTCACCCACTTCGAAATTCACCTTCGGCTTCTCGGTGTCCGCGCTGTCGCTCACCTGAGCCTTGATCACTGCAATCTCGTCCGCAGTGACTTCCATCGGCCGCTCTCCGCCGACGAATCCAATTACGCCCTGAATGTCTTTGACGAAATACCAGGGGCGTTCCATCGGACGCTTGTTTTCATCCAACAAGGCCATCTCGATGTAAACATATCCCGGATGGAGTTTCCGGTTGGTGACGGTCTTTTTACCGCCACGGACTTCCACAACCTTCTCCATCGGGAGGAGCACCTCGTTGATATAGGGCTCCATTTCATCGGTCTTGATGCGCTTATTGATACTATCGCGCACTTTCTGCTCCTGACCGGCGAGCACGTGTAGGACGAACCACTGGAATTTCATGAGGTGTTCCTAGACGAGTCTCTTAATCACGTACAGCACAACAAAATCGACAGCCATGGTGAACACACCCAGCGAACTGATCACAACGGCGATCAGCAACGTGGACTGAATGAGCTCATCCCGGGTTGGCCAAGTGCACTTCCGCAACTCTTCGCGGGTCTCCGCGACGTACGTTGACAGACGGGCAAGGTAGCCGTTTTTCCAGAGGATCGCGAAGGCAGCGCCTACCACGAAAACCCAGACCAGAAGTTGAATGTAAAATTTGTCCACAGTCGATGGCGGAGGGGGAGGGATTCGAACCCCCGGTGGGCTTTCACCCACAGCGGTTTTCAAGACCGCCGCATTAGACCACTCTGCCACCCCTCCGCGGAGTTTGGCAGGGCGTGAGGGACTTGAACCCCCAACCAACGGTTTTGGAGACCGCTACTCTACCAATTGAGCTAACGCCCTGTCCGGTGAATCCTTTGTTGTACGG
This sequence comes from Verrucomicrobiota bacterium, assembly GCA_947454705.1. Lineage (GTDB taxonomy): Bacteria > Verrucomicrobiota > Verrucomicrobiia > Limisphaerales > UBA9464 > CAIVQB01. The sequence goes on from CANGKZ010000013.1 coordinate 58,849, forward strand.
CGGTCGGTGGGGGGAGCCGGAATTACCGACTCCCCCGCATCGAACCAAATCAGACGAGCACTTCGCTAACGCGGCCTGCACCGATGGTGCGACCACCTTCGCGAATTGCGAAACGGAGACCCTTCTCCATTGCGACAGGAGCGATGAGCTCCACGTCGACGGCGACGTTGTCGCCAGGCATCACCATTTCAACACCCGCCGGGAGGGTGACCGTGCCGGTCACGTCCGAGGTACGGAAGTAGAACTGAGGGCGATACTTGGTAAAGAACGGGGTGTGGCGGCCACCTTCATCCTTGGTGAGGACGTAAACCTCAGCCTTGAACTTGGTGTGCGGCTTGATGGAACCGGGCTTGGCGAGAACCATGCCGCGTTCGACATCTTCCTTGCGAGTGCCGCGGAGCAGGACGCCGACGTTGTCGCCGGAGGTCGCGCTGTCGAGCAGCTTGCGGAACATTTCGATGTCGGTCGCGGTGGTCTTGCGGGTTTCCTTAAGACCAACGATTTCGACTTCGGACATCTTGTTGAGGGTTCCGCGTTCCACACGGCCGGTCACGACAGTGCCGCGACCTTCGATGTTGAACACGTCCTCGATGCACATGAGGAAGGGCTTGTCGTTCTCACGAACGGGCTCCGGCACGAACGCGTCCAACGCGTCGAGCAGGTCGGAGATCGCCTTTTCACCTTCAGGCTTGCCGGACTGAGCGGCGGTGGCGGAACCACGGATGATCGGGGTGGTGTCGCCAGGGAAGCCGTACTTGCTGAGAAGATCGCGAATTTCCATCTCGATGAGCTCGAGGAGGTCCGCGTCAGCGAGGTCAACCTTGTTCAGGAAGACGACGATGCTCGGAACGCCGACCTGACGGGCGAGCAGGATGTGCTCACGGGTCTGGGGCATCGGGCCGTCAGCAGCGCTGACAACCAGAATGGCGCCGTCCATCTGAGCGGCACCGGTGATCATGTTCTTCACATAATCGGCGTGGCCGGGGCAGTCGACGTGCGCATAGTGGCGCTTCGGGCTCTCGTACTCGACGTGCGAGACAGCGATGGTCACCGTCTTGGTGTCGTCGCGGACCGTACCACCCTTGGTGATGTCGGCGTACGAGATTGCGGGAGCCATGCCCTTGCGATTCTGGACCGCAACGATCGCGGCAGTCAGGGTGGACTTGCCGTGGTCAACGTGGCCGATGGTGCCCACGTTCAGGTGCGGCTTAGTGCGTTGGAAGTTCTCTTTAGCCATGTGACTGACGTTGTTCTTAGTTCGTTGTGTTCGATCGCTGCTGCTCTTGCTCTTACTGCAAACTGGAGCCCAAGACCGGGCTTGAACCGGTGACCTCGTCCTTACCAAGGACGTGCTCTGCCAACTGAGCTACTTGGGCCTGTCTGGCGGGCATTTCTGCCGCCTTGCGACGACAAAAAATCTCAGCCTCCCGTCCGCTTTCCGGGCGAAGAAACCGAAATCCAGCGTCAGCAACTCGAATTGAGGCGCGAATTGATAGGAGTCGGTCGTTAAGGTGTCAACGCGTTTTTGACTTAACCCTCACAATCCTGTGGTGAGGTTTAATTTTCCGCGCTGACCTGCGACATCTTCCCGCCGGAAGTTCCGCCGGGAAGCGACCCCATTCGACTCGCGTCCAATAGGAAACGTCATTTCCGCACGCACGGCACCTTGCAGTCAATCCCCGTTTCCCTAGTGTGAGCCTTGCATGAAGCAATTCGCGGTTCCCTTTTTCATCTGGTGCCTCGGTTGGATCCCCTGTTCGGCATTGGCTCAAATCGATGTCCGGATGACCTCCGCGCAGGAGCAATTTCTCCCCGCGGAAGCTCTGGAGGTGGCTGTGAAAATCAGCAACTTCACCGGCGCGCCGCTGCAGTTGGGAACGCATTCCCGTTGGATCGACTTCACCGTGGAGCGCGTGGATGGCGGAGTGGTCAACAAACTTTCCGAGCCCGCAGACGTGGGTGTTTTTTCTCTTCAGCAGGCAACCTCTGGAACCATTCGTTTCGATCTCGCCCCGCAGTTCGCCCTTCAACAGTCCGGCTCTTACCGGATTACTGCGACGGTGACGCCGATTGCGGGAGGAAACACGTTTGTCAGTCCGCCGTTGACGGTCGAGATCGTCAACGGAGTCCGGCTCAACGAGGACCGAACCTTCGGGTACGCCAAGCCCGACGGATCGATCGTCGCGCGGAAATTCATCCTTCAGCAAGTCAACTACCTCAAGCATCTGCGGCTGTATCTTCGAGTCACCGACGGCGCGGAATCCCAAACCCTGAAGGTGCTTCAACTGGGGCCGTTGGTTTCCTTTGATCGCCCCCAGTGGGTGATGGATCGCCAAAGCCATTTGCACGTGCTGCATCAGACAGGCCCGGACGATTTGCGGTACCACGAGATCGACCCCGAGGGATCAATTGTGGCACGCCAGGTGTGGCGAATTTCCGGCCGGCGCCCCGAACTTCGCGTGAATGAATCCGGAGAGATTGCAGTCGTTGGAGGCATGCGTCGTCCGGATCGGAACGATATTCCCGCACCGGTCGCCGCACCCGCCGGCGCCACTCCCACCGAGCCGGTAAAACCGTCGGTCAAGGCGCCTGAAGTGGAGGCCAAGCCCCCGACCAAGAAGAATGCAAGCCCAACGGCAAAAGGACGCTAGCCGCCGCACGATCGAATCGGGCGCATCCGGTTGCGGACATCCCTTCCCCGGTTTTCGACGGGCGCTCGCGGTGGTGCTGTCGCTTCTGACATTCGTCCAGGGATCCGCCGCCACGCTGCTGGTCACACTTTCCAACGGCGACCGAATCACCGGTGATTTTCTTTCCGAGGACAACACCCAGTTGGTGATTCTCTCACCGCTTGCGGGACGCATCGCGATCCCGAAATCCGCGGTCGCCCAGCGAGTCGAAACCTCAACCTCGAACAGCACCAGCGGACCGTCCCCTGCTGCGTCGCCGACTCCTGCCCCGGCCCCAGCCTCGGTTCCGGCTCCTGCACCAAAGCTGGTTTCCACCAACGCCGCTGCGGCTTCCAAGCAAACGAACTCAACACCCGCGACCGCAGCCCCGGCGGCGATTGCCGGGGCAAAGAAGCCCGCGGCTCCGCCTCCTCCGGCACAATCCTGGTTTGTCGGACTCATGCCCGTCTCACTCCGTCCGTTGTTCACCAACTGGCATGGAGGATTGAATCTGGGTATGGACGTGGGGTTTGGCACCTCCGATCGACGGACGTTCTACATGAACGGAAACGCGTCCCACTCCTGGGATCGCGTCCGCAACACGGTGGATTACCACGTCGCGTATGGCACGGTGAACGCCGTGCAGTCCGCGAACCGGATGGAAGGTTCGGAAAAAACCGAGACCGACCTCGGAAAGAAACGCCGTCTCTACATCTACAATCAAGGTGGTGCGGGCTATGACGAAATCCGACGCATCGATTTCGAATTCCACGAAGGCGCCGGGCTCGGATACAAGCTCCTCCAGAAGCCGAAACTGAACCTGAACACCGAAGCAGGTCTTCAGTATCAGGAGCAGAATTTTCACAACCAGGCGCGCCACTCCTTCGTATCCGTTCGTCTTGGGGAAAACCTGGTCTGGAGGCCGGTGGATAAGTTGGAGATCCGCCATTCCCTCGCCTACACGCCGGATCTTGCCGACTTTTCCGTGGTCCGATTCCGCGCCGACCTCAGTCTGATTTATCCCCTCTTCAAACGAATCACGCTGAGCTTCAACTTGATCGACCTGTACGATTCCCAACCCGCGATCGGCGTGAAAAACAACGACCTCCAGGTTCAATCGACCATCGGCATGAGCTTTTAGGATTTGCCCGCCGCATGGCAGATCGAGCCCTGGGGCCCGCAGGCAAGTCTTGAATGGATTCGCGGGATCGCAGAGTGTTTTCCCGTGGATTCAAACGACAACAATTCACGGCGTCAGCGCCGGATGGTTCGGCGAAGCACTTCGCTCTTGATCACGATCCGTTGGCTGATTGGAGCCACCGTGGTGCTGTTTCTGGCCTGGGCCGTATGGGAATTCCGGGGAGAGCGAACCTACCGCACTTGGAGAAACAACAAGCGCATGGAAGGCGCGATGTCCCTCTTCCAGCAGGGCAAGGTGGACGAGGCGGCGGTCATGGCGCGCGCCGTGTTCGATTCCGACAACAACAACGTTGAGGCGATCCGGATGATCGCGACGGCTGCGGAACGCAGTTCCCCCTATGCCGCCCGCCCCTGGCGGCAGCGTGCGTTTGATCTGCAGCCCTGGAATCTCACCAATCGAATCGATCTCGCGATCACCTACCTTCGCATCGGTGATGCAATGACGTCGCGCAACCTGCTGCTCGCCGTTGGAACAAACGTGCCGACCTCCGCGTCCTTCCTTGAGACCCTCGGGGCGGCGAGCTTTGCGGTCGGGGACATGACCCGCGCCGAGTACGGTTTTGCGCAGGCCAGCCGACTGGATCCCTCGAACCTGGACCGCCAATTCAATCTGGCGAAGGTCCTGCTGACGCTCGATTCTCCGGCCCGGAATGCCGAGGCACGTCAGACCATTGACCGACTCTCCACCAATCCCGCCACCCGGGTTGCGGCCTTGACGCTTCGCGTTGAGGATGCGTTGAGCCACAAACGGGTGTCGGAAGCCGTCCGCTTTGCCGAGAATCTTAGTTCCATCACCAACGTTCCCTTTTCAGGCCGTCTACTGCACCTGACCGCCCTCAAAGCGGCCTCCTCGCCCAAGCTCGCGCCCGCGCTGGCCTCCCTTCAGAAGACTGCCGTGGCAAGTCCCGTGGAATTTGCTCAGCTCGCGGTCTGGATGAGTCGCAACGGGATGAGTCCTGCGGCCATGAAATGGGTCAAGAGTCTCTCGCCCGATCAGCTGGCCGATCCCTCCGCGCGAATCGCGGTGGCCGACCTATACATCGGAATTCAGGACTGGCTTGGACTTCGGCAGTGGGTTCGTTCGGAGGATTGGAAGAATTTCAATGCCTTCCGCCTCGCCTACGATTCCTTTGCATCGCGTTTCCTGGGATCTGCGGAAAGCCGCGCCACCGAGCAGGACGCGCTCTGGCAGCGAGCCATCAAGGCCACAGAGAAGAATCCGGCCCAGCTCCAGGCGTTGTCCCAGATGGCGCTTCAGTGGAAGATGATCCCGCAATACGAAGCGACCCTCTGGGCCATTTCCGAGGGCGGGATTTCAGAGGAAGCCGCGCTGGTGGAACTCAACCAGCTGTACAAGGGGCGTCAGGACACGCTCGGACAGTTGAAAGTGGCGCGCCGACTTTTCGCGCTTCGCGGAAGCGATGTTTCAAATCTGAACAACGTGGTTTATCTCGGCCTGCTGCTGGATGGAGCCGATGGGAACCTTCAGAAGCTCGCCGATACGCTCCATGAACGCTCCAGCAAGGATCCCAATCATGTTTCCACCTACGCCTTCGCGCTCTTCCGCCGCAACCAACCTCAGAAGGCGGTGGAGGCGATGAACACCATCGATCCTGTCACGCTCAAGAAGCCCTCGTTTGCAGCAATGATGGGGTTGTTCCAAGCCCACGCTGGAAACGCAAAGGCGGCACGCGAGTATCTCACCCTGTCGACTGGAGCATCGCTCCTGCCTGAAGAGGACGCGCTGGTCCGGACGGCTAAGGCAATGGCGCGGATGACGCAGTAGTGCCGCTCCGGCGGACCACCGCCGCGGCACGCTCGGTCCAGACGGCGCGCTCCGCAGGCAGCTCCTCCGCGAGTTCCTGATACAGGGCGGCCGCCTCCCGGTAGCGACCCAGCTCCTCGAGCACACGGCCCGCCTCACGGCCTGCGTCGTTGAGCCAGAGCGGCAACATGGACTCCCCTTCCCGGCGCAAACGTCCATGCGCGGCGTCGAGGTACACGTTCAGCGCCGCGGTGAGTTCCGACACCCGCCCGGACGCCGACACCGCCAGTGCGGCGAGTTTCTCATGAGCGGTGCCAAAGCCCATCGCTGCCTGACAACGGACCGAGAGTTCCGCGCCGGGGTCACGAAGCACCTGTTGGTACAACTCCGCCGCAAGCCCCAGCTCAGCGGCTCGCTTGCCGGAATCGGCCGGACTGTCCGCGCGAAACTGCGTTGCCAGTTGCAGGTGGCAGTCCGCCATTCGCCCGAGCGCAGGAGCGCGTTGGGGCGATTTTTCGAAGCTCGCCGCCTTGGTGAAGGCCTGCAGGGCGAGATCGAAGGGAATCAACGGACGGGAGGGATCCTGACTCCGCTGGGAGAGCCGGAGTTCCCCCAAAGCAAAATACGCCGTCGGAAGCAGCGATTCCGGGGCCGCCTTGTGGCTTAGCAATTCATTGAGGTACTGCAGGGCACTCTCGTAGCTCTGACGCTCCCGGGCCGACTCAGCCGCCCAATAGAGGGCCTTGAACCATGGCTCCTGCCCCTTCCAAAAGCCGTTCGTGATCAACCTCAGGCAGGTCTGCTCCGCACGGATGAAATCTCGGCTCCGAAAGTAATCGGTCGCCACCCACAAATGCGCATTCGGGGCCATTGGATGCGTGGGATACTTCGACGCCACAATCGAAAGCCCCTCGGTCGAATTGGTTCGACTCGGGTCCATGGCGATCGCCCAGGCGCGCTCGATCTCCGCCTGTGCGAGCACCGGCGCGTTGGTGGTCGTCGCCAGGAGAGCATCCAATCGGACCACCGCGTTGCTCCACTGCTTGGCGCGAAGTTCCGAGGCAATCAGCGCGAGCTGAAAATCTGCACGGTCCGCAGACTGCGGAAACCTCGCAGCAAAATCCTGCAACAGCTTCCGCGCCTGCTCGCGGTCCCCAACCTTGGACAGGAACTGCCCGAACAAAAGCCCGCCCCGCTTGGCCGGCTGCCCCTCGGGCCACGACATCAGCAGGCGGCTCATGGCCCGGTCCGCCACAACCCGATTGGTGGTAAGCACCGCGGCTCGGACCGTCTGCTCCGCGACCAATTCCCCGAGTTCGCGCTGAACATCCGGCAGGTCCGGATAGCCATCCAACACCTGGGTGTACTGCGTCAGCGCGGCTGCGGCATCCCCGCGCATCAACTGGCAATCGCCCGCCTTGAATCGAGCCAATGCCTGCATTGCATTCTTCGGAAACGCAGCGGCGGCGGCGATGAAATTAGTCTCGGCATCGCGGATCGGATCCGCCGCGTTTTCCCGTGTGCCCGCCTCCCAGAGCGCCCACGCGCGCCCCAGATACAGCGGACCGGTCAGATCCGCCGAGGGCGCATTGGAAAGCGCGAGCTGGAACTGGGTGGCCGACGAAGCCAGCAGGCCCGCGACTTCGGTGCGATTCGTGCCGCCGCGAGACGAAATCGATTGGCGGAACAGAGTTTGCCCCAACAGGAGCCGGACACGGTTGATCTCCGGATCGGTCGGCAGCGCGGTCACAAACGCCTCGAGACGCTCCCTCGCCCGCAGCCAATCCCCGCGCTCCATCTGCAATTCCACCAGTCGCAGGGTGGCTTCACGAAAGAAGTCAGGCGGGGTGCCCGGAGCGGTGTTCAAGGCGAAGACGGCCGACGCCCCCTCCCGATCCCCTTTTTTCAACATCAGGCGTCCCTCCCACGCCGCCGCCTCCGCGCGCAATCCGGCCAGATCGACCGACTTCGTCGTCAGCGCACGAATCTGACGCGCAGACTCCAGCGCATCGGCGAGGCGGTTCATCGATTCAAACAAGCGCAGACGCTGACGCAGACGCGAGTACTCCTCCGCCGGAGACGTCGCAAACGCCGCAGCCTCCTGAAGCGACGACTCCGCGGCCGCCCCATCCTTGAGCGCAATTTGTGCCTCCGCCCGAGCCATCAGCCCCCGGAACGCCACCGCATTGAGTTTTCCTCCGACGGCCTTGCGGATGAAGGCTCCCTGCGGATTCATGAGTACAGCCACGGCCGAAGCCGCGTTGCCGGTTTTCATGCGCAATTCCGCTTCACGCACCGCGGCAAGACCCGCCCGGGGCACCTCGGAAAACTGCTTCTGAAACTGCGCGAACAAATCCGCCGCACCGCTGAAATCCTCCCGGGACACCGCCGACTCCGCCTGCGCAAACAGCAGCCGTTGCTGCGCCTCCGCCTTGAAGGAACTCCGCGGGTATCGCACCAGAAATTCGGCGTATTCCGCCGAGGCCCGCTCCCACAACGAGGTTTCGAAATCGCGGGTGGCCGCATCCAGGGCGATGCGTTCAGCGCTTTGAGCCAGAGCCGGCAGCGTCCCCAACAGAAGCAGGAAAAACAGTGCGAAGGCCGCCGCCAGTCCTCCGGCGCAGGCCCGGTTCGGCGACCCGAACCCGACTCCGGGTCCGGTGTCGGACAACCGATTTTCATTTTCCAGCACGCTCGTCATGGGGCCACCAACTGTCGGGTTTGCGGTGCAAGCATGCGAGCCAGAAACCGGCCGGTATGGCTCTCCGGACAGCGCGCCACCACCTCGGGCGGACCCTCCACCACGATGCGTCCGCCCCCTGCCCCGCCCTCGGGCCCAAGATCGATCACCCAGTCCGCCGTCTTGATCACATCGAGGTTGTGCTCAATCACCACCAGCGAATTTCCGGAGGCCCGAAGTTGGAACAGCACTTCCAGCAGCTTCGCCACGTCGGAGAAATGGAGGCCGGTGGTGGGTTCATCCAGCAGGTACAGGGTTCGCCCCGTCTGCCGTCGCGACAGCTCCGAGGCGAGCTTCAACCGCTGCGCCTCACCGCCCGAAAGCGTCGTGGCCGGCTGCCCCAGTCTCAGATACCCGAGCCCCACTTCCGCCAGCGTGCGACACGGCTCCATGAGCTTCGGCACCGCACGGAAAAACGCCACCGCCTCGTCCACCGTCATCCCGAGCACGTCCGAAATGTTCAACCCTTTGTAGGCGATCTCGAGGGTTTCCCGGTTGTATCGCTTCCCGCCGCAGGCCTCGCAGGTCACGTACACGGGCGGCAGGAAGTGCATCTCAATCTTGAGCACGCCATCGCCTTCGCACTTCTCGCAGCGGCCGCCTTTCACATTGAAGCTGAACCGTCCAGCCCCGTAGCCGCGAACCCTTGACGCCGGAAGGTTCGAAAACAGATCGCGGATCTCGTTGAAGATCCCGGTGAACGTCGCCGGATTGCTCCGCGGCGTGCGGCCAATGGGCGATTGATCCACCACCACGCATTTGTCGATGCGCTCCAATCCGAGGATTTCGTCGTGTTTTCCGGGGATTTCCTTCGATCCATGCCATTTGCGCTGGATGGCGCGACGCAAGATGTCGTCGATCAGGGTCGATTTCCCACTGCCACTCACGCCCGTGACCACCGTCATCAGCCCCAGCGGAAGCCGCGCGGTGATGTTCTTCAGGTTGTTCTCGCGCGCCCCCACGATCTCAATCCACCCCTTCGATTCCCGCGGTTGCACGCGCTCCTTGGGAATCGGAATGCAAAGATCCCCGGAAAGATACCGACCGGTGACGGATTTCGGGTTGGCCAGAATCTCCTCCAGCGTGCCCTGCGCCACCAGTTCCCCGCCGTGAATTCCAGCCCCCGGACCGAGGTCGAGCACGTGGTCCGCCTGCCGGATGGTGTCTTCATCGTGTTCCACCACGAGCACGCTGTTCCCCAGGTCCCGCAGGCCCTTCAGCGTGGCAATCAGCCGGTCGTTGTCGCGCTGATGCAACCCGATGCTCGGCTCATCGAGGATGTACAACACGCCCATCAATCCGGCACCGATCTGCGTGGCCAGGCGGATTCGTTGAGCCTCGCCACCGCTCAAAGTCCCGCTCTCCCGATCGAGGGCCAGGTACCCCAGTCCCACCTGACGCAGAAACGCGAGCCGCTTCCGAATCTCCAGCACCAGTTCGTTGGCGATCTTCCGTTGCAGATCCGTCAGCACCAAACGCTCCAACACCAGGTCGGCAGCCTCGATGGAAAGCCGGCAAAAATCCGCGATCGAAAGCCCGGGCACCTTGGTGGCCCCGCCCGAAATGCGTTCCGGCACCACCCCATTTCCCGGGAGCGTGATGGCCAGCACCTCGGGACGCAGCCGTCGCCCCTCGCAGGCATCGCACGGCTGCAGCGTCATGTAGGCCTTCAGCCGGTTGCGCGTGAACTCGCTTTCGCTCTCGGCGTACAGGCGTTCCAAATTTGGGAGCACGCCTTCAAACGGCTTCTTCGTCTTGCGCGGCGTCCCCGCGTTCATGAAATGGAACTCGATCTCCTCGGTCCCGGTTCCGTGCATCAGCTTCTGCTTAAAATCCTCGGGAAGCGATTTCCAGGGCTGGTCCGCCGGGACGCCGTAATGCTTCGCGATGCCGCGCAGCAGTCCCTTGTAGTACACCACCATCTTCTTCCCGCCCATGCCCCGATACGGCCGCACGGCGCCGTCCTCAAGGGACAACGTGTCATCCGGAGCAATCAGCTCGGGATCGAACACTTGCTTTTGTCCCAGGCCGTGACAAACCGGACAGGCCCCGCGGGGGGAGTTGAAGGAAAAGGACTGCGGCGTCGGCGTTTCGAAACTGCGACCGGTCGCGGGGGAATACATCCGGTTCGAATGCAGCGTTTCCACCCAGGCGGGTCCACCCGGTGCGACCGCCGCGGGATCCGGACTCTGATGCAGCACCCACACGCGTCCCTCGCCCCATTTCAGGGCGGTTTCCACCGAATCGGCCAAACGAGTTCGCACGCCGTCGGCGATGACAATGCGGTCCACCACCACTTCGATTCGGTGCGACGACTTCTTCTCCAAGCGCGGCACCGTCGTGGCGGAAAGCTCGGTGATCACGCCATCGATTCGCGCGCGGACAAATCCCTCGCGCGACAACCGCTCCAACACGTCGCGAAACTCGCCGCGCTGATCCTCAATCACCGGGGCCAGCAGCATCACCCGCGACTTCGCCGGCAGTGCGAGGATACGATCCACGATGTCGCCCGTAGTTTGCTGCACGATCGGCGTGCCCGTGTCCGGATCGTGCGGCAATCCCACGTGCGCGTAGAGCAGGCGCAGATAATCGTAGATCTCGGTGGTGGTCGCGATGGTCGATCGCGGATTCGCGCCGCTGCTGCGCTGTTCGATGGCGATGGCGGGCGAGAGGCCTTCGATGTGATCCAGCTCCGGCTTTTGAAGCTGATCGAGGAACTGCCGGGCGTAGGCGGAAAGCGATTCAACGTACTTGCGCTGTCCCTCGGCAAAAATGGTGTCGAACGCGAGCGACGACTTCCCCGATCCGCTGGGGCCGGTGAACACCACGAGCTTGTCCCTCGGGATGTCCACCGAGAGATTCTTCAGATTGTGCTGCCGCGCCCCACGGAGGCGCAGGAAGTCCTTCGACATGGGAGCGATCAAACCACAGTCGGAATGCAAATCCCATCCAGAGCACGCTCCGCGGACGAATCATTTCTGATCCACGCAGAAAAACCGCTCCGCCGGCGGATTCAATAGTAGTAGGCCGTGTTGCCACCAGGCCCGCCGACGGCGCGCTTTCGGATCTGCATTTTCGGCCGCACCACCGTGCTGCCATCGGCCTGGCCGACCGGTTGATCGGGCGCGAGCGAAAACTCGAGGAACAGGTGCCGCACATTCGGCGCATTGAACTTGCCCAGATGCCCCACGTCCCAGGTCACCGACCCCGGAGTATCGCTGACGCGGTGGGTGATGAAGGCGCGGGTGGCATCGCACTCATCCGTGCTCCGCGGCCATGCGGGTTCGCGGTCTGTTGCGTTCGGGTCGGTGCTCCCGCTGATCGACGGAAAGGTCATCCCGGGAAAGTTCGCCAGCCACATGTACGGCGTATAGACGTTCGCTGCGGGCGTATCCCAGCCGCCGTAATCCTTCGTCGAGGTGTCGGCGAAATTGGTCATGCTGGCGTAGTTCAACCATTGCCGACCGAAGGATTTGGCCGTGATCGGGCAGATGAGCACCACGGTGGCGTTGAGGTATTTTCCCCGCATGGAATCCACGATGCTGTCCTTGCGTCCGCCGGTCCGGTGGTAGTCGGGACTTCCGTCATCGTGCTGCTGGAACTTCCCCCTGGAATCGTCGGCGTAGAGAATTTGGGCGAGGTATTGGTTCCGGATGTTGTTGATGCAGGCAATCCGGCTGGCCTTGTACTTCGACTTCGCAAGCCCCGGCAGCAGCATGCTGGCGAGAATCGCAATGATGGCGATCACCACCAGGAGCTCGATGAGTGTGAATGCCCTCCTACGTCCGAGAGGACCTCGAGATTGGGATTCGCAATCGCGCTTCATGGGGAGGGAGCTTACTTGGCCTTTCGGCCACCGTGGTCACGGCACGCACGAGCGTCAAGGGATCCGCGAAGAATCTCATCTCCAGAAGGCAACCCGACGGGGTTCTACCACTGGGTCACCACCACGCGCCAGTAATGGGCTTTCTGGCCGGGTTCTTCGTTGGGCAGCGGCACGGTCACCGGCTTGTCGGGTCCCAATCCCTTCACGGCAGCGACGAGCGTCCAGTCGGTTTGATTGGTGGACTGCTCCACGTTCGCACTCTGCCCATCGCCCGCCCAGATCTGGAGGATCACTCCCGCCGCCGCCCCCACCCCGGAACGTTTGATGGAAATCCCGGGAAGGATCTCCACCGTTCGCACAAGTGTCGGAGCCGGCAGGAAAACGGAATCCCCCGCCTGCTCAACCACCAGGTGAAACACCCCGGCCATGACACCCCGAACCGTTCCGTTGGCCAGAAGCATTCCCGGATTGCCCTCCTGCTGTGAAAAAGCCACTGGCAGCCCGCTGCTGCTCTGAGCGGACAACGGGTAAGCCGGAGCCCCCATGAAGAGCGGGCCCAACGGCGCCAACGTGAGAGTCTGTTCCTTTCCTGGTCCTTTTGACTCGAGCACCTCGGTGAAGGAGGTGACGTCCTCCGGGTTGAGCAGATTGACCTCGCTGACCCGCAGCGTGACCGAACCCGGTCTGGAAAAAACCACCTTCCCATTGATCACACTGGCTGGTCCGTCCACCACCACGGTGTCGAGCGGCAAACCCCGGAGTGAAACCGCCTTCACGGAAAACGACGATTTTCCATCAAACACGGTCTGGACACGGACCCAGCCAGGGGCGGGTTTCAACAATCCGACCACGCCCAAGCCGCTGAGACCTCCATTGGGCACGAGATCCTGAATGCGTCCCTGCCACTCTGGAGGAATCACAACGCTCCCGACGCCCTCGTCCCACACCGACTCGGCCCGCCCGTCGCTGCTAATCGCGATGAGATCCTTTCGGAACGCAGCACTGGCGCTGGTCTCAATCGAGACCAAACGAACGACATCCGAGAGCCGCGTGGGAAGATATCGGGCGACACCGTTCGTCCACGCAATCAGTCTGCCATCGCGTTTGATGCCCGCAGCGGCGTTGAAGATCCCCGCGCCCGCTGGAGGCCCTTCACCGGCCGATTCCACAAGATGCGCCATTTCACTCGCCGCTTCGGCGGGTACTGGCTCACCCGAATACGAAACCACTTTCCCATCCTCCTTGAGGGCAAAGAGCCCATTGATCTCCTTCACTCCGGATTGCAGCTCCAGGGGAACCCCGTGCGCGCTGTATTCAGCCAGAGTGGGATTCCAATAAAGCACCTCCCCGTGAATGCCAATGGCGACCGAATTTCCACCGCCCCGGATTGTGCGTATTCTTCCGCTTTGGGTCTGCACCGGTGAGGTTTGAAGCAACACGCCATCCGGTTTGGACGAATCAGGCACCCACCGAGCGCCCCACCGCACCACCGAGCCGTCCTTTTTCAACGCGGTGGAAGTAAACATTCCGGCCTCGATTTCCACCACGTCAGAAGTGGCGGATGCCGGGACATCCCCTTCGCCATAATACCAATAGCTGTAACCTGTGAGATACTTGCCCTTTACCGAACCCGACGTATCCAGCGTCAGAAGGTGGGTGTCCCCGCCACAGACCTGCACAATCGATTGCCTTGTCGCGATTGGAATTGGGCCGGATCCAAGCACTTCCACTTCGTTCGCTAACGGAGCCGGTCCGACCAAGACCACTGCCGGGGGTGAACTGGTCACCGATCCATACTCATTTGAAACCACCACCCGATAGTCTCCGGCGTCGGTCGGCTTCGCACTCGGGATGACCAATCGAGGATCCCGACTGACATCGCCCACCCGAGTGTTTCCGCGATACCAAGTGTACAGCGCACCCACGCCACCGCCGTCGACCTCCAGTGAAATCTCTTTGCCATAGATTACCGAGGCTCCCGCCGGCGGCCGGGCCACAACCGGCGGACCCGGCTTCAAGATCAACAAATTCCCGGAGTTTCGAATCACGCTTCCCTGCACCCACAGTGGCGAAGCCGGCACCCAGTTGGAACCGTCCCAGCGCACCAACCGATGATCGAACGTCGCCGCGCGTGCCGGCGTGCCCGAGACCAACCGGGTTCCCGGTGGCGGCGCGAGCAGCTGCGCCGCTCCGTTCGTGATCGAGAACGGCTGGAAGTACATAAAGCCATCCTCACGAATGGCCGCAAACCCTACGTTATCAATTCCAACTCCGATCGCTCCATGGTCATTCCCCCAGGAGAGGGAAATCGCTTGCAGGGGCACAATCGTAGAATTGAGCGAAGGGTAACCGACCGAAAAAACGGCCCCATCATTTCTGAGAGCGACCCGACCGTTTGCATTATAAACTGTCGGTGGGGGCCCGGCGAGCGCGACCAAGCGTTTCCCTTCCACCGGCATCTCAACGCTCGACGTTGTAGTAACCACCAGAGCGCCGGACTCCAACAGTAGGCATCCCGATTCTACGAAATCGACCCCTCGACTCGACGTAATAGCGAACGGGACAATGGTAGAATCATCCTTAACCCGCTCGACGTAACCGTGGGTAATCGGATCGGGATCTTGAATTCGCGTTCGACTCCATCGATAGACGCTCCCATCCTGAAGTACGGCCGTCCGCTGATAAAGCCGACCGCTGGGGCTCCATGGACCTGGAAAACTGAGGAACAAATCATCGAGCCCAGACACCGCCACTACCCCTTTCTCAACGGCTGATGGCTTCGGTATGTCCAGAAAAGGATCCCAAACGCCTCCAGCAGGTCTTTCGGCCCCCTTCGAAACCGTCACCTGCACGGGCGTCGTTTCCACCACGCCGCCCGCGTCATCTTCAACTCGAACGGTGTATGCGCCGGCATTTTCCTTGGCTGCGCGCACGCGGAGAAAAAGTGGCGACGTCGCATCCGGAATCGCCTGCCCTTCGAGAAGCCATTGATAGCGCAATGCGGATCCCGTCGCGACCACACGCAGCGAAAGCACCTCTCCTTCCGGAACATCCAGTCCCGTCGGCGCCACTTGAATGCTTGGAGCAGCGTAACTGAGGCTCAGCGGCAAACAGGCCAATGCCAGAACGACACCCAGCTTTCTGCAAAATGCATTCATTCAGATTCTCCCACCTTACCAGTTCAAGACGCCAACCAACTATTACCAACTTTGGTCACGGACCGACCCGAATGCGCCAGAAGCGCGAGGAGGCCTGGCCGCCGGGAGGAATGACGAGCAGCGTGGCCGGAGTTCCCGGTCCGCCACCCTTCACGGAACCGATCGAGGCCCAGTTCCCCAGCACATCGCATTGCTCCACTTCCCCAGTGACTCCGCTCGGAAGGAACACTTCCAAAGTCGCCGGTCCGGGATTGCCCGTCGGCGCAGGCGTCACCGTCACCCCAGGCAGCACCTCCACGGTCTGTAGCACTCGCGGGGCTGCCTCGTAGTTCGCATTGCCCGGCTGATCCGCCGCCAGTTTCACAACACCGATGCCGTTCAACTTCAGGGCTCCGTTCTCAATCGATGCTGGTCCCTCCACCACACTGAAACTCACCGGCAATCCGGAACTAGAGCTACCCTGCAACGGGATTGGGTCCGATCCAAAGGCGCGCGATCCCACATCGGCCACACTCAGTTTCTGCGAAGCTTTGGTGATCACGAACGAAACACTCACCGGATCCGCAGCGGAATAGGTTGAGTCACCCGCTTGAGTGGCCGTGATCCGGAAGCTCCCGGCGCCCTGAACGCTCAACCCGGCCGCGGTCAACACGCCCGGGCCTTCGTTCAAGGTGAGCGTCACCGGCAGACCGCTGTTTGCCGATGCCGTCAACGGAATCACCAGCCCCGGCGCATACGCACGGTCCGAGGGACGCTCCAGGCTGACAACCTGGGCCAGGCCCCCGCTTACGATGATCGTTTTGGATTCACTCACCGCCAGGAAACGGTCATCGCCGGGCTGCGATGCCGACACTACCACGGTCCCGGCAGTCAGCAGATTGAGCACCGCTCCGTTCAGCACGGCAGGTCCGCTGACCGCCGCAAACTGAACCGCAAGACCTGAGCTCGCGGTGCCGGTGAGAGCGAGGGTGGGAGTCACCCGACGATCCACACTCGCCGGAAGGTTGAAGGAAAGGGTCTGCCGCGCCTTCGACACCTGCAGGCTTCGGGTCACAGCCTGCGCAGGATTATAGTTCGAGTTTCCCGATTGTTCCGCGGTGACCACCACCGTTCCGGATCCGGTCAGGGTCAGTTGATTGCCCACCAGCAACGCCGGGCCGCTCACCACGCGAAGACTCACCGGGAGTGTGCTGCTCGAGCTGGCACCCAGAGTCAGCGGCGTGGAAGTGTACTCCAGCGCTTCGGCCAGCGCGAAGGTGATCTGCTGCTCCGCGGGTGTGACCACAATGCTCTGCGAGGCTGAAGCCGATTCGTTCAACGCATCGCCCAACTGCACCGCTTGCACGACCACCGTTCCGACGCCGGTCAGCATGAGGGAGGTTCCATTCACGGTGGCCGGACCGCTCAGCACGAAGAACGAAATCCCCAGTCCGGTGCTGGAAGTCGCAGCCAAGGGAATCGGAGTCTGCGAGAACGGCTGAGTCGGGATGCGATCAAAGGTGATAGTCTGGGAACGCCGATTCACGGTGAAAGTGCGAACCACCGAAGAGGCCGCCATGAAATTCGCATTTCCAGACTGCTCCGCACTCACCGTCACAGCTCCCACGCCGGTAACCGACAGAAGGGTTCCATTCCAAGTCGCGGGTCCACTGAGAACCCGAAAGCCCACGGGAAGTCCACTGCTGGCAGTCGCGACCAGCGGAAGAGGAGGCCCACCGAAGGGGACATCCGCCAACGGAGCGAAGGTGATGGATTGCGACCCGGGATTCACCACGACCGACTGCGAGGTCGAAACCGCCGAGCGGGTCGCGTCGCCCGGTTGGGTTGCGTTCACGACCAGCACTCCGGCTCCCGTGAGGGTGAGCACACTACCCGAAATCGTTCCGGGACCACTCACCACCGAGAATTGAACTGGAAGCCCGCTGCTCGAACTCGCCGACAGGGCGACAGGTGCCCCTCCAAACGTTTGCGCTGGAATTGGCGCGAACGTGATCGTCTGCGAAGCCAAGCCCACCGTAAACGATCGCACCACCGAAGCTGCCGCCACGAAATTCGCATTCCCGGATTGCTCTGCACTCACGGTCACCAATCCAACTCCGGTGAACGAAAGCTGCGTTCCACTCAAGGCCGCCGGCCCGCTCAGCACACGCAAACTCACCGGGAGGCCGCTGCTCGAAGTCGCCGACAGGGCGACAGGTGCCCCTCCAAACGTTTGCGCTGGGATTGGCGCGAACGTGATCGTCTGCGAAGCCAAGCCCACCGTAAACGATCGCACCACCGAAGCTGCCGCCACGAAATTCGCATTCCCGGATTGCTCTGCACTCACGGTCACCAATCCAACTCCAGTGAGCGAAAGCTGCGTTCCACTCAAGGCCGCCGGCCCGCTCAGCACGCGCAAACTCACCGGAAGCCCGCTGCTCGAAGTCGCGATCAATGCAATCGGCGTCGTGCAGAAGGAGACGTCGGTCAACGGCGCGAAGGCGATCGTCTGCGGGGCCGGATTCACCACAATCGTCCGGGAAGCCGAGGCGGATTGATACTCCCCGTTCCCGGATTGATCGACCGACACCACGATCGAACCCGCTCCGGTCGGGGTGAGCCTGTTTCCATCGAGTGCGCCCGGGCCGCTCAAAACGCTGAACGTCACGGGAAGCCCGCTGCTGGCGGTCGCGGACAATGCCACCGGCCCGGCTCCGAAGACCAACGGCGGCACCGGATCGAACTGAATGGACTGCTCGGAGGAGCGAATCGTGAAGGATCGAGTCACCGGAACAGCCGGGGAGTTGACGGCATCCCCCGCCTGCTCCGCTGCCACGGTCACCTGCCCGATACCTTGAAAACTAAGTTGTGAGCCGTTGATCACCGCCGGACCGGTGACTACGCGGAACTTCACCGGCAAACCGCTTCCCGACGTGGCAGAGAGAACGAACGCGCGATTTTTGATTTCCTGATCTGGAATCGGGTCGAATTGAATCGTCTGGGACACGGACCGCAGCAGCGCAAAGACCTGAAACGGAAAAACGCCCTTGCCTCCCAGATTCAGGATTCTTCCACGCCAGTTGTCCGGAATTTTCACCCCAGCCGCAGCAAATTGATCCAGCGCTCCGACTTCCGAATAGAACAGTTTCGACCAATAATTCGCCCCCTCCGAGGCAAAGAGCCCTTCATCTCGAGCTGCAGGAGGAGTCACGGTCACCACTCCGCTCGAATTCCAGGTAAGACGGGATCCATCGCCTTTGATCGCCCTCACGTAATCCGTTTCCTGCTGGAAGCCTTGAATCGCCACGATTCCTGATTGGGCTTCGGCGGGGA
Organism: Verrucomicrobiota bacterium; assembly: GCA_947454705.1. Taxonomy (GTDB): domain Bacteria; phylum Verrucomicrobiota; class Verrucomicrobiia; order Limisphaerales; family UBA9464; genus CAIVQB01. Next base: position 77,519 of record CANGKZ010000013.1, read on the forward strand.
CAGGCGTCGAGCCGAGCGCAACAAGGGATCCGCTGCCAAGCAGCGCGTAGGAAAGCGTCGACGACTGACACCCCAGGGCGACCACTCCGCTCCGTGCAGCCGCCGGAATGCCTGCGTCGGTGACTGAATTGCCATTACGCACCACCACCCCGCCATCAGCGGTGATGTAATACCCTCCGCCACCGCCTTGAATTGTCCGAATCGAAGACGAGGGAATTACAAAGGAACCGGTATTTCCTCCCCAACCGACGACGGCACCATCCGTCCGGAGAGCGATCGATCGATCCCCCAACACCAGCAAGTCGATGACGTCATGAGAAGCTTCCTGAGGAACATCTGCCTGCCCCGTGTTTAAACCTCCATATTTGGAAAAGAAATGGCCACCGAAGGGGAATGGGTAGGGCTTCGACATGGTTTCCGGAACCCAGCCCACCACGGAGCCATCGTATCGGAGGGTTGAATAGTGGTTCTGACCCGCCGCCATTTGAACTACACCGCGACGCAGCGGACTCGGCAGTTCAAGTTCAAGCAAGGACTCAACTCCAGAACGACCAAGCAGTTCAACATAGGTCCCTACGTTCGGGCACGGCGTGACAGTCAGCCTGGCCGGCGGCGAACTCGTGACGGATCCAAGCGAGTTGGAAATTGAAACCGTGTAGTTCCCAGCATCGACCGGGAACGCATGCGCGAGGGTTAAGACCGCATTGGTCCGGTCGGACAAAGCCACTCCGTCCCGAAACCATTGGAATTTAGCGCCGGCCCCACCTCCTTGAACGGTCATCGTCACCGACTTCACCTCCTCGACGGTCTGATCCGGAATCGTTCCAAGAATGACAGGCGCCCCCTCGGTCACTAACAGGCACGTGCCGGACCGCTGAAGGATTCGTCCCTGGGTCCACGCGGGGACGTTGGCCGCGTTCCAAGCAGAGCCGTTCCACGTGACCGCACGACGATCGGTCGTAATCGCAAATGCCGGGGTTCCCGACTTGATGACAACTCCCGGCTGCGGCGGGACGGTGATGACCGCTCCCTCCAGCGGCTTGTACAACAGGGTTCCATCGTTGAGGAGGGCGCCAAATCCCGTTTCGTCAGCTGTAATACCGCTCACCTGAGAACTCATCGAACTGGGAACCGGCACGAGCTCTCCGCTTGGCACCGTCCACGCCACCACGGATCCGTCCTCTCGAAGAGCGACCGAGTGCTGGGGACCTGCTGCAATCGCCCGGACCCCGGATTTCGCCAGAGTTGGAACCGGTCCGCCGGACTGCATCTCGACCACCTCCCCGCTGTTCCTTAACGCGAGCAAATGGGTATCGACCGCAACGGGTCCCCTTCCGGCCGCTTGCAGAGAGAGGATGGGGGCACTGGAAATCGCCACGAAGGCGGCGGAATCATCGAGCGGATCAGGAGGTGCAAACCCGGAAATTGTGCCATTTGGCCGAAGCGTGAAATCTTGTCGATCGCATTGAACCGCTAGGATGCCTTCCGCATCTTCAGGCGCCGAATCGACAAAGGCCCAGGAGGAGGACGAAAAGCGATTGCTGCCGACCGAAAACGGATTGGAGTTGAACGCGTAGCCCCAGGAGACAACCCGTCCGTCCTCCAGCAACGCGAAACGGTGCACAGAATACCCGGTATAAAAGAGCGTATTAAAAGTAAACGCGTTGGACTGACCGATCGAGCTGCGAAACGATGTGATGGACACCACTCCTCTCTGGGCCTCGGGCGGAACACTAATGTCGGCCCAGGTGTCGTAGTAGAACCCGCCCACGTTGGACAAATCCAACGACGGTTCCAACTCCACCACGCCCCCCGTTGGCAGCGGATTCGGATCGGGGGCAACGGTAACCACCGCCGGAGGCGAACTGGTCGTGGTGCTGAATCCGTTCCCCACCTCCACGGTGTACTCCCCGGCGTGACGCACCATCGAACGGACCAGTCGATAGACCGAGTTCGTGGCCCCGTAAATGGCCACGCCATTGCGTTTCCACTGATAGGTCTTCGGGTTTCCCGCGGCGACCACGCTCAATCGAAGAGGATCTCCAGCAGTCAATGCAGCGCCGATCGGCGGGGTGACCACTGTAACCGGAGCCAGCGCGTTCACCACGAGCACCGCAGGGGGATCGGACGTCACCGAGCCGTCATCGTTGGTGACCCGCACCCGATAACTGCCGGAATCCATGAGATCGGCGCTCGCAATATCAAGCGTGGTGGCGGTTTTCCCGGGCAGGTCCGCCCCATCCTTCATCCATTGATACCGCAAGCCCACTCCCGTAGCGGTCACATCCAAGCGAACCAGATCGCCTTGTGTCACCGTCGCCCCGGTCGGCGCCGAGGTGATCACGGGAGGTACCGGAACACGGGGATTCACCACCACCTTGACCACCTCCGAATCCGTCGTCCCGGCATTGGAAAAGACCCGCAGCCAGTAGCTCCCCGCGTGGTAGCTCTTCGCAAGCCCGAGATTCAACGTGGCCGTGTACGGCGTTGTCATGGAGGGGCTGAACCCGGAATACGACCAGAGAATCTCGCCATCCTTGATCCAGAGGTAGCTCAAGAGGTCGTCCGCCTCGATTAAACCGTTCAAGACCACTACCCCACCATCGACCGAAACGGTGAGTGACTTGGGGGTCATGGTGAGGACCGGCATTGTCGCTGGTATCACCGTTATATGGGTCGGTGGGGCACTGACTGCGACCCCCGCCGCATTGGTGGCCACCAGCGAATACACGCCCTGACTCTCCGCACTCACACTTCCCAGAGCGAGCGACACGCCGGATTGGCCCGACAACGGCACCCCGTCCTTGGTCCAACTGAGCGTCAGATCGTCCCCGCTCACCTGGCACGGTACCGAGGTATAGCGCACCCCATTCCGCAAGGTCGCGTCCGTGGGTGCCGAGCTGATGACCGGGGCCTTGGGCCAGTTGACCACCAGGGCCACCGGCGGGGCGCTTGTCACGCTGCCCGAGGCGTTGCGCGCAATCACGGTATACAGGCCGGCATCCTCAAGTTTCGCCGCACTGAAAAAAAGCGTCGCACCGGTGGCCCCGGGAACATCCACTCCGTTGCGCTGCCACTGCAAACTCCCCGCAAATGCAGCAGCGCTCAACGTGGCGGTGCGTCCGGCCCATACGGTGAGGGGTTGCGGATTTTGGAGAATCACAGGCAACGGGTCGCTCACCAGTGCGACGCTGAAGATTTCCCCGGCCGCGACGGCTGCGTATCCCGAAGGCGGCAGTGACGCCGGCACCGTCGATTGACCATTCCCGCCGTCGCCCCAGCCCACGATCGAGCCATTAGTCTTCAGGGCCAATGTGTGATTATTTCCGCAAGAAATGGCAATCACGCCGCTCAAGGCTGTCGAAGGAACATTCGCCTCACCATAGCCAACTCCACCCAGCGCGATCACCGAACCGTCACTCTTCAAAAACGCCGAATGGTAACGTCCTCCGGCCACTGCGGTCACCCCACTCATCAGAGAGGCGGGCAACTCGCCATTCGCCGATCCGATCTGCCCGAAAAGGTTATTGCCCCAAGCCACCACCGAACCCGTCGTCGTCACTGCCAGGGAATGAAAGGCACCTGCGCCGATCCGGCTGATTCCCGAAAGCGCGGCCGTCGGCACCATCGATTGTCCCGAACCATTCGCGCCCCAAGCCACCACCGAACCATCGTTCCGGAGCGCGAGGCAGTGCGAATCGCCGGCGGCAATTTGAATCACGCCGCTTTGCGCGGAATCGGGGACATTGCCCTGTCCCGCAGAGTTGCTGCCCCAAACAATCACCCGACCCGCAGAAGTCAGCGCCATGCTGTGGTTGTATCCAGCGGCAATGGCCACCACATCATGCGTGGCCGCCTCGGGAACGTTCGATTCCCCGGATCCATTGCTCCCCCAGGCCACCACGCCGCCGGTGCTCAACAGCGCCATTGTGTGACCCGATGCGGCCGCAATCGCCACCGTCGCCCCATTCGAGGATTCAGCCGGCGTGATCGGCCCCAGAGCGCTTCCGCCCCACGCCACGATTGAGCCGGGCGACAACGCGGCGAACGTTTCAAAGGTCACCCCGAAGAGCGCGAGCCCCAGCCCGAAGGCGAACAGCCAAAAGGCGCGGCCCAGAATGCCGAAATCACACGCTCTGATGTGTCTTTCCATGGGATGAACTTTCCTCCTGTCCGAAACAGCAGCGGCTGCTCCGATCTGAATCGTTATATCGTTTTTAAAACCCGGGAAACTCGCAACCTGGAAATGCATCGCGCTCAACAGCAAAGCGGCCCATGAAACCGGCAAGGAACGGGGCGAAAACCAGGGAGGAAAGAACTCCGCTTGCCGCTGAGCTAGGATGTTCGGAGACTTTGGCACTCCCATGATTCTCCGCTCCCTGATCCTTCCAGCCCTGCTCCTCTTCCGGCTCGCCGCCTCCGAACCGGCCGAAATCGCGCTTTGGCCCGGCGTTGCCCCGGGCTCGGAGGGCAAGGATGCACCAGAAAAGGTACGCATCACCGACGGCGGCGATCACGTCGTCTCAGGCGTCCACAAGCCGACCATCAGGCCCTACCTGCCCGAGGCCGGGCGGGCAAACGGGGCGGCGGTGCTGGTCATTCCAGGCGGCGGACACAGCGCGCTCTGGATGGATCACGAAGGCTATAACCTCGCCCGGGTGCTGCAGTCCCACGGCATCGCCGCCTTCGTCCTCAAGTACCGGCTCGCCCGCGAAACCAACTCCCCCTACACCATCCGCGGTCATGCCTTGGCGGATACCCAGCGGGCGCTCCGACTGATCCGAAGCCGGGCGGCGGAATGGGGGATCGATCCCCGTCGGCTGGGCGCGGTGGGATTCTCCGCCGGGGGCGAACTCGTCTGGCTGGCCAGCGCGAGCCCAGGAAACGGCAGTCCCGATGCGACCGATCCGGTGGAACGTCAGCCCTCCCGTCCCGACTTCCTCGGCTTCATTTACCCCGGGCGCTCCGGTGACATTCAGCCCGATCCCAACTCCCCTCCGGCCTTCCTCGCCTGTGCCTTCGATGATCGCAAAGACATCTCGGAAGGGCTCGCCGAGGTCTATCTGCGATTCAAACGCGCCGGAGTTCCAGCCGAGTTGCATGTGTATTCCAGCGGCGGACACGGCTTCGGCCTACGGGAGAAAAACCCACGCCCGGTCGGCCGCTGGTCGGATCGATTTGAGGAATGGTTGTCGGATTCCGGATTCCTCAAACCTCGTTGAAGGTTTTTGCCACCGGAGTCTGGCTGCAGCCAAGGGGATCGGCTGGGACCGATTCGAATGCGCCAAAGGCCCCAATGGGAATTCGCATTGACTCCGGGGGCGAGGAAGGGGGCACTCTCAGTCGCGGTCCTACCTACCTCCTATTCTATGCATTCCCAAGCACTGCCCCAGGCGCGCCGACGCTTCGGTTTCACCCTGATCGAGCTCCTCGTGGTGATCGCCATCATCGCGATTCTGGCCGGAATGCTCCTCCCCGCCCTGGCCAAGGCCAAGCTCAAGGCCACCGGCGCTGCCTGCATCAGCAATCAAAAGCAGCTCATCCTCGGCTGGATCATGTACTCCGGGGATTCGGACGAAAAACTCGTCAATTTCGAGCAAAACGCATCCGCCAACGGGATTCCGTGGCGCTACGCGACTCCTCCAACCACCCCGGCTGGACTCATTCCCCCGGGCACTACCGCGGAACGCCGGATTCAGTTGACCATCGAAGAAGGCTATCGCCAGGGAGCTTTGTTCAAGTATGCGCCGAGCCCAGGGATCATCCACTGCCCGGGTGACGTCCGCATGAAGCTCAAGGCCGGCAAAGGCTACACCTACGTCAGCCTCTCCGGCATCGGCACGCTCAACGGCGAGGTTCGCGAACTCTTCAAGCAGGCCTCCATCATCAGCCCGAGCAACCGCTTCATCTGGGCCGAGGAAAACGATCCCCGTGGGGAAAACGTCGGATCCTGGATCCTCAATCAGGGCGGCGGACCCGACAAGGACTTCGCCGGATCCTCGCTCATCGACTCCACCGCGAACTTCCACGGCAACTCGAGCACCTTCAACTTCGCCGACGGCCACGCGGAAATCCACAAGTGGAACGATCCGGTCATGATCAAGTACTCCTCGAGCATGGACCAAAACAAGTTCGGCAGTTCTCCCAACGACAAGGTGGCCCCGAACGACGTCCGCTGGCTCGCCCGCCGGTACCCTTCCAAGATCAACCCGTAAGCCCCCCGGGCCTGCGGTCCGAGCATCCACCTCCGTTCGACCTTTCGGGTCGTCCGGAGGTGTTTTGATTTTCAGGCCGCGCGCTCCACCGCCGAACCCAGGTCGCCAAATCTCTTCCCAGAACTCACCGAGACGAAACCTCGCCTAAAGCCGTGGCATTTGGCACCTCATCAACCAGTTAACCAACTCCAGACAAACCTTTTACAAAAAAGGAGACCCATTCCCCCATCCGACCGGGGCTGGAACCGCGAGCTTCCTGAGCTGGAGTTGTTCACAAGTTGTTCAGACTTTGCCTTGACCCCTGTTCCCTGCGACCGCCACTGTCGCTTTGTGCTTTTGGGCACACTTCATGTTTGCGCAACTCAAAGGTCTCTTCTCTAACGATATTGGGATCGACCTCGGCACTGCCAACTCGCTCGTTTACGTGCGGGATCAGGGGATTGTTTTGCGGGAACCTTCCGTAGTGGCCATCCAGGCTGGCACGACCACGGTTTTGGCCGTGGGCGAGGAAGCCAAGCGAATGCTGGGCCGTACGCCCGGCAACATTGTGGCCATCCGTCCGATGAAGGACGGCGTCATCGCTGATTTTGAAATCACCGAGGCGATGCTCCGGCATTTCATTCAGAAGGTTCACCACCGCAAGTTGATCGCCCCGCGGGTCGTGGTCGCAGTACCCAGCGGCATCACCGAGGTCGAAAAACGCGCCGTGAAGGATTCGGCCACCCACGCTGGTGCCCGCGAAGTCTATCTCATCGAACAGCCCATGGCCTCGGCCATCGGCGTCGGCCTCCCGGTACACGAACCGGCCGGCAACATGATCGTGGACATCGGCGGCGGCACCTGCGAAATCGCGGTCATCTCGCTGGCAGGCATCGTGTTCAGCCGCAGCGTGCGCGTCGGGGGGGACGAATTCGATGACACCATCGTCGCGCATCTGAAGCGTGCCCATAATTTAATGATCGGCGAACGCACCGCCGAGGAAATCAAGATTCGCATTGGTTCCGCGTTTCCGCTGGAACAGGAGCTGACCATGGAGGTCAAGGGTCGCGATCTCGCGGCAGGCTTGCCCAAGACGGTCATCGTCCGTTCCGAGGAAATCCGCGAAGCCCTCCAGGAACCGCTTTCAAGCATTCTGGAATCCGTCCGCATCACTCTGGAACGCTGCCCGCCTGAACTTTCGGCCGATTTGGTTGATCGTGGCATCATGATGGCCGGCGGCGGCGCACTGCTCCGCAACATTGATCGGTTGATCGCGCAGGAAACGGGCTTGCCCGTCCACATTGCCGATGACCCGCTCACCGCGGTGGCCACCGGAACCGGACGGGTCCTTCAGGAGCTCAGCTTCCTGAAACGAGTGGCCTCCAGTTCGACCTCCTGATTTCCCCGGTCTGCGTTCGCCCGGAAGTTCAATGCTCCGGAGCGAACCTTGCTGAAACGAGCCCCAACTGTGGCGGCCTGCACCGTGCTGGTGCTGGCGCTTGTACTGCTTAACCTTCCCGCGGGAGCCGCCGGACGGGTGAAGCTGGCTGTCAGCAGCCTGTTTCTCCCCATGTTCGGACTCGCCGGCGCGTCGCAATCCTTCGTCGATCGCGCGTCCTACTCCCTGCTCACGCGCGACACCCTCATCGCCGAGGTCGAGCGACTGAAGAAGGAAAACGGTTCCCTGCTCCTGACCGCCGCCCAGGCCCAGGACCTCTTCGCCGAAAACGCCCGCCTCCGGGCCGCCGTCGGCTGGACCAATCGCATTCCCTGGAAGGCCCGCCTCACCCGCGTCATCGCCCGGGAACCCACCTCATTCTGGCGCGGCGCCACCCTCGACTTCGGAAGTTCCGACGGCGCCCGCATCCAGCTCCCCGTACTCACCCGCGACGGCCTGGTCGGACGCATCCGCGCCGTCACCGCCACCCAATCCCAGGTCGCCCTGCTCGGCGATCCGGAATGCGGCGTCTCCATCGTGGTCCGCGAAACCCGCGACCTCGGCATCCTCCAGGACGCCCGCACCTCCAACGCCGGCGACGGCATGATCACTGTCCGGCTTCTCCAAAGCAGCCCCGGGGTGCTCGCGGGACACCACGTGGTCACCAGTGGACTCGGCGGCGTGTTCCCCTCGGGAATTCCCATCGGCGAAATCGTCGATACCCGCCAGATCGACGGCGGTCTCTACACCGAGGCACGCGTGCGGCTCGGCGCCAACTTCAACCGGCTCGAAGAGGTGTACGTGCTCATGCCATGAACCGGATCCCCCTCCTCATCGTGTTCCTGGCGGCCTGGTGCGGCATCTTCGCCCAAACCCAGTTCCCCTCCATCTTCGCCTGGACCGGCGCCCCCGTCTCGATCCTTCCCGCGCTCACCATCTACGTCGCCTTGAGCCACTCGATCGGGATCGTGACCGCGTTTTGCGTCTTCGCCTCGATTTCCCTCGATTCCCTCTCCGCGAACCGGCTCGGCGTGAGCCTGCTTCCGCTCTTCGCCTGCGCCTTCGCCACCCACGCCCGTCAGCACCTCATCCTGCGCGACCAAACCTACGCACGCCTCTGGCTCGGATTGGGTGCCGGCGTTGCTGTACCCTTTTTGACACGTGTCCTGCTCTCGTATGGACCGCGGACGGCGCTCGGGGATCTGATCGGCTTTGACCTCGTGCTCAGCGCCGGGATCAACGCCCTCGCCTGTCCGCTGTGTTTCGCCGCCTTTGACCGCGTGCGGGACGTGTTCGATTACAAACCCATCGCGGAATCCAGTTTCCGTCCCGACCGGCAGATCAAACGCAGCCGACGCTAGCTTCAGCGAACTCCAACCTCCTACCCCAAGAAACGAAACGCGGTTCCCATGCTCCTCCTGGATCAACTCAACAAAGGCGACAACTCCCTGCGCACGGTGGCGTGGAGTGTTCTCGCCGGCATGTTGATCCTGGCCGCTCAGCTCGCGCGGCTGCAGGTGGTGTCGGCCGAGAAGTATCGCGCCACGTTGCAGACGCAGACCTTCAAGACCGTCCGCATGCCGGCGCTGCGGGGAAAGATTCTGGCGCGCGACGGACGCGAACTCGTGGGCAACGCCCCGCGGTTCCGGCTCGATCTGTACCTCGACGAATTGCGTCCGCAGTTCCAGGCCGAGTACGGACGCCTCAAAAAAGAAACCCTCGCCGCCCGCCGCGCCGCGCTGCCTCCGGCGCCCACCGACGCGTGGTCCAAGTTCACCTCGCTTTTCAAACGCCATCGGGGCGGCCCCCGTTTGACCGCGCCGGAGATTGATCAGCTTCAAAAACTGGCGCGCTTCCTCGTGGTCAGCAATTCCGTGGCCTCCCTCAACGCCAAGCTCGGAACCCAACTGGCCGTCAGCCCGAAGGCGCTCGAAGACCACTACCTGCAGCGGCGCTTCATGCCGCTGCCGATTCTCCCCAATTGCACCCCGACCCAGGTGGCCCTCGTCACCGAACAATCCTGGAGCCAGCCCGGCGTGGCCCTCGAACAGGTCGCCGTTCGCAATTACCGCTACGGCCCGCTCGCCGTGCACCTGCTCGGACATCTCAAGCGCAACGACGCCTACGACGAACAGGAGGGCACCTTTGATTACCGCCTTCCCGATTACTCCGGGGCTATCGGACTAGAGAAATCCTTCGACCGCGACCTCCGCGGCGTCGCCGGAGCCAAGAGCATCCTGGTCAACAGCGCCGGCTACCGGCATCGGCAGGCCGAGGAAATCCTCGAAGCCGCCAAGCCCGGACGCAACCTCGTCACAACCCTCGATCTCGATCTGCAGCTTCAAGTCGAAAAGGCGTTGAACAGCGTGAAGAACGGCGACGAACGCGGAGCCGTGGTGGTAATGAATCCGAACAATGGCGACGTCCTCGCCATGGCCAGTGCGCCGTCGTTCGATCCCACCGAATGGCTCGATCCCATTTCCGTGGACCGCTGGAACAACTACTTCACCCGCATTCCCGAGCGGCCCATGTTCAACCGTGCCTCCAATGGCGAATACGCTCCGGGCTCCACCTTCAAGATCTTCAGCGCCCTCGCCTTTCTCGAAAACGGATTGAACCCCGCGGAGCTCTTCACCGTGGAGCCCGATCCCCGAAGGCCCGGAAAAGGCGCGTATTTCATCGGAAATCATCCGGTCGGCGACACCGCCAGCCCGGGGGAATACAATTTCCGCCGCGCCTTCATCAAATCCAGCAACAGCTACTTCATCCACTACGGGCTCCGACTCGGCTGGGAAAAACTGCTCGGCAGCGGACACCGCTTCGGCCTCGGCGATCCCACCGGCATTCGCATCGGCGAGGAAAAATCCGGCGACTTCCCCACGCTCGAAGACGTGGCCCGAAACAACTGGGGCCCCGGCAAATTGGGCAACATCAGCATCGGCCAGGAAACCACCGTCACCCCGCTCCAGCTGGCCGTCGGATTGAGCGCCGTGGCCAATGGTGGACACCTCTACTGGCCGCGCGTCGTTCAACGACTGGAAGCCGACGGACCGCTTTCCCCGGAACCGCCCGTCGAGGTCAAGCCCGGCCAGGTTCGCAGCGAGATTCGCCTTCCGTCGACCGCCTTCGAACTCGTCCGTTCCGCCATGCGCGATGACGTCGCCGACAGCGAAGGCACCGGCACCGGCGCGCACGTGAAGGATTTCGCCGTCTGCGGCAAGACCGGCACTGCGGAAATCAAGGGCAACGGACGCAAGGACAAGGTGACCTGGTTCGCCTCCTTTGCCCCGTATGAGGCCCCGCGGTACGTGGTCATCGTGATGGTCGAAAGCGGCGGCTCCGGTGGCGGTACCTGCGCCCCGGTGGCCCGGCAGGTGTACCAATTCCTGCACGATCGCGAACTGGGACTCTCCAAGGGATTGGCGTCCAAATGATCCGCGAGATTCGAAATCGACGCGAAGGCGGGACCGACATGCTCCTCTGGGCGGCGGCCCTTGGCCTCATGCTCATGGGCGCCGCGTTTATTTTCTCGGCCACGGCCGATGCCGACGCCGCGGCCGGACTCCCCTGGTGGCGTTACCGCGCCACGGCCCACGCCATCGCCTTCGGGGTCGGCACCGCCGTCGCCGCCGCCATCTGTATCGTGGATTACGGTCGACTCGCCCGCTGGTCGCTCGTCGCCTACTGGGGCTCCATCCTCCTGCTCGTCGCGGTGTTCCTCGTCGGCGTCTCCCGCAACGGCGCAAAACGCTGGATCGATCTCGGGCCCCTCCAATTCCAGCCCAGCGAGTTCGCCAAAATCGCGTTTTTGTTCGCACTTGCGAACTTTCTCTCGCGTCCCGTCGATGAACTGCGCCTCCCCGGCAACTTCATCAAGGCCCTCGGCATGGCCATGCTTCCCTTCGGCCTGATCCTGAAGGAGCCCGACCTCGGGTCCTCCCTCGTCTTCATGCCCACCGCGTTGGTGATGATGCTGGTCGCGGGCGTTCCACGGGCGATGCTCGGTCGCTTCGTCGGCGGTGCCGGCATCGTTGCGGCACTCATCCTGGTGGACGTCCTCTTCGCCCCGCCCGGCTGGAAGTTTATCAAACTTGAGGAATACCAGCGCCGCCGCCTGTTGGTGTATTTCAACGTGGATTTCGCGCCCAAGGGAGCCACCCCGGAAGAGGCCCGACAGGCCCGCCTGCTCCAGCGCGACACCGCGATGAATGTCGATCAGGCCATGATTTCCATCGGCTCCGGCGGCGTGACCGGCCGCGGATGGCGACAAGGCACCCAGCACTCGCTCGGCTTCCTGCCGCGCCTCGGCGCCCACAACGATTTCATCTTTTCAGTCATCGCCGAGGAATCCGGTTTCCTCGGCAGCCTCGCCGTGCTCGGGCTGTACGGCATCGTGTTTTTCACCGGCATTCGGATTGCAGGCGATGCACGCGACCGGCTCGGCCGGTTGCTGGCCATTGGCGTCACCACCCTGCTCTTCACCCACGTTTTCGTGAACATCGGCATGAACCTACGGCTCATGCCCGTCACCGGCATCCCGCTGCCGTTACTCAGCGCGGGCGGCACCTCGGTCCTGTGTTCCTTGGTTGCCATCGGAATCCTGCAGAACATTCACCTCCACCGGCGCCACTATTAATGCCCCGGTGCAAGTCAACCCCACCATGAGCCATCAAACATTCAAACGCGGGCGCGGACCCATGCGCTTCAAACCCGCACGGGGCATCACCACCCCGAAGCCCAACCGGGCCGCCGCCAGCGCGCGGGCCGAGGTTCTCGGCGAGAAGAATGCGGACGAACGACTTTTCGACACACGCCGCCACGAAAGCGAAGTGCGGCGCTCCGAAAACCTCGCCGCCGGTCTCCCCGAAGACGCCACCGACGCGCCAGAATCCGAATCCCTCACCGCCGGCGGACGCGACCAGCGCTTCCGCGCGCCCGACCTCAGCAAGCCCGCCCACCTCGAGGAGGAGGATGATGCGCAGGCTCAGGCCCAGGCCCAGGAAAAGGCCAAGGAGAAGGAACCTAAGACTCTCTTCGACAAGGCCCGCGCCGCGGTCAAACAGGTCGTCCGCAAGGTCAAGCAGCTGATCAAGCCCGAGCCCAAGAAGTCGGTCGAAGTCATCATCAACACCGAGCCGCTCGAAACCCGCGTCGCGGTGCTCATCGACAGCAAGCTCGAAGACTTCACCGTCGAGCGCACCAACACCGAGCGCCTCGTCGGCAGCATCTACAAGGGCAAGGTCCGCAATCTCGAAGACGGACTCAAAGCCGCCTTCGTGGACATCGGATTCGAAAAGAACGCCTTCCTCCATTACTGGGACATCATCCCGAGCGCTTTTGATTCCAGCGTCGAAATCGTGGAGCGCGACGGCGACCGCAACCGCCGCAAGGACAAGCCGAAGATCACCCAGAAGGACGTTCCCCGGCTCTTCCCGGTCGGAAGCGAGATCGTCGTCCAGGTCACCAAGGGTCCCATCGGCACCAAAGGCCCGCGCGTCACCACCAACCTTTCCCTGCCCGGCCGCTACCTCGTGCTGCTGCCGAACTCCGATCAATCCGGCATCAGCCGCAAGATCGAGAACGGCGAGGAACGCCAGCGCCTGAAGAAAATCGTCCGCGAACTCACCCTGCCCGACGGCATGGGCGTCATCGTCCGCACCGCCGGCGAAGGCAAGCTGAAGCGCTACTTCATCCGCGACCTCGCCATGCTCCTCGATGAGTGGAAGGCGATCCAGGAACGCATCAACTCCCAGCCGCTCGCCACCTGCGTCTTCCAGGAGCCCGACCTCATCGAGCGCACGGTCCGCGACTTCCTCACCGAAGAGGTCACCCGCATCGTCATCGACGACGCCCGCCAGCACGAACGCATCCGCGACAACATCGGCCGCATCAGCCAGCGCTCCGCCAAGAAGGTCAACTTCTACAACGAAGCCCAGCCGCTGTTCGACCGCTTCAACATCACCAAGCAGCTCGAAGCCGCCTTCGGACGCCAGGTCACCCTCAAGAGCGGTGGCTACCTCATCATCGATGAAACCGAGGCGCTGGTGGCGATCGACGTCAACACCGGCAAGCACAAGGGCTCCAAGGACCACGACCAAAACCTGCTCAAGGTGAACCTCGAGGCCGCCGACGAAATCGCACGCCAGCTCCGTCTGCGCAACATGGGCGGCATCATCGTGCTGGACTTCATCGACATGAAATCGCGCGGCGACCAGCAGCGCGTGTATCAGCGGATGAAGGAAAATCTCCGCCGCGACAAGGCCAAGACCCACGTCCTCCCGCTGTCGCAGCTCGGCCTGATGGAAATGACCCGTCAGCGCCACACCGAGTCCATCGCCGCTGCGATGTACATCGACTGCCCCGCCTGCAAGGGCCGAGGCGTGGTGAAGAGCCCCGAGAGCATGAGCGTGGAAATCCAGCGCAAGCTGACCCAGATCATGAAGTCGCGCCCCCGCGACGAGAGCGACTTCCAGCTCCGCGTGCACTGCACCCAGCTCGTGCTGGATCGTCTCCGCACCCAGGACGAACGACTGCTCATCGAGCTGGAGAAGAAGTTCTTCGCCAAGCTCAGCTTCCGTCCCGAAGCCGGCTACCACAACGAGCAGTGGGCCATCTACAACGCGATGAACAACCAGGAACTCGCCAAGAGTCAGGCCTGACCTGTTCCGTTCCCTTCCAAGGCCGCGTCCACAACGGACGCGGCCTTTTCATTTGCGGAATGCCCGACAGTTGCTATCGGAAGGCCTCCAGTTTCGTTCCCGGTTCAGTCACAGGAGTCCGCATTCCGACCACTCAGGTTCAAATCCCATTCCCGCCCCATGAATTCCAAGATTCCCGCCTTCCTCCTCGGACTCGTCGCCGGCGCCCTGGTCGTCACCGGCGTGTTCACCGCGATGTCGCGTCAAAAGGCCGCCGCTGCAGCCGAAGCGGCCGCCGCCCAATCGAGCGCCCAAGCCGCCGCCGCCAGCGCGCAAACTTCCGCCCTCAACGACCAGCTCACCACTGCCAAAGCCCGGATCCAGAAGTTGGAAAGCGACAATCTCCAACTCGCCACCAAGGTTCAGAATTTCATGAAGCAGGCCGACGCGGCCCCCAAGCCCGCGTCCAAGCCCCAGAAGAACGGCCTGGCGGCGATGTTCGGCGGGGAAGACAACGGCGACACCAACGGTGCCGGATCTGCCATGCGCCAGATGATGAAGGCCGCCATCGAGCAGCAGATGGAGGGCAAGGTGACGCGCATGAAGAGCAAGCTGAACCTCTCGCCCGATCAGGAAAAAGCCGTCCGCGAGATCCTCGCCCGCGCCAGCACCCAGGGACAGGAGATGGCCGAGAAGATGTTGAAGGGCGACGCCAAGGCCGCCGATGTCGCCAAAGCCCCGCTCAATACCGAGTCCGAAATTCGGGCTCTTCTCAGCCCGGAACAACGCACCGGCTACGAGCAATTGCAGCAGGAGGAAATCAGCAACAACGCCCGCCTGATCGCCAACTCCGAATTGCTTCAGATGCAGCAGACGCTCGGACTCGACCAGGCCCAGCAGGACAAGGTGTTCGCCGCCTTGTATGAACAGTCCAAGACCCAGCTCGCCAGCGCGCAGAACGGCACGATCACCGATACGTCCGGAAACCCGATGAAAACCATCGACGACATGTTCCAGCGCAAAATCGATGCACTGAAGGGCGTACTCACCGACGACCAACTCTTGAGCTACAAGAAATTTCAGGACCAGCAGCTCAAAATGATCCAATCCTTCCTGCCCAAGGATGGAAAATCTGGAGACGTTACGGTCCCGCAGATTCAGGTGATTCCGAAGCCGTAACCGTGGAGCGAATCGATCCGCTCGCCAGTCGGGTGGTAAGACTCGTTCCTGCGGCCACTTCGTTGGCGCTGCGAACCACCTTGCCGGTGGATTCATCGAGCGTGATCGAGTAACCGCGCTCCAGCACCTGCTGCGGAGAAAGCAGCCGCAACGCTGCGGTCTGGGTCGCGAGCCGGTCATTCAGCGCCATCCACCGCCGACGTCCAGCGATCCGCAGCCGGGCCGCGAGCTGCGCCACTGCGGTCTTGCGAACCGTCAACGCCTGCGCCGGCCGGACCGCCGAAAGACGTTTCAATAGCGACGCCACCGCCGCGCGACGCGGCGCGAGCACCGATCGCAGATCCCGCGAGAGAACGCCCGACAAATCATCGAGCCGCTGCCCCTGCCGCTCCAATCGCCGACGCGGATGCACCCGCGCCAGTCGCGCCGTGAGTCCCCGCTCCTGCTCGCGCGACTCCGCCAGACGCCGACGCAGCCGCAGGCCGAGTCGTACCTGCGCCGCCTCCACGCGCCCCTCCGCCTGCACGAATCCCTCGGTCAACAACTCCGCTGCCGCACTCGGCGTGGCCGCGCGAAGATCGGCGACGAAATCCGAAATGGTAAAATCGATCTCGTGTCCCACCGCGGAAATCACCGGGATCTGCGACGCCGCGATCGCGCGCGCCACCACCTCCTCGTTGAAGCTCCAGAGATCCTCCAGCGACCCGCCCCCGCGCGTGACTAGGATCACATCGAGCTTCGACTCAGGATTCGCGTTCGACTCCGACCACGCGTTCAACATCGCGATGGCCTGGGCAATCTCCCCGGCCGAAGTGGCTCCCTGCACGCGCACCGGCGCGAGGATCCATTCGATGCCCGCAAACCGTCGCCCCGCCACATGCAGCACGTCCTGCAACGCCGCGCCGGTCGGCGACGTCACCACGCCGATCCGCCCGGGATAGCGGGGAATCGGACGCTTCCGCGACGGCTCGAACAATCCCTCCGCGGAAAGCCGCGCCTTCAGTTTTTCAAACGCCGCCTGAAGCGCACCCACGCCCTCGAGCTCCAGTGAGGTGACCCGAAGTTGGTACGACCCACGCGGCTCGTACACCGTCATTTCACCCCCGAGCGTCACCCGCGCTCCGTCGCGCAGCCCGGCGCGATCCACCCCGGCCTGTCCGCGGAACAGCACGCAGTTCAGCTGCGCCCCGGAATCCTTCAGCACGAAATACGCATGACCCGAAGCCTGAAGCCGGAGATTCGAAATCTCACCGCTCACCCACACCGACCCGAATTCCTTCTCGACCAGTTTCTTGAGTCGTCCGGTGAGATCGGACACCGACCACACCTGACGCGTTGCGGTGGCGGGAAAGAGTTCCCCGAAGTCCCATTGGTTTTTGGAAGGCCGTGCCATGTATCCGATTCAGTGCGGCGAGACCGTGCCCCGGTTTGTGGACGACGACAACGTGCGGTCGCTGAAATTCGTATTTCCCGCTGAAGGATCCGCCGCCACCTCCCGGGCCAACTCCTCCATGCGCTGCCGGAGGTCCGGATTCGCCGGCCACGCCGACGCCACCTGCTGCAGCCCCTTCAAGCGCACCGCCGGATCGGCATTCTCAAGCGACCGTATCAATTCGGGTGCAGGCCCCCATCGCCCGCCCTGGTCCTGTTCGAGGAAGGGATTGGGCGAGCCAAATTGACGAAGCAGCATCATCACCGCCGGATGATTCGCCCGGGTGGAATCGGTGGCCGATGCGAGCAGGATGGGCAGCGCCTCGTACCGTTGTTGATGCAGCTCCAGCCACGCACGGGCCATCACACCGTGCCAGCGCGCGTCGCGCGGGCGTGGAAGGTGGATCGCGATGCGAATCGATCGAGGAATGCAATCCCAGGCCCATCGATACGACGGAAACAGCGCTCCATCAGGCCGGATCAACACCCGGGCCAGTCCGCTGGCCGACACCTCATTGTTGTCGATCGTTCGGGTTGGCACCACCGGAGGCTGACGGTTGATCCAGGCCGCAGCCCGGCGCTCGTCGCGTCCATACGGGTCGAGGAGCGAGAGAGTCACCCCCATGACCGCCATCAACACGATCACAGCCACCACTCCGAACAGCCACCGGCGGGCACCCGGTCGACACGAAATTGCGGCGAGCTTCGGATTCGAGGTCGATGGAGGCTCCGGAGTCACATCACACCAGCATTACCGGTTCGGAAATGCGCCGGATGGCGAGGGCTTTCCCGGTGTCGTTATCCAATTCCACGACGCAGCCGTTGAGCTTCACATCGGTTTCACACACGCCGAATCGCTGCGGGGTCAGGGAGAGGAATCGTTCCACCACCGGAGGCCACTCGCGTCCGAGCACGCCCCCGTGTCCGCCCGTGAAGCCGGCATCCGTGAGACACGCCGTCCCGCGCGGCAGGATGCGTTCATCGGCCGTCTGCACGTGCGTGTGAGTTCCCACGATGGCGCTCACGCGGCCGTCGAGATACCAGCCCAGGGCGATTTTCTCGGACGTCGCCTCGGCGTGAAAATCGATGAAGATCAGGGGCGATCGCTGACGCAATTCGTTCACCAGCGCATCGGCAACAGTGAAGGGATTCTCCAGCGCCGCCATGAAGGTGCGTCCCTGCAGGTTCATGACCGCCAGATCCGGCAGGCCGGGCTTCGAGACCCAGGTGAAGCCGCGTCCCGCGACGCCCGACGGGTAGTTCGCCGGACGCAGGAATCGCTTCTCGTTTTCCAGCAATTGAATCACCTCGCGCTGGTCCCACAAGTGATCGCCGGTGGTCATCACATCCACGCCGGCCTCGAACAATTCGCGCGCCGTACCAAGGCTGATCCCCGCGCCGCCGGCCGAGTTCTCGCCGTTGCACACCACCACATCGATCTTCTCCCGCTCGCGGAGCATGGGAAGGGTTCGACGCACTGCGCGGCGACCGGGTTCGCCGACGACATCACCGATAAAGAGGACGTTCACGTGTGGGATGACACTGCCGACCGGGCCGGGATCGGGCAAGATGCCGGCATCAGGTTTCGCGGTCCCGGGCGGCTTTTTTTCTTGGGCGGCGGGCCGGGCAAACCCACCCTTGCCTCATGAAGCTCTCCCTCCTCGCGGCCGCGCTGCTGTGCCTGCGTCTCGCCGCCAACGCCGCACCGGTCGATGACATGGCCGCCGCCGCCAAAACCTTCCTCGCCGCGCTGAACGACGATCAGCGTTCGAAGGCGTCGTTCGCCTTCGATTCCGACGAGCGCGACAACTGGCATTTCGTTCCCCGGGAGCGCAAGGGCCTCACGTTGAAGGAAATGATTCCCGCGCAGCGCGCCCTTGTGTTCTCGCTGCTCAACTCCGGCATGAGCCAGCGCGGTTTTGCCCAGGCCACTACCATCATGAGCCTCGAGCAGGTGCTGCAGGAAATGGAAGGCCCGAGCCGCCGCTTTCCCCGCGATGCCGAGCTGTACCACGTGAGCATCTTCGGCACCCCCGATGCCAAGGGCACCTGGGGATGGCGCGTCGAGGGGCATCACCTGTCGGTCAATTTCACCGTGGTCGATGGCAAGGTCGCCGCCGGCACCCCGTCGTTCATGGGCACGAACCCCGCCGAGATCCGCAAGGGTCCCCGCGCGGGCCTGCGCGTGCTCGCGGGTGAGGAAGATGTGGCGCGCGAACTCGTCAATTCGCTCAACGAAAAGCAGAAGGCCGTCGCCGTCATCGACACCAAGGCCCCGGATGACATCGCCACCCTCGATCTTCGCAAGGTGGAACCCAGCAAGCCCGCAGGCATCACGCTCGGATCGCTTTCCTCGGCGCAGCGCGACATTGCGGTGCGATTGATCCGCACCTATGTCGAGCGGTTGCGCGGCGAAGTGGCCGCTTCGGATTTCGCCAAGATTCAGAAGGCCGGTTTGGACAAGGTGTCCTTCGCATGGGCGGGAAGCCTGGAGAAGGGTCAGCGTCATTACTACCGCGTGCAGGGCCCGACCTTCCTGCTGGAGTACGACAACACCCAGAACGACGCCAACCACGTCCACGCCGTCTGGCGCAACTACGCCGGCGACTTCGGCCGCGACGCCCTGGCCGAGCACTTGAAGTCCGCCCACGGCAAGTAATCGGAACCGCTGGAATCCCAGCCTTCCAAGCGAAACAAAAAGGGGGCTGCGCCATTCGCGCAGACCCCTTTTTCGTTGGTGCGATGGCTGAAGCTCAGCCTTCGACTTCAGCTTTCGGGTGATCCGTATCCACCGGGCTGCGGGAGGCTTCCACCTTGATGTAGTGCAGCACCACCGGGGCGAAGATCATCCCGGGAATGCCCATCAGACGCTCGCCCACCACCAGGCCGATCAACGTCAGCCACATGGGATTCTTGATCCGGTCGCCAATGATCTTCGAGTTCAGGAAGTACTCGAACTTGTGAATCACCACGAGGAACACCAGCGAGGCCAACGCCATCGAGGGAGAAATCGTGAATCCCACGCCGATGATCAACGTGTTGCTCAACAGATTTCCGATGATCGGCAGCAAGCCCAGCAGGAAGGTCAGCGGGATGATGACGGTGGTGTGCGGATAGTGATTCCAAACCAGGAACGTGGCCGTGAGACCGGTGTTGATGGCCGAGATGATGATCTGCGCGCCGATCACCGTGGAGAAGCTGTTGTAAAAGGCGCGGAACCGAACCGCGAGCTCGCGGCTGACCGCGGAGTAGAGGTTGTCCTTCCCTCCCCCCGCATCGGTGGGACCTCCAAACTTTGAGTCCAGGAAAAGACTCAGCGCCACCACAAGCCCGGCCACCAGCGACGCGATCTCAAAGACCGCCCCGCGTGCGTACGCGCCCACGTTGGCGAACTTTTCCTTCGTCGCACTCATCGCCAGCGTCTTGAGACTGGCGAGGTCGGTGAACGGAAGATCCAACCCGCGGTGTTCGGCATACTCGACAACTGCGGGGATGGTCTTTTCCACGATGCTCGGAAGTCCGACCACCGCCTGTTTGGAGAAGTAGCCAAACCCGAGGAACACTGCCACGACCAGCAGGACGTAGAGCACTCCGGCGAGCCACTTGCGCCCGCCGAAGGTGAGCCGACGCAGGATGAAATAGCCGAACAACGAGGTGAGGACCAACGTGGCCAGGTGCAGGAATCCGATCAGCACAAGCAGCGCGAGCATCATCGCGTACGAGATGCGCGCCGCCTGCGTGAGCTGACCGTTTGCGTGACGTGACATGGATTATCGGACCCTCTCCAGCAGCCAGGGCAGCAGGTCCTTCAAATGAACGCGCTGCTGCTGCTGGGTGTCGCGGTCCCGAAGGGTGACCGTGTCGAGCAACTCGGGCTTTTCCCCGAGGGTGTCGAAATCGATCGTGAGACCGTACGGAGTGCCGGCTTCGTCCTGACGCGCATAGCGACGGCCGATGGCTCCGGCGTCGTCGTAGAACACGGTCATGTGCGGGCGGAGCAGGTCGCGAACGGCCTTGGCCTTCGCCACGAGCTCGGGCTTGTTCTTCAGAAGCGGGAACACACCCACCTTGATTGGCGCGATGCGCGGATGGAATTTCAGCACCACGCGGGTCTCGGACTTTCCCTTTTCATCGGTGGTGGTGAGTTCGCTGTACGCATTGGCGAGCAACGCGAGAATCAAGCGATCCACACCGGCTGAAGGCTCAATGACGTGCGGGATGTATTGCCCCTTGGCCAGCTTGTCGAAGTAAACGTCGGCTTCCTTGCCGGCTTCGACCGTCGCGGCGTCGCCGGTGATGCCCTTCTTGGCGAGCGCGGCGATCCGGCCGGCAATGTAGCGTTGGCGGAGATCGGCCTTCTTGGCGTCGTCGAGCTTGCCCCAGGCGGCGCGGAGTTCTTCGTCGAAGACACCCATCGTCTTGCCCGAGTTCTTCTCGTGCTGTGTGAGATCAAAGTCGCCACGCGCGGCAATGCCTTCGAGCTCCTGGGTTCCGAACGGGAACTTGTACAGAATGTCCACACAGGCCCGCGCGTAGTGCGCGAGCTCGTCGGGCTTCTGCCAGTACTCCTCGAAGCAGTCGCGGGTGAGACCGATGCTCTCGTAGAAACGGATGCGCTGCTCGACCCAGTACTTGTGCCACACTTCCCAGCCCCAGTCGGACTGCGGCTCGCCCTGCCAGACGTTCGATTCCACCCGGGCCACGGAGCCGGTCATGGCTTCGATCGCCTCGTCGGGCTTGATGAAGAACTCGAGCTCCATCTGCTCGAACTCGCGGGAGCGGAAGGTGAAATTGCGCGGGGTGACCTCGTTGCGGAACGCCTTACCGACCTGGCCGATGCCGAACGGCACCTTCTGGCGCGAGGTTTCCAGCACGTTCTTGAACTGCGCGAAGATCGCCTGTGCGGTTTCGGGACGGAGGTACGCGATGCTGTCCTCGTCGGCCACCGGGCCCACGTAGGTTTTGAACATCAGGTTGAAAGGACGCGGCTCGGTGAGGAGCGATCCGTTCTCGGGATTGTAGCGGGTGGTGTTCTCCACCTTCTCGGTGCGCTCGCCCAGCAGTTCGGGCGTGGCGAGTCCGCGCTGCGTGTAGTACTGCACCGCGACCTTGCGGGCGCTCTCCGGCGGCTTGCCCGCGGGCAGAAGGACGGAATAGGCCTCGGACACTTCCTTGCCCGTCGCGGGTTCGTTCGCGCCGGTGTAGTGATAAACGGTGCCGGACTGCGGATCCACCTGGTCGGCGCGGAAACGCTTGCGGGTGAGGAGGCAGTCGCACATCGGATCGGTGAACGTGGCCACGTGGCCCGACGCCCGCCAGATCTCGGGGTGCATGATGATGGTCGCCTCGAGGCCGGACACGTCGTCGCGATGGTGGACAATCGTCTTCCACCACTGGTCCTTCACGTTCCGCTTGAGCTCGGCACCCAGCGGACCGTAATCCCAAAATCCATTGATACCGCCGTAGATCTCGGAGGATTGGTAGATGAAGCCACGGCGTTTGCAGAGGCTGACGAGCTTTTCCATGAGCTCGTTGGTTTTCGGTTCGGCCATAACAATTGAGAACCGCCAGTGTCGCGAGACGGCGCGAAGTGTCAACAGGACCAACTTCGATACCCCAGTGGAATCCCGTGCGGGAATCCCATTTGATGCTACGCTCCCCCCGTGCCGCCGCTCCCGTCTAACCCAAACCGGACCTCTCACCGACGCACTCCGTGGCGGTTGGCCGTCGTTCTGGGGCTGGTCGGGATCGCCGTGCTCGGATGCCGCATGCACGCCCCCAAGTTCACCGTTCCCACCAGCGGAACCCTCCCCCCCTGCCCGGCTTCCCCCAACTGCGTGTGCAGCCAGGATCCGGATCCCGATCACCAAATCGCCCCGCTGACCTTTTCCGGTTCGCCCGCCGATGCGTGGACCCGGCTGAAGCGTGTGGTCGCCGAACTGCCAAGAACGCGCGTTGCCGAGGAGCATCCCGGCTACCTTCGCGTGGAGTTCACCACGCGGCTGATGCGGTTCGTCGATGACGTGGAATTCCTGATGGATTCAGCAGGCTCACGAATCCACGTCCGCTCGGCATCGCGCTTCGGATACTCGGACCTCGGGGCCAACCGCAAGCGCGTGGAACAGATCCGCGCGGCACTGCCGTAGAAGGTGGGGCTGTGCTGCGGCGCAGCCGTGACTCGATTGCTTCCCTCTTCACCACGCCCCCGCGTTGGTAGCCGCCGAGGGAACGAGGCGGATCATTCGGTCGCGACAAGTCAGCCGCGTTTCATTGGGGTTGCCCGCCCGCAATCCAGCTCACACGCACGATTTTGGAGTGCGGCGGGAAGCGCAGCGCCACGCCGCTTTGGTCAACGCCAACCACGCAGCACGGCGGATGAACCGCAGAGGCGCGGAGACGCAGAGTGGGTTCTGGGAGTTTTTTTCACGCCGGTATCATGTCATCGGTCGGTCCGACGCAACGGCCGGTTTCGAAAGCGGTGTCGACGCTTCGCTCTGCCACCGCACTCCAAAATCGCGCGGCTCCACCCAATCTCGTTTGCGACTTCACCCGCGATCCGCAGACGAACATGGGGCGTGGGTGGAACCCCGCCCTCCACCAATGCATTGGATGCGATCCACACTCCCCGCAGCCGCCGAGGGAACGAGGCGGATCACCCGGGCGCGACAAGTCCGCCGCGCCTGAATTGGGGTTGCCAGGGGGAACAACGACGGCGCTACCGCTCGTCGTTGTGAAGCATCGGAAGAGCAGCAGCTCTTCCCTACCTGGGCTCGATACGGCGGCGCTGACGCGCCACCGGTTCGTTCCACCCCTTCAACGGTTCAACTTTTCAACCCTTCAACCACCGCCGCCAGGCTCACTTCGCATTGCGACGCTGCCCGACGCGGCTGACCTTGCCCCGGGCCTTGGAGTTGGGTTGGGGACGCGCCTTGGCCTTGGATTTACCCTGACCAAACGACGCCTTGCCCGTGGGTGATTTGCCGCGGAATCCGGGACCAAACGGCTTCGGCCCGAGCGGGCGGCCCTTGGGTCCGACCTTCGGCGCATCGTCCTTGCGGGGCTTGCCCGTGCCGCGCGGTCCCTTGCGGGCCACGACGGGACGTCCGGCCTGAGGCTTCACTCCTCCGGGTCCACCGGCGGGACTTCCCGTGCCGTCGCGCGGGGCGAACTTGCGGAACGGGGCGATCGTCTTGGGACGCGGCTTCGGCACGAGCACCAGCGGGCAACCTTCAAAACCGAACGCTTTTCGCAGCTCGCCCTGAAGGTATTTTTCGTACGCGGTGTTGAGCAATTCGTCGCGATTGACGAAGAGCAGGAACGTCGGCGGCGCGCTGCGAACCTGGGTCGAGTAATAGAACTTGAGCCGGTGACCGAGGTCGCTGATCGGCTGGCGCTTCTCGATCGCGGCTTGCAGCGTCTTGTTGAGAATCGCCGTGGGCACCTTCTGCTTCAGCTGTGCTCCGACGTAGCGGATCGCTTCGAGCAGACGGTCCATCTGGAAGCCATCCTTCGCCGAGGTGAAA
The DNA here is from genome assembly GCA_947454705.1 of Verrucomicrobiota bacterium. Taxonomy (GTDB): domain Bacteria; phylum Verrucomicrobiota; class Verrucomicrobiia; order Limisphaerales; family UBA9464; genus CAIVQB01. The sequence continues at coordinate 101,922 of CANGKZ010000013.1, forward strand.
ATGACCGGTGCGTAATCGAGGAAGAACAACCGCTCCTGCACCCAGTCGCCGAATTCGGAGAGCGTGGTGAGCTTCTTGTTGCGGTTCGGATCCTTCGCGCGACGCGCGTCGATCTCGCCTTCGCGCGCCTTGCGAACGGCGTCGGCCACGAGATCCCACTTGTTCACCACCACGATGCATGCGCGGCGGTTTTCGGTGATCAGATCCGCGATCTTCTTGTCCTGCTCCAGGATTCCGTTTTCGGCATCGAGCACGAGCACCGCGATGTCGCAGCGGGCAATCGCATCCTTGGTCCGCTCCACGCTGAAGTACTCGACCGTATCATCGATCCGACGCGCCTTGCGCACGCCCGCCGTGTCCACCAGCACGTAGCGCGAACGCACGCCGTCGGTGTCCACCTCGAACGGCACGTCCACGGCATCCCGGGTCGTACCAGGAATGGGGCTCACGATGACGCGCTTGGAATTGGTGAGCCGGTTGATCATCGACGACTTGCCGACGTTCGGCCGGCCGACGATGGCGATGCGGCGCGGGCGATTCGGATCGCGCAGGCGTTCGCCGTGGGTGGGCTCCTGTTTTTCGACGATGTCGGAATCCCATTCCTCGGCATCGGCCTCGGCGCGCGCAGCCTCGGCGGCGGCGGCGATCTCGGCAGGCAGCGGTTCCGCGCCCTTGGGCACGAACTTCATCGCGGCTTCCATCAGGCCCTCGATGCCTTCGCCGTGGATGGCGGATACCGGGAGGATGGTCTCAAATCCGAGCGCGGAGAATTCGCTGATGGCCGCCTCGGCGCGGTAGGTGTCCACCTTGTTCACCACCACGATGACCGGCTTGGCGGCAACGCGCAGGCGCTTGGCGACCTCGCGGTCGAGCGGGACGATGCCCTCCTGGACGTTGACCACGAGCAGGATCACGTCGGCCGATTCGATCGCGATCTGCACCTGGTCGAAGGCGGCCTGGGTGATGACGTCCTCGGCCTTTTCCCGACGCATCAGGCCGATGCCGCCGGTGTCCACGAGTGTGAACGGCCGCCCGTGCCATTCGGCCTCGGCGGTGACACGATCGCGGGTCACCCCCGGCATATCATGCACGATGGCGATCCGCTTTCGAACGATGCGATTGAACAGCGCCGATTTCCCCACATTGGGGCGACCGACGATGGCGATGAGTCCCGACATGCCGGACAGCATGCCTCAAATTCGGCTCCAAACGAAAGGCAAAAGCCCGCATTCAGGCGGTCACCCCCGCGGCACCTGCGAAATTCGTTCCGGTCCCGAAAGCAAAAACGCCGTCCCGAACAGTCGGGACGGCGTTGAAATCAGACCCCGCAAGCGGGTTACTTCACTCCAAGTTCGAAGGCAACGGAAGCGCCCTTCCCAGCGGCGACTTCGATCTCAGCAGTGACGATGCCGGCCTTGGCGTGGTTCGCCTCGAGGGTGTATTTCCCGGGAGGCAGTCCCTCGGGCAGAACAAACTCACCCTTTTCATTGGTGATCGCAAAGAACGGATTCTCGAGCACGTGCACGTAGGCGAGCATCCAGGGGTGGACGTTGCACTGCAGCTTCACGCCGATTTCCGGCTTGTCGAAGCTCTTCTCGTTCACCTGACCGGCATTGGCCTGGGCGAAGTTGAATCCCTTGTTGACCTTCGCGGTGGCCGCGACGTTGTGCATGATCGGATCCGAGTTGCGGACCTTGAACGACTGTCCGGCGAGCACCGCATTCACGTACGGCTCGTACATGCAGCCGGTCTGATCGATCAACGGTGCTTCCGCAGGCTTACCCGCACCCGCCGGGGCATTGAGGATGCGCACCAGCACGTAGCGCAAACCGCCATCCGCCGCTGCGACATAGCCGCGCGTGGAGGGAACCGGGCCAGTGCTGACCTTGCCGCAGTTGGGATCGCTCCGGACCGCGCCAATCGGGCGTTCCGCCGGCGGCGTGCCCTTGAGCACCACGCGTCCGTGAATCTTGCCGTCCGCCGAAGCGGACACCACAGGGGCCGAAACCGTAGCCGATGCAGCCGCAGCCGCGGCGGGTTTCTCTGCCGCCTTTTCTGCGGCTGGCTTTGCTGCCGCTTCGCCGTGGGCGGGTGCAGCGGCGGCCACTGCCGCGGCACCGTGACCCGCGGGTGCGCCTTCGCGGGTGACCACGACCACTCGGGGCTCATCCTGAATCACCGGACGCAAATGCGCCGCGGGCTCGTGGGTGAAATCCTTCGAGGGCCCGTTGAAGGCGAAGTAAATGGTGGTGACGACGGCAACCAGCAACAGCGCGGCAATCACGACCAGCAAGGGGTCGGAGGCGCCGGGTTTGGAATCAGACGGTTTCGACATGGCGGGCGAAAGAATCGTTGTCAGGCGGCGGCGTGCAAGCCCCGACTGGAGGTTCAGCGCTTCAGGACCTGCTTCAAGGCCCCCAGAAACCGCTCATTTTCAGCCTGGGTTCCCACCGAAACGCGGATCCATTCCGGAAGCTGGTACGAGCCCATCGGCCGCGTGATCACCCCGAGCTTTTGCAATCCGGCGAACACCCCCGCCCCGTCCCCCACCCGAACCAGCACGAAATTCGCATGAGATTCCACATACTCCAACCCGAGCGCCTGGAACGCCGACTGAATCTGGTCGAGCCCGCGCCGGTTGTTTTCGCGCGTGCGCTGCAGGTGCTCCACGTCCTCCAACGCAGCCTCCGCCCCGGCGAGGGCGATGGAGTTGATGTTGAACGGCTGACGCACCTTCTCCAACGCGGCGATGAACTCCGGCGAGCCCACCCCATAGCCCAACCGCAGACCGGCCAGACCAAAAATCTTCGAGAACGTCCGCATCACCATCAGATTCGGATGCTTGCCCGCACGGATCAGTCCGAGGCAATCCGTGGCGTCTTCGAGGAACTCCACGTAGGCCTCATCCATCGCGATCATCACGTGCGAAGGCACCTGGGCGATGAGATCCAGGATCGTTTGCCGCGGCGTCAGCGTGCCGGTCGGGTTGTTCGGGTTCGCGAGGAACAGCAGCTTGGTGTTCGGCGTGATGGCGCGAATCATGGCCGGAATGTCCGCCGCGAATCCGTTGGCGGGGACCGTGACCAGTTTGGCTCCGAACAGCGCCGTGACGATCGGGTACACCGCGAAGCAGTGCTGCGACACCACCACTTCGGACCCCGGCGTCAGCAACGCGTGACCGAGAAACTCGATGATTTCATTGGATCCGCTGCCGAGGATCAAATGCTCCGGCGTCACGTTCAGATGCGCGGCGAGCCGACGCTTCAAATGGAACGCGCTTCCGTCGGGATAGAGATGGAGATTCTTGAGAACCTTCTCCATCGCTGCGAGCGCCTTGGGCGAGGGGCCGAGCGGGTTTTCATTCGAGGCCACTTTGATGATGGACGACGGATCGAGACCCACCTGGCGTGCGACCTCATCGATCGGTCGGCCCGGCACGTACACCGGCAGAGTGGCAAGATTCGGATTCAGCGTGACAGAACTCATCTGCGCAAACATGCCGCGCCCGGCCCCCGGGGTGAATGAAAATGAAGTCATGAAACGGTTGGGATCGCTCCGCGCTTTTCCCCGGTTCACCCGGCGGGCAAGCTCGCGTCGATGCCGATCGTCCGGATCCTTGTCGATGGATACAGCCTGCTCCATGAGTGGCCGGAGCTCGCTCCCGGGGCGGCGCGACATTCGGCGGCGGCGCGCGATGCCCTCGTGCAGGTACTCACCCAATACCGCGACGCCACCCATACGCCGATCACGGTGTTTTTCGACGGTCAGGGCGCCCCGCCCGGAACGCCGAAGATCAAAACCAATCCGGAGATGGAAGTGATCTACTCGGGCCCCGGGAAAACCGCCGATGACCTCATTGAACGCGTGGCCTATCGGCTCAAGGCCTGGGGCGACGTCCTGGTGATCTCCAACGACCGTGCCGAACGCGACACCGTCACCGGCTTCGGCGGGCTGGCCTCGGATTGTGCCACGTTCATTGCGCAAATCGGATGGGTCCGTCGCGATCTGGAAGCGGACGTGAAAGTCCACAACCGCCGCGAAGCCCACCGCTTCCGCACGGGGGATCGGTGAGTGTTTTTGCGAAGTTGAAGCGTTGAAGGGGCAAACCAGGTTCCTTTTCGATTGGGGTTCAGGTGAAAATAGCCCCGGCCTTGAGGCCGGGGATCAGTCCAACATGTTCAGCGAGTCCCGAAGGGACGACAGAAACGCTTCTCTGCCGTCCCTTCGGGACTCCAAGACACCCTTCGCATCTAGACCCAGGCCTGAAGGCCTGGGCTATTTTCACTCCGAACCACGAAAGGATTACTCGGGCGTTGCCGTTGCTGGATTGATTCCCCTTCAACGCTTCAACCTAAAAGCGGCAGTTCGAACCGCAGATGGACGCAGATCAACGCAGATGGAGAGGGAGATAAGTCGTTTGATGCGCCTCCAATTCATTCACCTGCTGGGTGAATCTCAATGGCCTCCTTTCCGCGCATTCGAATCTGCGTCCATCTGCGTTTATCTGCGGTTGTTTTGTCTCTCAACTGCCGTTTCTAGGTTCAACTTTTCAACCCTTCAACTGCCCTCCCTCTCCCAAAAACGAAACACGCCGGCTCCCTCGGAAGGGGCCGGCGTATCGTGTATCGTTTCTGGTACCTGTTCGAATCAGGCGCCGATCTGGGCCGAGTAGGCTGCAGGCGTGAGCAGGGCGTCCACTTCGGCGGGCGCGCTCAGCTTCACTTGGAAGAAATTTCCACCGGCGTAGGGTTCCGAATTCACCAGCGCGGGATTGTCGGAAACCGCCTTGTTGACGGCGATGATCTCGCCGCTGACCGGCGAGTAGATGTCGCTCGCGGTCTTGACCGACTCCACCACGGCGCAGGCCTCGCCCGCCGACACCTTGCGGCCCACGGCCGGAAGCTCGACGAACACGACATCGGTCAATTCGTGCTGGGCGTGGTCGGTGATGCCCACGGTGGCCACGTCACCGGAAAGGCGAACCCACTCGTGGGATTTGGCGTAACGAAGATCGGCAGGAACTTGCGAGCTCATGATGAGAGAGTCTTGGAATGCAGGCGGTGAAGGGTCAATCAGGCTTTGCGATAAATCGGCTTTTTGACGATTTCAGCGGGAAAACGGCGTCCGCGGATTTCAATTTCTACGGTGGTACCAGGTTCGGTCAGGGTCGGAGGCACGTAGCCGAGGCCAATTCCGCAATTGAGCGACGGGCTCTGGGTCCCCGACACCACGGTTCCCACCACCGCGTCGTTGGCCCAAATCGGATAGCCGGGGCGAGGCGGAGCCGCCTTGCCGATCATGCGAAACGCGACCGACTTCTTGGTCACACCATTCGCCTTCTGCGCGGCAAGGACCGAGCGGCCGATGAATTCGCCCTTGTCCAGCGACACAAAGACTCCGAGGCCGGCTTCAATGGGCGAGGTGTTCTCGTCGAGTTCGTGTCCGTAGAGCGGATAGCAAACTTCGGTGCGCAAGGTGTCGCGCGCGCCCAATCCGCTCGGTTTGATTCCCGACGCACGACCGGCTTCCAGGGTCTTGTCCCAGAGGTCCACGATCTGCGCCACCGGAGCCACCACTTCGAATCCGTCCTCGCCCGTGTAGCCGGTGCGAGCGACCCAGATGGTCTCGCCGTTCCACTTCCACGCGCCGATCTGGTTCTTCTTCAGCTCCGAGGCAGTCGTCACCGCGGTGCCGCCGAGCGATGCGCCGGGGAACAAGGCATTGATGAACTCCGCGACCTTCGGCCCCTGGATGGCGATGGCTCCGGTTTGCGCGGATTCATCGGTGAAGGTCAGGTCCACGGAACCCGCTGCGGGGAGATGCGAACGAAACCACGCCACATCGGGCTCAATGCGCGAGGCATTGATGATGAGGAGGAATTCCGTTTCGCCGATGCGATACGCGTAGAGGTCGTCCACCGTTCCGCCGCGTTCGTTGCACAGGTGCGTGTACTGCCCCTGCCCCACCGCGAGTTTGCGGATGTCGTTTCCGAGCACCGAATTCAGCCACGCCGCTGCACCTGCGCCGCTGACCCGCACCTCACCCATGTGGCAGATGTCGAACACGCCCGCGGCGTTTCGCACGCATTGGTGTTCATCCACGATGCTGGTGTACTGGACGGGCATTTCCCATCCGCCGAACTCGATGAGTTTGCCCCCGAGTTTTTGGTGCGAGGCGTAGAGGGCGGTGCGTTTCAGAGACATTTCAGGAAGCGGAACAGGGATTCAGACAATGCGCGAACTTGATCTCAAAGCGGTTTGCAGACCGATGGGAAGAAACGATGGGATGCGGAAAACTCAACCCCACTTCTCGAGCTTCATCTGTTCCTTGGGCAGGCCGAGATCATGCAGCACGAGATGCTCAACCGCAGCGACCATTTCGTTGGTGCCGCAGGCGTAGAACACGGTGGCGGCGGGATCGGTGACAAAGCTCTTCACCCATTCCGGAGTGATGCGTCCGCGACGGCCGGCCCAGGGATCCTCGGGCGCAAGGCGGGTGCAGGTGACGTGGAACTTGAAGTTCGGATTCTTCGCTTCGAGCTCGCGGAATTCCTCGGCGAAGATGATGTCGTTGGTGGTGCGGACGGTGTAGAGAACCGTGATCTTGGTATCGAGTCCGCGCGCCGTCGCCTCGCGGGCGAATCCGCGGAACGGGGTGACACCGGATCCGCCAGCCACGCAGATGAGGTGGCGTCCGGGGGGATCAAACACAGGCAGGAAGCGGCCGGTCGGCGGAATGACGAACAGTTTGTCGCCGGCTTCCACCCAATCGACGATGCTCGTGCCCATCTTGCCGTCGCGCTTCACACTCACTTCGTAGTGGCCGCGATCGAGCGCGCAGGAGCTCAGCGAATAGGCGCGCTTGTACTTGGGCTTGTGGGGCCAGTAGACGGTGATGAACTGACCGGTCTTGAAATCACCCGGGTCGTACCCTTCGGGCCATTGGAGACGGACGGTTTTAACGTCCGGGAGCTCCATCTTGACGGATTCAACCAGCATTTCAGCGATGACTTTGGCCATGGCGTAGGAGGAAAAGTTCGGATCGGGTTGGGAACGAGCAAACCAGCAGGCCACCACAGGCAGCCGTCGGGAGAGATTCCCCGGAAACCCTTCCACGGCGCAAGCTGCGGATTCGCGGAAGCGTGGAATTACACCGATTCGGGGAGGAGTCGCCCGTGGTTTGAAGTGGCCGTGTCGGCAAAGAAAAACTGCCGGTCCCTGGCAGGAACCGGCAGTTCGAAGTGGAAGTTCAGCGGCCCGAAATTGGGCGCCGAATCAGGCGTTGGCGAGCGCGCGGGAGGCCGCGAGATCGTCCTTGCGCTGGCTCAGGCTGCGGAAGAATTCGTAGCCCTCGCGCACGCGACGCACCATCACGCTCTTGTCTTCGAGCATGGTTTTGATGATGCGCAGGATCGGGCCCGGACGCAGGTAGTAGGTGCGGTAGAAGCGATCGACCGCCTCGAAGATTTCGTCCTTGTTCAGGCCGGGATACTCCAGCGTGGACTGCTGCAGGCCGTCGCCGTGCAGAATGTCGGTCTTGTCCTTCTTCACGAACCAGCCGTTCTGGCGGGCCATTTCGTACAGCTCGGTGCCGGGATACGGCGCGGCGAGCGAAACCTGCAGCGAGAAGACGTCGAGCTCCTGAGCGAAGCGAATCGTCTGCTCGATGGTTTCCTTGGTCTCGACCGGAAGGCCGAGGATGAAGGTGCCGTGGATCACTACGCCGGCCTTGTGGCAGGACTTGGTGAAGCGGCGCATTTCGTCGGTGGTGACGCCCTTCTTGATGCGCTTGAGCGTCTCGTCGTTTCCGGACTCATAGCCCACAAGGAACAGGCGGAGGCCCGAGTCCTTCATGAACTTGATGGTGTCGTATTCGAGGTTCGCGCGGCTGTTGCACGACCAGGTCAGGCCCATCGGCGCGAGCTTCTTCGCGATTTCGCGGGCGCGCGGAAGATTCGCCGTGAAGGTGTCGTCATCGAAGAAGAACTCCTTCACCTGGGGGAAGGCGCTCTTCATGTAGGCCATCTCGGCCGCGACGTTCTCGGCCGAACGGACACGATACTTGTGTCCACCGATGGTCTGGGGCCAGAGGCAGAAAGTGCACTGCGCCGGGCATCCGCGCCCCGTGTACATCGACACGTACGGGTGCATCAGGTAGCCGATGAAGTACTTCTCGATGTCCAGATCACGCTTGTAAACGTCCGCCACCCAGGGGAGCTCATCCATGTTGTGGATCAGCTCGCGCTCGGGGTTGTGAATGATGCGACCGTCCTTCTTGAAGCTCAGTCCGGCGACCGTTTCCAGCGACCGTCCCTCGGCCACTTCCTTGCAGGTGAAGTCGAACTCCTTGCGGCCGACCCAGTCGATCGCTGGCGAGGCCTTGAGCGTCTCGGTCGGAAGCACCGCGGCGTGGGCACCCACGAAGCCAATCTTGGTCTTCGGACGGCGCTCCTTGATCGCCTCGGCCACCTTGCTGTCGTTCTTCAGCGTCGGGGTCGAGGTGTTGATGATGACGTGATCGTAGCCGTCGGCGATCTTGAGGCATTCCTCGACGCCGATGTTGTGCGGCGGGCAGTCGAGAAGGCGGGATCCCGGAACCAGGGCCGCGGGTTGGGCGAGCCAGGTGGGGTACCAGAAGCTGGTCACCTCACGCTTGGCCTGATAACGCGCACCAGCGCCGCCATCAAAGCCGTCGAAGCTCGGGGGGGAGAGAAACAGAGCACTCATTCAGTTCAGTTCGATTGGAAATTGCGGTCCTGCAGGAAACGAATGCCGGAGTCGAAAAACTCCCGGCACCCGGTCGGCGACCACCGGATCACTCCGGCTTGAGGTCGATCTTCTTCGCGGCGTCCACCTTGGCCAGAAGCTCGTCGCGCTGGGTGGTGTCCATGCCGGGTTCGTCGTGGTCGTGATGTCCCTTGCGTTGGAACACCGACTGCGCGCCGTTCATCGCCGCGCGCGGGGAATTGATGGCCGCCTTGGCCTCGGCGAGATGCCCCTTGCCGATCGTGACGCCGTTGTACGCAGCCTTCTGCAACTCGGGCGTGGCCTGATAGGGCTTGGGCTTGGAACCGAAGTTGTATTTGAAGTTCTTCCAGTTGTCGCCGGACTGGTAGTTCGTGCCCAGCGCACCGGACGGATCGTATCCGCAGTGCACCATGCAGTTCTCGCAACGAGGGTCGCGCGCCTTGCCGTCCACCACACCGTACTTTTCCCACTTCACTTCTCGCAGCATCTCCTGATAGCCGGCGTAGTGACCGTCGGTCATCAGGTAGCACGGCGCCTTCCATCCACGCACGTTGTACGTCGGAATGGCCCAGGCGGTGCAGGTGAGCTCGCGCTTGCCGGAGAGGAATTCCTGGTAAACGGGAGTTCCAAAAATGGTAAACAACTGACCCCACTCCTCGATCTTCGCGAACTTCTCGCGGGTCATCTCGCGGGTGAGGAAGAACTCCTTGGGATCGCGGCCGAGGCGCTTGGCCATGTCCTTCTTGGCGGCGTCGTAGTCGTAGCCCGGGGAAATGGTATGTCCGTCCACCTCAAGCGAGCTGAGGTACTTGAACATCGTCTCCAACTCCTGCACGTCGGTCTCCTTGTACACCGTCGTGTTGGTGGCGCACTGGTAGCCGAGGATCTTCGCCATGCGGATGGCGGCGATGCATTCCTTGAACACGCCTTCGCGCTCCACGATGAGATCATGGGTGTACTCCAGACCGTCCACGTGGACGTTCCAGTACATCCACTGGCTGGGGCGGATGACCACCTTGGTCTTCGCGGCACCGTCGGCCTTGCGGATGGCTTCGGCTTCCTTCTCGGTGACCAACTGCTCGGTCACCAGGCGGGAGAGCTGCGGTTCCATGGCCGGGGTGTAAACCGCGGCGAGGTAGTCGCGCATTTTCTTCCGCATGAACACGCCGTTCGTGCAGACGTAGATCACGCGACCCTGCTCGTGCAGGCCGGCGATGAGTTCCTCGATCTTGGGGTAGATCAGGGGTTCACCACCGCAGATCGACACCATCGGCGCGTCGCACTCCGTGGCCGCGCCGAGGCACTGCTCGAGCGGGACCATGTCCTTGAGATTGGTGGAGTACTCGCGGATGCGACCGCAACCGGTGCACGTGAGGTTGCAGGTGTGAAGCGGCTCAAGCTGGAGCACCATCGCGAACTTCGGCGTCCGCGCGAGCTTGTGCTTGATGATGTGCGAAGCGATTTTGACCGTTAGGGCCAGGGGAAAACGCATACGGTTAAAAACAAATGCAATCAGCGATCGTCTGACTAAAATTCAAGGCCCGGAAACCACTGCCCGGGCCTGCAATACCGAGACCAAAATTGAACCACCCCGGTTCAATCCACCGTGACCACACCGGTTTCCGCAGAACCAGAAGTCTGAACGGATTCCACTGCGGGAGCGGGCGAAACCGAAGGAACACGAACCGGAGCCGACCGGTGCTGAATGAACAGCGTGGCCGGAGAGGCCGAGTAGGTTCCGTTGAAACCGCCGCACCCGGCGGTGGATACCACCACGGAAGCCAGCAACGTCCCGAGGACGAAGCGACGGTTCAAGAAAGCCTTCATGGATCCAAGGATAGGGAGGATCCCTCTCGGGGCAATAGGTTATTTCCCGGTTTGTGGCGACATGAATGGCCCTGGAGTGATGCCCCTCCCGCCCCGCTTTCCACTCGCCATTCGACAGACCCACCCGATGACGATAGGCTGCCCGCCCGTGACGCTCAAACTCACCAGTGCGCTCGGGCTTGTTCTTATCATCGTAATTGGATGGCTGCTTTCCGAGAATCGGCGGCTCTTTCCGTGGAGGACCGTCATTTGGGGTGTCCTACTTCAGTTCGGATTCGCACTTTTCATTCTTCGAACCGACATCGGCCTCCGGATCTTCAACGGTTGCCAGACCGCCGTGGATCGGTTCATCGGTTTCGCGAACGAGGGAAACCAGCTCGTCTTTGGTCCGCTGGCGAAGCGGGATATCATGGAACACGGTTTGGGAGCCGGGAACGGGTTCATCCTCGTCATCACGGTGACCGGCACCATCGTCCTGATTTCAGCGGTCTCCTCCCTGCTCTACCACTACAACATCCTGCAGGTGGTCGTCCGAGCCATCGCTTGGGTGATGCGACGCGCCATGGGCACCAGCGGAAGTGAAACGCTCAGCGCCGCGGCGAACATTTTCATGGGGCAAACCGAGGCGCCTCTCGTCATCAAACCCTACCTCGCCCGCATGACCCGCAGCGAGCTGAACTGCATGATGACCGGAGGCTTCGCCACCATCGCCGGTGGCGTCATGGCCGTGTACTCCGGAGTCTTGAAAATACCGGCAGGCCACCTGATCACGGCCAGCGTGATGAGCGCCCCAGCCGCCCTGCTCATTTCAAAGGTGATGATTCCCGAAACCGAGACCAGTGAGACCGCAGCCGGTGCCAGCGCCAAGATTGAACGGGAAACCATCAACGGAATCGACGCCATTTGCGTGGGGGCGAGCGAGGGCATGAAGCTGGCCATCAATGTAGCCGCCATGCTCATCGCGTTCACCGCAATCGTCGCCGCCTCCAACTGGCTCCTCGGACTCCTCGTTCACCCCCTCGGCTGGCATACCGATCAACCCCTTCAACAGACCTTCGGATTCCTGAACGCGCCGTTTGCGTGGATGATCGGCGTGCCGGTAAAGGACTGCTACGTAGCGGGGCAAATCCTTGGAGAACGCATCGCGCTCAACGAGATGTTCGGCTACATCAGTCTGAACAACGCCAAGGCCACCCTCGATCCCCGCACCTACGATCTGATCAGCTACGCGCTTTGCGGCTTCGCCAACTTGGGAAGCGTTGCCATCCAGATCGGTGGGATCGGTGCCCTGCTCCCCTCGCGCCGGTCAGACCTCGCTCGACTCGGCCTCAAAGCCATGTTCGGCGGCTTGCTCGCCTGCTACATGACCGCCTGCATCGCGGGCATCCTGCTCTGATTTCCTCCAGCGCCCGCAACATCGGGGCGGATCACGATCACGATCCCAGCGACGCTGCCTTGCGACGCGCGATCCATTCCTTCATCCGGGCTTCCAGGATGTCGAGCGGCACCGCGCCGCGGGACAACAGTTCGTCGTGGAAGGCCCGCAGATCGAACTTCGAGCCCAACTCCGCCGTCGCCAGCGCCCGGAGTTCGCGGATCTTGAGTTGCCCGATCTTGTAAGCCAGCGCCTGCCCGGGCCACACGATGTAGCGGTCCACTTCCACCACAATGTCGTGCTCCGACTTGCCGGCGTTGTCCTTGAAGAACTGGATCGCCTGCTCCCGGCTCCAGCCCAAGGCGTGCATCCCGGTATCCACCACCAGGCGGATCGAACGCCACATCTCGTAGGTCAGCTGACCAAACTTGCTGTACGGATCCTGATAGAAGCCCATTTCCTCCCCAAGGCTCTCCGAATAAAGCCCCCATCCCTCGACGAATGCGGTCGTTTCCGAGTGTTTCTGGAACTCCGGCACGCCCTCGAGCTCCTGTGCCAGCGCGATCTGCAAGTGATGACCGGGAACCGCCTCATGGAGCGTGAGCGCCTCCATTTCCCACTTGGGACGCGAGTTTAATTGATAGGTATTGGCGAAGAAGGTTCCAGGACGACCAAACGCACCCGCCCCAGGCTGATAATACGCGGTGGTCTGTGAACGTTCGGAATACGACGGAACCGGGGCCACGCCATAGGGCAGGCGCGGCAACTTTCCGAACAGCCGCGGCAGTTGCTCGTCCGCCCGCTTGGCCACGTCTCGATACCCGGCGAGCAATTCCGAAGACCTCGTGTAGAAGAAGTCCGGATTCGTCCGCAAATGAACAAAAAACGCCGGCAAATCCCCCTGGAACCCGGTTTTCTTCCGAATCGATTCCATCTCCGCCCGGATGCGTCGCACTTCGGACATGCCGATTTCGTGGATCTGCTGCGGAGTCAGGTCCGTGGTCGTGTAACGCCGGACACGTCGCGCGTACCAAGCCTGTCCATCCGGCAAGGAAGTGCAGGCGATATTGGTTCGGGCCCCGGGCACGTACTCGGTCGAGAGGAATTTCTCCAACTCGCGAAGCTTGGGAAACACCTGATTGGTGATCGCGGCGAGCGCCCGCGCGCGGATCTCCTCCGCCTCCGCAGCGGGAAGACTGGAGGGCAGATCCCGAAACGAACGGAACAAGGCACTGTCCTTCGGATCCGACGTGATCAACGCCGAGACCTGCTTCGGGACATCCCGCAACGTCACCTGCGGAGGTGTCACCCCGTTCGCCAAGCCCTCCCGCAGCAGCGCGATGGTCTGATCCGCCAGCGTCCCAGCCGCCTCCAGACGCGCCACCCGGTCGTCAAAATGGGAAGTCTTCGAGGTCTGCATCAATTGCAACACCTGTGGCAGGTCCTGCTGGATTCCGCCGAGTTGATTCAGCGTCATCCACTCATCGTGGAACCGGGACGCTTCCACCCCCTCCTGAACGGAACGCTGAAACAGATCGAGCTGAAGACGCTCCTCGTTGGAAAGCGCGCTGCGATCGATAGTCTTCAGCACCGAAAGCGGCCGCTGCAGTTCGCGTCGATGACGATCAATCGTGCCACGCGACACATCCGACCAACGCCGGCTGCCGACCGATTGCCCGACATAGGTGGCGGTCTCGGGCGACTCGTTCAACTGGTATTGCCAATCGAGTTCGAACAACTGCTTCAGACGGCGCGAGTCCGAGCCCGGCTCATTGGTCTTCGCAAGCCGGGCATAAGTCGCATCGAATTCCGCGGGCGATTTCAACCTGGGCTCATCCGCCAGAGCACCGAAGATTCCACACAGTCCCAGGGTCGTCGCGATCTGAGCCTTCCAATTCATTCCTCAAACAAGCGGAACGCCGCCCCTGCGGTCAAGCCACCATCCCCGGCGGACGACGAAAGACGCTGAAAACAGCTCTCAACACCCACGAACCCAGTCCAGCCTTGCACCCCGTCGATCGGATTGCAGACTCCCTGCTCCGTGAAACTCTCGGTCAAAAGCGACTACGCAGTTCGAGCCGTGCTGGCCCTCGCCCGACGCCACAGCTCGGACACCTCCACGCGTGTCGAGACCATTGCCGCGGAGTACGGGATCCCGCCCAACTACCTGGTTCAAATCCTCATTGAACTCAAAACCGGCGGACTCGTCCGCAGCCAGCGAGGAAAGACCGGCGGCTACCGGTTGGTGCGTCCGCCAGCGGAAATCAGTTTTGGGGAAGTGCTCCGCTGCGTCCACGGCCCGCTCTTCGATTCTCCGGCGTTCAGCGATCCCACCTGCCCTCCCGAACTTCGGCAGTGCTGGAACCGCCTCCGCGACGCCGTCGAGGGAGAAGCAGCCAGCATCAACTTTCAGCAGCTGATTGAAGCCGGATCCGAGAAGGATCGGATGTTCTACATCTGAAGCCCTGGCTGCCGTTCAACCTGCCGATGGCTGCAGGCGGTGAACTGCACGACGGGCTCACAGGCATTTCGTCCCATCACGATGAAATCCATCGAACCGGATGAACAGCGGTGATTCCGAGCCGCTCCAATCCGGCCGCAAACGTCTCGATCCCCCGCCGCTCCGACGCCCCAAGCACGTACCGAATATGATGCCGGAGGTAGCGGTCACGCGTGGCCTCATCAAATTCACTGCGGGTCCGGATGAGTTCATCCAACGCCCCCAGGCCCTCGTCCCGGGCCTGAATCAGCCGACGGGCCAGGCTTCCCGAATCCACCGCCCGGCGAATCGCCCAGACTGCGTAAACAAACGGCAGTCCAGTCGCCTCCTTCCACGCGGATCCAAGGTCCCAAAGTTGGTACAACGACGCGGCCGACGACTGACGGAAGGCAATCGCCGGATCCCCGATGAGCAGGAACCCATCGAGCCCCTCTTCCGCCGGCGGACGCGATCCCTCCATTCGAACATAATCCGGGCTCAATCCGCGATCCTTCATCAGCCATTGGAGCAGCCGAACACTGGTGAGCGACGCCGGATCACACCCCACCCGCCGGACCTCGTTGAGCGGTCCCCGGTGGGCCAGCAACACGCTGTACACCGGACCGTCGGAACACACCCCAACGCCGTCCACCACGTCGTAAAGGTCATTCTCCAGGACCTCGGCCACGCTCACCAGTCCTGCGTCCACTTCACCCGCCCGAAGCCACCGGGCCAGCAAGCTCGGCGGGGCCAGCCGCACTCCCGAACCCAACCCGTGGATCAAGGGAACCGCGTTGAGGTACGGAACCGATCCAATCCGAGGGAGAGCGGCCCCTGCGGAATCAGCGGCAGCGGAAAGATCGGGACTCATGCCGTCGCCACCACTCCCGATTCCGCAGGCGCGGGAGCCGGATGCGGAGCCTCCCCCACCACTTCGTAAAACGTATTGCGCCGGACCGGCACCAGCCCGGCTTCGCGGATCGCACGCACCATCGCCGCCTCACTTTGTCCCTGCGGCGTGGATGCGCCAGCCATGTGGAAGATGTGCTCCTCCTGAATCGTGCCGTGCAAATCATCCGCCCCGTAACTCAGCGCCACCTGCGCCAGCCGAAGCCCCATTCCCACCCAATACGCCGTGACGTGCGGGATGTTGTCCAAAAACGCACGGCTCGCCGCGATCGTTCGCAGCGTGTCCAACGCACTCGGCGCCCGGTCCACCGGAATGCCGTTGTTCTCGGGATGATACGGCAGCGCCACGAACCCCGTGAAACCACCGGTCTCGTCCTGAAGCGCACGAAGCTTCGACAAATGATCCACCCGCTGCGCGAGCGTCTCCACATGGCCAAACAGCATCGTGCAGGTGCTGCGTCCTCCGAGCCGATGCCACGTGCGATGAACATCCAGCCACTCGTCCGCCGTTTCCTTGCCCCGGGCAATTCGATCGCGCACTTCAGCGTCGAAGATTTCAGCGCCGCCGCCCGTGAGGGAATCCAGTCCGGCCTCCTTCAATTGAGCGAGGACCTGATCCACCGGTTGACGCGACAGCCGGGCGAAGTGCAGCACTTCGATCGCGGTGAAACACTTGAGCGAAGGGCGAGGCTCCACCTGCCCGAGCGCGTGAATCATTTCCACGTACCACGAAAACGGAAGTGAGGGATGCAGCCCGCCGACGATGTGAAGCTCGGTCGCCCCCTGCGCCACCGCGGCCTTCGCCTTGGCCACGATCTCATCCAGCGTCAGCTCGAAGCCGTCTCCATTCCGCTTCTTCCGCGAGAACGCACAGAACTGGCAGCTCAGGATGCAGTAATTGCTGTAGTTGATGTAGGCGTTGAGAATGTAGCTCGCCCGGTCGCCATTTTTGCGACGCCGCATCGCGCTTCCCACTGCACCCAGTGCGTTGAGATCCGTGCTTCCGAACAAACTCAATGCATCGGCGACATCCAGTCGCACTCCGGAGGCCACCTTCTCGTAGATCGGGGCCAGCGGACTGTTTCGCAGCGAAATGGGAGTCATGATTTTTTGGAGCGTCTGACGCGTATGCGTATGCGAAGGGGTCTGAGTGCGGATGCGGGTTCGTCAGCGACTTGAGCTCAATTCGACACCAACCGGTACCACACGTCGCGTTGACGCGCCTCGTATCCGAATTCGGTGATCAACCGTTTCATGTCCTCGGCCGTCATCCGGTTCTTGGCCCCGGCCTGTCGCACCACATTCTCCTCCATCATGATGCTGCCCAGATCATTTGCCCCGTATTGAAGCGCCACCTGTCCGATGTCCGATCCCTCAGTCACCCATCCGCTCTGGATGTTGGGAACATTGTCCAAGTAGATCCGTGCCACCGCCTGGGTGCGCAGGTATTCCGATGGCCCTGCTTTCGGAGCCTTGAGCCGCGTGCCCTCCGATTGAAACGGCCACGCGATGAACGCCGTGAAGCCGCCGGTGAGGTCCTGCTGCGAACGGACGCGATCCAAATGCTCCACCCGCTCGGCGAGGGTTTCCACATGGCCGAACATCATGGTCGCCGTGGAGTTCAGGCCCTGCCGATGCGCCGCATCCATTACGCCCATCCACTCATTCGAGTTCGCCTTCAACGGCGAGATGCGCTGCCGCACCCGATCCACCAGAATCTCCCCGCCTCCGCCCGGAATGGATCCCAACCCGGCGGCCTTGAACCGGGCGATCACCTCGGCAACAGGCAGATCAAACACCTTGGAAAAATGAACAAACTCGCTCGGGCTGAATCCGTGGATGTTCACCGTCGGAAACTTCGCCCGAAGGTGCGACAGCATGTCGAGGTACCACTGAATGGAGAGCTTCGGATGATGCCCGCCCTGGATCAGAATCTGGTTCCCACCGGCGGCGAGCAGTTCCTCGATCTTCCGGTCGAGCTCCGCCATCGAGATCACGTACGCGTCGGTATCCGCCTCGGTCCGGTAGAAATTGCAGAACTTGCAATAGACGTTGCAGACGTTGGTGTAGTTGATGTTTCGATCGATGATGTACGTGACGATCTCGTTGCCGCGCCCCCCGTAGGCGGATGCCTTAGCGAGTTCGCGTCGCCGATGCGCCAGCGCGGCGAGCTCCGGAAGCGGCAGCGCGAACAGATCGAGCGCCTCCGAGGCATTGATGCGTTTGCCGTCCCAGACCCGCTGCTGGAGTGCGTCCGTGTCGTTGAGAGAGAGTATCGATTCCACCTGATCCCACGCTAACCGCACCCCGCGCCGGGTGCAAGCGAGCCGGCCCCACTCCTCCGGGAATCCCCGCGCATTTCAGTTCCCGAAATGCACCGGTTAAGACACCGGCATCCGGAAATCGCGCGGGGTCCGACTTCCACCTCCACCTCGGCCCCGCGCGATCGAGATCCGAAGCCCCTCACTCCGCCACGGACGGGAGCACCGTAAAGAGCTCGATGTGATGACACCGGGCACACACGAGCGACTGAACATGGGGGAACCCATAACTTCCCACCGTGAATTGCTCGTTCCCGCAACATCCGCACACCACGGGTTTCCCGCCGGCTTGATGACGCTGGGGTCCCAGGGGCTCGGTGGCGGCTCGAATGGCCAATCGCAATGGCGACCTGACTGCTACTGCTGCTGCTTGCATGAATCTCTCCTTGTCGTGTTTGGATCAAAATGGATGCACTTCACACCCACGCCTTCCAATCTCTCGAACTCGACGAACGCTCCGCAACTGTGCGTTACGCGCACGGTCGAAGCCGGGAAGTTTCAGTCCAAGAGCGGCTGTTAAAACCACAGATGGACACAGATTCACACGGATGGAGAGGGAGATAAGTTGTTCGATGCCCCTCCACTTCATTCATCCGCTGGGTGAGTCTCTTTTGACTGCTCCCTGCGGATGCTTTCTTTTGCAGCTCCGGATCTAGGCGGCGGGGTTCCTCACACGTTTGGAGTCCCGCGTTTACGCGGCTCCGCCGTTGGACGGCGATTCCAACGGAGGGTCATCCTTCAATTCCCTGATCACTCCCGCGCACCCTCCATACCGCCTGAATCCTCGATTTCTCTGCGTCTCCGCGCCTCTGCGGTGACACCTGAGAAATCTCAATTCCGAGTCTGATTCTCAGCGGGCCTGCCCAAAAAGAAAACGGCCCCGATTGCTCGGGGCCGCTCGTTGAAACGTGATTGGAATCCGGAGTTACCGGAGACCGGGACGATTACTTCTGTTCGTCCGAGGGAGCTTCGGCGGCAGGGGCCGGAGCCGGAGCCGATTCAGCAGCAGGGGCAGCCGGAGCGGCGCCGCCGTTTTCCTGCTGGTCGCGCTCTTCCATCGCGGCCTTGCGGCTCAGACGGACACGGCCCTTTTCATCCACGCCGAGGCACTTGACGGTGATCTCGTCGGAGAGCTGGACGATGTCCTCAACCTTCTTCACGCGGAAGTTGGCGAGCTCGCTGACGTGGACCAGACCTTCGCAGCCCGGGAGGAATTCCACGAAGGCTCCGAAGTCTTTGATCGAAACAACCTTGGCACGATAGATCTTGCCGGGTTCCGCCTTGGAAGCGGCAGCAGCCTTGTCTTCCGGGCTGCCTTCGCGCTTGGCCGTCGGGCGTTCGCCGCGTTCAGGACGGGCAGGACGATCTCCGCCGCGTTCGCGATCACGACCGCGACCGCCGCGTTCGGGACGTTCGCCACGGTCACCGCCACGATCCCCACCGCGTTCAGAACGCTCGGGGCGGGCTTCGCCGGAACCTTCGGAACGGGGAGCATCTCCGGAAGCCGGAGCGCCACCTTCGGAGGAACCTGCGACGATCTCGCCGCGCTCTTCCATCGCCGCCTTGCGGGACAGCTTGACGCGACCCTTCTCGTCCACACCCAGGCACTTGACCCAGATCTCGTCGCCCATCTTGAGGATGTCCTCAACCCGGTTGACGCGCTTGTTCGAGAGTTCGCTGACGTGCACGAGGCCGTCCTGACCCGGCAGGACTTCGACGAACGCGCCGAATTCCTTGATGGTCACAACACGACCCTTGTAGATCTTGCCGATTTCGATTTCCGCACCGATGGCTTCGATCGCCGCCTTGGCGATCTCCATGCCTTCCGGCGACACGGAGAAGATCTTCACCGTGCCGTCGTCTTCGATGTTGATCTCGCAGCCGGACTCGTCGACGAGGCGCTTGATGTTCTTGCCACCAGGTCCGATGAGGGCGCCGATCTTCTCGGGGTTGATCTTCAACACCACGATGCGAGGAGCATACTTGCTGAGCTCCGTGCGGGGAGCCGGCAGCGTGCTGAGCATGTGGTTGAGGATGTCGAGACGGGCCGTGCGGGCCTTCTCGATCGCCTCGGCCATGATGGCCAGGGGCAGCCCCTTGAGCTTGAGGTCCAGCTGGAAGCCGGTGATGCCCTTCTCGGTGCCCGCGATCTTGCAATCCATGTCGCAGAACGCGTCTTCCCAGCCGATGATGTCGGTGAGGAGCTTGTAGCGGGTGATCTCGTCATCCGCACCGTGGTCGGTGCAGATACCGATGCTGATGCCAGCCACTGGGCGGGTCATCGGCACACCGGCATCCATCAGCGCCAGGGTGGCGCCGCAGACGGAGGCCATGGAGGTCGAACCGTTCGACTCCATGATTTCCGCAGTCACGCGGAGGGCGTACGGATAATCCTTCAACGGGATCATCGGACGCACGCTGCGTTCAGCCAGCGCTCCGTGGCCGATTTCGCGGCGGCCGGGGCCGGTGATACGACCGGTTTCTCCGACGGAGAAGTTCGGGAAGTTGTAGTGCAGGATGAACTGCTTCTTGGTTTCGCCTCCGGTGTAGGAGTCGAAGTCCTGGATGTCATCGCTGGTGCCGAGGGTCGCGAGGCAGAGCGCCTGGGTCTCACCGCGGCTGAACATCGCGCTGCCGTGGGAACGGGGGAGCACGCTGACGGCGCTGGTGAGGGGGCGAACCACGTCGAAGGCACGGCCGTCGAGACGCTTGCCGTGATCGAGGATCAGGCTGCGAACCGATTCCTTCTGGATGTAGTACTGGAGATCCTTGAGGACGAAGTCGGTCACCTTCTCGGCACCGAACTTGGCGACGAGCTTCACGCCCACGTCGTCGAACACCGCTTTGACAGCGGCTTCACGGGCGAGCTTCTGGTGGGTGAGGAGGGCCGGGATGATGCGATCCCCGGCGAGAGCCTTGGCCTCGGTGAGGATTTCTTCCGGAACCACGGTGACCGTGATCTGCCGCTTGGTCTTCCCGGCGCGAGCCTGGAGTTCCTTCTGGGCGGCGATGATCGGCTGGCACTGCTCGTGGGCGAACTTCAACGCGGCGATGAAATCCTGTTCGGTGATTTCATTGGCGGCGCCTTCGTACATGACCACGTCGTGCTCATTGCCGACGTACACGAGGTCGAGATCCGACTCGGCCTGCTGCTCGTGGGTCGGGTTGGCGACGAATTCGCCCTTCACGCGACCGACGCGGAGCGCGCCGAGCGGGCCGGCCCAGGGAATGTCCGACACGGTCAAAGCCGCGCTGGCTCCCAGGATCGAAAGGATGTCGGAATCGTTCGTGCCGTCTGCGGAGAGCAGCACGGACTGGACCTGAACCTCATTGTACCAGCCCTTGGGGAAGAGCGGACGGATGGGGCGGTCGGTGAGACGGCAGGTGAGGATTTCCTTCTCGGAAGGACGGCCTTCGCGCTTGAAGTAGCCTCCCGGGAACCGGCCGGCGGCAGCCGCGCGTTCGCGGTAATCGACGGTCAGCGGAAAGAATTCCTGGCCGGGCTTGGCCTTGGATGCGGCGACGGCCGCGGTGAGGATGATGGTCTCGCCCAACTGGACGGTGACGGCACCGTCGGCTTGCTTAGCGTAACGGCCGGTCTCGATGATGAGATCCTGCCCCCCCACGGGGATGATGACTTTTTCTGGCATTGCGGATGTTGCCCGCCGACCCAGAGGAACTTCAGTCAAAAGCCGGCTCCGGCAACTTCCAGATGGAAAGCCAGGCGGCGGCTGAATGAAATTTCCCGGGCCGGCCGGGTCGTTAGTTTACTTGATGACGCCTCTTTGTTTGGGAAAGGCCAGAACGGACGCCGTGTGCGTCCCAAACGGAGTCCTGACTTCAGTGCGAAGCCATACCGGCCAAAAGCGAAAGCCGGGCCCCAGGGCCCGGCCTCGCCAAAATTGATTTATTTACGAAGCTTCAACTTAGCGGTGATCGCCTTGTACCGCGCCTCGTCCTTCTTCTGAAGGTAGTTCAACAAGCGGCGGCGCTTGCTGACCATGATCAGCAGACCACGACGGGACGAATGGTCTTTTTTGTTGGTTTGGAGATGTTCGGTGAGCTGGTTGATCCGGCCCGTGAGCAACGCAACCTGAACGTCGGCCGAGCCGGTGTCCGTGGCGTGCTGCTTGAATTCGCTGATGGTCTTAGTCTTGTCGTGCATATGATCTCGGTGTCGGGGAGCGTTGGCCACCCGGTATTTTATTCCGTTTATCGAGACCGCGACCTTAAGGGGCGGTGGGAGGGGTGTCTAGCCCTGATTTTCCACCGAACGGGTTGTCCCGACCGGGGGCAATCGATAGCCTGCCCGCATGTCTTCCCCGGAATCCCAGACTCCCGACATCCATTCGGAGGAATTCCTCGCCAATTTGAAGCGCCGCCAGCTTCGCCTCTCGGGCGCCTGCGCCGCGGCGTTCCTGATCGCGCTGCTCGGACTGCCACTGCTGAATTACCTGCTTCCGGAAGCGATGGCCACCCCGGTGGGTGGGTTTCCGCTCACCTGGCTGGTGCTCGGGGTGTTGTTCTTCCCCTTCGTCTGGGTCATCGCCTGGATCTTCATCCGCCGCTCCATCGCCCTCGAGCGCGCCGAAGTGGAGGAAGTAAACGCCGCGAAGCGGGGAGGGCAAATGGGCAAGTAGGCAAGTGCGCGAGTCGGCGAGCATCGAATCCAATCCGCGTCCCAAAAATGGCTTCCTCAAAATTGATACGGAATCACTGGGAGCTGGAGGTTCACAAGAAGGCCGTGGCGGCTGCGATGAGCCTGTTTGAGACCAGCAAGTCGTTTCCGAAGGAGGAGACGTATTCCCTGACCGATCAGGTCCGACGATCCTCAAGATCGGTGGCCTCGTCGCTGGCGGAAGCCTGGCGGGGGAGGAAGTACGAAGCGGTGTTTGCCAGCAAACTGAACGAAGCGGAGCGGGAAGCTGCGGAAACCCAAACCTGGATCGAATTCGCGACGAAGTGCGGGTACTTGGGTCGCACCGAAGCCCGAGCCCTCCATAAGAGCTATGCAGAGATTCTCGCCATGCTGGTCACGATGGGAAACGCCCCAAAACGCTGGCTTTTAGAAAAAATCTCCCCACCCGAGAGCTAAAACTCGCCCACTCGCCCACTCGCCCACTCGCCCACTCGCCCACTCGCCCACTCGCCCACTCGCCCACTCGCCCACTCGCCCACTCGCCCACTCGCCCACTCGCCCACTCGCCCACTCGCCCACTC
>CANGKZ010000014.1 GCA_947454705.1 Verrucomicrobiota bacterium
CTCGTTTGGTTTTGCTTTCAACCAATTTTACTCAGTTGAAGCAGGGCTCTTCACTCATCGCACAACCAAAATTTCAATGATCAACCACCACCTCATTCTCAGCTCATTGATTTCTCAATTTACCGATACTAGAGACGACGATTTGCCTTACGTCACCCTTTCACAAGTAACGCTCAGCAACAGCGTTCATTAAGAACGAGATCAATTTACCCGCCGGTGACGCTTTGACAATACCTTTTTGAGAAAAAGTTACCCGGAATCATCCCCAACGTTTCCATTGCCCCAGTTTCAGGCCCTTTTCACGCGATCTCCCTCCACCAGAAATCTTTCGGGAGCAGCTCTGATGCGTGTTTTTGGCGTTCAGTTTCCACGCCTAGACCGAAAATCAACACGGGAAGCCACTTCCTGAGAATCGTCGGCAAAGTCTCCCGAAAAGCGTTCCTTTTCAGGCCTCAATCAGGGATGCGAAGAAGCCAACTGCTGGACGGATGAGCTTCCCGGGAGGGATAGGAATCCCGT
Source organism: Verrucomicrobiota bacterium (assembly GCA_947454705.1). Classification (GTDB taxonomy): domain Bacteria; phylum Verrucomicrobiota; class Verrucomicrobiia; order Limisphaerales; family UBA9464; genus CAIVQB01. The sequence continues at coordinate 520 of CANGKZ010000014.1, forward strand.
GGTGATTCCACCTACTTCCCGAGCAATCGTTGAACTGCGAGCGCATTCAAAACGGTTTTGGGGACGAATGAGGCTGGTTCGACGTATTCGGGGAGTTTGGAGCCGTCGGCACTCCGCTCGGAACAGTGATCGTTGTCTCCAGAGGGCCCCAGGCCGTCGACCGTAGGCAAAGCATCCCAGAGGAAGTTTCCATCGCTTAACCCGCCGCGGGATTCGGACTCAATGCGTTGTCCCACTTGTTCGCCGGCGGCTCGCCAGCATTCGAACAGGGATTCGGACCCGGGGTTTTTCGGCCACGGGGCGGACTCATTTCCCACTTCCACCCGCACCTGGCAGGCCAGTCCATCGAAGGCGCTGCGTACCGAGCCTGGTCCGGCGAGTGCGAGCAGACGGTCTCGTCCGACGGCATAGACCTCCGGCTTGAAGGCGCGGAATTCCCCCTCGGCCACTGCGCGATCAGGAACCCGGTTCAATCCGGTGCCGCCACTGATTCGTCCCGTGTTCACGGTCAGATCCCGCGAGTAGTCGGTAATGGATTCGACAGAGCGAAGCGTCTCCGCGAGCTGGAGGATCGCATTGGCGCCGTGGCCGTGTTTCACCCCTGCGTGGGCGGCCCGACCTTCCACCTCGATCCGGAACAATCCCCTGCCCTTGCGTGCAGTGACGAGCTTGCGTCCGCCCGGGAGACGTCCCTCGGCCTCGAACACCAGGGCTGCGATGGGTTGATCCCCGAGACGCTGACGGCACTGCGTTCCAAAATCGGGCGCGAGGACTTCCTCCGATGCATTCAGCGCGAGCACCCAGGTCACTGAATCCAACAGCGCCGGGTTTTGCAGCTGGAGCGTCTGCAGCAGCATCCACATCAAGACAGTTCCGCCTTTGATGTCATGGGTGCCGGGGCCGTAGATGCGATCGCCCTCGGGTAACCATCGAAACGCGTTCCGTTCCTCTTCTTCCGGGGAGAAGACGGTGTCCAGATGGGAAACCATCAGGACGCGCGCCTTCGAGTTCCCCGGCCGGGTGAGGAACAAATGGTCGCCGTAGCCTGGGTTGGTGGAGGGCACCCGTTCGGCTTGGAATCCCAGCGGAGCGAACACCGATTCGGTGAGTTCTCCGACCCGGAGAACCCCGGCGCGATTTTCGGTCCAGCTGTTGATCTCCACCATCGCGCGGAGGTGTTCCAGCGCGGAGGGCATCAACGAAGTGGCGGTGTCACCGAGGGAGCGGAGATCAAACACGAGAGGAAACGTCCGAAGTCCGCTGCGCAATGTCAACGGACGCGAAGTTTGACACCGAACGCGCCTCTGCCGTCCCGCTGGGACTCAACGTGCACAACGCCCGCTTAACCCAGGCCTGAAGGCCCGGGCTATTATCAATTTCCCACGTTCAAGGTTTCGCAATGCGATCGCGCACGGACGCATCGCTCCCCTTCAACGCTTCAACTTTTCAACCCTTCAACTGCGCCCAGCAGCCTACACCTTCGCCACTTCGGGGTGAACCCAGGGCGAGCGGTACGGGCGGCGCAGGAGTCGGTTCGCCTGATCGTCGCCCACGATGCGGCCCTTCACCGGATCCCAGGTGAGGGAACGTCCGAGCTGTTGCGACAGGTTGGCCAGGATGCACGAGGTGGAGGAAATATACCCCTGCTCGATGTCGGCGACCGGCTTTCCGCGCGACGCAATATTCGCGAGCAGATCGCGCATGTGGCCGCGCACCGCGGGCGCGCAGTGGGTTTCGAGATCCTTCTCGGTCTTGTCCTCCGGGTACTTGTCGAACTCGTAGGTGACGTCCTTGCTGATCTTGTTTCCGGGACCGTGGGGAATGAAATCGTAGCCGAATACGCTGGCTTTGAGCGTGCCCTTGTCGCCGTAGAAAGTGGCGCTCCAGGGGTACTTCGGATCGACGCCCTCGCCCCAGGTTCGGTGGTTCCAGACCACCTGGAGCTTCTCGAAATCGAACGTGGCGACCTGGGTGTCGGTGATGTTCGCCTTGCTGGCCTTGTCTACGAGAATGCCCCCGGAGGAGTGCACGCTCTTGGGCCAGCCGAGCTCCATCATCCAGCGAACCATGTCGAGCATGTGGACACACATGTCGCCCACGATGCCGTTGCCGTATTCCATGAACGCGCGCCATCCGCGGGGATGCACCCAGGAATTGTACGGACGCATCGGCGCCGGCCCCGTCCACATTTCATAATCGAGATTGGAGGGCGGCGCGGAATCCGGCGGGTTGCCCTTCGCCCGCATGTGCCAGTAGCAGCAGATCTCGACATGACTGATGTTGCCGAGGAGGCCTTCGCGCAGGATGCGGTCGCGGGCTTCGATGAGGTGCGGGGTGGAACGGCGCTGGGTGCCGATCTGAACCACGCGCTTGTACTTCCGCGCCGCGGCCAGCATGGCCTGACCTTCGATCACATCGACGGAAATAGGCTTCTGGCAGTACACGTCGGCCCCCGTGCGAACCGCTTCGATCATATTCAACGCATGCCAGTGATCTGGCGTGCCGATGACCACGATATCGAGGTCGCGCTCATGGAGCATCTTCCGGTAGTCGGAGTAGAGACGCGGCTTCTTCTTTGAAAGTTGGCGGCTGGCGACGATGTCGGCCGCGTTGGAAAGCATCTGGCTGTCCACGTCGCACAACGAAACCACTTCCACCGGGGCGACCTGGATCAGACGCAGCAGGTCGATCTTGCCGTACCAACCGCATCCGATGAGACCGACGCGCTTTTTGACGTCGGCCGCATCGACAAAACGGGCATTGACCTGGGAGAGGGCGAGCGCGGCGGCTCCGCCCTGAAGGAAGTGACGGCGGTTCATGGCCCCGTTCTAGGACGGGACGGCCGGGAGTACAAGCCGCGAGGCGGATCAGGATTCCGAAGCCTGTCCGGAATCCGCCGCTGGAATCACTTCCAGGAGACGTCGCTGATGTCGAGGTGCCAGTCGCTGCCGTCGGTGACGCGCATGCCGTTGGACTCGATTTTGTACACCACCTTGTCGAGTTGGACCGAGGCGGGCAGGACGTTGATGAGCACTTCACCGCTGACCGCGGCCACGATGCGGGTGCGGATTTCCGGTCGACGGAAGAAAAGCAGGGTCATGGCATCGACCGTGTACACGTGGCCGGTCACGCGAACCATTCCGTCGGCATAGGAGTTCACCACCCCCACAAAATGCCGGTGGGGTTCATTCTCGGTGTGCCGACGATGAATCATGTGAACCTTTTCGCCGGGCGACAGAATCGCGTTTGTCATGCTGCCGAATGCTGGAGGAGGAATGGCCCGAGGGGAAGCGCAGGGTTTAACCAAACGAGGAGATCGTTCCTTTGCAGCTCGCCAGATTGGGGGGCTCGCCAAACCCGACACCCAACGGTAGGGTTCGGGCATGCAGCCCAGTCGTGATCCCCACGGAATTTCCCGGCGATCCACCGGTCCCGTTTCCCTGAGTCGCAGGGCTTTTTCGGGCCGTCTTTTGGCGGCCGGGGCCTCTTCCCTCGCCCTCCCCGCCTGGCTCCGGGCGCAATCGGGCTCTACCGGGGCCCCCGCGGTGATCCTCGGCGGTCGTCCCGAGGTGTCCCACGGGGTCATGAGCGGCGATGTCACTGCGGATTCCGCCGTGATCTGGAGTCGGGCTACACGTCCGGGTCGCATGGTGGTGGAATGGAGCACCCACCCCGACTTCAGAAACGTTCGTCGCAAGATTGGTCCCGTTACGGGCCCCGAGGCCGACTTTACCGCGAAAACCCTTCTCACCCACCTTCCGGCCGGCGAGCGGGTTTTCTACCGGGTCCGATTCGAGGACCGCGGTTCGCCCGGAGAGGCCGGTGCTGCGGTGGAGGGGCAACTCCTGACGGCTCCGAAAACGCGCAAGGATGTCCTCTTCGCCTGGAGCGGTGACACGGCGGGCCAGGGCTACGGAATCGATTCCCATTACGGCGGGATGAAGACCTACGCATCGATGCTGGGAGTTCAGCCGGATTTCTTCGTTCACAGCGGTGATTCCATTTACGCGGACAATCCCATTGCCGCCGAGTTGAAGCTCCCCAACGGAGCGGTGTGGCGAAACGAGCTGGATCCCGACAAATCCAAGGTCGCCGAGACAGTGGCGGAGTTCCGCGGAAGCCATCGATACAACCTCCGCGATCCCCAGGTCCGCGCCTTCAACGCGCACGTGCCGATGCTGGCGCAGTGGGATGACCATGAGGTCCGCAACAACTGGTATCCCGGCCAAAAACTGAACGAAGACGCGCGGTATCGGGAAAAGAGCGTGGACGTGTTGGCCGCGAATGCGCGTCGTGCGTTCTTCGACTACATGCCCATCCGACCGAGCGCCGATTCGATCATCTATCGCTCGATTGCCCGCGGTCCGCTTTGCGATTTGTTCTTCCTCGACCTGCGGAGCTACCGCGGTGCGAACAATGCGAACCGGCAGGCGACCCGATCGCACGAGTCCGATTTCATGGGCACCACGCAGCTGGAATGGTTGAAGAAGTCGATGAAGGCGAGCCGCGCGCTGTGGAAGGTGGTCCTCACCGACATGCCGCTTTCCCTGCTGGTCGGCGACGGCGCAAACCGATGGGAGGCGTGGGCCAACGGGGACAATGGAGTTCCGCTTGGACGCGAACTCGAAATCGCCGACCTGCTGGCGTTCCTCAAGGCGCACTCGATTCACAACGTCATCTGGCTCACGGCCGATGTGCATTATGCGGCGTCGCACCACTATTCCCCGTCGCGGGCAAAGTTCACCGAGTTCAATCCGTTCTGGGAATTCGTGAGCGGGCCGCTGCACGCCATGTCGCTGGGACCAGGCGCGATGGATCAAACGTTTGGACCCGAAGCGGTCTGGACCGCGCGTCCCCCGGGAGCGCCCGCCTCGGGCCCCTACACGGCCGAGCAGTATTTCGGCACGGTGCGGATCGATGCCAAGAGCGGCGCCCTTTCGGTCACGCATTACAATCGTGAAGGCGCACGCCTCTGGAGCCGGGAGCTCGAACCGCATGCGGCTTGATCCGGGCGGGCGGTACCATTTTTGGGCGGCCGGATGGATGGCATTCCTGCTGGGCGCACTGGCCTGCCGGGGAGTCGAATCCCCTGGGTTCGAAGTGGCGAACACGCAGGACGGAGTGTCCGTACGAATCGTCCTCAAAAATCCGGCTTCGAATCCGGAAACCCGCATCCAATGGACCTCCGATGGTTCGCAGCCGACCGCGGTTCACGGAACCCGATGGATCGCCGGTGAAGCTCCGTTGAGCTTTCGCGCCACGACCGTCCTCCGCGCGGTGGCGATTCAGGGCAACCAACTTTCCCCGGTGGCCACGCGGACGGTATTAATTCCACGATCGGCCGTCGGCCAACGGGGCGAATCTCTTCCCGCATCGTGGGGACGCCACGAGGGAAAGCCGCTGCCGTCGAGTTACACCCTTGCGGTGCATCCGGGCATTCCCGGGGCGGACCAACCGGCCCTCGAATCTGCTCTCACCGCCCTGCCCTCCATCAGCCTGGTGGTGCCTCCCGAAGATTTGTGGTCGCCCACCCACGGCATCTATCTGCATCCGGAGGAAACCGGCGAGGGATGGGAACGAACGGCGTCGTTCGAGTGGTTTTCCAAATCGACCCCCGACGCCAAACCCACTCCGATCGGCTGCGGACTCCGAATCCAGGGCGGCTGGAGCCGCCGTCCCGAAGAGTCGCCGAAGCATTCGTTTCGACTCCTGTTCCGAAAACGGTACGGCACGGCGCATCTGCGAATTCCGTTGTTCGGGCCCGAACCGGAGGAGTTCTCCACGCTGATCCTGCGGGGTGGCAACAACAACACCTGGCTCCATCCCGCCACCGAAGAGCGACGCCGGGCAGAATACCTTCGGGATTCGTGGATGCGCGCGACCTACGACGCCCTCGGGCATCCTTCGGCGCGTGGTCGATTCGTGCACCTGTATCTGAACGGTCTGTACTGGGGCATTTACCAGGCCACCGAACGCCCTGACGCCACCTTCTCCGCGCGGGTGTTTGGTGGATCACCTGCGGATTACGATTCGCGCAATTCGGATAAGGTCATCGCCGGCGACGAGGTTGCCTGGAAGCAACTGTTCGCAGTCGTGAATCCCGGGGTGCATTCCGATGCGGAGTACGAGCGGGTCGGTCAATTGTTGGATCTGCCGTCGTTCATCGATTTCATCCTGGTGAACCTTTATGGAGCCAACGGGGACTGGGACCGTGGATCCAACTGGTACGCCACGCGACGCCGCACGCCGGCGGGCGGGTATCGGTTTCTGGAATGGGATGGCGAACGAACGTTGGAAGCGGTTGCGGACAATCAGATCGGAACCGACGACGATGAAAGCCCCATGCGCCTGTTCCAACGGCTTCGAAAATGGCCGCCGTTTGTGAAGGCCTTCTCGGATCGGGCCCGCGTGGTGTTGGCCTCCGGAGGTCCGCTTTCGCCTGAAGCGGCGGTCGGGCGGTATCGGAGGTTGGCGCAAGAACTGGAGCCCGCCATCGCTGCCGAAGCTGCGCGCTGGGGCACGTATCGACGCGAACTCGCTCCATTCCGAACCGGGCCGTACGAGGTTTACACCCGTGAGACTCATTGGAAGCCCGAGGTCAAACGGCTGCTCAACGAGTATTTCCCGGCCCGTACGGAGGCTCTCCGGCGCCAGCTGACCGAGGCCGGATTTTCGGTCGTTCCATAAACCGGGAGACTGCGGCTGAAACCACAGATGGACACAGATTCACACAGATCGAGAGGGAGATGGGTGGTTTGACAGGGCTCGAACGGTTTCGCCTCCCGGGTGATCCATCGATCCTTCCGTTCCGAGCAGTTCCATCCGTGTCCATCTGTGGTTGAACCCTTCTTGGATTGCCGTTTCGAGGCTCATCGTTTCATCCGATTTTTCCATGCGTCGACGGCCAGAGTGACCCTTCCGCTCTTTCCCCGCCCCGCAATCGCAAGAAACGCCGCCCCCCCTTGCGGAGAGCGGCGTTTCACCCAAATGACCCTAACCTATACAACCGGCCACACGGCCGGAACCCACGTCACTTTAGCCAGTTCAGTGCCAAGTTTGGTTTCGCCTCGAAGATTGTGGACATTTGTAATCGTTACATCGCGGTAACGGAACCCGGAGTCGAATCCTGGAACCGCACGATCGCACCAGCAGGCTTGTAGGATGCAATTCGCACGCTATGCTTTGCTCCCTATTCTGAATGGATGCCGCTGATTTTGCCGGGTTTGACACCGATGCAGCCCGCCAGTTTCTGGCTGAATTGCCGACGGAGGTGCGTCGCCGCGGAGAGCGGCTTGAGGCGGAGGGCGCCGTGGTGGAGATCACCTGCGATTCCCCGGGCGGCCTGTACGTCGCCGCGCTGAAAACTCCCGAGCCGGTGGAAACCCGGCTGACCTTTGACGCAGAGACGCGTTCGTGGTGGGAAACCTGCACTTGTCCGGCAGGTGGCGGATGCGAGCACTCGGCGGCCGCGATGCGCCATTTGCTCGGCGAACACGGCTCGGTGGCGGTCCGAAATCTCAGCGCCGAGAAGCCCAAGGCTCGCAAGCTCACCCCGAACGCCTCGGGAACCTTTTCCGGCGGTCAGCTCATGCAGCTCGCGACGGCCGGGGCGGGACGGGTGCTCACCCGGACGGAATCGGAATTCGTCGCGAAGGTGGAGGATCGCTTCAGCCGGCTTTCTCAGAAACCGTTTTTGACCGGCGAGGATTTGCTGGAATTGGGCATCCGCTATCAGGGCCCGCACGCCTGGGAGAAGCTGGACCTCTGGCCCAGCCCGCCGCGTGCGATTCAGGAATTCTGGAACTACATCGCCCTCGCCGCCGAGGAACGCGAACTCAAGTACCCCGGGTTCATGAAGGCGATCACCTCGCTCGATGAACTCCGGGAAAAAGTCGCGGTCTGGCGGCGTGGTCGTGATGTCGAACGGTGGCGTCAGCTGCTGAATCATGTTCAACCCACCACCACCGCCGATTCCTCCGAACCGGAAGGCGTGGAGCTTCGCATGCGTCTCACCGCAGAGGAAGTGCTGGTGGAGTACCGCAAGGCCGGCGCTCCGGACTGGGCGTTGATCAAGCCCGGGCGGTTCAAAGATTTTGATGAGAAGTCGGGCGACGACCTGGCCCCCGAGCTGGCTTTGCTTTGGCAGCCGCTCGCCCAGCGCGCCCGGTATGGATACGCCGTCAATCTGGTGTACCACGAGACCCAGACGCGGCGTTTGCTGAACCGATTGCTGCGCCTGCCGAGCCTCGCCCCGTACATCGTGGGGTCCGATGGCGAACCGCTTCAACGCCCGGAAGAACCGTTGCGATGGAACCTGGTGCCGGCTTCGGATGAGTCCGAGGACTACCTGTTTCGTCTGCAAAAGTCCGACGGCAGCCCGGCTCCCAAGCCGCTGATTATTCTTCCCGGCCGGCCCACGCTTCTCGTGACGCAAGATTCCGTATGGAGCAGCGCGCCGATTGAAGATCGTGCCGTGGATCCGACCGTGGAAACCCGCATTCCGGCACCGGCGCTGGAAACCGCCGCCGGGGTGCGATTCCTCCAACTGCACGGCGTTCCCCTGCCCCCGCGTCTCGCGGATCGGGTGGAAACCGTGAAGCTCCGGCCGATGATCCGGGGCGAGCTCCGGACCATCGCGTTCGGCAACGATACGGAATACGCAGTGCTCGAAGTGGTTTCCGTTCGTGAGGACGGGACGATTCAAGAGCGATGGAACGGCACGGCCTGGGTTGAGGATGCCAACGCCCCGGCCCCCGGGGATCGATTGGTCACCTACGACCGGAGCGGACTCCAGGAAGCGGTGCGCCAGCTTGAGCCCTCGGGCTTCAAGTGGGATTTCGCGCGTCAACGCTGGCTCATGCGTGTGACCGCCAAGTTCCCGGACCTGTTCCTGAATTGGATCACCTCGCTTCCGCGCGAAGTGCAGCTCGAACTTCGCGGCGAACTCGGCTCGCTGAGCCAGGCGTCGATCGCCGGACAGATCCGTCTGGAGCTGGAGCCCGCGGAATCGGGCGGGACCGATTGGTTCGATCTCAAAGTCATTCTCGACGTCGCCGACGCCCAACTCACCCAGGACGAGATTCGCGCGCTCATGGATGCCCGCGGCAAATGGGTCCGACTCGGAACCAAGGGCTGGCGGAAACTCGAATTCAAACTCACCGAGGACGAGGACAACCAACTCGCCCGCATGGGAATCAATCCGCACGAACTTTCCGCGGAACCCCAGCGCATCCACGCCTTGCAGCTGGCCGATCCCGCGGCCGAGGCATTCCTCGGAAAGGAAATCTTCCGAGCCCTGCGGAATCGTGCAGAAGAAATCCGCGCCCGCGTCACGCCCGATGTTCCCAAGACGCTGCTGGCCGACCTGCGCCCGTATCAGCGCGATGGCTTTCACTTCCTGTGCTACCTCGCGGCGAATCGGTTTGGTGGAATCCTGGCCGACGACATGGGCCTTGGAAAAACCCTCCAAACCCTCGCCTGGATCGCCTGGTTGCGCGCGTTGCCGTTCGATCAGCAGGGCGAAACGGTGTCCGCCCCGCCCACCGGCAAGCGCACCAAGAAATCCAAGGCCGCGGCCGCAGCTGCTGCGGATCCGGTCGAAACGCCGTTGCGCCGCCCGTTCCTCGTGGTCTGCCCGAAGTCGGTCACCGACAACTGGCGTGCCGAAGCCGCGCGGTTCATTCCCGGATTGGAAGTCCGCGTGTGGCCCGCTGAAGAAGTGAAGCTCCTCGCGCTCCAGGCCGGCAGCGCGGAACTGCACGTCATCAACTACAACCAGCTCCGCATCATCGGCGAATCGCTTTCCAAGGTGCAGTTCCACGCGGTCATCCTCGACGAAGGACAGTACATCAAGAATCCCTCGAGCATCACCGCCCAGCTCGCCCGGGGATTGAATGCCGCCCACCGATTGATCCTCTCCGGCACGCCGATTGAAAACCGGCTCATGGATCTGTGGAGCCTGATGAGCTTCGCCATGCCCGGAATCCTTGGATCTCGCACGGAGTTCGCGCGGCTGTTCGATTCCAAGACCGATCCCCTGGCCCGACGCCGTCTGGCCGCGCGGGTGCGTCCGTTCCTGCTTCGCCGAACCAAGAGCCAGGTTGCCCGCGATCTGCCCGACCGCGTGGAAGAAGACCTCTTCTGCGAATTGGAAGGCGAACAAAAGGTGCTCTACCGCGCCGAGCTCAAGCGCGCGCAGTCGATGCTGCTCCGGGTCAACACCCCTGCGGCCCTCGCGAAACACCGGTTCAATTTCCTCACCTCGCTGCTGCGGCTGCGTCAGATCTGCTGCGACCCACGTCTGGTTCAGGCCGAGTCCAAGGCCGAATCCGCCAAGGTGGAGGCGTTGTTGGAGACGCTCGAACCCTTGATCGAAGAAGGTCAGAAGGTGCTCGTATTCTCCCAGTTCGTGGAAATGCTCGAACTGCTCCGCACCGCCATCACCGCGCGCGGGTGGCCGAATTCCTTCCTCGTCGGTGCCACGGAAAACCGCGGCGATCTCGTCCGCGCATTCCAGGAACAGGAAGGCGCGTCGGTGTTCCTCATCTCGCTCAAGGCGGGCGGCTTCGGACTCAATCTCACCGCGGCGAGCTATGTGATTCTCTTCGATCCCTGGTGGAATCCCGCCGTGGAAGCCCAGGCCATCGATCGAACCCATCGCATCGGCCAGACCCAAAAGGTCATGGCGTATCGACTGCTCATCAAAAACAGCGTCGAGGAAAAGATCCGCGCCCTGCAGCGCACCAAGTCGAATCTTGCCAGCGATCTCCTCGGCGAAGAGACCTTTTCGCAGGGGCTCACGCTGGAAGACTTCCAATTCCTGCTGGCGGATTGATCGGATCCCACCCCGGTTGGGGGGTGTGCCATAAGGATTCTTTGAGGCGGTGAAACTCGGGGCTTGATTGGGCTAATGTTCCGGCCAATCTCGCTCTGTTCCCCATAGGTAGTTTCACAGGAGTAATCTCTCCCTTACTCGCATCCTCATCCCATGTCATATCCATCCAATCCCCATTCCCGGTCGCGTTACGCGCTCGCGTTGATGCTGGCAGCCTCGGCTGCCCTGGCCTCGATCCAGGCCAAGACCATTACCGTTACGACCACGAACAACGACAACCCTGCAGCGGGCAGCGTCTCGTTGAAGCAGGCCATCGCCCAGTTGGCCGATGGCGACGTAATCCAGTTCAACATTCCCGGAGCCGGACCCCACGTGATCGCCACCCCGTTGGGAGGCTACGCTCAGATCACGGCGAATAATGTGACCATCGATGGTTACTCCCAGCCCGGATCGAAGCCGAACAGCAACGGAATCCTCGGGGGCAACAATGCGGTGATCGACATCGTGCTCGATTCCACCGGAAACGAGTCCGGTCCGAGCGCTGATCCGGGTGCTCCGGATCAAGTCACCCGCCGTTCCACCCGCATGCTGATGTCGGGCTACGGCGACAGTGAAAACGCCATTCTGGGTGTGGTCGGCGGCGACGGATTCAAGGTGCGCGGGTTGTCCTTCATTGGCCGCCCGACCGATGGGAGCACCGGGGATCCTGCGATCTACGCGATCGCCCTCGCCCAGGAAGCCAAGAACGCCAAGGTGCAGGGCTGCTGGTTCGGATTGAAGCCCGGTGATCCGTACACCATGGAGAGCATCAAGCCGGTCACCGATGCGGTGGCGGCCTTCCGGTATCGCACCGGTGGCGATGTCTATTCCGGTGGGCTCACCGTGGGCACCGACGGTGACGGCACGGCCGACGTGCAGGAATTCAACGTCGTGGTCGGAACGCACATCGCGCTCGCCATCGAAGCGCCCGATCTCCGCGTCTCCGGCAACTACATCAACGTGTTCCCGGACGGCGTGACCTTCGTGGACGTCGAAGCCATGAACGGAGTGTATCAGGCCGCCGGACGCAGCGGTGGTGATGCCAGCATCGAGTTCATGGAAAACGGCCGCGTGACCGACAACACCATCATCGGCACCAACGGCGACGGAAAGAGCGACGGCAACGAGCGCAACATCGTGGCCCATCCGTTCTACAGCCACGACATCGAGTTCTACAGCGCGGCGAACAACCTGGTGGTCGCCGGCAACTACTTCGGTGTCGGAGTGGACGGCACCACCGCCCAGCCCGCCCTCACGGCCGTCACTCCGGATCTGATCTCCCTCCCCGGAGGCAACGCGTCGATTCGTGTTGGATCCAACGGAGACGGCGTCAGCGACGACATCGAGGGCAACGTGGTGTTCAATCAACCCGGTGGCCGCTTCGTGCAATCCGGCGTCACCACTCCAATCACCGCACGTCGCAACCGTTTCGTGAACGCGGCCTTCGCCGGCTTCCCGTTTGCCGACGGCGCCGACAACCGTCCGTACGCCGACTACTACGCGTCGGCCATCGACAATCCCTCCAACGGAGTCGTGCCCACGATCACCTCGATCACCGACGGAATCCTGACTGGAACTCTTCCCGCGCCCAAGGCCGGCACCTACACGAAGAGCGTCGTGGACATCTACGTCGTCGATAAGAAGGCAGCCGACGCCGGGCTCAATCTGCCGGGCACCTATGCCGGTTCCTTTGCCGATGGCGGCACGGGCGACCAGGATTCCGCTGCCAACAAGTTCAAGGTGGACCTTCGCGGCCTGCCGATCGCACCGGGTGACTCGATTGCCCTTGCGGTCACCTACACCTCGGCCGCCGCGGGCACGCCGGGAACCAACTCCATCACCGGACCGCTCTCGCTGGCATCGGTGGCAAATCTCCCGGTCATCATTCCGGGCAGCGTCGAATCCATCGGCCTCACCCGCATCGTTCCCGACAAGCCGATCAACGTTCCCCAAAACGATTCGCTCGGAAACTGGGAGCCGTACGCCAGCGTCGTCGGCACCACGACCTTCGTGATCGAGGGCAACACCTTCGCGGATGGATATGATTCCACCTCGGATGGACGCCAGCGCTACGTGGTCGCGCTCCAGCCCGCGGACGGCAAGGCTGGCAAGACGGTCGAAGGCTTCTACAACGACGCCAAGCAGCCGTATGCCGGACCGGTCAACGCCTCGCGTCAGAACGGCAACCCCGGCCGTGTCGCCGGTGACACCCGCCCCGGGGCCACTCACTACATCGTCGGCGGCGAAGCCTCCCCGCACGTGTTCCTCGATCAATTCGGCTCCGACAATCGTTGGACGCTCGGTTTTGATCGGTTGGTGGACGGCCGCTACGGCACGGTTCAAACCTTTGACCTGAACCTCAGCACGGTCACTCCGACCCCGCTCATGAAGGCGGCAGATTCCTCCAACGGCCGTCTCAAATCTGGGACTGCTGCTGGCAACCAAATCTCCCGCTACGGCGGCGATGTCGTGGGCCTCGGCAACGGCAACTTCCTCTCCGTGGTGGAAGATCGCTCGCACGTGATCGCTCCGGTGGACGCGGTGATCGCCACGATCTTCGCCCCGGATGGCACGGTGGTGAAGGATTCGTTCGTCGTCGCCAACAGCGACATCTGGGCCAACGTCGCCGCCTTCCAGGGCGGATTCGCCGTGCGCTGCAAACCGCAGGATGGATCGGCGGGCCGCGTCATCTACCTGTTCGACAATGCCGGCAATCCGAAGGGCGTGATCAACCAGACCTCGTCCGGAGCCAGCTTCGACGGCGGACGCGGCGATGGCACGCGCATCGCGGGCCACGTGAATTCGCCCTACATCTACCTCACCGGAAAAGTCACCGATGCCCAGGTGGTGAAGGTGGCCGTGTGGGATACGCGCGATCCGCAGCGGTCCGCGACCTTTGATGTCAGCGAGCCTGCGTTCGTCGGCAACAACGACCGCGCCAACCTCGCCGTGGACGCGTTGAACCGCGTGACGGTTTCTTGGGTTTCCAGCCCCGATGGGTACGAAGCCAACCAGGTGGCGGCCCGCGTGCTGGCCTTCAATGGCGACACAATGAAGTTCACCGCATTGACCCCGAGCTTCTTCCCGTTCGTGAACGCGGCGAAGACCGGCGGCATCCGCACCCTCCAGATGAGCGTCGCCATGACCACGCGTCAGATCTGCGTCGCCGCCAAGGGTGAGATCAACCTGCAGAACAAGCCCGCGCAGGGCGCCACGATCAACGCCTCGACGGGAGCCCCGTTGAAGGAGTTGAACTTCTACACCGTGTTCTCGCATCCCGCCCCTCAGGATGATCCAACGCCTGCAGTCGGCGGCGGCAGCAGCCTCACGGTCACCGCGACGAAGTCCGGGGCAAATCTGGTGCTGACCTGGACCGGAGGCAGCGGGCCGTTTGTTGTGCAGAAGAAGGCGGCAATCACCGATGCCTGGACGGACGCCACCTCCACATCGGATCGCACCTTCAGCATTCCAGCGTCGGCCGCAACCGGCTTCTACCGCGTGACGGCACCCTGAGTCCCGATAACGCGATTCATCGGGTAAAAACAAACGGGGCGGCTTTCAATGGCCGCCCCGTTTTTCTTGGGTTGGGTCGCAACAGACGCACGTACCTCTCGGGTACCCCGTTCGCGCAAACTCAAACCACCGTTCGACCCGCCACGTAATAATCGGGAAGCCGGGCCGCCGAAGGAGTCCAGGCCCCTTTCAGATCCGCAACGGGATCGCCCCAAACAAACTGCGGATTCCGCCACACAGTCCAGCGGAACGCCTCTCCTCCAACTCCCTCGGCCGCGAACTCCACCTCATGGGATTCCGCGTCCGGTGCGGGAAGTGCGGCGACAGGCAGCGAGAACCAATGCCACTTACGATCTTCGGGCTCGCGCACTGCGTCGATCACCGCGTCCAGCACGAGGGTTCGATTGACGCGAACCTTAAACGCGCAAGCGCCGCTTTCCGGATTCGTCCACGCATCGGGATGAATCGCGATCGCGAATGTCAGGATTCCTTCGCCCCCCACGGGAAGCCTCCAAACGGCGCGGGCCGGGGCGCCCAGAAAAAGGGTTCGAGACGTGCGACCCGCGAGGGTGGCCGGTCCCGCGGAGACCGAACCGTGGCGTTCTGTGCGCAGGGTCGCCGAGGCCAGTTGGTCCACCATCGAAAACACCCGAAGTTCCGTGATATCCCGCCCCAACGCCGACTCCACCAGTTCAGCGGCCTGACCCAATCCGTGATTTCGCTGCTGTCGAGCCTCCCTGAGCATCCTGTGGGCTGCATCAAGCTCGTATTGAAGTCGGGCCAGCGGGGCCGCCGAAAATGCGCTCAACTCAGAATGCACCTGCCGATAGTCAAGCACCCCATCACGCATCGGTTTTACGGCATCGTCACGAGCACTCCCGGCCCCGGTTCGGACCGCATCCCGTATCACCGTGACCAACCGCTCGGTCGCGTTTCCAGACTCAAGTTCATCGGCAAGACACGCGTTTTGCCACGCGAGTTTTTCCGCCGGGGGATGCAGCAATTCCTGAATCACCGAAGGGATCATGTCCGTAGACCGAATCTCCCAGGCACTCGCGACGTACAACGGCACGGCGCGAAACTCAATCTGTGCCACCGGAACCCCCTTTTGCATCGCCTCAAGCACGCAGGTTGAAGGAAACGTGACGAGAGCCGAGGCCTTCTCCAGCGCGGCTGAGAAAGAGCCGCCAATCGCCGGGCTGACGCCAATATCCTCTGCCAACTCAGCGGAGATCCGCCAGATGGGTTGAATGCCTGGAACCGTGTCAAAAAACGCCTTCAGGTCCCGCAGGGCACGACGTGCCATGATCTGTTGTTCGGGATCGTGCCCGGCAGTGCGTGCGGTGGCGACGAGCACCCGCGGTGGCGCCCCCGCCTCGATGCATCGGGTCCTGGGGTAGGAGTCGAATCGCGGGAGCCCCACCAGATGGAGTCGGGGGCCGAGCCCCAAGGACGCCAGAATCCGGGCGGGATGGCGGCCAATGACGCAAAGGTGGTCCGCGATCAGGGGCTGAAGCATCGCGCCCTGCGGGCGGATGTGGCTCAGATTGTTCCAGACGTAAGACCACTCAAGAACTCCATCCATCACATAGATCACGGGAATGCCCGCGCGACCGCACGCCGCCGCGGCCAATCGCCACTCCGGGGTCCACTCGCGACTCAGCAGCAACACATCCGGATGCGCCGCCACCAGGGAATCGATGGAAAGGCCCCTCGCGTCGATCCGGTCGGCGTCGATTTCCTCGAGCGCCCTCCCGAACAACTCGCGGTGCCGTTCCGGTTCATCGAGCAATGCCACGCGCAGACGACGCATGGCAGACGCACCGTTCGCCACCGCGGGAGCCGACGCCTGATCGGACTGAGCCGGTTCCCCTTCCCGAACCGCCACCACCACCCACCATTCGGCATCCTCTAATCCCCCGGCTTCGGATTCGTTCCCAGGAAAGCGCTCCAGCCGATCCTCCTGGGGGCGTTTCCAGGTTCCTCCCGCGTTCTGCCGGTAAACCTGCTCGATTCGAAAGAACCGCTTCAGTTCCCGGGACACCAGAGGCAGGTCATAAACATGAAGGTGCTGTGGAACGGGGTTGTTCCCCTGTTCGTCCAACCAGCGATTGGCGACAGAAACAATCAGCCGCCCCCCGGGCTTCAAGACGCGGTGAACCGCAGCCAGGAATTCCCCGGGATCCACCAGGGATTCCAACGTATCAAAGGAGGTGACCAGATCGAATGAAGCCGGCGCGGCGAACTCAAGGCGTTCGAGTCCGTCCAACTCGGTAAACAGAAACCGGGTGCCGGAACCGGCGGGCGAGTAGTGACGCCGCGCGTAGTCCACGGCCTCCCGATCCCGGTCGACCCCGGTCACGCGGACCGGAAGATCACCGCGAAGAACCGCGGCGCCAGCCCCTCGGCCGCAACCGACATCCAGAACATCGCTTTCGGGAAGCACCCATTCCCGGGCCAGGGAATAACGTTGCACGGCGGCGTTGGCGCGGCGCCCGGTTTCGCGCAGCAGGTCCGGAAACCGCTGGGGCTGCCCCCGCCCGATGCGGCATGGATCAACCGCAGCCGCCGGGGCGTGAATCTTTTCATACAACAACAGCGCAAATCCCTCCGGCGGCATGAGGATTCGAAGGCGCCGCGCGGTGGACGAATGACGCATGGGATGCAGCCTGCCATTGAGGGCAAGCACGCGATCATCCCAATCCTTCTCGGTGCGTCCGAAGTCGAGCGGAACAACCAGTCCGATGAGATGCCCCGAAATGCGAACCGCCTCGGCGACCACCGAATCCAGCGACCCGATTCCAAGAGACGAAACCGCTGGGCCCACCCAAACGGCAGGACAAGTTCCCGAAGCCCAGCGCGTCGGCGCAGGTTCGGAGGCTTCCTTCGGATGAAACGCCGTTACTGGTACTGACTCCACGCCGTGACCGCGCAGACGCATCCGCGCCGCAAGGTTTTCGTCCGGGCAAATCCACACCAAGGCTGACGATCCGAGCACGGATTGGAACAGTCCGATGAGCTCGGAACTGCTGTCGGAATCGGAAGAAGGAGGAGAGGAATTCACAACAGGAACGATGAAATCCGGGACGCGGAATGGAGCAAACCCTCTCCCCGTCGGCTCCCCAACGTCAAGGATCCGGCCGACGATTTAATTCACCGTGAAATCTTCCGGAGACATCGCGAGCAATCGGTCACGCCAGTTCCCACGATTCCGTAAAATATGCTGCCACAGCGTCTCGGGCGGAACATCGAACAACAGCTCGAGCGAGGCCGGATGGGTCAGCCAGGCCTTGCGTTTCATTTCATCGTCCAACTGCCCGGGAGACCATCCGGCATATCCCGCAAAAACGCGCAACGCCACGCGCGTTTCCGGATGTTTTCCCAACTGAATCAAGGCATCGAGATCGTGATGCAACACCACGCCGGGCAGCGGAGTTTTCGCCGGTTCCTTGGCCTGACCGGGATAGAGAAAACTCAACGCCGCGGGCTGGACTGGGCCGCCGGAAAACAACGGACGCTGCCGGAGCGAAGAAGGAAGGGTGCGATCAAAGGCCGCTTGCAGCTGGGTTTCCGTCGGACGGTTGAGCACGAGACCGAAGGCCCCGTCCTCATCGTGGCTGCAAACAAAGACAACCGTCCGGCTGAAATAGCTTCCCCGGAGTGTCCCTCCATCAAGCAACAACTGACCTCCAAGCCTGGGCTCTGGTTTCGGCATCGCGACCTCGAAAATGCGCCGCCCTTGTGAGGTCGGCAAATCTGAATATCGTTGCACCAATGACGATGTCTCGAAACCTCAAGATTCTGATTCTCGCCGCGCTCGCGGCCCTCACCTTCACCGCCTGCCATCATTCCGCCGGCAGCCGCGAGTTCGTGCCCGGACGCGGTTGGGTTCCGAACTGAGCCCGGTTGCAATGGCCCTGATTCCGGTTTCCCGGAAAACAGAACGCCGGTGCCGGCCTGAATCTCAGGCCCGCACCGGCGTTTTTCTAAGAACGAGGTTGAATCGAATCAACCGGCGATGAGCGCGAGCGCCGCTTCGGCCATCTTCGGGCCGCTCAGACCGTGCTTCACGTACAGTTCTTCAGCGGTGTAGGCGGATTGACCGAACTCACCCGGGATGCCGAGGGTGCGAACGCGGTGCGCGATGCCGGCCTGCGACAAGGCGTGAGACACCTGGCTGCCCATGCCGCCGATCACCTGGTGATCCTCAATGGTCACCAACCGACCGCCGGCCTTCTTGACCGCTGCGCCGATGGTCTCCACGTCCACCTTGTTGATGAACGGATTGTTGATCACGGTGGCGGCCTTGCCCTGGGCCGCGAGGATCTTGGCAGCTTCGAGCGCCTTGTTGAACAGCACGCCGGATCCAACGAGCACCACATCGGTGCCTTCCTGGATGACCTGGGCGCGTCCCCACGGATACGAGGAACCTTCGACCCAGCGGACGGGATAATTCTCACGGCCGACGAAGAAGATCACCGATTCGCCATCCCGCCCCGCAGCGCGTTCTTCGGCGATGTGTTCAATCGCCTGGAACATGAAGGCTTCGGCTTCCTCGGCGCAGCTCGGAGCGATCACCACCGTGTGGGGAATCGCGCTCACTGCAGCGAAGTAGGTCGTGGCCTGGTGGCTCGCGCCGTCCGCCGCGTCCTGGAATCCGACGTGCGAGAACATCGCAATCACCGGGGCCTGCGACAGAGCCGCCATGGTGAGAGGCAGGTTGCCCTTGGTGACACCGAACTGACCGAAGGTGTCCACAATGGGAATGTAGCCAATCTTCGCCAGACCGGCCGCGGTGGAAACCATGTTGGATTCCGCGATGCCGACTTCGATGAAGTTGCCCGTCGCCTTCTGGAAGGTGCTGATGCCGGTGGAACCCTGCACGTCGCACGACACGGAATAGACCGGATAACCCTTCTGCGCCGCGCGGATGGCACCGGCCGCAAGACCGGCCTGAACCTTGTCCTTCTTCACCGCAGGCGCGGCGGAAGCAGCAGCCGGTGCCGCAGCAGCGGCAGCAGCCTTGGCCTTCTTGGCGGCTTCCTTCTGCTCCCAGTCGAGACGCAGGCTCTGCGCCCAGGCCTTCAGATCGGCGGGCGTCTGGTTGCCGTAAATTTCATCCACGAACTCGACGATCTTCTCGCCGTTCGCGAGCGGGAACCCGTGGCCGCCCGCGCTGTTCTCCATCGTGCTCTTCACGCCGTAGCCCTTGATCGTCTTGAGCCACAGGCAGACCGGCTTCGAAGGATTCGCCTTGGCATCGGCAACCGCCTTTTCGACGGCAAGGAACACCGCGGGGAGGTCGTGTCCGTTTTCGATACGGCGCACGTCCCAACCCTGATCATCGAGTGCCTCGAAGGTGGGCTGCATCGAGAAGGAATCCTTCGTGATGCGGCCGGAGAGCTTGGTGTCGTTGTCCGAGAGCACCATGACGAACGGATTCACGCGGCCCTTGGCGGCGAGTCCGGGGATGGCGGCGAACGATTCGCGCGCTTCGCCTTCCATGCTGGCACCGTCGGACATGAGGCAAATCGTGACGCGATCGGAACCATTCAGCTTGTCGCCGATGGCCAGACCTTGCGCGACCGGGAGCGAGGAGCTCAGCGGGCCGTTGGAGATCAGCACGCCCTCGGGATTGAGGTGCGATTCGCCGTGGCCGGTGAGCTTGGAGGAAATGCTGCGGAAGCCCTTGAGGGTGTCGAAGGTCATGCCGTCGAACCCGTAGAGGGCGCGCACGGCGTAGATGCCGTTTTCGGCGTGGCCGGCGTCATTGACGAAATGATAGGCCTCGTACCAGGGACGTCCCTCGGTGGAGAACATGAGTCCGTGCACGGCGGCGCTGACTTCGGCAAAGGCAGCAGGACCACCCCAGTGGCAGGCGGCGCCGCCATTCACGGCGTGAACGTCCATCAAGGCCACGAGTGCGCGGGTCGCCCGCGGATCCGCAAGCACCACCGGCTTGCCGGCGGCGTTGGTCACGGTGACCGAATAGCGGGGCGGTTGCGCCGGGGTGGGAGCCAAGCGGGATTTCAGCACCTGCGGCTTGAGGGGCGGAAGTTCGACTTTGGCGACAACAGACGTATCAGCGGCCATGGGACGGGTTCAGTAATTTACGGTTTGAGTTAGCAAAGTGACAGCCCGGGGACGCTACGAGCGGGGCCCCGAAATGGAAGCCGGTTTTTTGATCATTGGAGCACCCGCGCACGGAAGAACGTGGGCTGACTCCCGGCTGCGGGTTGTCCGAGGTCCACGGTGCGATCGCCCCCGGGAATCGTTTGGAGCGCGTTCCAACGGATCAGATCCACGGAGGACTCCAGCTGCAGCGTGATCCCCGGAGCCGAGCTCAATTTGAGCAGAAGACGACCATCGACCGAACGATCCAATGAAATAGAGGGAGCTGCAGTTCCGGTAATTGTGAAGATCGATTCCGAATGGAGCGGCGTCCCTCCCGGCTCTTCATTCCAATGAACTGCCGCCTGGTTGGTGAACGTCCCGCCCACGCTGGAACGCAGCGTCACGGTAAAGGTTTCGGGAATGAGCAGAGGAAGTCTTCCCAGCGTGAACGCCAGATTGTGTCCGTCGAATGTCACCTTCCCCCGGGTGCTGGAGGTCGAAACCACCTGCCAGGAGGACGGAAGCGGCTGAATAACTTCAACTCCCGTGGCTCCGCATTCTCCATGGGCGGACACCGTGAGGATGAGCGAAAACTCCTCGCCGACATTTCCGACGGCAGGGCTGTAGTCGATGGTGGAACGAACCACCTGGGAGAAACACAAGTGCCCCACCAGCCAGTCCACCGCATTTCCAAACAGTGCATCGCGACTCACGAGGCTCGACGACTCGGTGCCCGCAGTGTGCAGGAAGAACTGGGTGACGGTGTTGGGGTTTGCCGGATCCTCGGAACTGTCCGCGGAAGGAGCCATCAGCAGCACCGGCTTTCCACCCACGGTGGCGTCCACCTCAACATCCCCGGCGCCCGCGAAGGCGGACTCGATCGCTCCCGGATAATGGAAGTTTTCCACCAGACCGTTTCTGGAACGAATCAAGGGATGATCGGTGGTGACCTGCTTGAACTGCAGTTCAGCCCCGGACACGGAACTGCTTCCCGAGGGCGTTGCGCGAAGCAATTGATACCAACGATTGCGCAGCTCGGGTGCCAGTCCGGAAACGGCGCCAAAGAGGTGTTCGCCCACGAAGTAGAGCGCCGTCCCGTTCAAGCGGGCCGTCTCAAATGCGGCAACGATGGGTTCCGTCAACCGAACCGCTGCGTCACCGTCATCGGTCCAGATCGCAAGGCGATATCCAAACAGGGATCCCGGCCCCACGGTCTCAGCAGCCAGAAAATCGACGGTCCTGGTCATCTTGCCCAGAGCCTCCGCGATGTACGCGGTCTCCGGCCCCCTTCGACTCGAAACCACGGCGATCTCGGAGCGATGCCCCCCGACCGTCACTGTCACCGCCGGCGAAACCACCGACGCGCCCGAGTTGAGAACCGCCCGCGCGATCAACGAGTAGGAGCCAGGATCCACGGTTATCCACTCCGCGGCGAACGGCGCCGATGCGCTGGACGCCACAGGGCTGCCGACGACGAGATATTCCACACGCACCGGCGGCACCTCGAAGTTTTGCAAGTCTACGGCCAGTGAAATCGGAGTACCGAGAAAGAACTTGGTTCCTTCGACCGGCTGGGTCAGTCGTATCGACGACGGCGGCTTGGGAACGAAGGCGGTTACCCGTACGGAAGGCGAAACGGTGGATGCGCCGGAGTTGTCGGTCGCACGCGCGGAAAACACATGGGTTCCCTCCTGGAGCGAATTCACCACGAATCGATGAGGCGGTGTCGCGATCGAGGCCAAAAGTGTATTTCCGTCGAAAAACTCAACCTTCACCACCGATCCATCGGGGTCCTTGGCGTCGGCCACCAACTCCACGGACGCGGGCAACTGAACCCGGCCGCCTTCGGCCGGAGACGACAGAGTGATCGAGGGCGGTTGATTCGGATTCACAACGCTGATCAAGACGGCGCGTGAAACCGTGGTGACGCCCGATACATCGGTAGCACGGGCGGTCAGCGAGTAATTTCCCGCGGCCACGTTATTCCAGGTCATCCGGTACGGCGCTCCCAGAACCCCGCCGATGCGCACAGGGCCGTCAAAAAACTCCACCTGCCGAATGACGTCCGTCCCGGGCGTCACCTGGGCATCGATCTGGATCGAGGCCGGAGCGGTTCCCGTGAATCCAACGATCGGAGCGGTGATCTGCACCACTGGTCCGACGTGCGGCAGCACCTGAACAACCACCTGGGCGAGGGTTGTCTGCGCGGGTGAACCGGAATCGGATACGGCCACCGGAATCTGCACGGTTCTCGCGCCGGGGCCGCGGGGAGGAGTCCACTGGACCACACCGGAAGCCGCGTCAATTCGAGCTCCGATCGGAGCGCCCGCCCCGAGGGCGTAGGAAAGCGCCTGCCCGGAATCGACATCCGTCGCGTGAATCGTGAACGCCACCTCCCGTCCTTCGATCTGACTTGGAGCCGGCAGCGGATCGAAGACCGGCGGGTGATTCGCTGGAAGCACCACCTCCAAGTGAACCGGAGCCGAGGTTCCCTTGACCCCAAGGAGGTCTGTGGCGATCGCAACCAAATCGAGCGGGCCGGGCTTGAGATTCGTTAATCGCGCTTCAAAAGGCGGATTGGCACTGCTCCCCAGCAGTCGCGAACCGTCGACAAACTCCACGACACGAATCCCTGTGGAATCCAGCGCAACCGCCTCGGCGCGGACGAGCACCGAATCATCGACACGAACCGTGTCGCCACTTCTCGGGCTGATAATCGCCACTTGCGGGCTTCGATGCGGAAGCACACGAATGCTTACCTGAACGGTATCCGACGACGGGGGAATTCCGGAGTCGGTTCCTGTCACGAGGATCCTCCGGACGACTCCTCCATCGGTCAGGGGCGGCGTCCATCGAAAATCCCCGGTGACCGAATCCAGCACGGCCCCTGCCGGAGCCCCCGGCTCCAGCGAATAAAGCAACGGAACCGTCGAGTCGGTATCCCTGCCCGTGACCTTGAATCGCACCTCGTTCCCGGCGGCAACGGTCAGGTCAGGGATTGGATCCAAATGGGGAATCTGATTTTGCCCCACGCCGCCGAGATCGGTGATGGAACATGGGAGCGCGCGAAACGAGAAACTTCCCTGCCCTGCGATCAGTTGAACGTTGCCCTTTCCCGGACCTGCCGGGACCAGGGCTCGAAACACTCCGTTCGCATCCGTAACTGCCCCCACATATCCGCGCCCGGCGAAGTCGAACAGATTGGCGAGGGTTCCCGCCGGAACCGGTTGGCCGTTCAGTAGAACGCGTCCTTGAACAACCCCCAGCGGACCACAGAGGTCCAACAAAATGGTGTTGGTCTTTCCGGGGAAAATTCGAATGGGCATCGGTGTGGTCGACGCCAGGAAATCCGATTCGGTGCCAAGGATCGCGGAGCCAAATCCCAGGCGGATCATCCCGGTTACCGGAGGAAGGTTTGCGATCAACGTGGAATCCGCCGAAACCGTGTTGGTCAGAATTCCATCCGCGCGCACCACAACGGCGGTATTTGCCGGGATGGCGGAGATGGGCTCTCCCTTGTAGGTCAGCTTGATGAGCAACGCCCCGGAACCCACGTTCAGGTCTCCGATATTATCCTCCCCGCCGCCTCCAACCGAGTAGGTAAAACCACCCTGACCGTCGACCAGATAAACATGCCCACTGCCACTGCCGGCCGGCACGAGAAACTGAAACACGCCGTCGGCGGAAGTCTTGCCGCTGGCGAGGGTCCTTCCGTCCGACGCGAACAACACCGCATCCACCCCCGCACCCGCCGGCCTTCCATTGACCACCAATCGGCCGCGGACCAGCCCCAAAACCCCGCTGAGATCCACAGCAACTCGATTCGTGATTCCGGCAGCTAAAGTCACCGATTGCGGGGTTACCAAATCCGGCACATTGGCCTCAAAGGCGGTCGCCCCGTAGCCAAATCGCAGGGACAGCGTGGTGGCCGGAAGAAAGCCCAGAAGCGTACCTCCGTCACTCATGGAAATGATCCGGCCGAACAAATCCGCTGCACTCACCGCCACCGATCCATTCACCCCCAGCGCGGAAACGGGCTGCCCCTTGTAGAGCAGATCAATTCGAAGGGCCGCCGAGCGAACGGCGATTTCCCCGGCATCCATCGACTCGCACGCCCGGGCCTCGTAGGAAAAGGCACCCTGCCCCGCCACCAGCTGAACCTGCCCTTTCCCCGCGCCAATGGGAACCAGTGCCCTGAATCGGCCCTGATCATCGGTCCGCGCCCCAATCCAGGGCTGCCCACCGGAATCGGAAAGCGTCACCAGTCGGAAGGCCGGTGGAATCTCCCCATTGAGCGTCACCTTTCCGGTCACCAACCCCACCGCCTGGCACAAATCAAAATCGAGCCGGTTTGTTTTTCCCGCTTCGAGGGACACCACCCGGGCCGGCACCAGATCCGCCCCCTGCCCCCCGGTGCTGCCTCCGTACCGGACGTGAACAATCGCGTTGGTCGGAGGAAGGCGCGTCAACGTGGTGACACTTTCTGAAAGCGTGGAACTGAAGACTCCGGCGGCCGAAACCTGAATGCTCCCCGCGGCGCCAAGACTACCAATCGGCTGACCATTCCAATTCAGCCCGATGACGAGGGTGCTCGAGGTGAAATTGATGTTGGTCTGGGCGCCCGCTCCAAAATGGAACAGCAGCCAAATCAGGAGCCCCAGGGAGCTCCCTAGGGATCGCGAGACCAGGGCAGGACGATACCCACCACGTTTCCAAGCCAGCATGGCGGGGATAACAACATAAAGGGGTGCACCTAACAAGAACCTACTGCATATGGGGCCACCCGCCACTCACCACACCCTCATCCCCACACGGGACGCTTCCAAATCGGCACGATTCGCTTCATTTCGTCCAGGATCCAACCCAGCGCCGCGAGGGCTTCGGCCCGATGCGGCGAGGTCACCCGGATCCACACCGAAGGTCGGCCCGGTTCCACCCGGCCGGTCCGGTGAACCACCTCCACCGACTCCAAGGGCCAGCGAGCTTCCGCCTGATCGAGAATCACCTGAAACTGCCGGTGTACCATTTCTGGAAACGCCTCGTACTCGATGGCTGCGAGGGTACGGCCCGATTCCATTGAACGGACGCATCCCAGAAAGGACACCACTGCCCCGGCCGTGGCCGACACCGGACGGCTGGCAGCGAGCGATGCCTCGTCAAGCGGATCGGCGGTGAGAACGACGGAACGGTTCACAGGAGAACAGGGCTAAAAAACGTCACCCTCCCTGCACAGGCGGAAACAGGGAAACCTCGGAGCCAGGCTCCAGCACCTGATTGGAATCCGCGTACTCCACCCCCACCGCCACCAATGCGCTGCCGCGGAGCGGAACCAGCGCGGAGTGACGCCCGTAGACCAAGTCAAGAAACGCGCCCACGTGCGTGCCTGGGGGAACCTCAAACTGATCGGACTTGATCCCGGTCAGGTCGCGAAAATAGGACCAAAAATGGACCGTGATGGTCATGGCTTGGTCTCAGGTGCGTAAACCTCGCGCTTCAGAACTCCGACGAATGGCAGGTTCCGGTACTTCTCCGCGTAATCCAGTCCATAGCCCACAACGAACAAATGCGGGACCACAAATCCGACGTAGTCCGCCTCAAACCCGCCGTCCGGACGGCTGGTCGGTTTGTCGAGCAACACGCACGTGCGAAGCCCCGCTGCCCCCATCGACTTCAACTCGTTGGTCACTGCAGTGAGCGTTTTTCCGGTGTCGAGGATGTCATCAATCACCAGCACCTGACGCCCCCGCACATCAAGCTTCAGGCGTTTCGTGTAGGTGAGCTCGCCCGAAGTCGTTCCGGATCGGTAGCTGCTCACTCCCATCAAATCGAGCGTAAGCGGGAACTCCATTCGGCGCATCAAGTCGGCAAGGAACGCCACCGTCCCGTTGAGCAACGCCACCACCACCAGTTCCTGTCCTCGGTAATCGGCGGAGATCGCGGCAGCCAGCTCCTCGACGCGGCGTTGAATCCTCGGAGCCGTGATGAGAATCGACTCAATGTCGCGCCGATGCCCGACCGGCACCGGTGCACGACTCTTCCGAACGTGGGGCGGCGGGGTGATCGGGGTGCGGGGTAGCGATGCAGTGGCCATGAGGCGAAATGCCGTCTGGGTTAAAACGGCGACGGAATTCGACGCCGGATTCCCCGGGACGGTCAATGCCGCATTCAAGGAATCCGCACGCCCGGGACAAACCCACCGTTCACCGACGCTCTCAATTAGATGTGCTTGGAGTCGTCATGATCCTTGGCCACGTAGCCGGTCTCCTGACGCTTGAAGTTCACTTCATTTTTCTTCACGTACGCCGCAAACACGTCGTCCGCACTCATCCCGAGCACCTGGGCCATCGAGATCAGGAAGTGGAGCAGATCGACCACCTCCACGCGGGCATTCTGTTCATCGAACTTTTGATACTTGGCCCACCACTTCCAGGGCACGCTGTCGGTCAGTTCAGCCATCTCCTGCGACATCGCGCGGCAGTAGTTGAGGATCCACTTCGTCTTCTCCGCCTCGTCCATCTGGTCGGTGAACACGCCGATGCGCGCATTCAGCGCCTTCTGCATCCGAAAAAGTTCGCGCAATTGATCAGGAGTTTCCATCGGCCAAAGGTGACCGCCCCCGGGATGCCGATCCAAGCGCAAACGCGATTTACACGCCTCAAAACTGCAAAACGCAAGGGCCTCCCCCAATTCGGGTTTTTCAAGACTTCAACTGGACAGAACGCCTCCGTTTCGGCTTCTTGGAGGTTCTGAAACGGGCAATCCGGTCAGTGGCCCCCTGTTGATCGCAGGTTGTCCAGCAGACTCAGCTCCCATGAAATCGAATCGCATACCAATAATCCTCGCCGGTGCGACGCTGTCCTTTTGGCAGCTCTCAGCGGCCACGAATGACCTCCCGGCATCCATCAAATTGCCGCTCGGAACCTCCACCACCCGCGGATTTGTCGTGCGCACCGTGCAGGCGCCGGAAGCCGTGACGGTTGGCAACAGCCTCCAACGTGCGTTGAAGCAGCTCAACGGCACCCTCGCCGATTCCACCGGAGCCCTGATCTCCAACGAGGCCACTCCTGGTGCCGGCGCCGCCGGTGCCTACACCGTCGACACCCTGAACTTCGATGCCGACGGCAACACCTACGACATCCTTCAGGCTCCCGGCACTCCCGATGAGACCGTCATCTTCACCCTCAACCCGGTGCTCTTCCCCGGCATCCCGGGAACCGGCGGTCACACGCTGAACTTCGCCACCGAAGCCGTCGCCTACCTCGAACTCCCCGCAGGTGTCACCACCTTCGGCGTGAGCGTGGGTGCCGATCGTACCGACGTGAATGACGACGACAGCTATGTCGCCTTCGCCGGACAGAACCCCCGCGACTTCTTCGCCGCGCAGGTTGGCAGCTACGAGCGCGGCGGCGTCCAGGCCTTCAAGAGCAACCAGCATAGCGAAAACACCTGGTCGGTGAACGCGCCCTCCGCTGGCATCTATCCCTTCCGCATCGTTCAGTGGCAGACCGGCCACGGATCCTCGCTGGCCTTCTACACCGTCACCCCGACCACCGATCCGAACTTCTCGGAACGCGTGCTGGTGAATGACCCGAACGACGCCCGCGCGATCAAGGCCTACACCACCTCGTCCGTTGCCGCAGCCACCGCTGCCTCCGTGGCCGAAGTGAGCCCGTCGCCCGGTTCCGCCGGTAACGCCGCCTCCGCTCCGATCACCGCTGTGATCGCGGACGGATCGACCACCGTCGCCACCACCGGCGTGAAGCTGTACCTCAACGGCACCGCGGTCGTTCCGCAGTCGCTCAGCAAGACCGGCAGCAAGGTCAGCCTGAGCTACAGCCCGAACGCCACCCGCACCGACAAGGTCAACACGGCCCGCCTCGAGTACACCGACTCCACCGGCGTCACCCGCACGAACAGCTGGACCTTCGACATCGTCGTCGGCTCCGGATCTTCGACGCAGGTCGCTGGCCAGTGGGACTTCAACAACGGCGACCTCTCGGCCACTGTTGGCAAGCCGCTCGCCTACCTCGACGGCCCGAACGGTCTCACCAAGCAGGGCACCGTCTACGGCACCACCACCGAGCTCGGAGTTCCGACCATCGGCGGCAAGGAAGCCAAGATCATCAAGCTTCCGGGCGACCTGAAGCGTGAGATCGGCCTCCTCATGGACCACGGCATCAAGCCCAACGGCGGCGGCACCCGGGTCAACCAGTACACCCTCATTTTCGACATCTTTGTCGGAACCTCCGGCCCCGGCGCAGCCTCGCTGCTGCAGGTCAGCTCCACCAACAACGCTGCCGGCGACGACGGCGATCTGTTCTGGCAGGGCTCGAACTTCGGCCAGGGCGGCGGCGGCTACAACGGCACCGGCGCCTTCACCGCTGGAGCCTGGCACCGCGTTGCCGCAGCCTATGACGAAGCCGCGAATCCTCCGGTCGTCACCAAGTACGTGGACGGCATCAAGCAGGACGACTGGACCAACAACCAGGGTCTCGACAATCCCCGCCGCGCCCTCCTTCCCTACGCCGTTCTCTTCGGCGATGGCGACCAGGACGAGCGCCGCGAGATGTACGTGAACTCGATCCAGATCCGCGACGGCAAGCTGAGCGATGCGGAAATGTACCTCCTCGGCGGACCTTCCGCTGACGGCATCCCCCAGGTCATCCCCAGCAGCAACGTGACCGGTCAGTGGGACTTCGAGCGCGGCGACCTCTCCGCCTCCATCGGCAAGCCCCTCCAGTATCTCGACGGCGCCAACGGCCTCACCCAGCAGGGCTCGCAGTACGGCCTCTGCTCCGAACTCGGCGTTCCCACGATCGCCGGCAAGGACGTGCGCATCCTCAAGCTTCCGGGCGACCTGAAGCGTGAAATCGGCCTGATCATGGATCACCAGATCAAGCCCAACGGTGGCGGAACCCGCGTCAACCAGTACACCATCGCCTTCGACATCCTCGTCGGCACCACCGGCCCCGGCGCAGCCTCGCTGCTCCAGGTCAGCTCCACCAACAACGCTGCCGGCGACGACGGCGATCTGTTCTGGCAGGGCTCGAACTTCGGCCAGGGCGGCGGCGGCTACAACGGCACCGGCGCCTTCACCGCTGGAGCCTGGCACCGCGTCATCGCAGCCTATGACGAAGCCGCGAATCCTCCGGTCGTCACCAAGTACGTGGACGGCATCAAGCAGGACGACTGGACCAACAACCAGGGCCTCGACAATCCCCGCCGCGCCCTCCTCCCCTACGCCGTTCTCTTCGGCGACGGCGACCAGGACGAGCGCCGCGAGATGTACGTGAGCTCGATCCAGATCCGCTCCGGCAAGCTCACCGACGCGCAGCTCGCCCTCATGGGAGCTCCGGATGGCGACGCCCTCCCGGTGGCTCTTCCCGACTCCACGGTCACCGGTCAGTGGGACTTCGATCGCGGTGATCTCTCCGCGACCGTCGGCAAGCCCCTCCAGTTCCTCGACGGCAGTGGTGGCCTCACCCAGACCGGCAGCCAATTCGGCACCTGCTCCGCCCTCGGTGTTCCGCTCATCGGCAATGTCGATGCGCTCATCCTGAAGGTCCCTGGTGACCTCTCCAACAAGGTCGGTTTGGTGATGGATCACCAGATCAAGCCCAACGGCGGCGGAACCCGCGTCAACCAGTACACCATCACCTTCGACATCCTCGTCGGAGAATCCGGTCCTGGTGCGGCCTCGCTGCTCCAGATCAGCTCCACCAACAACGCCGCCGGCGACGACGGCGATCTGTTCTGGCAGGGCTCGAACTTCGGCCAGGGCGGCGGCGGCTACAACGGCACCGGTGCCTTCACCGCTGGTTCCTGGCACCGCGTCACCGCGGCCTACGACGAAGCGGCCACGCCTCCGGTGGTCACCAAGTTCGTCGACGGCATCAAGCAGGACGACTGGACCAACAACCAGGGTCTCGACAATCCCCGCCGCGCACTCCTCCAATACGCCGTTCTCTTCGGCGATGGCGATCAGGACGAACGCCGCGACATGTACGTGAACTCGATCCAGATCCGTGCTGGAAAGCTGAGCGACGCCCAGATGGTCGCACTCGGCGCTCCGACCGGCGCTGGCATCCCGCTCGCCCTCACGGTCAAGACGCCTCCCGCGCTGACCATCACCAAGTCCGGTGCGAACGTCACCGTGTCCTGGCCTGCTGACGCCTCCGGCTACACCTTGGAATCCACCTCCTCCGTCGGCGCGCCGACCTGGACCGCGGTTCCCAACGTGACCGGAAACTCGGTCGTCCTGCCGGCCTCCGCGGCGACCCAGTACTACCGCCTCCGCAACTAAGCGGATCGGAATATTCCCACAAAGCCGCCGCGTAACCCGCGGCGGCTTTTTTGTTTCTCCGGTTCCTTTTGCGATCCAGCCCCATTGACCACCGGCGCGCGGGAATCGTAGTTTCGGTCCGTGATCCCACGATTCTCCCTCGCGCTCGCGCTTGCCGGGCTGGTTTCCACCTGGACCCAATTCAGCCACGCCGCTGAGCCGAAGAACGTCGCGAAACCCTATCCCACCTACGGATCAATCGAACGCCTCGACGCCGCCCTCGACAGCGTCCTCGCGCCCAACGCGCGCATGGAGGATCTCGCGGAGGGTTTCACTTGGTCCGAAGGCCCCACCTGGCTCAAGCGCGAACGGGCTCTCGTCTTCTCCGATGTCCCCGCGAATCGCATCTATCGCTGGAGCGAACGCGACGGCGTCTCGGTGTACCTCGAACCCAGCGGCTACACCGGATCCGCCATCGCGTGGAACGAACCTGGCTCCAACGGCCTGACCACCGATCGCGCCGGACGGCTGGTGCTCTGCCAGCACGGCGACCGAACCATCTCACGGCTGACCAAACGCGATGGCCGCACCGGAGTTTTCGAACCGCTCATCACCACCGTCGAGGGGCGACGCTTCAACTCCCCCAACGACCTCGTCTTCGACCGTCAGGGCAATCTCTACTTCACCGATCCCCCCTATGCGCACAAGGGCGTGAACGCCAGTCCACTCAAGGAACTGGCCTACAACGGCGTTTTCCTGCGGCGCACCTCGGGTGAAGTGGTCCTCGTGGAAGGCGGGATGACCTTCCCCAACGGCATCGCACTTTCTCCCGACGACAAAATCCTCTACGTGGCCCAGAGCGATCCCAAGGCCCCGATCATCAAGGCCTACGACGTGCAGCCCGATGGAACCCTTCTTCACGGACGCGTGCTGTTCAATGCCCTGTCTCTGGTCAAGGCCGAGCGCCCCGGAATGCCCGACGGCATGAAGGTCGATGCCTCCGGCAACCTGTGGGCCACCGGCCCCGGCGGCGTGTTGATCATCGATCCGCACGGACGCCACCTCGGCTCGCTCCTCACCGGCAACCCCACCGGCAACTGCGCCTGGGGCGGTGACGGATCCACGCTCTACATCACCGCGAACCACCACCTGCTCCGCATCCAAACCCGGACGCGCGGATCAGCCTGGTAAGGCGCCTGGATCATTTTTGAGACACGCGCCGATCCGCAGGGATGGGTGCGTGCGATCATTCGCTTCGATTTCCAAGCGGCTCCCGCTATGCTTTTCCCCAGATGAACGTCAATCTCGCCTACGGACGCGGCGGACTCACCGTGGACCTGCCCAAAGACCGCACCACGGTCATTGAACCCACCTTTCGCCCCGGGCTCGCCGATGAGCGCGCGGCCCTCCTCGAAGCCCTTGAGTCTCCGATCGGCGCCCAGCCGTTGAAGGCCTGGCTCAAGCCCAACGCGAAGATCTGCATCCTCTTCACCGACATCACGCGGGCCACTCCGAATCACCGGATCATTCCCTGGCTGCTCGCGTATCTGGAGTCGGCCGGGGTCCGACGCGACCAGGTTACGCTGCTGAACCAGCTCGGCACGCATCGGCCGAACACGAAGGCGGAGCTGGAGAAAATGCTCACGCCCGAAGTCGTCGCAGGCTGGCGCGTGGTGAATCACGAACCCGAGAACGAACACGCCTGCGTGACCCTCGGCACCACCCGCACCGGTGTGCCGGCGCGGATCAATCGGATCGCCGTCGAGGCCGATGTCCGCATTCTCACTGGATTCATCGAACCCCATTTCTTCGCCGGATTCAGCGGCGGCCCCAAGGCGCTGATGCCCGGCGTGGCGCATCTGGAAACCGTGATGAGCAATCACGGCGTGGACCACCTCAACGATCCGCGTTCCACCTTTGGAATTTGCGAGGGCAATCCGTTGTGGGAAGAGTTGCTGGAGATCGCCCTGCGCGTGGGGCCGAGCTTCCTGCTCAACGTCACCCTCAATGAACATCGCGACATCACCCGCGTGTTCGCCGGCGATCTCGTCGAGGCGCACCGGGTGGGACGCGAGTACGTCCGAACGGCTGCGATGCAGAAGGTGGATCGTCCGTTCGAAGTCGTGGTCACCACGAACTCGGGCTATCCGCTCGACATGAATCTCTATCAGGGCGTGAAGGGCATGAGCGCCGGAGCGCGCGTCCTCGCCCAGGGCGGCACGCTCATCCTCGCCGCCGAATGCAGTGAAGGCGTCCCAGCCGGAAGCCCGTTCGACAAACTGCTCCGCGAAGGCGGATCCCCCGAGGAAATCCTCGGCCTGCTCGCCACGCCGGGATTTGTCCGCCCCGAGCAATGGCAGGCCCAGATCCAGTCGCTGATCCAGCGTCGCGCCAAGGTCTTGTTGTACTCGTCCATGTCGGCCGATGTCCTGCGCGCTGCCCATCTCACTCCGTGCACCGACATCGCCGCGGCGGTCCGACAGGAGCTCGAACGCTTCGGCCCCGGATCCCGCGTGGCGGTGCTGCCCCAGGGTCCGTTGACCATTCCGTACATCGCCTGAGCCCCGCCCATGCCGACTCTTTTTTGGAACTCCCGCCGTTCGCATCGGCCATCGCGGTCACTCTGGCTCGCGCTGAGCCTCTTCGTTTGCGGCGTGTCGCTCGCGATCGCGGCCGTCCCCACCGACCGCAACGAACGCCGCACCGCGACCACGCCGAACATCATCCTCATCGTGGCCGATGATCTCGGCTACGGCGACCTGGGCAGCTACGGACAGAACGAGATCAAGACGCCGAATCTGGATCGGCTCGCCGCCGAGGGAATGCGCTTCACCCAGGCCTACGCGGGAAACACGGTGTGTGCCCCGAGCCGATGCTCGCTGCTGACCGGCATGCATTCCGGACACAGCCGCATCCGCAGCAACGTCCAGGTGCCGCTGGAACCGACCGATTACACCCTCGGCGATCTGGCCAAGCGCTCCGGCTACCGCACCGCCGCGATCGGCAAATGGGCGCTCGGATGGGAAGGAAGCACGGGACATCCGAATCGTCGCGGATTCGATGAGTGGTTCGGCTTCCTCGATCAAAGCCACGCGCACGAATACTATCCCGCCTACCTCTGGCGAAATGAAGACGCGCGTCCGATGTCCGGGAACCAAAATGGTCGCCGGGGCGACTACGCCCCCGACTGGTTTGAACGCGCCGCGACCAACTTTGTGCGCATCTACGAGGACAAACCGTTCTTCCTCTATTTCGCCTCCACGATTCCCCACGCCAACAACGAGCGCGGAACCAACGGCATGGAAGTGCCCTCGCTGGGCCAGTACCGGAATCAACCCTGGCCCGAACCGGAGAAAGCCAAGGCGGCCATGATCACCCAGCTCGATGCCACCGTGGGACGCCTGATGGAAGATCTCAAACGGCGGCGCATCGATCAGGACACCGTGGTCCTTTTCACCAGCGACAACGGCCCGCATTCCGAAGGCGGTGTGCATGCGAACTTCTTCAAGAGCTCGGGCACCCTTCGCGGAATCAAACGCGATCTCTACGAAGGCGGCATTCGCGTCCCGCTCATCGTTCGATGGCCCGGCGTCATCAAACCCGGCACCACCTCAGATCGTCCCGTGGCGTTCTGGGACATGCTGCCCACCATGGCGGATTTGCTGCAGACCAACCTCCCGGTGAAAACCGATGGCTTGTCCTTCGCCGCCGTGTTGCGCGGCAAGGAACCCGCCGCCACGCACGATCATTTCTATTGGGAATTCCACGAACGCGGTTACCAGCGTGCGGTGCGATCAGGCGATTGGAAGGCCATTCAATTGGCCGAGGGAAAACCGGTGGAGCTGTACAACCTCGCCGACGATCCTTCGGAAAAGAAGGAATGCGCCGCCGAGCATCCCGAGATCGTAGCGCGGCTGACCGCGTTGATGAAATCCTCGGCGGACCCGTTTGTCGCTCCGGTGGAGAAGTCTCCCTTCAAGCGGAACTGAGTACGGAGTCCCGCCGTGCGAATCCCGCGTGCGCTCCGGCGCGGGATCAGGCGTGGGAAACGCCGCTGACGGTCGATGCCGATTCAGCGGTCGAAACCGGCGACGGTTTGCGTCGCAGCCCATTTTGGATCCAGAGGCTCCACACCATCCAAAGGGCTTCGCGAACGATGTGCTTGGACATCTTGGACGTGCCCTGGAATCGATCGGTGAAAATGATCGGCACCTCCGCAATGCGCCCGCCTCTGCGCCAGATACGATGGGTCAGCTCAATCTGAAAGCTGTAGCCATTGCTCCGCACCGTCTCCAATTCGAGAGTGGCGAGGGCGCGTCGTCGGAAACACTTGTACCCACCGGTCGGATCCGAGATCTCCATTCCGGTGATCAGCCGCACATAGCGAGCTGCGCCAATGCTTAGGAGCAATCGGTTCAGCGGCCAGTTGATGACGCGGATGCCATCCTTGTAGCGCGAGCCCAGGACGAGATCGCAATCCCCAGCCTTCGCGGCTTCGAGGAACCGGGGAATGTCGGAAGGATTGTGGGAGAAATCCGCATCCATCTCGAAGATGAACTCGTACTCCCGCTTCAACGCCCAGAGGAAGCCGTCGATGTACGCACGTCCCAACCCCGACTTCGAAGGGCGGTGCATGACGTGGACATTGGGATTCGTCGCAGCGATCGAATCCGCCAGCTGTCCGGTGCCGTCCGGGGAGTTGTCATCCACGACCAACACGTCCAGCACCACGGGCTGCGCCATGAGGCGCTTGATCAACTGCGGGAGATTATCCCGCTCGTTGTAGGTGGGTACGATGATGAGCGCCTCGGCGGCCATGCTGGGAAGAAGCCTGCGTGTGAGGTGAATCGGAAACAAGTGTCAACTCTCCTCCAATCCGGGATCGCCCCGGGCGCATCTCCCTAGGGAAGAGTAGGTTCGCTTGAAACAAAATCCTTTTGGGTCCACGAGACTTGCCCCTAGGTTCGGCCCATGTCGCAGCGCAGTGCCACCCTTCGACGCGAGACGTCGGAAACAAAAATTGATCTCAAACTGGAGATCGACGGGACCGGCCGGTCCAAAATCCGGACCGGGGTCGGGTTCTTTGACCACATGCTCACCGCGTTCTCACGGCATTCGCTGTGCGATCTGACCCTGCGCTGCCGCGGCGACCTCCACATCGACGCCCATCACACGGTGGAGGACTGCGGTCTGGCCCTTGGACAGGCCTTCCTCAAGGCTTTGGGAGACAAACGCGGCATTCGTCGTTACGGCGCCGGATTCGATCCCCGCAATCCCTTCACCGGAGAAGCCTTCGTACCCATGGATGAATGCCTGGCCCGGTGCGTGATCGATTTTTCCGGCCGGCCCCACCTGGTCTGGCGTAAAATGGACGATCTGTCGCAGCGTCGCATCTCGTTGGAAGACAAGACTCAGGACATGTCGTCCGCCTTCCGTTTCGGGTTGGCTCGGGAATTCTTCCAAGCCTTCACCAACGAGGCCAAATGCAATCTGCACCTGGAACTCATCACCCCGGGTGAGCCGCATCACGTGGTCGAAGCGCTGTTCAAGGCCTTCGCCCGGGCCGTGGATTTTGCCTGCCAGCGCGACCCCCGACTGGGCGATCAAATCCCCAGCTCCAAAGGAAAACTCTGATCTCGTGATGGTTAGAACAACTTTTCACCGGTCTTAAGTTTCCTGAATTCCTCCGCCCGAGTTCCCGTCCATGCCCTCGTCGTTGAACAATGACTATCCGTCATCACCGGACGAGGCTCTGGTTGGCTGGGCTCAGAAGGGCGATACGGAAGCCTTCGAGGAGCTTGTGCACCGTCATCGGGACAAGATCTACGCGCGGGCGATGATGATGATGCGGAACGAGGATGAAGCCCTCGATTTGTCTCAGGAAGCATGGGTAAAAGCATGGCAACGGTTGCACCAGTTTCAGGGGGATTCCTCCTTTGCGACTTGGATGACGCGGATCGTCATCAACCTCTGCCTCGACCAAATCCGTCGTCAAAAGAAGATGCGGGCGGAATCGATCGAACAGATCGAGGAAGAAGCCGGCGGTGTGGAACGGCAAATGCCGGTGGAACACGTCAATCCCATTGAAGGCCTGGAAAAGGAAGAACTGCGGAAACGGATCGATGAAGCGATGGGCAAGCTGACGGAAGCCCATCGGACGGTGTTGGTCCTGCACGAGTTTCAGGGGATGGAGTACAAGGAGATCGCCCGAAAGGTGGGGATCTCGATCGGGACGGTGATGTCCCGGCTGTTTTATGCGCGGCGTCGAATGGCGTCGCTGTTGCAGGGGTTGAAGCGGGAACGCAAGACCTGAGGCAACGATTGGAGATGTTGTTATGGATGAGAAGAAATCGTTGGAATTGATGGCCCTGCTGGATGGAGCCGAAGAGCTTGGTCGCCGTGAGGCGGTCGAGGCTTGGCTGAAGTCCGAGCCGGATGCCGCCGCCCTTCGTGACGAACTCACCTGGGTAAGCCAGGCACTGCGTTCGCATGAACCGGTGGCCAAGGTTCCCGAGACCCGGGAATTCTACTGGTCCCAGATCCAGCGCCGGATCCAGGCCGAAGCCGCCCAAGCCGCGCCCGCCAAGCCGACCCGCCGCCTGTCCGATTGGCTCAGCTGGCTGGTCCCCATCGCCGGCGTCGCCGCGGTCACCATGCTCTTTACCGTTCATCCGTGGCAGCCTGGCTCCCGCACTTCGGGCTTGAACGAAGCTTCGGCCACGACCTACACCAGCGAGACCGACGGCGTCACGATTCATTGGATCGATTGACTCCCTGCTCCTTCCTTCTGATCCTACCCCTTCAGATGAAACTCTTCCTGCGGCGTCAGTTCGCCTTGGCTTTGCTGGGTGGACTGGTTGCCGGACTCCCCATCGTCGCTTCCGCCTCGGATTTCAAAATCAAGGCGCAGCTCGCCTGGGGCACCGATGACTCCAAACCCCAGGGCAAGGAGCTTCAGGAACTCGATCCCAAGCTGCGCGAGAAATTCCGGCATCTCCGCTGGAAGAACTACTTCGTGGTCAAGGCCGAGACGGCCGCAATCACCGGCAAGGCCAGTCAGCGGGTCACGTTGAGCGAGAAGTGCTCGCTGGATTTGAAGGATCTCGGAGACGGGAACCTCGAAATCCGCATCCTCAGCGTCAAAGCCGGCGGCCAGGCCACGGTGGTGAAGACCGAGGCCTGCCCCATCGCCAAGCTCAAGGCCGGACACATTTTCGCCTTCGCGGGCGATACCAAGGAAAAGTGGGACGACGCCTGGTTGGTGATCGTCACTTCCGCCAACTGATTTCCGCCTGCCCGATTCCCATCGGGCGGCCCCGGACCACTACGGGTAGGTTAGGAACCTCGTTCCAGCCCCCATTCCTTGTAGAATCCTATTGTTCCCCGCTGGGGGGCTGATAGGATACACCCACTCGATTTGCGGGCCATTTCCGGCCCGTTGTCTGCAACGCCATGGCCGATCAATCCGCCGCTCAAAATGCCGTCTATGACGGCTCCAAAATCAGCACCCTGGAAGGCCTCGAAGCCGTCCGAAAGAAGCCGGGAATGTACATCGGCGGAACCGATGAACGGGCGCTTCATCACTGCGTCTCGGAAGTCTTGGACAACTCCGTGGACGAACATCTCGCCGGGCACTGTTCCAGGATTGAGGTGACCATCCACGTCGATGGCTCGATTTCCATCCGGGACAACGGCCGCGGCATCCCGGTCGATCCCCACCCGGTCAAAAAGATTCCCACCGTCGAACTCGTTCTCACCACCCTGCACTCCGGCGGCAAGTACGGTCAGGGCGGTTACAAGTTCTCCGGCGGTACCCACGGCGTCGGCGCCAAGTGCGTCAATGCCGTGTCCGAATGGTTCGAGGTCGAGGTTTCCCGCGACCTCAAGGTGTACCACATGGAGTTTGCCCAGGGCAAAGTGGTCAAGAAGCTCGAAGTCATCGGCAAGTCCAAGGAGACTGGCACCCTCATCTCCTTCAAGCCCGATCCAGAAATCTTCCGCGACACCGTGGAGTTCAAGTCGGACCGCATCGCCCAGCGCCTTCGCGAGCTCGCGTTCCTCAATTCCGGGCTCGAAATCATCTTCACCGACGAGCGCCAGACCGATGCTCCCCCCGAGCGGTTCTTCTACAAGGACGGCACCGAGGAATTCGTAAAGCAGCTCAACAAGAGCAAGTCAGTGCTGCATCCGAAGCCCATTTCCGTTCGCAAGGAAATGAAGACCACGACCTCCGAGAAGGAAGTCGAGATCCACACCGAAGTCGTCCTGCAGTACAACGACTCCTACACGGATCAGGTGCTCTGCTACACCAACACGATTCACAATCCGGACGGTGGCACGCACCTCACCGGCTTCCGCAACGCCCTCACGCGCTCCATCAATCAGTACGCCAAGGGCAATTCGCTACTGAAGGACAAGGATCCGCAGATCACCGGCGACGACGTTCGCGAAGGCCTCGCGGCGGTCATTTCGGTGAAGCACAGCGATCCCAAGTTTGAATCCCAGACCAAGGTCAAACTCCTCTCGCCCGAAGTGGAAAGCATGGTCGGGTCGGTGTCGTACGAAGGGTTGATGAACTACTTCGACGACAATCCGGGTGTCGCCAAAAAGATTGTCGAAAAGGCCCTCAACGCCGCCCGCGCCCGCGAGGCCGCGCGCAAGGCCCGTGAAGCCGTCCGCAAGACCGCGCTGTCCGGCGGTGGTCTTCCCGGTAAATTGGCCGATTGCTCCGATCGCGACCCGGCGAACACCGAGTTGTACATCGTCGAAGGTGACTCTGCAGGTGGGTCCGCCAAGCAGGGACGCGACCGCAAGTTCCAGGCGATCCTTCCCATCCGCGGCAAGCTCATCAACGTGGAGAAGGCCCGGTTGGACAAGGTGCTTCAGAACAACGAAATCCGCACCATGATCACCGCCATCGGCACCGGCATCGGTGCCGGCGAAGGCGAGGGCGCGTTCAACATCGAACGCCTCCGGTACCACAAGATCATCATCATGACCGACGCAGATGTGGACGGATCCCACATCCGCACGCTCCTGCTCACGTTCTTCTACCGTCAGATGACCCAACTAGTTCGCGACGGCTACGTTTACATCGCCCAGCCGCCGCTCTACTCGGTCACCCGCAAGAAGCGCACCGACTACATCGATGACGACGTCCAGCTCAACCGCATCCTCCTCCAGAAC
This sequence comes from Verrucomicrobiota bacterium, assembly GCA_947454705.1. Taxonomy (GTDB): domain Bacteria; phylum Verrucomicrobiota; class Verrucomicrobiia; order Limisphaerales; family UBA9464; genus CAIVQB01. The sequence continues at coordinate 40,488 of CANGKZ010000014.1, forward strand.
GGCACCGAGGAAGTCCGGTTGAAGAACCTGGCCGACGGAAAGGAAATCCCGGCCAAGCAGCTCGAGGAAATCCTCGGCCTGCTCGAGACCCTCGACAAGCACGCCACCTACATCCAGCGCGTGGGCGGAAACTTTGCCGACTACGTGGACAAGCGCGGAGCCGACGGCTCTCTGCCGCTCCACCTGGTCAAGGTGCGCGAAGGCAACGACGAGACCGTCCACTACTTCGTCACCAACGAAGCCTTCGAGGAATACAAGGCCAAGAACCTCGATCTGCTCGGCGATGCCGAAGCGCGCGAGAAGGCGGAGAAGAAGGGCGTGATCCGTCGCGCCAAGCACCACGATCTTCACTTGGAAAACAAGGCCATCAGCGAACTGCTGGCCAAGCTCACCAAGAAGGGGCTCGCCATTGAGCATTACTCCGCGCAGGACAAGCCGCTGTTCGAACTCACCGAAGGCGAAGGCGAGCGCGCCATTGTGACGCCGATCTTCTCGATTCCCGAAATTCTCGCGTCGGTGAAAGCCGTCGGGAAAAAGGGCATCCAGATCTACCGCTTCAAGGGTCTCGGTGAAATGGACGCCAAGGAGCTCTTCGAAACCACCATGGATCCGAAGAAGCGCAAGCTCCTGCGGATCGACCTCACCGATGCCGTGGAAGCAGAAGAAATGTTCACCCGCCTCATGGGGGATGAAGTCGAGCCGCGTCGTCAGTTCATTGAAGACAACGCCCTCAACGTCCGGAACCTCGACGTCTAAGCGAAGCCCGAGCACGCCCGTACGATTCCAACTCCATTTCCGCACGCACCATGCCTGACGAATCCGCTCCGTTACCGCCTTCCCCGTCGTCCCCCGCCCCGTCGGGCGGCGCCTACTCGGTGGGCGAAAAAATCGCCAAGATCAACGTCGCCGACGAGATCAAGGCCTCGTTCCTCGACTACTCGATGTCGGTGATCATTTCGCGCGCGTTGCCCGACGTGCGTGATGGTCTCAAGCCCTCGCAGCGCCGCATCCTTTACGCGATGCACGAGCTGTCCCTCTTCCCGGGACGCAAGCACTACAAGTGCGCCAAGATCTGCGGTGACACCTCCGGAAACTATCACCCCCACGGTGAAGCGGTGATCTACCCCACGCTCGTCCACATGGCGCAGCCGTGGGCCATGCGCGAGAAGCTGGTCGATGGCAAGGGCAACTTCGGTTCGGTCGAAAACGATCCTCCCGCGGCCATGCGTTATACCGAAGCCCGGTTGACGCACCTTGGCGCCGTCCTCATGCAGGACATGGACAAGGACACCGTCGATTTCGTCCCGAACTACGACGAGCGCATGACGGAGCCCACGGTCTTCCCGGCCGCGTTCCCGAATCTCATCGTCAACGGCGGCACCGGCATCGCAGTCGGCATGGCCACCAACATGGCCCCGCACAATCTCGCGGAAGTCATCGACGGCATCTGCGCCCAGATCGACAAGCCCGAGATCACCAACGCCCAGCTCCAGAAGTTCATCAAGGGCCCGGATTTCCCCACCGGCGGCATCATCTGCGGCATCGAGGGCATCAAGAATTACTTCGAGACCGGACGCGGCGGCGTGAAGCTCCGCGGCAAAGTCGGGATCGAGCAGATGAAGGGCAACCGGGAACAGCTCGTCATCACCGAGATCCCGTTCAACGTCAACCGGGCCGCCCTCGAAGAGCAGATCGCCGACTTGGTGAACAACAAGGTCGTCACCGACATCAGCGGCGTCCGCAACGAGTCGGATGAAAACTGCCGCCTGGTGATCGAGTTGAAGCGCGATGCCATCCCCAAGGTGGTCATCAACAACCTCTTCAAGCATACCCAGCTCGAAGTCAGCTTCAGCGTCAACGCGCTGGCCATTGATCACGGCAAGCCGAAGACGCTTTCGATGCGCGAGCTCATCGCCGCGTACATCGATCACCGCCGCGAGGTCATCCTCCGCCGCACCCGCTTCGAGCTCAAGAAGGCCGAAGACCGCGCCGAGATCCTCGAAGGCTACATCTGCGCGCTGAACAATCTCGACGAGTTCATCCGCATCATCCGCAATTCGAAGAATCGCGATGAGGCCAAGGTGAAGTTGCTGGCCTTCGAATGGACCCGCGCCCAGGTGGAACGCTGGGGCGTTCTGGTTCGCCGCGAAGAGCGCCTCGAAAAGGGCCGCTACATGCTGTCGGAACGCCAGGTCGAAGCCATCCTCGAACTGCGCCTCTATCAACTCACCGGACTCGAAATCGACAAGGTCCGCGCCGAATACGGCGAGCTCGTGGAACGCATCAAGGACTTGATGGACATCCTCGCGAAGGAATCGCGCGTGATGTCGATCATCAAGAAGGAGCTGAAGGACATTAAGGACAAGCATGGCAATGCGCGTCGCTCGGAGATCGTTCCGGACGAAGGCGAAATCGCCATCGAGGACCTGATCGCCAACGAAGGCGTCATCGTCACCCTCACGCACAACGGCCTCATCAAGCGCACCAACGTCTCCAGCTACCGGGCCCAGCGGCGCGGCGGCAAGGGCGTCATCGGCATGGCCACGCGCGAGGCCGAGAAGCCCGAGGATGCGGACTTCATCGAGCGCCTCTTCACCGCGAGCACGCACGACTACCTCATGTTCTTCACGAACCTGGGACGCGTGTATGTCGAGCGCGTGCACGAGATTCCCGACATGGGACGCGCCGCCAAGGGCCGCAGCATCGCCAACCTCCTCGAGCTTCGCCCCGAGGAAAAAGTGCAGACCGTCGTCCGCGTGAACGCCAAGTACGGCGCCAACAAGGAAGACCAAACCTGGCAGCAGACCAATGAGCTGTTCTTTGTCACCCGTCAGGGCACGACCAAGCGCACCGCGTTGAGCGATTTCCAGAACGTCCGCAAGGGCGGCATCATCGCCATCACGCTCGAACCCGGTGATGACCTCGTCGAGGTCAAGCTCACCTCGGGCCAGAACGAGATCGTGCTCATCACCCAGGAAGGCATGAGCATCCGCTTCGCCGAGGACCAGGTCCGGTCCATGGGCCGCAACGCCGCCGGCGTGAAGGGCATCGAATTGGAGAAGTCCGACGCCGTGGTCGCCTGCGCGCTCGTCGAGAAGGACGCCACACTGCTGGTTGCCGGCGAAAACGGCATCGGCAAGCGCACGGACTTCGAGGAGTACCGCCTGCAGTCCCGCGGCGGCAAGGGCATCATCACCATGAAGACCGGCGACAAGACCGGCCGCGTGGTGGGTGCGCTCACCGTTCGCGACACCGACGAGATCATGCTCATCACCAACGGCGGCCAGATGGTTCGCACCCCGGTGAAGGACATCCGCGAGGCGGGCCGCAACACGATGGGCGTGAAGCTCATCAACCTCGACGACAAGGATCGTCTGCAGGCCATCGCTCCGGTGATTTCCGAGAACGACGAAGAAGCCGCCACCGGTCCGGTCACCGAACCGCTGCCGGGCGTCTGATCCAAGCCGCACCGAATCGAAACACAAAAGCCGGGATCGGATTCACTCCGACTCCCGGCTTTTTGTTTTTCGTGCGTGGGGATGCAAACGGGACGTGATGCGGCACCGACCGATTTTGGAGTGCGGTGGCAGAGCGCAGCGCCGACACCGCTTTCGAAACCGGGCGCGGTGCAAAACCGACCGCCTTCCTTCGCAGCCGTAATTTCCAATCGCGCCGGGAAAAACAGTTTCCCCCCGGCGCGCATGCCAAAGCGGCGTGGCGGTGCGCTTCCCGCCGCACTCCAAAAAGGAGCCGCCGCGTGCTGACTCGGCTCAATTCTCGCGCTCGAGCAGGTAGCGCGCGAGTGCCTCCAGCGCGACCGCCTTGCCGTTGAACGGCTTCAACGCATCGAACGCCTTCGCGGTGAGCAGGGCGGCGATCTTCTTCGATTTCTCCAAGCCCACCAAACGCGGATAGGTCGCCTTCTGCGCCGCCACGTCCTTGCCGGCAGTCTTGCCCAGCTTCTCGGAGGTTTGGGTCACGTCGAGAATGTCGTCGATCACCTGGAACGCGAGGCCGACATTGTAACCAAAATCGGTCAACGCCTTGAGCTGCGCCGGAGTTGCATTCGCACTCATGCCGCCGAGCCGCACGGAGCAGGTCAGGAGCGCACTGGTTTTACGCTCGTGAATGTACCGCAGATCGGGCACCGAGAGATCCTTCCCCTCGCCTTCCAAATCGGCCACCTGCCCTGCGATGAGTTGGAGCGAACCCGATGCGACCGCGAGTTCCATCACCGTGTCGCGAACCGAGTAGCGCTTGCCGGGAACGGCCTGGGCGATGATTTCAAACGCCTGGGTCAGCAGCGCATCGCCCGCGAGCACCGCGATGCCGTCGCCAAACACCTTGTGATTGGTCGGCTTGCCGCGGCGGAAATCGTCGTTGTCCATCGCCGGGAGATCATCGTGGATCAACGAATAGGTGTGGATGCACTCCACGGCGCAGGCGAATGGCAGCGCGGCAGCCTCCGCACCACCGCAGGCCTCGGCGGCGGCGATCAACAACGCGGGACGCATCCGCTTGCCGCCGGCGAAAATGGAATACCGCATCGACTTGTGAATCGTTGCGGGCTTCTTCGACGCCTTGGGCATCGAACGATCCAGCGCGGCATCGACCGCTTTGGATTTCTTGGCAACCCAGGTGGAAAGATCGAACGAAGGGGATTTGGACGCGGCCATGTGGGGCAAAGGTTAGAAAACTCGACCCGGTGGGTCCAAGACGGAAACATCGATCCGAGACTTTTGTCATCCTAGGGAGTCCGATAGCCTGAGCCCGTGAGTCGGAAATCCGAGAAGATCGCCGCCCTGATTGCGGAATGCCCTGATGACGGCCTCTCGCGTCATTACTCCGGCTATTTCGCCTGTTTCAACCGTCAGTGGTTTTTTGAAGCGCACGACGTCCTTGAGGAGCTCTGGCTCGCGCAGGGCAAAACCGGAGCGAACTACTCCTACTACAAGGGCCTGATTCAGCTGGCCGGGGCGTTCGTCCATTTGCAGAAGGATCGGCTCCGGCCTTCGGTGGCGTTGTTCGATCTCGCCGATGCGAACTTGCGGAAGTATCCCGCGATCCACGACGGACTGGATTTGACGAAAGTCCTCCAGCTCATCAACGACTGGCGGAAGCGTATTCTGGAGTCCGGTTTTTCCAAAAACCCGCTGCCCGCCTCCGAGCCTCCGCAGCTTCAGGAACCGGACTATCCAATCCTCCGTGCGTCCGCGCCCAGCGTGGCTTGAAACGGCGTCTCAAGGTGGAGATTCCCAACCGGTCGATACCAGGCCGGTTCATGTATTTCGGCCCGCTTCAACCTGCGACGGGACTCCTTGCGCTTTTTCCTGCTTCTTTTGCGCTCCGGAGCGACACCCCCGGGACCCCGCATACGTAAATACCGTCATATCAGCAGTTCCCAGTTGGGGTGAATCCATTCCAAGTGGCAGCGTTGGGGCTTGTTCGGATCTGCGACACTGCAATGAATTCACGCCCAAACGCCACGCCACTTGCCTTCCTTCACCGCCGCAGCCCATCGAATTTCCACACACATGTGAGCTCGATGGTTGTCATGGCAGCGCTTTCCCTGGCTCCCGTCCTGATGTCCCACGTTCAAGCCGCGCTTCCGGCCGGACGTGACACCACCTTCCAGACCCCCGCCCTCGACGGACTCGCCAACGCCGCCGTGGTCCTGCCCGATGGCAAGATCGTCATCGCCGGCAACTTCACCACCGTGGGCGGCGTGTCGCGCCCCGCGCTGGCTCGGTTGAACTCCGATGGCACCCTCGACACGTCATTCGCCCCGCCAATCGCATCGACCGGTGCCTTCGGCAAACCTTCTGTATCAGCCCTGGTGCGCCTGCCCGATGGCAAGCTGATCGCCGCCGGTCAGCCTTCGTTCTTCACCACCGGCGCGGTGGTACGGACCAACATCATCCGCTTCACCGCCGATGGCGCGGTGGATGCCGGCTTCAACGCGAATACCGCCAATCACCTGGCGGGTCTTGCCGTGCAGCCGGATGGCAAGGTGCTGTTCTCCACCTTTCTCACCAGCGTCGGCGTGTTTGGGCCCACACGCTTGAACGCGGACGGTTCGGTGGACTCCGGGTTCAAGTACACGTCGGGCCTCCAATCGGGATTGCAGCCGCTGCAATTCCAGGTGCAGGCCGACGGCCGCATCCTGGTGCTTCAGGGCGACAACAATCCGAATTCGGGCGGCATTCAGAATCTGGTCCGCTTCAGTTCCACCGGCGCGCCCGATCCCGGATACAAATTCCCGTTCCAGCTTCAGGATGAGAGCCGGTTCGCCGTGGCGGCCGATGGCAGCATTCTGGTGGCGGGCTACAACGCACCGCCTTCCAGCTTCACGCCGCAGATCCAGCGCGTGGCTCCCGATGGAACCGGGGATCCCAATTTCATCTTCTTCACCCAGCCGAACAACCAGGGTGTCCACCCGGTTCCCGCTGCGTTCCTGCCCGATGGCGGCGCGGTGATCGTTCGCAATCCCACAGCGGGTGACCGGCGCGTGAGCTTCTTCTATCTCACCGCCTCGGGAAAACTCGCCGGGAGCGTGGACCTCGCCAACGCCGGCAGCGTCCCAGGCCTGGGCACCCAGACCACGCGGGCCTTCGCGATGCAGCCCGACGGAAAGCTGCTGTTCTCGCAGGTATTTCTCGACGGCACGCAGAACGTGTTCGGCATGTTCCGCATGCCTCCCCCGCCCTCCCCGCTTCCGCCGGTGATCACCGTCCAGCCGGTGTCCAAGACGCTCGCTGCGGGCGAGGCCTTGTTCCTGACCTTGACCGCGACGAGTGCGAGTCCGATGACCTACCAGTGGAAACACGCGGGCACCAACCTGACCGCGCAGACCAATCAATCGCTCAGCATCGGACAGGATTCGCCGGAGCGCGCCGGGGATTTCCTGGTGGTGGTGAGCAACACGTTCGGAAGCGTCACAAGCCAGACGGCCACGATGACGATTCGTCCTCCCGCCGCGATGGCCATCACCACCCAGCCGGTCGGCGGCACGGTGAAACTCAGCCAGTTGTTCAGCTTCTCGTCATCGTGCTCCACCGAAGTCACCACGGGCTATCAGTGGTTCAAAAATGGTACACCCCTCACCTCGGGGGCCGGACAGAGCTTCGGACAGGCCTTTCTTTCGCTCGCGGCCAATGATGCCAATCGCGGCGGCGATTACTTTGTGGTGTTCACCAATGCATTCGGGGGATCGGTGACAAGTTCGGTGGCGCATCTGGATGTGATCCTGCCCGGACCGCCGCAGATCACGCTGCAGCCCCTTGATTTGGGCCTGTACGCGTCGCAGCCGGTGCAATTGAGCGTGGCCGCGGTCGCCGATGGAGCGCTCACCTACCAATGGATGCACGCGGGAACGAATCTGAAAACGAGCAGCACCATCCCGAGTGTCACGGGGCCGACGCTGAACGTTTCGGCCGCGAATCCGGATCGCTTCGGCACCTACGCGGTTGTCGCCACGGTCACTCCCGGAGGCAGCACCACCAGCCGCGTAGCGCAGGTCACGTTGTTGCCCTCGGGCCCGCCGATTCTTCTGAGCCAGCCGAGTTCGTTCACCACCGACTTCGGCAAGAGCACCAACGTGTCGGTCGCCTTCAACGGCGAGGTCCCGCTCACCGTGTACTGGCTCCACGCCGGGACCAACGTTCTCTTCTCACGCGGGCTTCCCGGATCGATCTACCCCACGCTGGATGCCCCGAGCACAAATGCCTACGCGTTCGCCGCCCTGCCGGCCACCGCGGGCGAGTATCAGTTCATGGCCTCGAATCGCTTCGGCGTGGTTCGCAGCAGCGTGGCCACGGTGACCGTGACGCCTCCGACACCGGCAACCCTGGTGCGCGATCTCACCAACAGCGTGGTGGGAATCGGCGAATTCAATGGGAAGGCGCTCCGACAGGGCCTTGTGGTGACCAACCTCAGCGTGGTCGAGACCACCCACATCCTGTCCTTCCGCGTGGAGGGAAGCCTGCCTCCGTTCCGCTCCAGCGGCACCTGGCAACTCGCGCTCGGGGTGAGCAATCGCTTCTGCGTGGGCGAGAATTCCGGTGCCGCCGCGGCCACCGGCACCTGGGGCTACATCGCCGGCGGAGACGTATTCTTCGCGCTGACCAATTTTCCGCGTGCCGGGGATCTCTCACGACTGGAGGCCTACGAGGACGGCCGATACAGCGTGGTGCTCGGAGGCAACAGCAGCCAGTTCCAATCGGGCACGTATCGAGTGCTCGGCAACAAGCGTCCCGCGACCAACACCTTCACCGTCGATGTGGTCAGCCCGAATCCGGTCGCCTACCGATGGATCAAAGACGGTCAGCCGTTGACCCGCCTGTACACCACCACGACCACTTCGCTGGGCAATCCCCCGGCGCCCGGTGGAGTCAACCAGCGGGTGCAGATCAGTCTGGCCGATGTGCTACCTTCGGACGCCGGAACCTATGCGGTGGAAATCGAGAACTGGTTTCCGAATCCGGATCGCAGCGCGGGTCAGCCCGCATATTTGGTCACCTCGGTCACCCGCGGCGCACCCGCCACCCTCACGGTTCGGGGCTACGCCGAGACCAATGCCCCGGCGGTGACCAGCGTGTTCGAGTTCGCCCGCAGCGAGCCCACTTCATTGACGCTGCTGTCGGACAATTCCCTGCTGCTCGGCATGGGGCCCGTGCTCAGTTCCGTCTCGCCCGAGGGCCGGACCAACTGGTCGAAAAACGGCCTGCCGGCGCCGGTTCGCGCGGCGCTGAGCGATGGGCTCGGCGGCGCGATCTTCGGCGGTCACACCGGGGACTCCGGCGACTGGTACCTGCACCGGATCCGTCCCACCAATGTGGTGAGCGGCGGCAAAACGAATTTGGTGATGACCAACTTCTGGACCCTCACCGTTGCAGGCCCGAGCACGAACTTCATCGACACTTCCGGCATCGTTCATGGCGCCGAGGTGGCGGGACTCCTGCCTTCCAACGACGGCGTGCTTGTGGCGGGACGCTTTCGCGGACAGACCCGGTTCGGTGTCACCAACGTGCCGTACATTGGAACCCTGTTCTTCCCGCTTGGCGGCATCACCCTCACCAACGCCGCGCCGGGGGCGTTTGATCGCTCCTGGGATCTCTACCTGGCCAAGTACGACTCGTTCGGGAAAATCGTCTGGGTGCGCGGATACGGCGGTGTGAACGATGAACGCGTGGCCAGCTTCACCACCGACGCCGCTGGAAACCTGTTTCTCTCCGGCTCGTTCAAAGGCGTGGCGAAATTCGGAAGCCTCACGCTCGAGTCCACCAAGCGAATCGATTCCGCCACGGTTACCAACTACGCGACCGACGGCTTCATCGCCAAGTTCACTCCGGACGGGTCGCCAATCTGGGCGAAGCGTTTCGGCGGAATGTTCAACAGTGCCTTGGCCGACACCCAGATCGCCTCGGCGGTGAGCGACGCCGCGGGCAATGTGTATTTCACCGCGACCCGCACGCAGACGCCGGTCGTGCTTCAGCCAGGAATGGCCGTGGGGGTTCACTACCTCGCCCGGATCAATACCGACGGCGAACTTCAATGGGCCCAAACCATCGAGGCCGTGGGAAACCCGGATTCAGCCAACGTCCCAGGGAACTCACGTCTGGCCCTCGATGGCGAGGGCAATGCCCTGCTGGTCGAGGCTCCGTTGGTCACCGGTTCCAGCACCGCCGTAAGCCTGGGCGCGGCGTTGCTCGATCGACGCCCTTCGGCCGCCACCATGGTCGCCAAGTTCGCACCCAATGGCAGCATGCTCTGGATGCGCATGCTCGATGAGAAACTGCCCTTCGCCGACGACGCACGGGGTGCCAGCACGCGGTACATCGCAGCGAATCCCGCCGGCGACCTCGTGCTCGTGGGATCCATGTCGGGCGGCACCACCTCAAGCAGCACCCGCACCGCAGGACAGCGTTTCGACACCATCGAACTCTTCACCACCAACAGCGCCACAGTCGTTCCGACCGTGCTATACATCGCGCGCCTCGCGCCAACCTTTGCCCCGGCGGCGCCCCGGTTCACCGTGCTTCCGGTCGATCAAACCGGTTTATTGCAAGATTCCCTCACGCTCTCCGGCGAAGTAACCGGCGTGCCCGTGCCCACCTTCCAGTGGTTGCTCAACGGCACTCCCATTCCCGGAGCCACCAGCCGAGTGCTGACGTTTCCAGATTTGGAACGCACCAACCGCGGACGCTACGTGCTGGTGATCAGCAACGCGCTCGACGTCATCCGCAGCCCGTCGGTGGAAGTCACCCCGCAGCTGCGTCCCAACATGACCGGATGGACGATGGTCACCGCCACCACCAACTACCTCGGTGCCCCCGCAAACATTGGTGCCGACGACGCGGGCAACAGTTACGCCCTGCTCATCGGCTGGGCCAACGGCGGCATCCTGGATCTGCGAAAATTCGACTCCGGTGGAAATTTCCGATGGCGATTTGTGGATCATCCCGACGCCTCCACCACGTACCTGCTTTCTCCGTTTGCACCGGTCGTGGCGCATGGCGGAGAAGTCTTCATCGCCGGACGCGCCATCAATCAGCCCAGCCAGTTCAACCGCACGGAAGGAAACTTCATCGGTCGTTTGAATCCCGTCGACGGCACCCTTCTCTGGACGAAGTCGCTCGGCAATGTGGCGGTCGGACAAACCGATTTGTCCACCGTTCGACTGCTGGATCTCGATGGCGCGGGACAGGTGCGCGTGGTCACTGCAGACAACCTGGGCAATTCGCGGGCGGTTCGATCGTTCCGTTACGACGGTACCGAAACCACCGGACCCGCACGTTCTTTCATTCCCACGGTGAAGGACGTTAACAATGGCCGCTATGCACTCGACACCTCTGGCGCGCTTTACTTCTGCGCGAATCGCGTCGAAGCCCTCGCCCTTGGCGGCACCAACATCACCGCCCTGGGGAACAACGGCGCGCAATCGTTCGTGGTGGCCAAGTACGATCCCACCGGCGCCTTCCAATGGGTGCGCACCTTCACGGGCCCGAACGGCGGAGTGATCCGAGTCCCGGCGCTCAATGTGGACACGGGCGGCAACCTGCTGATCGCGGGAGAGCTTTCGCTCAGCACGGGACAAACGCTTCAGGTCGGAACCAACCTGCTGTCGGGCCGGAGCTTTATCACCAAGCTCACGCCCTCTGGAGACATCGCCTGGGCCCGGGGAACTTCCCTGGTGGTGCGCGATGCCGATCTCGGCCCTGACAACGCGCTCTACCTTGCGGGATGGTTCCGATTCGCCCCGGCGGCCAATGGCGGGGTCACGCGGAAGATTCCGTTCGGCACCAACTACGTCGCGGGATCGAGCGTCACCGGACACGATCTCTTCGTGGCCAAGATCGGGGCCGACGGATCGGAGCAGTTCATCCGGCAAAGCGGCGGACCCGAGTTCGCCACCGAGGATAACGCCACCGCGTATTTCGTGGCGGTGGATTCACGCGGCGTGATCACCACCGCCGGGTACACCCGGGTGCCGCACGCGGGAGGCGGTTTGGACTTCGGCGAACTGCGGTACCTCTGGCCCGATCTCAACCCGTTCGACATCGCCAACACCTTCGGCGACGTGCCTAGCTATTACATCGCTCGGGTCGAAGTGGGTGTGGCTCCCAACGTAACTCCGGAACTCAGCTTCATTCCGCCCGCGCCTGGCGCCACGTCACTCACGCTGACCTGGCCAACCGGATTTCGGCTGCAACGCCAGACCTCGCTGCAACCCGGCGCGTGGGAAACGCTGAACGTCACGTCTCCGTACGAGGCGAATCTGTCGGAGTTCACCCAGGGATTTTTCCGGGTGGTGCCAAATCCGTAGTCAACGGCGGATAAGAAGACTCCAGCCGTGAACCCGAATCAAATCGGGTTCACGGCAAACCGGCGCGTCGGCTAACGAACCGGATTGAGCTTCGCGCGGCCTCCGCCCTTTCCGTCGAGATTCCACCGGCGGATCAGCGCATTACCAAGTCGGATACCGGGCTCCTCGATCCACCGCTGGGATACCATCGATACAAGGACGGCTGAAACCAGCGGCATAAAAATCCAACCCGCCTGCACCACCCAATCGGGAGCATTCCATCCAATGGTTTTCAGAAACCGATACTGAGCCCCCCAGGTGACTCCCATCACCACTGGATGCAGCAGGTAAACGCTGTAGCTCACAACGCCGATTCGGGATACGAGCCGGTTCACCAAAAGCGGGGCTGGTTTGAGGGCCAATCCCAGACTCAACCCGAACCAACCCACAGCTGCGATGTAGGTTTGAATCGGAACGTTCACCGGCAGCCACGCAGTGCTCAGCGCAATTGCAAGCGATCCCCAGGGAAGCCAGGTGATTAGCCAGGAAGGTACCCTCCAACTGGAATTCCGGAGCGATTCCAACACCCAGTACAGCAGCAGGCCGATCAAGAAAGTCGGAAGCTGGGTGGGAAGGGAAAAGAAGACGAAATATCCCCAGAGCGTCTTATCTGAAATCATCGGACGGCCGAGCAGAAACGAGTACTGCAAGGGGCAAAGAATGAGGGCCACCACCACCGCGAGGAGTGCATGCTTCCAGCTCCGGATGAACTTCCAAAGCAGCGGCATCAAGGTGTAGAACATGAACTCCACCGCTACCGACCACCCCCCCATCACCACGCTGTTGATCCAGTACGGGTAGAATCCGTGGAGAAGGAATGCTGTTCCGAGAATGTGCGACCAACCGATGGACGGATGATCCCCAAGCATGGCGCGCGACCCAACGCCGTAGACCCAAAGGTGGAGAGGAATCGCGACCCAGAACAACGGCAGGATGCGGAACAATCGGCGCACAAAAAACGCCGCTACCGGTCGGCGCTCCACCGCATACCGGGTGGCCATCGAGCGGGCCAACATGTAAGCGCTCAACACGTAGAACAGCTGAACACCACGAGCCCCACCGAACGTGAAGGTCGCCCACTTCGGATGCAGCTCCACCACGCGGGCCGATGAATGGTGCAATACCACCAGGATCACCGCCCATCCCCGCAATGCATCACCAAACTCCAGACGCTTCGCCCCTTTTGTGGCCGCATGGATGCGATCCGATTCCGCCAGGGAACCTCCGGAGGCGGATGTCGCAATCTGAGTCACTGGCGTGGAATCCATGATTGAAAATGCGCAGATTGATGCCTAGAGCTCGCGCCACCGGTGGGCGATCGGAATCCGTCGCCCCATTCCGAACGCCTTGGTGGTGACCTTCAGTCCCGGCGCGGCCTGTCGGCGCTTGTACTCCGCACCGTCGATCAATCGCACCACACGCTTCACCGCCGCTTCCGGAAGCCCCTGCGCCATCAACTCCGTCGGACTGCGCCCCTGCACCACGTAGCCGTCGAGAATCGCATCCAGCGTGTCGTACGGAGGCAGACTGTCCTGATCGGTCTGATTCGGCCGCAGCTCGGCACTGGGCGGCTTGGTGATCGAGGCATCCGGAATGATTTCCCGCTCCCGGTTGATCCAGCGGGCCAGCCGGTACACCAGCGTCTTGGGCACGTCGGCAATCACCGCCAGCCCGCCGCACATGTCGCCGTACAGTGTGCAATAGCCCACTGCGATCTCGCTCTTGTTGCCCGTGGTCAACAGCAGCGAACCAAACTTGTTCGACATCGCCATGAGGATCACCCCGCGCAGACGCGCCTGGATATTCTCCTCGGTGGTGTCCTCCGCGAGCCCGGCAAACAAGGGCGCCACGCCGATCTTCACCGATTCAAACGCGTCCTTGATCGCCACCGTCTCGTGCCGGATTCCCAGCGCCAGCGCGAGCGATCGCGCATCGTCGAGACTGCCCTGCGAGCTGAACTGCGACGGCAGCGAGAGCCCCATCACATTCTCCGCCCCGAGCGCCGACACGGCGAGACACGCCACCACCGCGGAATCAATGCCGCCGCTCAATCCCAGCACCGCCTTCTTGAATCCGCACTTGGACAAGTAATCGCGCGTGCCCAAAACCAGGGCGTCGTGAACCAACTGTTCCTCGGCGTACACGCGTTCCGAATGGCCGCCGGCCATGTCGGTCTCGATCACGCGGAAATCCTCGCGGAAGGCATCGGCCTGCGCGAGCAACGCGCCCTCGGAATCGAGCACGAGGCTTTGGCCATCGAAGACCAGCTCATCGTTCCCGCCCACCAGATTGCAGTACACCACCGGAACCCCGTGCTTCGACGCCAGGCTTCGAAGCATGGCCAGACGCGTCCGGTCCTTGCCCAAATGCCACGGCGAAGCCGACAGATTCAAAATCATCCGCGCACCTGCCGCGACCAGCGATGCCGCGGGATTCGGGCGGTAGCGGCGCTCCGACCAAAAGTCCTCATCGTTCCACAGGTCTTCACAAATGGTGATGCCCACCTTCACCCCGCGAAACTCCACCGGCGTGTTTTCCACCGCGGGCTCGAACCAGCGGTCTTCGTCAAATACGTCGTAGGTCGGCAACAGCGTCTTGGTGCGCGTCGCCACGATGGCCCCATCGGCGAGCAGCGAGGCGGCATTGGTCCACTCGCGTCCAGGCCGGGCCGCATTCACTCCCACGTGCCCCACGAGCAGACCGGTGCGACCGGTTTGCGCGGCAAGGCGGTGCAATGCCGCGTCACCCGCGGCGGCGAGGCCGGGGCGCAGAAGCAGGTCGCGCGGCGGATAACCGATCAGCGACAACTCGGGGAGAATCACCAGATCCGCCCCCGCCGCAACGCCGCGACGATAGGCTTCCAGGATTCGCGCCTCATTGGCCGCGACATCTCCGACCGTGGTGTTGATCTGCGCTAGGGCAATCCGCATGGGTGTCAAAAGCTTCGAATCCTCGAATCAAAAACAGAATGGCTAAACCTAAAAGCGGCAGTTCAAACCGCAGATGGACGCAGATAAACGCTGATGAAGCGGAAGATGAATCCCTTGCTGCGCTTCGAATTCATTCGCTTGCCGGGGGAATCTCAATGGCCTCCGTTCCGCGCATTTGAATCTGCGTCCATCTGCGTTCATCTGCGGTTGATTTCTTCCTCTCTCCGCTTCTTCAAGCCGGCTTGGCCTCAGCGGAGGATTGCCCGGCGGCCCAGCACGTCGCGCAACGAACCGGAATCGGTCCGGATGACTGTACCAGGTTTGATTCCATTGCGTTCAAACCAATCGGGCGCGGTCTCCAGCACGAACTGGATGTTGGCGGACTTCGAGGGCACGGGATCCACCACCTGCTTCTTGAGCTGAACCACCTCGGTCACCACGCCTTCGGTGTCGATGTACGCCGCAGCGATGTCGAAGCTGACGTTCTTCATGTAGAACGACCGCTGCTCTCCAGTGCCGAACGCAAAGATCATCGATTCATTCGGACCGATTCCCTTTCGATGCATGAGCCCGGTGGCCACCTGGGGCAGCGTGGTGCAGACCTCGGCCTCGAGCTCCGCCGGACCAATCCAGAGGCGCACCCGGGGGAGATCCACCTGCGCGTGGTCGAGATGGTAGTGCGGCTCCTCCACCGCGGCGCGCACCGCATTCGTCGATGCGACGGAATTCGTCGGCGTCCCTGCAGCCTTGCCCGAATTCGTCGAAGCAGCCGGAGACGTGGCCGACGCCGGCGCATCGGGTCCGCAGCCGGTCAGCAGGCCGGCGAGCAGCAGGAACGGAACAGTCAGTGCGAGACGCATCGGGCGAACATGCGGTGACATGGCCCGCATTTCAACCCCGCTTGGGAACCCGTGAGCCAACCTGGGCCACAGGCTCGTGATGCGATTTCCAGACGTGCAGCAATCCCTCCAGCGTCAGATTCGCGCGCACCGTATCAATTTCGGGAACCCCGCGGGCAATCAACCCGGCATATCCGCCGGTGGCCACCACCGGGAGCCGCCTCACTCCGAGGTCGCGCTTGAGTTCGGTGATCAATCCCTTCACCAGTCCGCGATAGCCGTGCACGGCGCCGATGCGCATCGCCTGACGCGTGCTCTTGCCGACCGCCGCGCGGGTCTCACGAATCCGGATGCGCGGCAGCAGCGCGGTTTTTTCGTGCAGGTAATCGGTCATGCACGCGAGGCCCGGGGCGATGATGCCGCCGACGTAGTTGCCCGCCGCATCCACGACGTCAAAGGTCACCGCGGTACCAAAATCGACCACCACAGAAGGCGCGCCGAACCGCTGATGCACGGCCACCGCATTGGCCAGTCGATCCTGCCCGATGGTTTTCGGTTTCGGATAACGAATGCCCACCCCGCGAATGGTCTTCGGCGTGAGCTGGAGCGCTTCGAGCGCGAACAGTTCGCGAACGAGTTGAAGCGCCGGTTTCACCGCTGCCGGTACGACGGAGCACAAGCAGGCCCCGCGCAGGGAACGGCGTCCCACAAACTTTCGCAGTGCGTCGGACGCGGTCCCGGCCAGCAGGTCGGCAGTCTTGAGATTCACCGTGCGCAGAATGGTCCGCGCGCCTCCAAGACCCAGATGCGTGTGGGTGTTGCCGATGTCGATGAGCAGGATCATTTCACGGGCGAACCGCTCGGGCGGTTCAGGGTTGAGGCGGCACCTTTTCCAGAGTCACGTCGCCGCCCACGATGCGTTCGATGCGGCCATGTTCCGAGCGCACCAGCAGCGATCCCTCCTCATCGAGCGCCTCGGCCGTACCCACGATGAGCCGGTCGCCCATCAGGATTCGCACGCGCTTTCCCAGCGTGGTGCAGCGGCGCATCCATTCATCGCCGATCTCGTGGAAATCCCCCGTGTTCAACCGGTGGTACGCGGCATCGAGTTCCTTGAGCACGCCGGCAGCGAGTTCTGCGCGATCAATTCGATGACCCGCCTCGGCCTGAAGCGAGGTCGCGATGGGACGCACTTCTTCGGGAAAACACTCCACCGGCACATTCACATCGATGCCGATGCCCAGCACCACGTGTCGGATGTGATCCAGCTCCGCACCGAGTTCGATGAGAATCCCCGCGCATTTGCGGGTGCCGAACACGATGTCGTTGGGCCATTTGATTTCCGGGCTCAGACCGGTCTGACGTTCGATCGCGCGCGCGACCGCCACGGCGGAAATCACCGTGAGCTGCGTGGCCGCCTGCGGACGCAGGTTCGGCCGCAGCAACACCGAGAACCAGAGCCCGCAGCCATCGGGAGAAACCCAACGGCGTCCGAGGCGTCCCCTGCCCTTGGTCTGCGATTCCGCAAACACGGCGATGCCCTCCGACACGCCGTCGCGCGCGAGTTTTTCCACGATGTCGTTGGTGGAATTGGTTTCACCAAACACGCGAATGTCGCGGCCGATCACGCGCACGCGCCCCATGCGCGACAGCAAATCATCCGCGTGCAGCAGATCCGGCGTGGCCTTGAGCACGTAGCCCTGATGCGGACTCGCGCCGATTTCGTAGCCGTGTTTGCGCAGTTCCTCGATGCGCGCCCACACCGCCGCGCGGCTAACACCGAGCTGACGCGCCAGCTCCGCGCCGGACACGCCCACTTCGCCGGCCTGGCGCATCGCTGCAAGGATCCGTCCATCGGCACCCATCTTCGCCGCGGGATCCAGCAGGGGTTTCGGGGCAAAGTTCATGCGATCATTCAAAGTCCAATCCAATGTCCACCGCCGGGGCCGAATGGGTCAACGCGCCCACGGAAATAAAATCGACGCCCGACTCGGCAATCGCGCGGATGGTGTCCAGGCGCACGCCGCCACTCGCCTCAGTTTTGGAACGTCCGCCAATCTTCGTCACCGCCTCGCGCAATTGGGCGGGGCTCATGTTGTCGAGCAGGATGATGTCCGCCCCCGCATCCGCAGCCTGAGCGGCTTGTTCAAGGGTGTCGGCCTCCACCTCCACGCGCAGTTTCGGAAAGGCCGCGCGGGCCCGCGCCACGGCGGCGGCAATGGCGTTGGGCTTCGCATCGACGAGCGCGGCGAGGTGGTTGTCCTTGATGAGAATCAGGTCATACAATCCCACGCGGTGATTCGTACCGCCGCCGCAGGTCACGGCGTATTTTTCAAAACGCCGCCAGCCCGGAGTGGTCTTGCGCGTGTCGAGCAACCGCACGCCGGTCCCCTCGATCCGACTCATGAACCGATGCGTGATCGAGGCCACGCCGGAGAGCCGCTGGACGTAATTCAGCGCCACTCGCTCCGCGGAAAGCAGCGCGCGGGTGGATCCTTCGACCGAAAGCAGACAGGTGCCCTTTGGTGCCCGATGCCCGTCCGTGGTGACCCGCGTGACGACCGCATTGGGGTCGAGTTCGCGAAAGGCGATCTCGGCGAATTGCGATCCGGCGACGGTCAGATCCTCCCGTGCCATCATGCGGGCCAACGATCTCGATTCCAACGGGATGCACGCCAGCGTCGTGGCATCGCCTGGGCCCAGATCCTCCGCGAGCGCGGTGCGGACGGCCGATCGAATTTCCTGGGGAGTCAACGAACTCACGGGGCGAGGCTGTCGAAAAGCCGCCCCCGGGAGAACCGCAAACTTCCGGCCAAACCCTCAAATTGCAGGATTTCTCGCCGTTGACGGTTTCCGGGCAATTGATAGGTTCGCGGCTCAATTTTCCGGCTTACCGCCAGAACCACGCACTGATCACGTCACAGTTATGCCTAAAGCACCGAAATACGTTTATACTTGGGGAAACAAAAAAGCCGACGGAGACGGCAGCATGAAAGCCCTCCTCGGAGGCAAGGGCGCCAATCTGGCGGAAATGACCCGCATCGGTCTTCCGGTGCCCCCGGGATTCACGATCACCACCGAGGTCTGCACCTACTACTACGCCCACAAGAAGACCTACCCCAAGGAACTCCAGTCCCAGATGGAGGCCGGTGTCTCCAACATGGAGAAGATCATGGGGACCAAGTTTGGTTCCACCTCCGGCATGCCCCTGCTGGTCGCCGTGCGCTCCGGTGCCCGCGATTCCATGCCCGGCATGATGGACACGATCCTCAATCTCGGATTGAACGATCAGACCGTGCTCGCGCTGGTGAAGGCCACCGGCAATGACCGCTTCGCCTGGGATTGCTACCGCCGCTTCATCCAGATGTACGGCGACGTCGTGCTCGGCGTGCAGAAGCGCGAAGGCGAAGACCACGAGCCGTTCGAAACCGTCATCGAAGGCTTCAAGCACGAGAAGTACCACGGCGACATCGAGGACTCGAAGCTCACCGCCGAAGACCAGCAGGAACTCGTCAAGCGCTTCAAGGCCCTGGTCAAGGAACGCACCGGCAAGGTCTTCCCGAACGATCCGTGGGATCAGCTCCGCGGTGCCGCCGGCGCCGTGTTCAGCTCCTGGATGAACGACCGCGCGATCGTCTATCGCCGCAAGTACAACATCCCCACCGAATGGGGAACCGCCGTAAACGTGCAGGCGATGGTGTTCGGCAACACCGGTGACACCTCCGGTTCCGGCGTTGCGTTCACCCGCAACCCTGCGAACGGCGTCAACGAGTTCTACGGCGAATTCCTCGTCAACGCCCAGGGCGAAGACGTCGTCGCCGGCGTGCGCACTCCCGAGCCCGTGCTCAAGCTCAAGGACGTGATGCCGAAGTCCTACGCCGAGCTGCTCAAGGTCCGTGCGACCCTCGAGAAGCACTTCAAGGACGTGCAGGACGTCGAGTTCACCATCCAGGATGGCAAGCTCTTCATGCTCCAGACCCGCAACGGCAAGCGCACCGCAGCCGCCGCGCTGAAGTTCGCCGCCGACATGGTCAAGGAGAAGCTCATCGACTGGGAAACCGCGGTGCTCCGCAACCCGGCCGACCAGCTCGAGCAGTTGCTCGCGCCGATCTTTGATCTCTCCGAGGTCAAGAAGGCCAAGGTCATCGCCACCGGTCTCCCCGCCGGCCCCGGCGCCGCCACCGGTAAGATCTACTTCAACGCCGAGCGCTCCGTTCAGGCCGCCGACAAGGGCGAGAAGGTGCTCCTCGTTCGCGTGGAAACCTCTCCGGAAGATCTCCGCGGCATGATCGCGGCGGAAGGCATCCTCACCGCCCGCGGTGGTGTCTCCTCCCACGCCGCCCTCGTTGCCCGTCAGATGGGCAAGGTCTGCGTCTGCGGTGCGGCTGGCGTCACCATCGATTACGATGCCAAGACGGCCACCATCGACGGACAGACCTTCAAGGAAGGCGACTTCCTCTCCATCGACGGCACCTCGGGTCTGGTCTATGCCGGCCAGATCAAGACCGCTCCCTCGGAAATCATCTCGGGCCTCATCAGCGACGACAAGGAAGCCCAGAAGACCGAGAAGTTTAAGAACTACAACCTGCTCATGAAGTGGTGCTCGCAGGCCACCCGGCTGCAGGTCCGCACCAACGCCGACACCCCGGAGCAGACCCGCCAGGCGATTGCCTTCGGCGCCACCGGCATCGGCCTCACCCGCACCGAGCACATGTTCTTCGAGGGCGACCGCATCGATGCGATGCGTGAGATGATCCTCGCCGACACGCTCGCCGCCCGCGAAGCCGCCCTGGCCAAGCTCCTCCCGTATCAGCGCGAGGACTTCCACGGCATCTTCAAGGCGCTCAAGGGCTATCCCGCCACCATCCGCTTCCTCGATCCCCCGCTGCACGAGTTCCTCCCGCACTCCAAGGAACAGCAGATGGATCTCTCCCGGAAGCTCAACATCCCGGTGGAGAAGATCATGGGCCGCGTGCACGAACTGCACGAGTTCAACCCCATGCTCGGCTTCCGCGGCTGCCGTCTCGGCATCAAGTATCCCGAGATCACCCGCATGCAGGCCCGCGCCGTCCTCGAGGCTGCTGCCGATGCGACGAAGGAAGGCTTCAAGGCCAAGCCCGAGATCATGATCCCGCTGGTCGGCTTCAAGAAGGAGCTCGATCTGCAGGTCGCGATCGTCCACGAAGTCGCCGCCCAGGTGCAGAAGGAGAAGAAGGTGAAGATCGCCTACTCCGTCGGCACCATGATCGAAATCCCGCGCGGCGCCCTCACGGCCGACGAGATCGCCCAGACCGCCGAGTTCTTCAGCTTCGGCACCAACGACCTCACCCAGACCTGCCTCGGCATGTCGCGTGATGACTCCGGTTCCTTCCTCGGCGCCTACACCGAGAACGAAATCGTGAAGAAGAACCCGTTCGCTTCGATCGACCAGACCGGCGTCGGCCAGTTGGTCAAGATCGCCTGCGAGAAGGGCAATGCGACCCGCCCTGGCATCAAGCTCGGCATCTGCGGCGAACACGGTGGCGATCCCGACTCCGTGAAGTTCTGCCACAAGGTCGGTTTGACCTACGTGAGCTGCTCGCCGTACCGCGTGCCCGTCGCCCGCCTCGCCGCCGCCCAGGCTGCGATCGAGGAGAAGCGCGCCGCCGCGAAGTCCAAGGCCAAGCCCGCGAAGAAGAAGTAAGGAAAGTGATCCGCAAGGATCCCTGCCCCTTTCACAAGGCCGTCCCGAAAACCGGGACGGCCTTTTTTCTTACCGCAATCGATCCCAAGAGAAGTCCCGAAAAACGCCCCATTTGAAAATAGCCCAGGCCTTCAGGCCTGGGATTTGATGCACCAACGCCCCGAGTCCCGGAGGGACGACAGAACCCCACATCTGCCGTCCCTCCAGGACTCCCAGAAACCCGACACCCGGAGACCCAGGCCTGAAGGCCATGGGCTATTTTCACCCATCGCACGTTCGTTGCGCACCGGCGCGCAAACGCGTGCGCGGTCACAACCCACCCAATCAGTTCTCCTCAGAATCCGTGTCTCTCCGTGAAATCCGTGTCTCGCTCTCACAGCCCCCATTCTTGGGCGCGTGGATGAAGCCCACCCCAAGGTCCCTGCTGACAGCCGCAACGATTCTCCTCCACTGTTCCCACCACTCCGCATGAAACGCGTTCACGCCCTCGGCCTCCGCCTTCTCCTCGGTGTCTTCTGCGCAGCGGCGGCGCTCGGCGCGGAGCCTTCCCCCACTCGCATCGATCGCGACATCGAGTACGCACGCGTCGGCGAGCTGACGCTGAAGTTGGATCTGCACCGCCCGTCGAAGGATTCCCAGCTTCCCCTCATCGTGTGGGTCCACGGCGGCGCGTGGCGCTCGGGATCGAAGGAATCGATGCCCCTCGGCCCGCTGGTCGAAGCCGGATATCCCGTGGCCAGCGTGGACTATCGACTCTCCACGCAGGCGCGGTTCCCGGCCCAGATTCACGATCTCAAGGCGGCCATTCGATTCCTCCGCGCCACCGGATCCCGATGGAACCTCGCCACGAAAACCATCGTCATCGCCGGAGATTCCGCCGGAGGACACCTCGCCGCGCTGGTCGGCGTGTCCAACCATCACGCAGAACTCGAAGGCACCGTCGGAACGCAGCTCAACCAAAGCTCCGACATTCAAGCCATCGTGAGTTTTTACGGCGGATCCGATCTCACCACGATCCTCCAACAATCCACACCCAAGGGACTCTCCGTGCGCGTGCCGGCGCTCGATCTCCTGCTCGGCGCGCAGCCCGATGCCGTCCCCGACCTCGCCCGGCTCGCCAGCCCGGTCTTCCATGTCGATCCCACCGATCCGCCCCTGCTGCTCCTGCACGGCGACCAGGACCCGCAGATGCCCATCAACCAGGCGCACGAACTCATGGGCGCCTACCGCAAGGCCAACCGCCCCGTGCAGTTCGAGGTGGTGTACGGAGCCGCCCACGGGGGCGCGCAGTTCTACGACTCCGAACGCCTCGCCGCGGTGAAATCATTCCTCGCCCGACACCTGCCTCAACATTGATGCGAGCGATGCGGAATCACGGAGCTCCGGAATCTGCCTTCTTCTCCTGCGTTCTGCCGCTAGCCTTCAGTCCCGGAACATGAACACGCCCTCCAGCCCAGACTCTCCGCTGAAGATTGCCCTCGTCACCGGTGCGTCCCGGGAGACCGGGCTCGGACGCGAGATCGCGCGTCAGCTCGCGCAGGCCGGATTCCGGGTTCTGCTCACCGCCCGGCAGATCGCCGCCGCGGAAGGCCACGCCGCCGCGCTGCGCGCCGAGGGACTCGATGTCGTGGCCCATGCCCTCGACGTCACCCAGGACTCCAGCATCACCGCCCTGCGCGCGCACGTGGAGACCACCTACGGACACCTCGATGTCCTGATCAACAACGCCGGCAGCTACTACGACGCCGGCGCGACGGCCCTCACCACAGACCTCGCCTACGCGCACGAGGCTCTCGAGTTGAACCTCTTTGGCGCGTGGCGCATGACCCAGGCCTTTGTACCGCTTTTGGAACGCAGTGCGCATCCCCGCATTGTGAACGTGGGCAGTGTCGCCGGCAGCTTTGAGGATCCCACGCTGGGGCTTGCCGCGCATCCGCAGGGAGTGCCGAGCTACGGCATTTCCAAGACCGCGCTGCATGCGTTGACCGTGAAGCTCGCGCTGGAACTCAAGCCTCGGAGAATTCTCGTAAACGTCATCTGTCCCGGATTCGTCGCCTCGCATCCGGGCCTGGAAAAATTCGGAGCGCGCCCCGTTCCCGACGGTGCCCGCTGCATCGTGTGGGGAGCATTGATTCCCGACGACGGCCCCTCCGGCGGCTTCCACCGCGACGGAAACCCCCTCCCCTGGTAATTGGACATTCCACGACTTCAAATCTCGGACTTTGGACTTCGGACTTGGGACTTTGGACTCTTAGAAATGCTTCCCGACCTCACACCCGCTGAATTGGAGGAGAAGGTGGCGTCGTGGGGATTCAAACCCACGCACGCGTCCCGATTGCTGCGCGCCTTCTACGCGGGGGAGGACTTTACCAATCCTGATACGCAATCGCGCGCCCACCGCTTCCCGGTCGAATTGCTGGAACGCCTCGCGACGGAATCCGCCGGCCCGGCATCCACCGTGGTGATGCGGCAGGTGGCGGCGGACGGCACCACCAAGCTCCTGCTGCGATTGCGCGACGGGGCCACGGTGGAGACCGTCCTCATGCCGGATTTCCGACCCGACCGCGCCGCCGGGTGCCTGTCGAGTCAGGTAGGATGCGCGATGGGCTGCGATTTCTGCGCCACCACGAAGACCGGATTTCAGCGCAACCTCACTTCGGGCGAAATGATCGAGCAATTCCTCGCGCTGCGTCGTGAAGCGCGCGCCGTGGGGCGGACGCTTCAAACGGTGGTCTTCATGGGCATGGGCGAGCCCCTGCTCAACCTGCAATCCGTGCTGAGCGCGGTTCGACGCATCGGCGACAACGCCCTCGGAGCCCTCGGTTGGAGGCAGATCACGGTTTCGACGGTGGGCATCATTCCTGGGATCGATGCGTTGAACGAAGCCGACCTGAACGTGAATCTCGCCGTGTCCCTCCACGCGCCGGACGACGCCACCCGTGCGCGCCTGCTGCCCGTGGGCACGCGCTATCCGATCGCCGACATCCTTGCAGCGGTGGACCGCTTCCAGGCGAAGCGTCCGCGTCCAGCAACGATTCAATACTGCCTTCTGGCCGGAGTGAACGACGCCCCGGAACAGGCGGAACAACTCGCAGCCCTGATCGGCTCGCGCCGGCTCCACATCAACCTGCTGCGATACAATCCCACGGGGCTGAGTCTGCGCGGCGTGGCCTACGAACCCTCCACGGAAGACGTGGCGGAGAGGTTCGCGGAGATTTTGCGCGAGCGTGGAATGGTGGCCCACTTCCGTCGATCGCGCGGCAAGGACATCGATGCGGCCTGCGGCCAGCTGCGTCGCAGGCTTCAACCCTCCGCGGAAGATTCGAACCGCTGAGGCCCGCGGATCAACGCGGCTCGAAATTCGCCGCTGCGAAGATGCGCCTGTCCGAGACGGACTGCGGATGGCGTGAGCGGTTCTAGTTTCCGGATCCCAGCTGGTGGAGGAATCCCCTTCGGTTCGCGATTGCCGGGCGGGCCTTGAGTTCCCTAGGGTTCTGCTCTTCCCGGTCGAAATCCGACCGGGGCTCCTGGAGGCGGGATGACCCACACTGCAATTTTGTTTCGCGAGATCCGCGCGGCCAATCACGCGATGGATTTGCTGCGCCTGCGACAAGTAGGCACTCGATTCGCGGTTGGGATCATTGCATTCCTTCTGATGCTGGAGGCGTTTGAAGTTCCCGCTCTTCGAAACGCCGGATTCTACCTCTTCGTAATCCTTGACGTGGCCCTGATCCTCGGAGCCTCCAACGGGTGCATCGGAATGTTGGCGAATGAGCGCCAGGAAGGGACGCTGGATCTTCTCTTCCTCGCGGGAATCAAGCCGTGGGAACTCTTCCTCGGAAAACTCCTGGGAGCGGGCGTGGTGGGGGCTTCCACAGTCATGGGATGTGTGCCGCTCCTCGGCCTCCCGTTTCTTTCAGGCGGACTTTCCTTCGAGACCTTCGTCGGAATGTTGGCCCTGCTCGCCGCCACGCTTCTCGCGGTGGTGGGGGTCTCACTCCTGGTATCCACACTCGCACGCAGGGCTTCCGATGCCTGGATCGGCCTGGTGATCCTGGGTGCTGGCTGGCTCCTTGCCCTGCCGGTGGTTCATTGGATGGGTCGCCTTGTGACCGGGGTTCCTCCGTTCGGTGAGGGCTGGCTTTCCATCTCACCACTGCATACGACCCTGCTTCTCGAATCGGGTCTGGCCGCAGCAAATCGGATCGCCTTCTGGCGTGGCGTGGGTGTGCTCCTCCTGGCGGGATTGGGTTCGATGATTGTCTCAAGCATCCTGCTGCGGTTCGTCTGGAAGTGGGATCTGGACCGCGCCTACTCCTCAACTCCTTTCAAACACGGTGCAACTCGTGGAGTCCCCCTGCCCGACCAAGTTTCTCCCATTGAGGCGGCGCTGGCTCAAAATCGTCGGCGCCTGAGGCTTCACGGGTGGATCCTCTGGCTCGCGGCGGGTCTTTGGCTCCTGGGAGGAATCGCGTGGGGACGCCCCTGGCTGTCTCCGGTGGTTGCCCTCTGCATCACCCTCCTTCTCGCCACGCTGACCGAGGCGGTGACATCGCTCCCGTTGATCCAAAACGTGACCGAACTTCGGCGCAGCGGCGGCATGGAAATGATGTTGATCACCCCACTCACCGATGAGGCCATTGTGGACGGCTTTGCCCGCGGAGCGAAGCGGTTGACCGCGCCCTGGAAACGGAAGATGGCCCTGCTGGCCTCGGTCATTCTCGCGGCCGGGTTTCCGATGTATCACTGGAACGTGCCGGCAGTGGCGACCTACCTACTCGCCGGAGGCCTGCTTGTCGGTTGGATCGCAGCAAATCCGGTCTCCCGATTCTACGCGCCGTTCCGAATCGCAATGTTCACCGGGGACATGCGAACGGCCCAACTCCAACTCGGCGGCGTCATCCTTCGGGTCGCGACGGGACAACTTTGGGGAGGCTTTCAACTGTTTCAGTACCTTCGAAAAATGGGGCGTCTTCCCAAATTTCCCACCGGCGAACTCCTGGAACTGTGCATCACCTTTTTAGGCGTTCTCACCATCGCCGCACTCAACGTGGCGTTTCGGGAGCAGCGCAATCTCATCCGGGTCCTGGCCATTGATGAACTGCGATTCCTCGCCACCGAGCCCCTGCCGGCGAGGACCGATCCGCGGCTCAAGAAATGGCAGGCGACGAAGCCGGTGCCCGAATTCTGAGCCGCATTCCGCGGAGGCGAATCACTTCCGCGGGCCGATGAGTTCGTAGAAGTTGCCGTCCGGGTCACGCACCGCGATCAGAAAGGTCCCGCCCAAATCCACGGGGGTCTCCCCCAGCAGAGCCACTCCCTCGGCCTTCAGACGCTCCAACGCCCGGTCGATGCTCTTCACATACAGGGTGAAGTAGCGGATGCCATACTGGGAATGAACGAAGGCCTGATTGGCCGGTTTGCCGGCAACCTCCGGGAACGAGAGCACTTTGATGCGAGTCGCGGAATCCACGGAATCGAGCGCGAAGGTCCTGACCTTGAAGGCCTGATTCTCAACCAGACCGATCTTGTTTCCCAGGGCCGCCGGAACCGAGAAGCCGGGCAACTCGCGGAAGCCAATGGCATTCGTGAGGAACCGGGCCGTCTTGTCGGCGTCCTTCACGTAGATGCCGACATCGATCGTTCCCTTGCGGAACTCACCCGGAGGCTCCGCGGCGACCACGGGTCGCGACAGCGCCAGAACTCCAAGCCAAAACCCCATTGCAACCACAGTCAGGAATCGGTTCATGCGGGCGACCTTAACTCCCTCCCCAATCGAGGAAATCAAGAAATGCCCCTCCACTCCTTTCGTCTGCGGAGCTTGTTTCCAGTCGATGGATGGCTTTCTTCCAATACTAAACCGATTTAGTAATGACGCCTGCGTTTCGACTTCTAGGATCCGTCGTGAATGAGAGTTCGAAACCTGGATGTCGCCCGGGAGGCGGGGGTGTCGCCCACCACCGTTTCACTCGTCCTCAATGACCGGACGCAGGTCGCGCTTGCGCCGGAGACCAAGCGGCGCGTTCAGGAAGTTGCCGCACGCATGGGATATCGTCCCAATCTTCTCGCCCGGAGCCTGCTCAGCGGACGGACCCAGACGCTCGGAGTGATCATCCCATCGCTCTCCAGCAGCTACGTCGCGCGGATCGTGGAGGGAATGCAGGAAGAGGCCGGCGACTCGAATCAGCAACTACTGCTCACCGACACCCGACACGATCCCGAAACCGAAGCGGCGCAGATGGAACTCCTGCTGCGACATTCGGTGGATGGAGTGCTGATCGTCACCGGCGAATCCACGTTGCGATCCCTTCCGGAACGACTGCGCGTGCTTCGCGAGGCCGGCGTCCCTTGTGTGGTGATCGATGATCAAAGCCACGCCGAACAGGTGGACTGCGTGGTGAGCCAGGATCGGATCGGCGCCGAGATGGCCGTGACCCATTTGATCGAACTCGGCCACCGACGCATCGCGCACCTGTCCGGCGGATCCGGCACCAGCACGGCGCGCGACCGTCTTTCCGGGTACCGTCGGGCGCTGAAACGCGCTTCGATTCCCTTCCAATCCGAGTGGGTGGCGGGCCGATCGTTCTCCGTCGCTGCCGCCGCGCAGGCGCTGGAAGCCCTGGTGTCGCTTCCGAAGCCACCCACCGCATACTTCGCCGCCAACGACCGACTTTGGGCGGAAGCCATTCAAGCGCTGCGTCCCCGAAGTGCCCGACTCCTGCGAAACGCCGCCGTCGTGGGATACGCAAACTACGATTTCTCGGCCTACCTCGGAATCAGCAGCGTGGATCAATCACCCCAGTCGCTCGGCAAGGCCGCGTTGCGTCGGCTGTTGGACCGGATCGAAACCCCTTCAATGCCTCCCCAATGCCTGGAACTCCCTGTGAACCTCGTGGTCCGCAACTCCAGCAAACCGGTTGGATCCAGCGCCCCATGACTCCCTTCGCTTTCATTCGCCGGTTCCTGATGTTTTTCGTCGCGGCCTGGGTGTGTGGATGGACGTCCGTTCGCAGCGCAACGGCCCCCGCCTTCAACTATGCCGAGGCGCTCCAGAAGTCGCTGTACTTCTACGAGGCCCAGCAGTCCGGCCGACTCTCTCCCAACAACCGGGTTGAGTGGCGTGGCGATGCGTTTTTGAACGACGGACGGGACATCGGCCACGATCTGAGCGGAGGCTGGTTCGATGCCGGCGATCACTGGACCGCCAACCTGACCATGAGCTTTGCTGCCATGACGCTCGCCTGGTCGGCCGTGGAACACCCCCAGGCCTATCTCGATCAGGGACAGATGGACGAACTGCTGGAGAGCCTGATCCACGTGAACCGCTATTTTCTGCGGTGCGTTCTGAATCCCGATTGCGCGAATCCCGAGACCGATCTCGAAGTGGCCATCGGCTGCGGAGGACGCGAGGGGGTGGATTCCCCCAGGGTCCACGACATCTGGGCTTCGCCAGAGATTGCGGAGGGCATGACCCGTCGTCCCACATTTCGACTCAACCGGACGGTTCGCGCTGGAGATATTCCCGGAGCCATGGCTGCCGCGATGGCCGCCAGTGCCATGGTGATCCGCGACCATGGCGCGCTGCTTCAACGCAAGCGGGGGTACGACGATTTCAAACCCGGGGCCTTCGCCGAAACCCTGCTGGAGCAAGCCGCGAAACTCACCCGCTTCGCCCGCGCCAACGCGGGGCCGGTGCTCTCCGAAAAACTTCCGCAGGACGAACGAGCTCGCATCCGCAAAGCCCGATCGCTGGCGCTTCGTTCGGACGGCAAAGTGGTCGAGACCGGTTATCGCGCCGATCCGTTCGACAAGATCGTCGCCGCCGCCTCCTGGCTCGCCCGAGCGCATCGGGATCGACGTCCCACGGAATCTGCGCAGTGGTTTCAGTTCGCCACCGCCGTGTACGAATCCGAATACAAGGCCGAGTTGAATCACGACTGGTGGAAGGATTTTGGCGCCGGAAATTTCGGGAAGCTCGCCGCCTACAATCTCATGCGCCTGGCGCCGGAGGACGAACGGTTCCATGCCAAGCTGCAGCTCTTCTGCTCGCGCTTTGCGGAATATCGAACCACCCCCGGGGGACTTCGATTGCGGGAGTGGGATGCGCACGAATACGGAAGCCTCCGACACGCCAACAACGCCGCAACCATCGCGCTCCACTACAGCGATTTCGTGGAGAAGGCGCCGCCGATCAGCGGAAACGTGTGGTGGAAGGGCGGACGCAGCAACACCGCCTTGCGCGAGCAGTATCGCGCCGCAGCGAAGCCGCAGGTGGACTACGCCCTCGGAGCCAATCCGTACGGCCGAAGCTACCTCGTGGGATTCGGCCAACGCCCGTTCAATCACGTCCATCACCGCGGGGCCTACGGACCGTGGGCGGGCTTCGAACATTTCATCCCGGGAAAGGCCGACAACCGCGGAACCAATCGACACATCCTCTACGGCGCGTTGGTCGCAGGCCCCGACCACAATGATGTCCTCCTCGGCGGCGCCGCTCATCTCAAGTGGCTTCCCCTGCCTGACGGAAAGAACGAGGGCTTCTTCTACCAATTCCCGAACCGGCCCGCTCCGATTCGCAAGGAAGGGTACTCATGGGATGCACGGGATGAACCGGTGCAGGATGTGATGGATTCCACCTTCAACGAGGTCGCCCTCGACTACAACGCGGGCATCACCGCCAGCTTCGCCTGGTTGATCGATCACGGAATGAGCACGGGCCGGGCGCTCCCCGATTCGCAATTCCCACCGAGGGAACTCCGAGTCGAAAACACCGATCTTCAACTCACTGATCGCGAGTTCTTCGTCACCATTCGCACCCTCAAGACCGGCGAGCGAACGGCGGAACTCGAAGCCACGCTCCACAATCGCTCCCGCTGGCCGGCGCGGGCCTTCACGAATCTCTCGTTCCGACTTCCGTGTGGCACCCGCGATCGCGCCCTCATTCCCCGGGTCACCGCCACCGTCATCGAGGGACCTGCGCGTGTCCTTTCCACCGACGGCACGCAGTCCAACCCGCGCACCGTGTCCATTTCTCTGCCGGGACAACGGCTTCATCCGGGCACGCTGCAAAGCGGTCGTCAGCGAGTGCTCCTCAAACTTGAAACTCCGGCCGCGCTTTCCGAGGCGTTGCCCTGGCTGCCGGAGGTTTCCGCAAATCCGCGAATCATTCCTGAAATCGAGGTGTTCGAAGGCACGCAGCGAATCGGCGGGAACCTCACCACTCTCAGGAACTAAGGGCACCCGATCGAGTCCAGCCCGGCGCAGCCCAGTTCGGCTCCCGATTCCTGAGCGAGGGAAATCGAGAGCCGGCCGGCTGGTCATTCAGGCTGCAACGCGACGACGCGTCTTCGAAATGCGTTCGGAAACCTGGGTGGTGTTCTCCGAGAGACGCGTCACGCTTTGG
Source organism: Verrucomicrobiota bacterium (assembly GCA_947454705.1). GTDB lineage: Bacteria > Verrucomicrobiota > Verrucomicrobiia > Limisphaerales > UBA9464 > CAIVQB01. The sequence goes on from CANGKZ010000014.1 coordinate 71,206, forward strand.
CTGATCTCGCCGTTGGCCAGCACCTGGTCCTGCATCGCCGTTTGGATGGTGGCAAAGCTGTCGTTGATCCGGCCGATCAGTTCATGGATGCGTCCGAACACCTGCCCGACGCCCTGGACCGTCCGCTGCATGTCGGTGACCTGAAGCGCGATCTCGCGCGTCGCGCCGCGCGTGCTGCGGGAAAGTTCCTTGATCTCGTTGGCTACCACGGCAAAGCCGCGCCCGGCCGCTCCGGCATGCGCCGCCTCAATCGTGGCATTGAGCGCGAGCAGATTGGTCTCCTCGGCCACGCGGTTGATCAGCGCGATCACTCGATCAATTTTGGTCGCCGCATCGCGGAGCCCCGAGATGGATTCCACCGCTGTGTTGACCGCCTGCACCGTATCCACGGTCAACGTCGCGGAGACTGCGGTCTGTCGCGAGATCTCCTGTCCCGAGGAACTCAACTCCTCGCACGCCGCCGCCACTGCCGTCACGTTCCCGGCGTTTTCATGCGCCATGGTCTCCACCAGGGAAAGCTGATCGCGGCTCTCCTGCATTTTAACCCCGGCGGCATTGATGATTGCGGCACTCTGTCGAAACGCGCCCTGAAGTCCGCGCAGCAGAATGGGCCGGTGAAACCGATCCTGACTGCACTCCTGCATGGCCGCCGAGGCCTCGCGAACGAAGGCATCGGACACATCGAGCATCCGATTCACCGCCACGGCGAGTTCCGCCAGCTCGGCATGATCCCGATATCCCGTGAGCCGGGCCTCGAGATCCCCCGCGGCGGCGCGATGACACACTTCCACGAATCGGGCGAGATCCGAGCGTCGAATCCAAACGCGCTCAGAATCTGATTCCGTGAACCGGGATTCGTGCAACGTTTCAGTTCCGCATTCGTAGGGAGACAATTCCTCCGATTCCTCCACGGTGGGGGCAAAGGCATTCATGGCGATGCGTCAGCGGGTTGAGGTTTTCAGGGCCGTGCTGGCGGAGAGTCCAAAGACGAACTCCCCGTACTCCAGACCGTGCTGAGTCAGCATCGCCTGAATCCGATCCGTGCCGGCGAGAGCTGCGGCCTTCACCACCGAATGGCGTCGCTCCACACTCCGCAATTCCTCGTACAGCGGTCGCACCTTGGAGAGCGCCTCGGCATGCGGAACCCGCCGATTGGAGTGATAGCCCACCATCCTCCCGTGGGTGTCGTAGCTCGGGGTCACATGGGCAAAGACCCAGTATCCGTCTCCGTTTGCCGCCATGTTCAACACATAGGCGAAGATCTCCCGTCCCTGCTGCAGCGCCTGCCACAGCAGCTGGAACACACACCGCGGCATCTCCGGGTGACGGATCAGGTTGTGAGGCGCTCCGAGAACCTCCTGCTCCGGATACCCTGAGACTCTCAGGAAGACGTCGTTGGCGTAGGTGATGATTCCGCGCAGATCCGTCTTGCTGACGATGAGTTCGTCCTCAGCAAACGTGATTTCGCGGCCGGTGGGATGGGTAACGGCCTTGGGCATAGATGGGAGGCATTCGTTTTGGAACACCTACAGCCCCTATCGGAAGGTTCTGTAAACACCTTACCCCCAAAGGCTCACCCGATTTTGGCATTGGGAACGGCCAAAATCTCACCCGCCTGCGGGCCTGAAATCCTCCGCGGGTTTCGACGCCCACCGGGACGACATCGCGACACGAAAAAAGGACGGCCCCCTTTCGGGAGCCATCCTGTCGAAATGGAATGGACTTCTGCGAACCGCGGAAGAGCTGCCGGTTAGGCGGCCTTCTTCCACTTACGCAGCGGGGCCTTGGTCACGAGACCGGCCTTGATGACGCTCGCGGCGACGCGGATGCGCTTCACCTGGCCGTTCGGGAGAACGACCTTGACGCTCTGGAGGTTCGGGAAGAAGCGGCGCTTCGTGATCGCGGTAACGTGAGTACCGATACCACCCTTCTTCTTCGCTTTACCGGAACGCCAGATGTGACTGCCCTTGACGGGGCGCTTGCCGGAGATGGGACAAATACGTGCCATAAAATTGTGCCTTCGACTTAAAGGAGCGGCGTTTTTACCGAGTGGAGAGGTTGAGTGCAAGAGGAATCTCCGTTCCCTTGCGTTCCTCAGGCCACGCGGCACACTCCAACTTCAATGAAGGAAGCCTATATTGCCGCCAAAGAGCGCTGGGCGCGGAAAATGTCCGGACAGGCTCACGCGCAGCCCCGCTCGGAAAACCGCCTCCCGCCCGGGCAGCGTCAGGTGACCAATTTCCCCGTCCTCGACCTCGGGGTGAAGCCCGAAATTCCCCAGGATCGCTGGGAACTCAAGATCGGCGGCCAAGTGGAGAATCCCGTCACGCTTTCCTGGGCCGACTTCATGAAACTCCCGCAGTTCAAGGACGTGAGCGACTTCCACTGCGTCACCACCTGGAGCCAGTTCGACATGGCCTGGGAGGGTGTCTCTTTTTTGAGCCTCGCGGAACTGGTCCGCCCCAAGCCCGCGGCCACCCACGTGTTCTTCAAGAGCCACGACGGGTACTCCACCAACAATCCGCTGGATGTGATGATGGATGACGACGTTCTGATTGCCCATTCCTGGAACGGCGCCCCGCTTCCCGTCGAGCACGGCGGCCCCGCCCGCGTGATCGTGCCCAAGAAATACGCGTGGAAGGGCGCCAAGTGGATTCGCGAGATCACCTTCATGGATCGCGACATCCTTGGATTCTGGGAAGTGCGCGGATACTCCAACACCGCAGATCCCTGGACCGACGACCGCTTCTCCTGAACGGCCCATGAACCGACGCGCCTTCACGCTGATTGAGCTGCTCGTAGTGATCGCCATCATCGCGATCCTGGCTGGAATGCTCCTGCCCTCCCTCGGCAAGGCGAAGGCCAAGGCCACCCAGACCCAGTGCCTGAACAACTACCGGCAGCTTGGGATTTGCTGGTTGATGTACATCGACGACCACCGCGATTTGTTGCCGCCGAACGAAACGGAATCCGGCGGCGGACGAACCGGCTTCAACGCCACCGCGCGCACCTGGGTGACCGGCAACGCCTACACCGACGTCAACACCACCAACATCCAGCGCGGACTCCTCTTTCCCTACAATCGCTCCACGGGCATCTACAAATGCCCCAACGACCGCTCCACGGTTCTGGATAAGAAGGTGATTCCGCGATCCCGGAGTGTCTCCATGTCGGAGTACATGAACGACATCGTGGATCCCGCGGACCGCACCTGCTGGCACCGGCTTTCCGCGATCGTGTCCCCATCCCCTTCGGCGGCGTTTGTGTTCATCGACGAACACGAGAACAGCATCGAGAACTCGCGCTTCTACGCCCCGCAGACCACCGAATGGACCTGGATTGATTTCCCCTCCGTGCGTCACGCGGGCGCGTGCACGTTGAATTTCGCCGATGGACACGCTGAGGCCTGGCGCTGGGTCTCTCCGGTCACAATCAAGATCGGCAAGATGCCCCCGTGGATCCAAAGCCAGCCCGTGCCGGTCGGCGACCGCGACATGGCCCGCATGCACGAGGCCGTTCCCAAGCTGCCGCTCTAGAAAGCCTCGCCGGGGAACTCGTAATCGCCACGAAAATGGATCAATGCATCCTGCGCCCCAGGAACGCATGACCGCCTTCCAGACCTATTTCCGCTCCAGAACGCTGCGAGCAGTCGGGTTCGGCGCGGTTGCCCTAGTTGGATTGGCGGGGACAGCACTCCTGTCAATCCTCACACATCCGTCCGACACCCCGCGGATCATCGGCACCGTCCACCGGGTCGAGGTTCCGGGAATGGGTCCGGTGTGGATGGAGTTGGATTTGCAGCGACCGCCCCAGGCCATTGCGTTCCATGGGGTGCATCCCGAGCTGGACCTGCAGATGGAGGACTCCACCACGTCACCCTCGTGGCCTATCTTCCGGCGGCACTCCACCAATCCGCCCGCGGGTCGCATCGCCTGGGATGGCCGGGCCGTCCGATTCTTTCGGGAACCAGCCACAGGAACGGCCCCGCTCGACACCAATGCTCCGGGCATTGTCCTCCCCAACTTCGCGGTCGGAGATTTGGTCTCAACGGAACAAACACGAGGCATCCGACTGTTCGGCCATGGAACCGCCGGGCATTGGAAAAGCGTTCGCCCGCGCTGGAACCATCCCTCCACGCTCGATCAGCAGGTTGAACTCGAAACCCGCCGGATCGAACAGGAGTGCAGAACCGATTTTTTCAAGGAGGTCCGCGATGCCTTCTCGTTGCCCGACATGCTTCCAGCCACGGTCACCGGCGAATGGTCGTTCGATCTTTGGCAGGTGTCCTACCATCGAAGCGATCGGGCGGTCAGTGTTCTGAATCACTTCGACAGCTACACCGGGGGAGCTCACGGGAGCCACGGCACCATTCCGATCAATGCAATCCTCGGATCCGGCGGGATCGAGTGGCTCAAGGTGTCATCGATCTTTCGGGATCGGAGTGAATGGAAGCCGGGTCTGCGACGGATGGTGATGGAAGAACTCCGTCGACAAGGAGCCAGCGCCGCCCTGCCCGGCGAACCCGGGGATAAGAGCGAACCTTCGATGAGCCTTTCGGACGCGGAACTCGACGCGTTGAAGTTCACCGCCACGGCGACGGGAATCCAGATCCACTTCGATCCCTACGAAGCGGGCTCCTATGCCGAGGGCGGCTACTCGGTCGAGATTCCCTGGAGCCAACTGAGCGCCTGGACGCGCGCGGAAGTCGTCAACGCCTTCACCGCCGCTCCGGCCCCGCCGACATCAAGGTGAGGAACCAATATGTCCAAAGGCCGAAGCCGGAGGGTTGAATTTGGAAATCAGGAAAGCAGGAAAGATTGGGACCCTAGCATCCAGCATCCAGCATCCAGCATCCAGCATCCGCCGATCTTCGATTCATCCGCCCGCTCCGAAGCATCCACTCACGGATACCTCACCCGGTAGAACCCATTGCCTTCGTCCTGAGCCACGCTGTACGGAGGCGTCGCGCCGAACACCGGCGTCCACGGTCCCGTGGGGGTGGGTGAGACTTCCAGAATGCCCGTGGTCCCGGGCCACGACAGCACCAGTCCCGAACCCTGCGCCACGTACGCCACGCCATCGGGCTGCACGCCGAGCCGGATCGGTTCACTCATCACCTGCCGATACACATTGCCCACCCGGAGCGTGTACAGTCCCGCGTCCGATGCCGTCGCATTGGGAATCCGGAGCGTGGCCGTCGCCGCACCGGTCACGCGCACTTCGTCCAGAATGGGCGCACCATCCTTGAACCATTGTTGAAACAGGGGCCGCTGCCCCGCGCTCACCACGCGCAATTCCACGGTTTGATTCGTTCCGAAAAAAACCTGAACCGGCTGGAACACCGGCTTCGCCTTCGCGCTGAAGTGCATTTCACGCAGCGTCGTCGGCGCCGTGTAGAAGAACTGATTCATATCGAGCCAAACGAGCGCCCGCCGCTCCGGATCGTACGCCGTCAGGTCCCCCTGCTGGAGATTGGGCCCCGCTTCGAAGTAGTTGGTCAGATTCGTGCCCGTGAGGTCATTGATCGTGATGTGATCCCCGCGTAGGAACTTCACCCCATCCCAGAACACGAGCGATGCCGCCAACGGAGCCACGTACGGCTGAAGGTTGTTGCCCACAATGGGGAGCCCCACCAATCGACGGATCGGATCGTAGAACGCCGATCCGCCTCCGCGAGAATCGAGCACTTTCAGATCGGCGGGATATTTGACCTCCCACTTCACGCCATTCCACTCGCACACCGGCTGACGCGAATCAAAGAACGGCCCAAACATCACCGCCACACCGCGGCTTTCATCGAAGCAGAACTGATTGCCAGGATACACCTCGGGCGGCTGGTTGAACCCCGACCGCGGCAGCACGGCGCGCGCGTTCCACTGCCTGCCGTCCCAGGCCCAGAGCGAATTGCGTTCCAGGGCTTGATCCGCCGGATTCGGATTGAAGTAGTAGCCTCCCATCATCAGCACCTCGCCCCGCACGGAATCGAAACAGAGGCTCGGCTGGCTGCGCGCAAGGGGCGACGGGGTCAGCGACGTCACCTGCGACCAGTCGTTGCCGTCCCACTCCCACACCGCATTGCTCAACACGGCATCCCCCTGCGAATAATTCGGGGGACGGAAAACGTATCCGCCAAACAGGACGACCCGGCCGCGGCGGCTGTCATAGACCATTCCAAAATCCGTGATCGGAGGCGGCCGGTTCACCGGGTTTCGCTTCACCCACACCTGCCCGTCCCATTCCCACGTGTCATTTGACGCATACTGGAGAACCCGGGGCGTTGTGGATCGCGGATCCATTCCCTGCGCGGTTCCGCCGAACAACACCGTTCGATGACGCCGGGTGTCTTGCACCATGCCCGCGTTGAATCTTGGATCCGGTCCAACCCCCTTTTGAAGGGTGAGAAACGGCGGCGCGAGCGGTCGCAACACCAGCACCGTCTGACGCGAGGCAACGGCATTCGCAGGCCCCGTGATGTCGCCCACCACGCAATCGTACGCGCCCTCGTCCTCGTAGTCCGGCTCCTGAATGAGCAGCAGCGAGGTAAGCGGTGTGTTCGAGACCGAGAACCGTCCGCCCAACGCGATCGGAACTCCCTCGCGACGCCAGGTGAAGGTCAGCGGACGTGGCTTCAACGCATCATCAGGCGCAAGGTGGTTCGGATGATCCACCGTACCACTTGTGGTTCGGTACACCCCATCGAGCGCCCCCACGCCGTCGCCGACGACCCGCATCCCGATGGGCGAGGAACCGACGCTGGAATCCGGCGCCGCCACCGGATCCTGCAGCACCACGGGCCCCACCATCACCCGCACCGGAGTGCTGGCCACCGTCGTGCACCGCGTGGTCAGCCGCACCGAATACAGCCCGCCATCCGCCAGCTCGGCCGACAACTTTTCATACACCGCACCGGTTGCTCCCGGGATCGGTACATCCCCGTGAAACCATTGGATTGTCACCGGGAGCGAGGAAGACCAGCCGGCCTCCAGTGCAAAACTCTCCCCCGGGGCAACACGACGGGGCACCGGCGGCGCGGTGAACGTCGGAGCCATGTGCACGTACACCTTGGTCACTTCGCTCGTGCGACGACGCCCCGCGGAATCGGTCACCACGAACTGGTACTCGCCGCTGTCGGCGGAGCTCAGGTTCCCCCGCACCAACGTGAAATTGGTCTGACCCGCAATCGCCGTGTTGTTTCGAAACCACCGAACCGACACCGGGCCCGCGGTCTGCACCGCCCCGTTCAAGGCGATCCCCTCGCCCTGGCAGACCTCGATCAAGGTCCGTTCAAGATTGGTGGTGATCAAAAACGGTACGGCCGGATTCCCCCTCAGTTCCCAGGTGTCGCCCGGTTCCGCGCCCACGCCCTTGCCGCCGAAGAACACCGTCGCTCCCCGCTTGGAATCGTGCGCCATGCAGAATCCCGGCCGCGACGGAAGATTCCCAAAGCTGCCCCGTCCGAGATCGTAGAACACCCCGGGGCTCGGATTGTACGAGTAATCGGTCCAGCCGCGGCCGGTGTATTCCATCGATTGGGAATCCTCCCCGGTCGCAATCACGAGCCGCTCACGGACCGGGTCGTAGGCCGACTGAATCCGGCTGTTGGAGATGGCCCGGTATCCCGGGGGGAGCCCTCCGATCACCGACACATAACCGCCGGTATTCTGACTCCATCCCGCGGCCTCGAGCAGCGACACCCCGCCCACCCGCGCGTAATTGCCCACGGGCGTGGTTTGAAATGGAAACAACCGTTCCGCGAGCAGGATCAGTTCTCCGCTGACCGGATGATACCCCAGCGTTCCATTCAACGGACCGCCGATCACGCGATGCTCTGCGCGATCCGTGAAGGGACCGTTGTTGTACTCCGCGGAATCCGGCCCGGCGGTCCACGCAGTTCGGTTCCAGAAGAAGGTCTGACGGGTCGCCGGCACCGCGTTGTAGCGACCCGACGGCGTGTCCTGCGGAAGCGTTCCCTGGCGGATTCCGCCCACGATCACCACGCGGTCGTGCCCCGCGTCATACGCCATCGACATGCCCCAGCGCCCCGCATCGGGCAGATCCGCAAGCCGCTGCCACGCCCCCGCGGCCGGACCACTGAAGGCGAACGCCCAGAAATCATTCAGGAACGAGCCCCCACCGGCATCCCCACCAAACAGCAACACGCGCTGCGCCACCGGATCATACACCATGGCATGCCCCGACCTCGCCGCCGGTTTCACCCCATTCACCACCACGGGAATCCACGCGGTCCCGTCGTACTGCCACAGATCATTCGTGGGAAACCCGAGAACCCCGTCCGCCGGCGAGGCATCCCCGCCGAACAGCAGCATCACGCCCTGGCGATCATCGAACGCCATCGCGGCGCGGGAATACCGGCCCGGCGACCCGACATCGGCCCGCTGGCTCCACACCATCTGCGGCGCCTGGGCGTTCCCGGGCAAAGCCCACAGCAGCGCGAGCATTCCCAGCATCCAACGCCCCCACCTGATCCCGACAACATGCGTTCCCATTTCCCCTCTGTTCGCGACGCCTCCAACGCGATGACAGAAAAAGATCAAAAAAGATGCACTACCGCGGAATTCACCGCGCTCCGTTCACATTCCCCCGCAGGAGTCGCATTCCGGAACCGTTCGCGTTCCCAGGGCTCAGACCGATGCCCAACCAGCGTCCATCGGGGGAAAAGGCGAGCGATTCACCCCAGTCGCTCCCGGGCACGCTGCAGAGTTCCCGTCCCGAGGACACGTCCCAGAACTTCATCGAATCCTGGTGTGCCACCGAGGCCAGCGTCCGGCCGTCGGGCGAGAATGCCACGCCATTTGACTGCGCCCAATGTCCGCGGAGCACCCGAACCAGCCTCGCCTCGGCGACCGACCAGATCCGGATCGAGTGATCCAACGACGCACTGGCCAGCAGGGAACCATCTGCCGAAAAGGCCAGATGCTTCACTCCCAGCGAATGCCCGATCAACCGGCGCGTGTGGGGCTCGGTGACACCCCAGAGATGGATCTCGCCGGAGAATGCATCCGACCACGCCGCCACCGTTCCATCACGGGAAAAGGCGAGATGCGCCGAATCGCTCGCTTCCGCCGCGCGGGGTTGAGGCACCGTGGTTCTTCCCAGTTCGCGGCCCGTGCGCGCTTCGCGACACTTCATGGCTCCGTCGCTGGTCACCTCCACCCATCGCGATCCGTCGAGAGAGAACGCCACGCTCCCCACAAACCATCCATCCACAATCGCCCCGGTCGGCACCGACGCCACCTCGCGCATCGATTGCGTGTCGAACCACACGAGCCGATTCCCCTTCCCCATCGCAGATCCTTCCGTCACCGCCACCACCTCGCGCGCCCCGGGCCCCATCCACACTGCGAGGAATCCATCCGGCAAGGGAATCGAACGCTTGCCCGAGGTCTCCATCAGCGTTGAAGCGCCCAGCGTGCGATCCACCGACATCCAGTCCCCCTCGGGCGAAAAACACGGCTTCCGTTGGGTCGCGTGGCTCAATTCGCGGGTGAACACCTCCTCGGCGGCGGAGGAAGTCCATTGAATCAACCGCCCATCCTTGCCGCCCGATACCAACTCCCCGCCCTGCGTCCGCCACGCCACACACCATTGTTCATCGGCGGCGCCACGCATCACCAATGGGGCCCCATTTTTGGGCCACAGGCGCACCGCGTAGTCATTGGCCGCCGATGCCAGACGCGTGCCATCGGGCGAATACCGGACGCTCCACGGACGCTCCACGGACGTTGCGGATGCGCGAGCCGTTCCATGGTTCCGTCGCGACACCGGAACGCCTGCCCCTGCGCCAACACTCCGGCGACTTCACTTCCATCGGGCGAATAGGTGAGCGACCAAGCCTCTCCGCCCAGCGACACGCGCTCCAGCACGGAACCATCCGACACACGAACCTGATGCAACACGCCCTCGCGTCCGGTCCACGCCACACGCTGTCCGTCCGGAGACAGCGCCACCGAGCGGGCCGGTCCATCCAGTCGCAGGAGCTCCTGCTTTGATTCCAACTCCCACACACGCACCCGGCCCGCGTGCTGCCAGTAGAAATAGAAATCCGATTCCACCGTGGCGATGCGGCGTCCATCGGCCGAGACCGACACCAGTGAACCCGTGAAGGATTGCAGCGGCTTTGTCGGCCCGGACTCCCGGTCAAACACCATCACCCCATCGGATCCCCCCTCGTGCCCGAAACCAGCCACGATGCGCCGGCTGTCCGGCAAAAACGCGAGGGAAAAGGGCTGTCCCGCCACGGGCCATTCCGCGCGCAGCGTTCGCGTGGACCAATCCCAGAGCTTCACGCGGGAGGGCGTCGAAGCCCCGCCCTGATCCCCGGTCACGAGCCAGCGTCCGTCGGGCGACACCGCGAGGCTCAGCACGATCGAGTCATGCCCCTTCCACGATGCCAACTCCGGGGATCGACACTCCCCGCGCAGCCAGTGCCATTCGAATCCACGTTGAAGCGGATCAAGCGCATCGAGCGTGACCGAGGCGCGGTTCAGTTCACCGCCCTCCCATTCCAGCGAAGCCGAGCGGATCCCGGTGAAATACGCCTCCCGACGCAGCTCGGCGGCAATCACCGCATTGCGCTGCGCCTGCCACGCCACGCCCGCGATTCCCAATCCCACCGCCACGGCCAATGCACCGAGAGCCGCAGCGAGCGCCGGCTGACGGCGTCCCCATCTCAACACCCGCCCCGCGATTCCGATCGGACGCGCCAGAATGGGTTCGCCATTGAGAAAACGCCGCAGGTCCGCCGCCAGCGCCTCGGCCGACGCATACCGGCGCCCCGGCTCCTTCTCCAGACACTTCAGGCAAATGGTCTCCAGATCCTCGGGCACCGCCGGGTTCAATCGACGCGGCGAAACCGGAAGATCATTCGCCACCTGATTCAGGATCTGCGCGGCCGAAGCCCCCTGAAACGGCGGACGTCCCGCAAGCAGGTGATACAGCACGGCGCCGAGCGCGTAGACGTCGGATGCCGCATCGACTTCCGCGCGGGCGAGCGCCTGCTCGGGAGCCATGTAGGGCGGCGAGCCCAGCGCATCGGTCGATCCGGTCAGGTCGGAATCCCAGGTGGTTTGCCGCGCGAGTCCGAAGTCCGCCACACGCGGACGCCCCGAGGCATCCAGCAGCAGATTCGACGGCTTGAGATCCCGGTGCACCACGCCATTCCGATGCGCGAACGCGACCGTGTCGGCGGTCTCCGCCAGCAGCCTTGCCGACTCCCGCGGAGGCATCGGCCCCGTGCGCAGCCGTGCAGCCAAGCTCGGTCCCTCGACCCACTCCATGGCGTAAAAAAACTGTCCCTCCACCTCGCCCGCCTCGTGGATCGCCACCAACCCGGGATGACGCAACCCGGCCGCCACCGCCGCCTCCTGTCGGAATCGCGCGGTGAACTCCGCCCCGGCAAACGCTCCGCCCAGCAGAAGTTTCACTGCCACATGCCGACGCAACGAAGGCTGCCAGGCCCGAAACACCACGCCCATCGCCCCCCGGCCCAACTCCTCCTCCAACACGTACGCACCGAACCTGCGCCCTTCGGAAAACGAAAAGGAGAACGACGTCTCCGCCGCCTCGCTGGCAGCGTCCCCACCCCACACCGTGTCCACCAGGCAGGAGGCACAACGCCCGCCCAACATCCCGGGAACCAGCGGACGCTGGCACCGCGGACACCGGTCCAGCGCATTGGAATTCGATTCGGACATCACACTCTTTTCACCTGCTTCGCAATCGGCCCGCCGGAATGACGGCAAACGGAGGGAATTCTTTTTTGGTACACCATCGTCCCGCTGCGGCCGCGTCTCAGCGGCGTCGCAACGCCTCCCGGAGCACCAGCCACTCTTCCTCGGCCTGCGCGGGATCCATCACCGTCTCCTGGATTTCCATGCGGATCATCTCGCGGAAGCGCGCCCGCAATCGAAGGACGGATTGCGCGATCCCGTTCGGACTCGCCTGAAGCTGCTCCGCCGCCGCGGCGTAGTCCCCGGGTTCAGGGTCGGCCGACAGGAACGGCTCCAGCACCGCAAAGTACGCGGCCCGGCCTGCAGATTCGGAATCCGTCCGCAGCCGCGTCAGTGCGCGGTCCAGCACGGTCACCGCCCAGCGCCGGTCAAACGCCTGCTCCGGCGTTTCCCCGGGGGCCACGGCTTCCGCCACCAGGTGGGCTTCCGCCTCCGCCCAGTTCAGGGACAACGATCCGATGAGAACCTGTCCGCCGCGTTTCTCCGTGGACGCGCGCCGGTGCGCATCGGCGAGCATCCGCTGCATCACCGTGAGCAGATACGTTCGAAACCGCCCCTTTGCCGGATCCGCGCGCTCCAGCCAGTCGTGCGCAAGCAGGCGGGCAAAGAACTCCTGCGTCATGTCCCGGGCTTCTTCGGGATCGTATCCACGCCTCCGGACATAGAAATAGAGCGGACGCCAATACGCCTCACAAAGCCGCGCCAACGCAGCCTCGCCCGCCGGCCCATCGCCGACCGCCGCCGCCACCTGACTCCAGCGCGTCGTCAGAAACGTCGCGCCAGCCACCGATCCAGGTTTCAAAGTTGGTCCATCCACACGATCCATCCGCGCAAAGCGAACCACGCTGCACCGGGCGAATCGATCCCATTTCGCCGTTCGGAGGGACATGAATGGGGTGCCGGAAACGGCAGTTGAAGGGTTGAAAAGTTGAAGCGTTGAAGGGGACGTGGCGGAGACGCGAAGGGATCCTTACTCGTTTGGAGTCCCGTCTTCAGACGGTTCGGGGAGGCGCGAAGGAATTCAATCGGGTGACTGAAGTCATCAACCCTTCAACCCAAAAACGGCAGTTCGAACCGCAGATGGACCCAGATCAACGCCGATGGAGAGGGAGATAAGTCGCCTGATGGGACGCCAATTCATTCACCTGCCGGGTGAATCTCAATAACCTCCGTTCCGCGCGTTCGAATCTGCGTCCATCTGCGTTCATCTGCGGTTGTTTTCTCTCTCAACTGCCGTTTCCAAGTTCAACCCTTCAACCTCCGCTCCCACATCCGTCATCGACCTCCCCGGCGCCACAGAGGCATCCTTCTTCCGCACCGCCCCGATGCCCCCATGAATCGCCGAACCTTTTGCCGGAATGTCGCCACGCTTCCGGGTTTGTTCTCACCGTTGGCGATGCTTGCCGCGAACGGTGCATCAGGTTTGGTACGCGTGCCGGCCGGCCCGGCGAACGGTGGCAATGGCACCGGTCCGCGAATCGTGTTGGAGGATCGCCTCGAGCAACCGTTCTACTGGTGGCCCCGCACGCTGCTTCACTACCCCGTGCTGCTGGAACCCGGGGTGGATTTCTCCAGGCTCCAACTCACCCGACAGGACACCGGGGAAAACATTCCCATCCAGTGGTCCAATCCAACCCGCGACTCCGACGGGTCCACCCGGGTCGGGTTGAGTTTTGTGTCCGACCTGCCCAGCGGGGCGCGACGCGAATTCCTCCTCGCGCCCGCCCCCAAACCGGCATCGCCGCGCCGACAGGTCAGCGAACGAAGCGAAGGAAAAACCATTGTCCTCGACACCGGGGTCATCCAGATCCGCATTCCCGCGAGCCAGACGATTCGCGGAAACGCTCCCGGCCCGATCCTACAGGTGGCTCGGAATGGAAAATGGTTCGGCGCATCGAGCCTGAGTTTCACCGACGATCGCGTCGTTCGGCTGACCACACGTCGTGTTGCCGACGGGCCGCTGTTCGTGGCCTACGAACTCGATTACGAAACCGAGCGCGGATCCCATTACGTGGCCCGAATCCAGTGCGATGCCGGATTCGAGTTCGTCCGATTCGAGGAAAACATGGATCTCGTGAAACCAGGCACCCACGGGCTTCTCACCACCACGTGGACTGATCTCGGAATCACCCATCGGCAGGCACCAAACCATCCGTTCCCGCTGTCCGATGTGGTCCGCGATTACGACGACTACGCGTGGGAACGCATCGACGGCATCTTCACCCTCAAACCGCAGCCCCTGCCCGAAGGCCGGCTTCCCTTCGCACTGGGATTGTACGAACGCGCTCCGGGAAATTTTCGGACCGCCACCTTTGCGAACTTCTGGAACCAGCAATCCGGCGATGCCCTCGGGGTGTTCATCCACGACGTCGAGGGCTGGCGGAATCATGAGTACGCCTACGAGGTCGAATCCCCAACCCTGCAGGTGACCTTTCACTCCGTGGAGGGCCGGTTTTATTGGAAGTGGCCGCTGGTTCACGGACGCCGCAGCACCTGCATCGCCTTCTACGATCATGACCGCGACAAGCACTCCATGCGCGAACTCGAGAAGGCGTTTCAAAAGGTCCAGCACGAAGGCCTCTCCTATGGCGTTCCGCTCACCTTCACCTCCCACACCCTGTTTCTCCAAAATCGGTACGGGTCGCTGGATTTGAACCGCGTGAAGGATTGGGTGCTGGAGTATCCGGCCGGGGCGCGTCAACCGGCTGCGATCCTTGGACGCGGCAACGCACCGGAGCCCGCCGAATTGGAGCGACGCGTGATGACCTCGCCGTTTGTCTGCACGCTGCCCGTGACCGGCACGCGTCAAATGGCCGGCCACGGCCCGATCCCCGGCCGCAGCATCGTGAACTTCAGTCCGGTCCCAAGCCGACAAGTGGCTGGATGGGTCGAAGCCTTCAACCAATGCCGCACTTCGCTGAACGACAAACAACGCCGGCGGTTGACCGCGCTGTTCCTGCTGCTCGCGCACGTGCAGGGGGGCGACGAATTCATGCCGCTGGTGAATCTGCTCAGCGGACACCCGAACTTCCTGGCCGACGTCAAAGCCACCCCGCCCGCTATGGCGTTTCTGTTTCCCGAGCACCCGCGCGCCACGATGTGGGCCGACATGTGGGAGAAATGCGTGGAACTCAACACGCGCTACAACACGCGGCCGGCCGTCGCATCATGGAACGCTCTCGGCGGCCGCTGGACCGAAAACCTCGGCACCTACGTGTGGGCCTTTCTCGGACCGTCCATGCGCACCGAGTATCTGCTCCGCCAGTTCGACGGACGCGAACGCTTCCTTTCGCCGCAACTGGCCGAGATGGCCGACTGGCTGGTGAACGCTCTCTCCGCTCCGTTCGATGGCGAATCGCGGGCCGGATTTGAGAATCTGATGGCGGTGGACTACGGACGCGAATGGGGTGTGGTGGCTCCCGGGAGCGGGCCCCGGCGCGTGCACCCGCCTCAGGGTGCCCACTCCGAACAGCGGTTCCCGCCCCGTGCTCTGTGGTACTTCGGCACCTGTTTGCAGCGCTACGCACCGCTCGCCGCCGAGCACGCCCTGTGGGCCGCGCGTCCGACCGATCCCGATTCCGAGGAAGCCCCGGGACGCAAGGGGCCACCGGATCCGATGTATCAGCGTCCCGACAACCGCGGCACCAATCCGCACCTGCGCACCGCCAAGTTCACCGGGTACGGCGTGGTGCTCCGCGCCGGCGTGGACACTCGCGATGAACTGTCCATCCACCTTCAGCAAATCGACGAAGGCCCGAACTACCGCTGGGGACGCTCCGGCGAGGGTGGCTGCGGCATCCTGTATTTCTACGCCGGGGGACGCTCCTTCAGCTACACCGGCCCCGAGGATGTCGGGGATCGCGACGATCAGGACACCGAGTTCTGCACCACGTTTGGTGTCTACAAGAACGGCCAGTTCCGCTCGATCGGCATGAACGTGCTGTCGCGTCCGCTGTACGATCTCGGCACCGGGCAGTATGCGGAGATTGTTCCCCGCGAGGGGCCCACCGCGTACTCCACCCCGGAATACGTGAGTCGAAGCGTGCTGTTGGCGGGCCGCGAGTACTTCGTCCTCTACGATGCCGTCGCGCATCAGGCTCTGACCCACCGGTTGACCTGGTCGGTCCGCAAGGGCGATGAACTTCCCCAAATCCAACTGCTCCGCGGCGCCTCGGGTCATCGCGAAACTCAACGCACCGACATCAGCTCCGCCTCCTCCACCGGAGTGTGGTTCGATGGACTGGGTGATTCCCTCGCCGTGGTCAGCCATCGCAAGGACGTCCGCGCGGAGGCTGCTCCGTTCGGATGCCGCGTCACGCTGCCCGGCATTCAGGACCTGGTGTTCCGAAATCCCGAGCCGGTGGTTTTCTCCGAAGGCGGCCTCGTGTTCGAAGGCACTGCGGGACTCATCCGCACCACGGCCGATGCCATCGAGTTCTCCCTCTTTCACGGACGCCGGATCGGAGTTCCAGGCATCGAGTTCTCCACCGATGACCCAAATCTGGGCATCGGCGGCACAATTCGCGAGGGACACGCGCCGTCGGGAATCCTCTACGCCCCCTCCGCATCGAGTCTGCTGATCCGCACCCGCCGTCAGTCCGATCGACTGGCCTTTTACCTGAATGGAGCAGTCGTGTCCGGCCGCAGCGAGGCGGGCGGAATCCGCTACGCCATTCCCGCAGGAACCCATCGATGGGAATGGACCGATTCGCTCCCCGTTCCGATCGCGCCCCGGATTCTCCGCACCGAAGACGCCGCAGGATCGGCCCGCGTCGTCGTCGCTCCGGTCGCATCGGCCACGCGCTACCGGCTCGAATTGAGCCGGGACAATGGAAGCACCTGGATCGCGCAGAGTCCGCAGTCGGCCGATGCGTTGATTGTCCGCGATCTCAAGGACGGAGAGAAGGTCCACGTCCGCGCCGTGGCGTTGAACGAACAGCACTCGAGTCCCCCGGGCGACGAATACCCGATCTACGCCAGCACCCGCCCGCCCGCGCCTCCCGATGGATTACGTGTGGCCCTTGCGGAAGGCGCGGCCACCATCACCTGGGGCGAAATCCTCGGAGCCTCCGAATACCGGCTCTACCGCAGACAAAAACACACCGATCCCTTTCAACTCGTTCACAACGGACTCGATCGACTGCACGTCGATCTCCATTCCGGCATCCATCGATGCGATCCAATCCCGGGACAAACCCCAGCGGGTTCCCGAAACGAGCCGATCGAATACGTGGTGACCGCGGTGAACGGAAACGGTGAGAGCGTCCACTCGCATCCCGCCGACACCGATCCGTCGTCGTGGCGCAATTGGGACCCGCGACCCGGGGAACGATTCCGTCGCGTCACCAGTTTCCCAATCGATTCCGCGGTTCATCCCGGGGACGAAGCCCGATATTACCCCGATTGAGACTCGTCGATTGAGTCCGTCCCAGGTCCCTGCGAGATTCCCGCGCATGACGATCACGCAGTCGTGCCGGGGGATTCTCGCCGGATTCCTGATGCTCCTTCCCATCGCCCAGGCCGCCGCCCCCGCGCCGGGCAAAGCCGCGTCGAAGCCAGCATCCAAGGCCGAGACGGCCATGAATCCCATTGCCGAGCAGTACGTGAAACTCGTGCTCGCCCTCGGCGTTCACGACAGCGGCTATGTGGACGCCTACCACGGACCCGCCGAATGGAAGACTGCCGTGGCGGCCGAGAAGCTCCCGCTCGATGAAATCCGCAAACGCGAACGCGCAGCCCGCGCCGCGCTGGCCCGCATCCGCATCGCCGGTGCGGAGGAAATGCTCCGACTTCGCCACGCGTTTCTCGATCAGCAGCTCGCCTCCATGGAAGTGAGGCTCGACCTGCTCGACGGACGCCAGGTGCCGTTCGACACCGAATCACGCCTGCTCTACGGCGCCGTCGCTCCGCAGGTCAGCGATGCGGAGATCGACGTCATTGCATCAGAATTGGAACACGCCCTTCCCGGCGCTGGATCCTTGTCGGCACGTCTGTCGGCCTTCCGGCAGGAGTACGTGGTATCGGTCGAACGGCTTCCCGCGGTCATGAAAGCCGCCATCGCGGAAGCGCGCCGTCGCACCCGAGAACACATCGCCCTGCCCGACTCCGAGGGCTTCACCTTTGAACTCGTCTCCGGCAATCCGTGGAGTGCGTACAACTGGTTCAAGGGCGATTTCCAAAGCCTGATCCAGGTGGAAACCACCAAGCCGGTGTACATCAGCCGCATCCTCGACCTCGCCTGCCACGAAGGCTACCCGGGACACCACGTGGCCAACCTACTGCTCGAGGATCGACTGCAGCGCGGACGCGGCTGGATCGAGTTCTCCGTGTACCCGCTTTATTCGCCGCTTTCCCTCATTGCCGAAGGTTCCGGGAACTATGCCATCGATGTCGTATTCCCTCCGGCGGACAAGGCGAAGTTTGAGCGCGAAGTCCTTTACCCGCTCGCCGGAATTGATCCCTCCAAGGCCGACGCCCTGGACCGCATCACTCGCGCGCTGAAGAAAAGTCGCCGGGCCGAGAATGAAATCTCCCGGCGTTTAATCGACGGCAAGATCACCACCGCGCAGGCCCAGGCCCTGTTGATCAAACTGGGTAAAGCCCCGGTCGAAGCCATCGCCTCGGTCCGCTTCACCCAGCACTACCGCAGCTACGTGGTGAACTACTCAGTCGGCGAGGATCTTGTCCGTGCGTACATTGAGAAACGCGCCGGCACCGACCCCACGCGGCGCTGGAAGGAATTCGAGCGCCTCATTGCATCGCCCCGACTCCCCTCGGGGATCCGGTAGGCAAACTCTCCCGGCGTTGCTCAACCGCCGATTTGGATTACTTCCAAGTCCACGAAGTCAGCTGATACGGATCGGGTTTGCGCCACGATTGCCACCAGACGACGGCCTCGGCGGTCCGGGTTTTCCCGTTTTGCGACACCTTCAACTGGAGCCGGTAATTGATGCCCGACACCACCTGCTGGGCGGCCGACTCCACGGCGAGGAGTTCCAGTTTTGATCCTCCTCCGCCGTTCGCCTGCCCCTGCGCCTGCACCGCGTACAGCGCCGCCGTCCTCACCTCGGCGCTATTCACCGGGGCTTCGGAATAACCGCCCGCCACCACGCCCCCGGGCGCCTGGGAAGGTTCATGCTCCGAGCTCGCGCAACCCGCCGCGAGGAGCAGAGCCGTTGCAGTTGCCGTCGATATCCAATGCTTTGCCGTCATCATCTTGCCCCGAGTTGGAACAAAAGTCCGGCGGACCGTCAACTCCGTCCCCAAGGCAGATAACGCGGAACACGACGCATGTAGTCTCCATACCCGGGAAACCTGCGGAGCAACCAGCCCTCCTCAAAACGGGCCTTCGCGTGGAGCAGCCCGATGAGAACAATCGACGCACCGATCGATGCAAGACTGCTCCACCAGAGCGACCATCCCACCGACAGCGCCATCATGCTGGCGTACAGGGGATGCCTCACTCGTGCGTAGATTCCCTGCGTGACCAATTCCGAATCCGCCTTGGGAAGCGGCATCGGCGTGAGGTGCTTTCCAAGATCCCACACGCCAGCCAATCCAAACCACGCCGCGGCCACCCCCAGTCCGAGCGCGACGCCTCGAAGCGGAATCGGCGACGCCACCCCACGCCCCAGCGGCCCGGCCAATCCCACAGCGGCCAGAAGGACGAACTGTCCTACGACAAACCAGGTTCCGGTGCGATTCGATGACGGGTCTTCACCCATTGGATTCAACCGGCAGCCAGGGTGGATTGATTCACCGACAACAGGGGACACGGGCACGTTTCCAACACCCGCTCCACCGTGGTGGCGCGAAGCGATCCGAGAAATCCCGTTCCGCCGCGCGTGGTCATCACCACCAGATCCACCGCCAGTTCGTTCGCAGCGCCGACAATCGCCGACTCCACCGAACCCGAACGCCGGATCCACTCCGCGGTCCATCCCTCGCCCGACGGCAGCACCGCGGGATTGGCTTCGGCCTGGGAGCCCACGGTGAGCCCCACCCAGTGAACCGCGTCGCATCCCAGCGACCGCACCATCGCGGCCACGGAATCGATCGCCACCTGCGCCGGAATCTCCGAGGCCACGGGCACCAAAACGCGCCGGATGCGAATCGCCCCGCTCACGGGTTCAACGAACCCCTCGGTGCTTCGCGGAACGAACAAGGTCAGGTTCGGACTGGAGCGGGCAATCCCCGCCGCCTTCGAGGCCATCGGCGGCGGCAAAAGCCACGAGTGACGCTGGTGCGTGGCGAGTACGACCAAATCTGGGGCATCCCGTTCCACATGCGCCGCCAGTTCTTCCACCGGATGACGTCCCACCTTGATCGACTTCACCGCCTTCATTCCGCGCCCGGGGGCGGTTGCGGTCGCGGCGTGGGCTTCCCAGCGTTGCACGAGCTCGCGAATGCCCGGGAAACCATCGCCCTGGTCCTCTTCCAGCCCGGGAACCACCACGTGCATCACCTCCAGACGGCAATGCTCCGCCAGTGCGATGCGAACCGCATGGTTCAAGGCCGGGACGTCGCCCGCGGAGAAATCCGTGGGATGAAAGATCGAATGGATGAGATGAGGCTTCACGGAACGCACGGCATCCTGTGCTTCGCCCGTCCCATCGCAAGCCTTGGCACGGGGTTGTGAACGGGATCCGCCCGCGACGACGTGGGGTTTTCCTGACTGGACCCAGCACGATTGCATCAGGAATGATACCCCAATACGGGCCGCCTCCGAACTCCACCGTGGATCGCTCGATCGCCGCACTCTCACCCGATGCTTTTCAACTCACTGACGTTCGTCGTCTTCTTCACCCTGGTCACGGGGTTGTACTGGGCGATCCGTTCTTGGAACGCGCGGAAGAATCTCCTGCTGGCCGCGAGTTACGTGTTCTACGGCGCCTGGAATCCGCCATTCGCGCTGCTCTTGTTCGCCACCACGGCGATGGATTTCGCCCTCGGAGCCCAGATCGCACGCGTGTCCGCTCCGGTTCCACGCCGGATTTGGGTGACGCTGAGCGTACTGGTAAATCTGAGCATGCTCGGGTTCTTCAAGTACGGGAATTTCCTCCTGGAGAACTTCCAATGGCTCCTCGCACGCGCCGGGATCACGTATCAGCCGCCGCATCTCGATCTGTTTCTCCCGATCGGCATCTCCTTCTACACCTTCCATTCGCTTTCCTACACGCTCGACGTCTATCGCCGCACCTGCGAGCCCACCAAATCCCTCCGCGACTTCATGCTCGCGGTCTCCTTCTTCCCACAGCTCGTGGCGGGCCCGATCGTCCGTGCGGCCGATTTCCTGCCCCAGTGCAATCAGCCGCCCGTTCTTCGGAGGAATCAGTTTCAGTGGGGACTCTTCCTGATGACCCTCGGCCTGTTTCAAAAGGTGGTGCTCGCCGACACCTTTCTCGCCCCGGTCTCCGACAGCGTGTTCGGACATCCGGCCCCGGTGTTGACCCTCGATGCCTGGATCGGCGTCGTGGCATTTTCGGGCCAGATCTTTTTTGATTTCTCCGGCTACTCCACCTGCGCCATCGGAGCCGCGCTCTGCCTCGGGTTTCACCTCAAGGACAATTTCCTGTTTCCGTTCGCCTCGGTCGGCTTCTCGGATTTTTGGAAACGCTGGCACATCTCCCTGTCCACCTTCCTGCGGGACTACCTCTACATCCCGCTGGGTGGAAACCGCGTGGGAGCCGCACGCGCGGCCCTGAATCTGATTCTGGTGATGTTCATCGGCGGACTCTGGCACGGGGCGGCATGGACCTTTGTCGTGTGGGGCCTCCTGCACGGCGTCTTCCTCGTGGCGGAGCACTTTCTCCGATCCGCCACCAAGGGGGCCGCATGGAAGGAGCTCGTTCCCGTGGAGATCCTGTTGTGCGGAATCACCTATTTCTTCGTCTGCCTCGCTTGGGTCTTTTTCCGCGCTCCGAATTTCCAATCCGCCGGAATGCTCCTCGGTGCCATGGCCGGGCAGATTCCGGTGGGACAGGCGATCCTCTCCGGACGCGAAATCCTCCTCGTAATTCTGATCACGGTCGCGCTCTGGGGAGCGCATTGGAAGCTTCGACACTCCTCGCTGGAAACAGCACTCACCGCCACACCGTCCTGGGGCCTCGCCCTAGTGTGGACGCTCATGCTCGGCGCCATTCTTCTCACCCAAGGCAGTGGAAATGCATTCATCTACTTCCAATTCTGAGTTCCAACGGCCGATCCCGTCCCGGCCGTGGAATACCCTGCTTCTCCTGACCCTCGCACTGGCCGTCATCGGTCTGGTCGCCTGGGAGATTCGGGCACGCACCTGGGGCTATGCGCCCGGCTTGAACGACACCTCGGACCTGTGGGCCGACCGCCGCGAAGCCGTGAAACCTGATTCGATCGTCCTCCTCGGCGATTCACGTCCGTTGTTCGATCTCGATCTCAACGCCCTGGAACAAGGGCTCGGTAAGCGCCCCGTCCAACTGTCTCTCGCCGGCACATGCGCGTATCCGATTCTCGACGAGCTATCGCGCGACGAATCCTTCCGCGGCACCGTGATTCTCGGGCTCATCCCGGCAATCTGGTTTGTTCCGCCCGCAGCCCCGCCATACCAGAACGGCGTCAAAGCCTTGAAGCGGTATCAAACCCGAAACCTTTCCCAACGCGCCGGGCATCATCTTGGAATGCTTCTGGAGGAGAAGCTCGCCTTCATGAAGCAGGAGGACCTCGTGCTCCCGGAATTGGCACGCAAGATCCCGGTTCCCAACCGTGCGAATTCGTATCTGCCTCCGGAACTTCCTCCCTACTTCCAGACCATCGACCGAGAACGCCGCACCCGGATGGCGGATCAGTGCGCCCGACCGGGACCGCTCCAGGACCGGGTCAAGACCGGCTGGATTCCGCTCTTCACGCCGCCAAAGTTTCCAGACTACACCCCGAAGGAAGTGCTGGAAGGCATTGGCAAACAGGTCGAAGCCCGCTTTGGCGACACGGTGGCTGCGGTGAATCGAATCCGGGCGCGAGGCGGGCGCGTGGTGTTCGTTCGATTCCCGGTCAGCGGCGAGCTCAGGGACCTGGAGGAAAAACTCACCCCCCGCGCCGGACCGTGGACCCGTCTCATGAAGGAAACCGGGGCCCCGAACATCTACTACTCGGATCACCCCGAATTGATCTTCGACTGCCCCGAGTGGTCCCACCTCTCAGGGCCCGATTCCGAAGAGTTCACCAAACGCCTCGTCCCGCATTTGAAACGCGCTCTCAACGCCGTCCCCGAACCCCGCGGCTGATCGCGGAAGAGATTGAATCTGGAACGCTGGAGGGAGACACGGATTGGGAATAATCCCGGCGCGCCCCTCTGCTCCCAATTTTCAATTTCTAATTCCGCTCCGGGCCTCGTCTCCCAATCAGTGGTCCTTCACAAACCGCACGCAAACCGGCTGACCCACCTTCAGCGTCTGACCGGTGGGCTTGAGGTCGCCCGATTTCGCATCGACTGAGAAAATCAGGATCGAGTCCGAGCCCTGGTTCTCCGCCCAGAGGTACTTGCCCGAGGGATCAAAATTGAAATTCCGCGGCGTACGTCCACCGGTGGACACGTTGGACAGCCGGGTCAAACCGCCGTGGCCGTCGTGACGAAACACGGCGATGGAGTCATGTCCACGATTCGACACGTACACGAACTTGCCGTTCGGATGCACCCGAACTTCGGCGGTCGAATTCGCCCGCGCCTTCTCCGGCGCGAGGTCGGGCGGCAACGTGGAAACCGTGCCGATGCGCGTCAGCTCCGCATGCGCCTTGGTAAACCGGAAAGAACTCACCGTGCTCAGCATTTCGCCGTTTACGAACGCAAACTGATGATCCGTGCTGAACGCCAGATGCCGCGGACCGCTGCCCGGCGGCAGACGGACACTCGATGCCGGATGCTCCGTCAACTTCGCCGTGGAGGGCTGGAGCGCATACGACAGCACCTGGTCCATGCCGAGGTCACAAACGAGCGCGTAATGATTGTCCGGCGACAGATTCACCGAGTGCGCATGCGGCTCCTTCTGTCGCGCCTGGTCCACACTGGACCCGCGATGCTGGATGAAACTCACGTGCTCGCCGATCGAGCCGTCCGCATGAATCGGAAAGGACACCACGCTGCCGCCCCCGTAATTTACGGCCACCAGCGCCTTGCCGGTGGCATCGACATTCAAATGGCAGGGTCCGCCGCCGACCGTTGATTGCTGGCCGAGTTCCACGAGTTTCCCGGTGGCCTTGTCGATCCGATACGCCGTCACGTATCCGCCCGGCTTGCCCTGCCAGGTGTCGGTTTCATTGGCGGCGTAGAGATGCTTTCCGTCGGGATGGATCGCGAGGAAGGTCGGATTGCTGGTCTTGGCCACGAGCCCGATCGGCGTCGCCACCCCGGTGCTGCTGTCGAACCGCCACGCATGAATGCCCGCGCTGTTCGGCCCCGTGTAGGTACCGACGTAGGCCAGATAAGTTTCGGCGAGGGCGGTGGAAGAAGTCATGGAAAGGGCGGCAAGAGACCCGGCGACAACGGTCGCCTGAAGAGTGGAACGGGGCGTCATGCGCGCCAGCAAACACCGAGGCCCGCGCGCGTTGAAGAAAAATCCCTGCGGTTGAATCGGGATTGAGGCTTGCCCACCCCGGGCCGATTCCATGAACTCGGCCGTCAATCGCTGCATGCGGCGATTGCCATCGCCCCATGAAACGCGTGTTCAACGGTCGGGAATTCCTCGAGGTCCTGCGGCATCTGCTGCACTGGACGCTCTGGGCCGCGCCCGTGGGCGTTCTCTCTGGTTCCGCATCAGCCCTGTTTCTCTGGCTGCTGGATCGCGTGACCGAGACCCAATGGAGCCACCCCTGGCTTCTGTACCTCCTGCCGGTCGGCGGTCTCGCCGTGGGGCTGCTGTACCACTGGATCGGCCGCGATGCCGCCGCGGGGAACAACCTGATCCTGGATCAAATCCACACCCCGGGCGGAGGCGTCCCGCGTCGCATGGCCCCGATGGTCCTGCTTGGAACACTGGTCACTCACCTCTTTGGCGGATCGGCAGGACGCGAAGGCACCGCCGTTCAAATGGGCGGCAGCCTCGCGAGCACGCTCGGTCGTTTGTTCAAGGTCCCGCCCGCCACCCACCGGATGCTCCTGCTCTGCGGCGTGGCGGCCGGGTTTGGTTCCGTTTTTGGTACACCCCTCACCGGCGCGATCTTTGCCCTGGAGGTCCTGGTGGTGGGCCGCATCGATCACACCGCCCTGGTCCCGGTGCTGATCGCGTCCGTGGTGGGCGATGCCACGTGTTCCGCCTGGGGCATTCACCACACGGCGTATCAAATTGGATCAGGCGCCAACGTCCACGGTCTCGCTGCCTGGGACACGCTTCTCATTTTGAAGGTGGCCCTCGCCGGCATTGGTTTTGGCCTGGCAGGACGCGGCTTCGCCGGGCTCGCGCACGCGTTGCAGGAGTTTTGGAAGCGCTGGATTCCCTACGCTCCGCTGCGTCCCGTGGCCGGCGGTGCCGTGGTGATTGCGATGGTCTGGATGGTGGGCACGCGCGACTACCTCGGCCTCGGCGTGAAGGGGCCGTCGGCCGATTCCATCTCGATCGTAAACGCATTCCATGGCGGCGGCGTCACCTCGTGGAGCTGGGCTTGGAAGTTGGTGTTCACGGCGGTCACGGTGAGCAGCGGATTCAAGGGAGGCGAAGTCACCCCGTTGTTCTTCATCGGTGCCGCGCTGGGCAACACGCTTGGGATTCTGATGGGTGCCCCGGTGGACCTCTTTGCGGCGCTCGGTTTTCTCGCTGTGTTTGCGGGAGCGACCAACACCCCGCTCGCCTGCACGGTGATGGGACTCGAGCTCTTCGGTGCGCACCATTCGGTCGCCTTCGCCGTCGCATGTTTCCTCGCCTATGCCTTCAGCGGCCCCTCGGGCATCTACACCGCCCAACGCCCCGGCCCCGGAAAAACAGCCGGGTAAAAATCTGGAAAGCAGGAAAGCAGGAGGGAGACACGGATTTCACCGATTCCCACGGATTGGAGACTTTTGCCTTGGCCGCGCCTGTCTTCGTAGCCGCCGCCGGGAGTAGGCGGATCACCCAACCCTTCGAAGTTTCCCGACCCTCAATTGGGGTTGCCCACCAAAAGCCTGCGCCGCCCCAAATTTTGAATTTTTCCTTTTTAATTTCGCCTTGGCTCCGCTCCTCCGCAGTTCCTTTCCTGTTTTCCTGAGTTCCAAATTCAATCCTTCCGACTCCGCTCCCCCGTTGTACCATTTTTGACGAAACTTGATCGCGCGTCGCGCGTCTGAGAGTCCGTATGCTCGCTCCGATTTCCTCTTCCCGATGGGGATTCTCCGCCGCTGCGCATTTGCTCAACCGCGCCGGGTTTGGGGGAACCCCCGCCGAGATTGATTCCCTTGCACGGCTCAGCGCATCGGAGGCGGTCGACCGCATTCTCACGCCCCCGCCGAAGGAAGACCCCGATCCCCTGCCCCCGCCCGATTGGGCGCGGCCAGATCCCGACCGACCGCAGAAGCTCAAGGAATTCCGCGAGGCCACTCCCGAGGTCCGACGCGAACTCACCAAGGCGCGTCAAAAACTGGAACGCGCCCAAATCCTCGAACTGCAGTCGTGGTGGATCCGACGCATGACGCAGGGAAACCCGGCCCACGCGCATCGGGAGAAACTCACCCTGTTCTGGCACGGCCACTTCGCCACCTCGTTTCAAAAGGTGCGCGATGCCTACCTGATGTGGCGTCAGAACGATCTCTTCCGACGCCTCGGCGGTGGCGACTGGACCACGCTCCTCGGCGAAGTCACCCGGGATCCGGCCATGCTCATCTGGCTCGATCAGGCCCAGAGCAAGCCCGAGCATCCGAACGAGAACTTCGCCCGCGAACTCATGGAGCTGTTCACCCTCGGCGAGGGGAATTACTCCGAGTCCGATGTCCTGGCCGCAGCCCGGGCCCTGACCGGACTCACCCTCGACCGTCTCAAACAGGAGCCCGTGTATCGTGCCCGGCTTCACGACAACAGTCCCACCACCCTGTTCGGCGATACGGGCAGACACGGCGTGGACGATGTTCTGCGCCTCATCGTCGCGCGTCCCCAAGCTTCGATGTTCATCACCGCACGGCTCTGGAAATTCTTCGCAGGCACCGAGCCCTCCCCGGAACTTGCATCCGAACTCGCCGCGGAATTCGAGCGCTGCGGACGCGCGTTCACTCCGTTCCTGCGAACGCTGTTTCTCTCCGAAGCTTTTCACGCTCCCGACGTGGTCCGTCACCAAATCAAGAGTCCGGTGCAATTGCTGGTCATGGCCTGTCGACAACTCGAGCGCGAACTCCCGCCCGCGCCGGCGACCTTCACCGTCCTGCGCATGCTCGGGCAGGAGTTGTTCAACCCGCCCAACGTGAAGGGCTGGGAAGGCGGCGTGGCGTGGATCAACACCAACACGCTGCTCACGCGACACAATCTCGCCCTCTTCCTGACCACCGGGGAGAACCCCCTGCCCGTCCTCGCGCGAAACGGCAATGCCAAGGCCGCGGCCAAGACCCAGCCCCAGGCTCGTGCCGCACGAATGCAGCGCCGCACTTCCACCACCCCGGTGAATCCCCAGCGCCTGTTCGCGGAGTCCGAGTTTCAATCGGCCGACACTCTCCTCAACGCCGCAGAGCGACGCCTGCTGAACTCCCCGTTCAACCCGCGCGACCGCGCCGCGTTGAAGTCCCATCTCAAGTCCGACGATCTGCGCGACACCGCATCGCTGTTGGAACTGCTGCGCCTCGCCCTTTGCACCGCCGAATACCAGCTCGCCTGAACCCCTTTCTTTTTTTCGCGTCATGAACTCCCAGCAGTCCCGTCGCCGATTCCTCCAGACCACCACCGCGGGCGGTGTCCTGAGCGCCACGCTGCCGTCCTTTCTCGCCGCCACTCTTCAGCAGCTCCAGGCGGACACCGAGGGACGCGCCGTGCAAGCCACCGCCGGACACGATGCCCCAATTCTGGTCGTCCTGCAGCTCGCCGGAGGGAACGATGGATTGAACACGGTGGTGCCGTTTGCCAATGACCACTACCGCAAGGCGCGTCCGAAGCTGGGGCTGGACTCCGACAAGGTGCTCAAGCTTTCCGATGAACTCGGACTGCATCCCGCCCTGACCGGATTCAAATCGCTCTACGACGCCGGGCAACTCGCGGTGCTGCAGGGCGTGGGGTACCCGAACCCGAACCGTTCGCATTTTCGCAGCACCGACATCTGGATGACCGCCTCGGACAGCGACCGTTTTTCCAATCGCGGATGGATCGGACGCTACTTCGACCACGCCTGCGCCGGTGCGGATCCCACGGTGGGAATCGCCATCGGCCGCCAATCCCCGCTGGCCTTCAGCGCGCAACACCCGACCGGCATTGCCCTCGAAAATCCCGATGCCTATCACGCCGCGGCCGACGAACTGGAGGAGTCAGACTCCATGGCCATGATGTCGTCCGGAAAGGGCAAGCCGGGTCGCAAACCCGGGGTCAGCGAAGGCCCCGCGGGAATCGGGAACCCTTCGGGCACGGGCGGCAGCGTGGAACAACTCTCCGGCGGACGCGTCGAATCGGGCAACGTCCTCGATTTTCTCGAACGCACGGCGCACGACGCCCGATCGAGCTCGGAACAAATCCGATCGGTTTCAGCACGAGTGAAAAACCTCGCCGAGTATCCGGCGGGGAAACTCGCCAACGATCTGAAACTCGTCTCGCGGCTGATCGCGGGGGGATTGAACACGCGGGTGTACTACGTCAGCCAGGGAGGCTTCGACACCCACCAGGGCCAGGCCGGGACGCATCCGCGACTGCTCACCGAGCTCGGTGAATCCATGAAGGCGTTTCTGGCCGACCTCAAGGCGCTGGGGCAGCTCGACCGGGTGGTGGTGCTGACCTTCAGCGAATTCGGCCGCCGCGTCTCGGAGAACGCCAGCGGCGGCACGGACCACGGTGCGGCGGCCCCGCTGTTCCTCTGCGGGGGACGCGTCAAACCAGGCGTGGTGGGCCGTCACCCCTCGCTCGCCCCCGGCGACCTGATCAACGGCGACATCGCCTTCCACACCGATTTCCGTTCCGTGTACGCCACCCTGCTCGAACGCTGGTTGAAGACCGAAAGCGCACCAATCTTGGGCCGCTCCTTCCCGCCGATGGAATTCATCTGACCGAAGACAGAACGAGACACGGATTTCACGGATCCCCACGGATTGAGGAAATTGAATCTGGAAAGCATGAAAGCAGGAGCGGCAAGGAAGCCCCCAGCGGGGGCGAAAGCTTATAGCCCAGGGCACCGCCCTGGGTCCTTCCCACAAACAACGCCCCAACCCCGTAGGGGTGACAGAACTCACCCGAGCCAAAAAGCAGACACGGATTTCACGGATCCACACGGATTGAAGAGCCCGCATCGACTTTGGACTTAGGACATTGGACTTCCTCTTCCGTTTTCCCGCGTTCACGCGGCTCCGCCCTCTTCCCCAATTTTTAATTTTTCCTTTTTAATTTTTAATTCCCCCCTCGGTTCACAGCGTTTTCAGCCGGAAGAACTGCAGGGGCTGACGCGGCACCAGATTCGGAATCACCAACGTCCCATTCGTGGCAACCGAAGTCTGCAGCTGCTTGGTCCATGTGCCAAAGTCCTGCGAACCCTCCAAAACGAGGGACTCCCCGGGCTCTCCAACCGCTATCAGCTGAATTCCCGAAGCCAGCTCCGAGGCATGCAATTGCGGCACGAGATGCCGGGGAAAGGTCTTAATCGTGAGATCATCAATGGCCAACGTCGCACTCTGATTGGCGGAACCGCCAACGAAGATCACCGCCGGCCCCAGACCGATTCCAGTTCCGTTGGGGAGATCCATGGCAACCGACTCGGGGGTTTGACCATCGAGCGCGAAGGTCGCCGTTTGCCGCGAGGCGTCGATGGTGCACTTGAAGCTGTGGATCTGATTGCCGGAAACCCCGAACGTTCCCTGCGAGACTTCACTCCCGAGCGCGCTGTAGTACCCGCTTCCAGTTCCCCGGCAATCAAAAGCCATCGCAACAAATTGACTGCCGCTGCCCTGCACCGTGGGATCGCTGACATCTGGAAACACAAAGAATCCCAGCGCCCATCCGTCCCCCTTCGCATCCCCTCCGCGGTGGAGAAAACGAAACGAAATCTCGGTCGTGCCCGTCTTCAGTCCGACCGGGCCATTGAAGTACCAGGCCGCCTTTCCATTGATCGCGGAGCTCCCGGCAAACGCCAGGGAGTTTGCTCCACCAATTTGGTTTCCCTTGTTGAAATACCTCACGGCACTGTCGCCGATCACATGGGTTTCCCGGGCCCCGGAATCGACATCCGTCGAAAACAGGTTGCCGACCGACCCCGTGGTGCTGACTCCAATCGAATAGCTCCCGGCATCGGTTTGCGGGAATAGAATCCCTTCCGCAAATCCATCGACAACGAAATGATAGGTCTTCCCTGCAAACGCATCGAAGACGGTCGACGTCCCAACGCTGTTGGTATCGGAAGCGCTATTCACGAGCACGAGCTTGTTCCAATCGTCGCTCGAACTCAGGGATTCCGGCCCGTTATAGACCGCCAATACGCCGTTGAACCTCACGGTAATGGGTGCCAGGCGGACCGTCGCCCGACCTCCGACCGGAGCAGTCCATCGGTACCAGCGCGATTTGGGCGTCGTGCTCCCGTTGTGCTTGAGTTCACCGCCTTGTGCTGTCGCCCCCACGTTCGAATCCGAAATGGGGGCAGCACCCGCAAACAATTCCGTGGCCCCGTTGTAACTGTCGTTGGTATCCGGTTTGAGACGAAAGTTCAGGACGATATTGCCCGTCGCCGCCGGATTGACCCCATCCGTCCAGCCATCCACCACCACCCAAACCGGTACTCCTGCTTCAGCACGGAAGGCGACTCGGCTGGTCATCATGGGAATCCCCAAAACGCCAACCTCGTCGTCATTCTCGGCGATGCTCGTGTAGTTCGCATCGTAGGCGGCGAGAAGCGTGTCGAAATCACTCCCGCGGGTATCCACGGTGAGATTGCCACTCTCGGGAGGGAGATACTTCCACCACAGAGATTTTCCTCCCTTGTTGCCCGCGTGGACCGGCTCGCCCACCTCCCGGCTGGCAGCTGCATTGTTCGCGGTGATTCGCAGCGATGGCCCACCCACCGCGGTGGCCCCGAGACGTGAATCGTTCGGCTGGCTGTAGAGATTGCGCAGGGACAACCGGAACGCCCCTTGCATTCCCCCCTTGGAAGCCACCCGAACAAAATAGCGCGTCGATGGTTCCGCGACAAAGGATGCGACGTTTTCAAACACCGGGATCGAAACCTGCTTGAGTGCGTTCATCGATGTCCCCGAGTACACCGTGACGATCGGCGCAAACTCGGATGAAACGACACTGAGGATGTTGGTGGCCGCCTTGCCTGCGGGAATCAGATCGTACCAGACAGATGAACCATCCAAGGGAGACCCCAAACTGGGCTCGCCCGATTCCATGGATGCGCCGTCGTTGGAGCCCGTGAGATCCACTTCGCTCGCCCCGAGTCGAATCGCCTGCTGAAAGCGATCATTCGCTGCCTTCTTTCGGAGATCGACCACCCGCTCGGCCTGATAAACCCGGCCTCGGTTGGTCGTCGATAACGACAAAAGCGTCGGCCCGGAATTCGTGGTAAACGCAAACCCAGTGAAAACTCCGTCGCCCGACACACGGTCCGGCAGAACGCCGTCATCCCGAAACAGAACCTCGGACGGTCCAACCCCTGAAACGGCCAAGCTTCCACCCGCCAGCGGATGAAAATCCGTCGCCGTGATCTCTACGGTATTGGTCAATCCTTGAACGAGTGCTGCGCTGTTCAGGGGACGAAGCTCAAAGCTCGGGATGCCATCCTGCGACAGGATCAAGGCACGGAAGGCGTTGACGACTCCACCACTGCCCACCTTTCCGGTCAGCGATGGAAGAGGCACCGAGGAGTGGATGAGTCGCTGTCGGAGCTCCGGCACCGACGTACGTGGAGTGACTGAAAGCAGGAGGGCGGCCACACCGGAGACGTGGGGAGCAGCCATGCTGGTTCCATCGAGCGTTCTCAGGGCCTCATCCGAGGCATTGCCGCAGGACACGATCCCCACTCCGGGTGCCGCAAGATCCACGGAGGTGACACCGTAGTTTGAAAACTCGGCCAACCCGCCATAGCGATTCACCGCCGCCACAGAAATCAGATTCGGAAGCCGGTAGCTCGCTGGAAAATGAGGAATCGTATCGTTGTTCTGCCCTTCGTTTCCCGCCGCGCAAATCACGAGCACCCCTGCGGCGTTCGCGGCGGCAAACGCGTCGTATTCCGCCTGCGAAAAACTGGTTCCAGCAAAGCTCGCATTCACGATCCGTGCTCCATGCCGGACCGCATACTCCAGCCCCTGGATGATCCTGGCCGTGGCAAAACGACCTTTTTCGTCCGCAGCCTTGATCCCCATGATCCGACATCCCCAGGCGACACCCACCAGGCCTTCGCCGTTGGTTCCTGAAGCCGCGATCGTGCCGGCGACGTGCGTGCCGTGGCCGTTGTCGTCGATCAAGCCGGCGTCCGGCTTGACCAGATTGACTCCGTTCACGTCATCGACAAACCCGTCGCCATCATCATCGATGCCATTGCCGGGGATCTCTCCCGAATTCACCCATAGATTCGGCGCCAGCTCGCGATGTGTCGTCCGTATGCCGGAATCCAGCACCGCCACCACCACCTCCGGTTTCCCGCTGACGAAGTTCCAAGCGCGAACGGCATCGATATCCACCCCAGCCAGCCCGTTGGTTCCCAAGTTCCTCAATCCCCAAAGGTCCGTGGACTGCCAGTTGTCCGTGGGTTGCCCCAGCAGGGTGGAGATGGAATCCGGCTCCACATAGTCGAACAACCCCGTCGCCCGAAGCACATCGATCCGAGCCGCCAACTGGCTCCCCAAGGGGGCTGGCACGGACTGGGGGCGGATGCCTCCGATCGTCAGGCCGGGATCAATTTCAACCAGGCCGGAAACGAGCCCGGAAACCCGCAGGATCCGCGCTCCAGGAATCGCCTTCAGGGCACGCTCAACCGCCTCAACCGAACCCTCGGCACGCAGCCGGGCGAGAACTCGATTCGCGAACGCGCGACGCCCCAGAATCAAAACCTCATCCTCCGGAGTTGCCGCCTGGATCGATGTCGCTGCCAGCGCCGCAGCAGTAGCGGCCGTGAGCGCGGCGAGCATCCAGCGCATCACGCGAAGCGAAATGCCATTCCGAGAGTCGATCCGGTCGAGAGCGTTCATGGGATTCGTAAGTCGGTGCGAATTAACTCAATGAACCGAAATCAATTTTGAGTGCCTCCAGTCAGAAAACTAAGCGCCCGACTCTCCGCCTTCGTCAACCCAAGAAACCCCTTCTGCGTAGCCTTCGCCGGGAGAAGGCAAAACGCGAAAGCAGAAGCAGGAATGAATCTGGAAAGCATGAAAGCAGGAGGGAGACACGGATTTCACAGATCCCCACGGATTCGGGCATTCGGATCGACTTGGGACTTTGGACCTTGGACCTTGGACATCCTCTCACGTGGTCCCGCGTTGACGCGGCTCCGCCTTCTCTCCCGATTCCCAATTTCTCATTTTGAATTTTGAATTTCTCCCCGTCTTCGTAGCCGCCGCCGGGAGAAGGCGGATCACTCGCCCCACGGAAATCTTCCGTCCCTCCATTGGGGTTGCCCACCGAAAGGCCGCGCCACTCCCCACTTTGAATTTCTCCTATTAATTTCGCCTTCGCTCCGCGGTTCCCCGGTTCTCGTCGTGCTTTCCTGAGTTCCAAATTCCCATTCCGAAAGCCCCCAGCGGGGGCGAGAGCTTGTAGCCCAGGGCTCCGCCCTGGGTTCTCCCCCACAAAAAAGCGCCCAAACCCCGGAGGGGTGACAGACCACCCCCGAACCCAATGAGACACAGATTTCACGCACCCCCACGGATTGTGTGCTCAGATAGACTTTGGGCTTGGGACTTGGGACCTTGAACTTCCCGCACCTATTCCCTCGTTCACGCGGCTCTGCCTTCTCTCCCGTTTCCTAATCTCCAATTTTTCCTTTTTAATTTTTAATTTCGCCTTAGCCCCGCCGCCGCCGGAAGAAGGCGGATCACCCGAACGTCCCAAGTCATCCGCCCCTGTATTGGGATTGCCCCACCGCAACGCCACCCGTTCCCAATTTTTAATTTCCCCTTTTGAATTTTCAATTCCCCCCTCGGCCCCGCCCCGCCGCCGTATTCTCCGCACATTCTGCGGCGATTAAGCCCCCTATTCTCCGCATTCCATGCGGTGAATGGCCCGCCTCCCAAGCAGCGAAACCCAACGCCTGCTGGCGCGTTGCATTCAAATCGCCCACGAATTGTGGGTTTTTCCATCTTTCCACGGTCTCCGATTTGCCCTTGGCTCAGATCCGCATGGCTAGCGGACGTTCCTGGACCCGCGATGAACTCTTCATCGCGTTGAACCTCTACCACAAACTCACTTTTGGGCAGCTGCACGCTCGCCAACCGGCAATCGTTACCCTCGCCGAGAAGCTCGGCCGGAGTTCCAACAGCGTCGCAATGAAGTTGTGCAACCTTGCCTCCCTGGACCCTGCACTTCGGCTTCGCGGCCGCGTCGGCCTCCCTGGAGCAAGTGCCCTCGACCAGTCCGTCTGGAACGAGTTTCATGCCGACCTCAATGAAACCGTGGCCGCATCCGAGGCTGCATTCCGCAAACTGTTTGCGAACGACGAAGAGACCGAGCTCGAAGTGCTTCCAAGGATCGGTGTCCGAATCCGGCGATCAGCGCCCTCGGGACCGACGGAACGGCAGGTTTCCGCACGGCAACGACTTGGTCAGGCCTACTTCCGCGAAGCCGTTCTCAACAACTTTGGAGGCCGCTGCTGCATCACGGGTTTGGAAGTTCGCGAGCTGCTGATCGCCTCCCATATACTCCCGTGGAGCACCCATGTGGAGGAGCGCTGCAACGTGCGCAACGGTCTGTCACTCTCCCGACTGCATGATGCCGCCTTCGACCAATGCCTGATCGCCTTCGACGAAGAGCTGCGTCTCCTGGTTTCCCCTCGCCTCCGCGAAGCACTCCCAAAACGGGTCATCGCGGACAACTTCGGCAGCTATGATGGACAGGCACTCACTCTCCCCGACGATGCCATCGCTCCCGATGTTTCCTTCCTCGCCGCCCACCGAGCACGATTCCTTGGCCGGGCAGAGGTAACCAATCCAAGCTCCCCCCAATAGACTCGATCGGAAAAACGAATCAATCCTCTGAGACAGACCAATGGAAGGTACCACCACCATCTTAACAGACTTCGCAGCACTCCACCCCGCCGCCCCGCTACGGTCGAACTCCACGAGAATCTCAGCTCATTTCTCAACCGGAGCTTGCATCCGCCACACCGAATCCAACTTCAACAACTGCGTATCCGAAGGCATAAACGTAATAATGAAACCACTATGACCCTTATGCTCCGCTCCGAACACCGGCGCTACGCGTGACGCTTGCGTTGATTCCGCGGGACCGTTCTCCAATCTCCAATCTCCGATCTTCTCTATCCTCGGTTTCGGTCGTGATTTCCTGAGTTCCAAACTCCCGCTCCAAGAGCCCCCAGCGGGGGCGGAAGCGAATAGCCCACGGCACCGCCCCGGGTTCTTCCCCGCAAAAAGCGCCTAAACCCCGGAGGGGTGACAGACTCCCCCGAACCTAAAGCAGACAAGGACTTCACCTATCCACAGGGATCGAGGACCCAAAATCAACTTTGAACCTCGGACTTCAGACTTCCCCGCACCTAGCAGTTCATCGAAAACCCAGACTCATTAGAATTTTGGGATTTTTCAATGAACTGCTCGCGATCCTTCCTTTGTGTCATTAACATCAGATTCCACAACAAACTCAAATCGCTGGGTTTCTTCGGCACGATCCAGATCGACCTCAATAATAGTCGCTTTGGCCTCCTCCGCATCCATTGGGTTCTGTAGGATCGTTACAATAAATTGGCCGTTGGCAGCTTCATAGAATCGATAGAGGAAATATCGTTCACCATATTCCCGAGCGGCTTTAAGTTCGTTGCCTTTCAGTTCAATTTTGGCCGTGGAAGATGAACGGCCTTTCACTTCGATAAAGCGCAGCACAGTGCTCCAATTCCTTGTTTCCGGCTTCTGGAATAATTCCCGGGCTTCGTTTGAAGCAAAACTCACGAGGTCGAAGCCTGGAGCGTCCAGGCCGGTGATGTGCCCGACCCCTAGAGTATAGCGGCTTGGGTTGTCTTGCTCCTCAAAAGCTGCTGCCATTCGTTCACACCGCTCGCCATCGACAATGGTTTCAGAACCGCTTCGCCTGCCTAGCGAGGGTTGCACCCCTCGCACAACAATCTTTCGTTGTGCGACTGATGAAAGCGGCTTGTGCGGAATAGAAATCACTCCGGGAGTCTTCTCTTTTCTGTAGGACGCCCCAGACTCGAGTTTCGCCTGTTCCCCAGCCTGGGGCTCTTCCGGATTGCAAGGTGACTGATTCTGCTGCGGAGGTGCTGGCGCTTCGATTGGCCCCGCATATACTGGGTTTGGTTTCACACTCGCAGTTTCGATTTCCTCGTGAAACTGATCTCCGCACATCCGCTTAAGGAGCTTGGCTCGATTTGATGGCGCACAGCGGAGGATTTTCGAGAAAGCGTCTCCCTCGGCCATGCCAAAAATTGATGCTACGGCCGCTCCGACAGCATCCGCCAAAAGGTCGAGCGAGTCTTCCAGATCGCCACGCACATAAAGATGGTCGAAAAAAACAAACGACTCTCCTTCCTCCGCCATGTGGTCATACGACACCTCCTCGTATTGCATCTGAACTCGCAACTCATCACAAACGTAGAGCTTTAGGCGGTCGAACCATCCGACTATTTGCGACTGTTTAGACTGAGTTTGGCGAAGACGCTTGATGAAAGGCTTCGCAGCATCGAACCAGGCCGCTCGATTGTCTAGTTCGGAACTGACCCGGTGCGACACCAACTCTTGACGAATCTCTGAACGATCAAGGGGCTTGATACCAAGAATGTCCTTCACCTTCTGCGCCCCAATTCGTTTGGGAAGGTCTGCAATCGGTAATTTCGCTGTCAGCGCCATGGGGAAGCCTTCCTGATCGATATGACGCAGTTCGCTTAGCGGAAAATAACCCGACTCCCCCTGCCTTGTCCCCCAAACCTTACCCTGGCTAAAGAATCGCTCTTGATACGGACCTGGAGAAGCAAAGACGGAGGCTTCGTTGGAAACAAACCAGCGACACAACGCTCGGCCGGCTTTGCCGTCCGGAGAAAGCTTCGGCACCTCCAAGAGCAACCTATAGAGCTCGTCTCTGCCAAGCTGTGCAAGACCTGGCATTACTCCGGCAAGCTGAAACGCTTCATTGAGTCGCGAAGATATTCCGTAACGCTCCAAAAGCACTGGGTTAGGTGGATTGGGCCCCGGAAAAAGCACATCCAACTGGCGGTCCCCGATTAAACAACCCCGGGGCGGTTTCTTGGTTCCGTCATTCGAAAGCAGCCAAGGGAATGTTGCGATTTGCCAATGTATGTAACTAGGCAAGGCGCCAGTGTAGCGACGGTAATACTGCTTGTAAGACGGGCAAATTCTAAGCGTTCCGTGATCGTGGGACGGGCGGAACCAAGCAGAGCTGCGTGGATCGCATACCAACCATGCAAGGACAACTTCGGTCGTGGCCTGCCGTAGAATTTCCATAAGACCATCAAGAGTCTTGGCTCCACAAAATTGAACCCCTAAAAGCTCATCTAGTGAACCAAACCTGCAGTCCTCGAATTGGACTGGGTAGGAGAGGCTGGCCTTAACTGCGTCCAAGTAGTCCTGTCCAGGAAGCTCAGTACCAATCTCGCGCGGCCACCGCGCCACGCCAAGCCACACGAGGAAACTCGCGATTTCGGTGATCGCGGAAGGTATGTTCAGCCCAAGCTGCTCGGCGTTCGCGATCAGCTTGCGCTTGGCCCACCCAGCATATAGATCCTGCGTGATATTCCCTTCCTGCCCATATCCCTCTCCCAAATAGAGCTCCTTAGGTTCCGTCCAAGTCCCTTCCTGATTCTTCAGCTTAACGGTGGCATCGGTCGGAAATGGTGTTGTGCTTCCCACGGCTCGATGAACCTGCCACAGAAAACGCAAAGCTTCTTCACGAATCAAAGACTCATTCTGTGGACGGTCACGAACTTGACGATTCCCCTCTGTCATCACGGGACGGATGAGCGCAGAGAGAGAATATTCGACCACGCCAAATGGCCGCAGTTTCTGCTGCAATTCACGACTCTCTTTGGATTCGAGCAGTTCGCCTAGCTGCCGTCGTAGCTCAGGATGCAAAAAACGGATTGTTGCCCAACTTGGCAACAAAGGCAGTCCTCCGCTCGACTGAAGTATCGCCGATGCTCCGGCTGGCATTGGTGTCTCTGTTTCATCGCAAAGCAGCGCCGCGAGATTGTGGCCCGTCGGTGGAATTGGGGTTTGCAGAAGGCCTGCTATAGCGTGAGCGCGCTCATGGACAGTGAGGTCACCCGCTAGGAGGAGTCTTTGCACCACGTATTCCGTAGAAAGTGGCTCAACCCCGAGGTGCGCCGCTAGCTTACGATGATCTTTGCCTCGAAAGTCCGCTAATCCCGGGAACAAGCGCGCTGGCCACCACTTTGCGGCATCACCAGGGGCCGATTTCGCCAACCTTGCGCTGAGATGCCCTCCGCCCAGAACCGGGATGAGTCTCTTGTTTCTTGCTGATTCTCTTAGGGCCGCCGGAATTCCGAATTTCTCGAGCTCGGCACCCCAGGCTCCTGCTGGCGTTACTAAGCGACACCCCGCCCAAGCGTCCGCCCAATGGCGATCCACCTGCTGTTCCGCAAGTTCGGCAATGCGCTCCGCCATGACCTTAAGGATGTGACGGTTTGCCCGCGTATCGTTCACGTGCTTCCGGGTCTCGTCGAGTTCAACGGTAGCGTGGGCCAATAGCGGCAGCGGAATTTGAACTTCCGTCGGAAAATAGCTGAATAGGCATCCCCCGCCGACCTGTCCCTCATTCGGTATGGCGATGGTAAGCTGAAAGCGGTTTTTGTAGTGCTCCCCGTGGTCGAGCAGTTCTCGGGGAACCTCTCCATCGAAGCGAAAGACGCTCCACGAACCTACAGCTCTGCTACCTTCGCGCAGGATGCACCCCCCTTCGGACCGCTCACAACTCCACACCTTGTTCTCCCATCCTTCGATTTGAACCTCAAGTTGGGCAACAGAATCAACCAAGAGCAGAAACTCCTGCTTCAGCTCGTTCGCTTGCTGCACCGCTTCCAGATGGGCTTGGGGGTTCGAGAACGGCATGCCGACGACCGTGTCGAACCCTTCGCCGCGGAGCGCAGAGCAAACGCTTGCGATGGATTGGAGCCCCTGATCCTCGGGCCAAGCGTGACTCTGCCAATCAGGAATCCATTGTGGGAATGCGAGTCGTGGCACGATCAAATCACCGGCGATCTCCCGCTCGGCACAAACTCTGGAGGCGACTTCTTTGCTTTCCCTTGTCAGGTCACTTACCACATTCTCAGCATAGCCGGAGAGAAATGCGAGTCTCAGTTCCCCGCTGGAGATAAGCGGGGAATGAGTCCAATTCAGTATCGAACGGAAACCCAATCCCTTGTCTCCTATCACCACCGCTTCGCGCTGGCGCTTGGGGCTTAGGTTCGCCGTCTGCAATGACTGGACGCCCCCAAAATCGAAGGCCCTGCCCGTGTTGCCCATCACCAGCCCATGCGGAGTGATCACGATGCGAAGCTTTCCACTGACACCCGATTTTCGAGCAGCGTCGGCCGCATTTTGGAGCAACTCAAGAATCTCCCGGCCATGATAACCTCGAGTGATTTCTCTCTCTCGCCGATGTTCGGCAATAA
This sequence comes from Verrucomicrobiota bacterium, assembly GCA_947454705.1. Lineage (GTDB taxonomy): Bacteria > Verrucomicrobiota > Verrucomicrobiia > Limisphaerales > UBA9464 > CAIVQB01. The sequence goes on from CANGKZ010000014.1 coordinate 110,886, forward strand.
GCCGTTCAGGGCTAAGTTTATATACCTCCCGTAAGCGGCGCTCCGCCTCAATTAGCCAAGCGTTCCACTCGCTCTCGGAGATTTCTTTCGGTGCATGATTCACAGGCTAACAACCTTTTTGATTGTTCAACGAAAAGAGACGGCATTCTTTCGAACGAAATCCACTTTGGGGGATTTCAACTCCCGTTCGATCGACTCGTAGTCGCCGAGGTGGGCGCGCATGAGCATCTTCCAGAGCTTGCCGTGGTTTGGGACCGAGAAGTGAAGCAATTCGTGGACGATGACGTAATCGCCCAGCTTCGTGTCCATGCCGACCAACTCGTCGTTGAAACTGAGCGTTCCCGCGGTGGAACACGACGCCCACTTGCGCCGCATCGGCCGGATGTAGATCGCGTGAGCCTTCACGTCGAGCTTCGCCGCCCATCGGACCACTGCTTCCCGGAACGCTTCCCGATCGCGCCAGCGTTTCATCCCCGGGAACCCCTTTGTAGCAGCGAGAACAAGGCTTCCACCGTGGCGGTCACTTTGTTCATGTCATCCTCCTCGGCGAAGATCGCAAACGTCACTTGCTTGCGAACCTCACGCATCTCCGCTTCGCTCGATTTCCAATTTGGATGGTTCACAAAGGCTTCGCGCACCCTTCCGGCGACTTTTTCAGCGTTCGGGATGCCTTCCGCGCTGAACCTGCCCATCATGAAATAGGTCAGGCTGTCGAGCCCCTTGGCCAGCTGCTCCTTCTTCCGGGCATCGTTTTGTGCGATCTCGGCAAGCAGGGTTTCAAGCGCCTCTTCCGTGCTGCTCTGGCGTGATTCAAAGGCTTCCTGGACCGCCTTGGCCCGATCCCCCATCGCCAGCAGGAACGGATCGTCGCTCCTTTCCTCAGCCTCCTTCTGGATGGCTTTGATGAGGTTGATCACTTTGGTCGCCTTGCCCTCCTCCCGCAGTTTGATCGTCTCGATCGTACTGCGGTCGATCACCACATACTCCGCCGCTGGCTCGGCCAGCGTCGCGCCAATGTGCCGTTGCACCAGTTCGCTGGTCTTCCTCTGAAAATCGCGGTCGGCAGCCACTCTCCGCGCGTAGGCGTTGCGGATCACCTCGTAAATGGCGCTCAGCGTCGCGTAGTCCTCAATAAACGGACGCAGGAAGGCATCCGGTGAGATGATCTCGTAGAGCATCTCGATCTCCTTGTACTCCTTGAAGAAGGCCTTGCGCCGCTCGGGGTCGCGGAAATGCTCGATGAGGGTATCGACGTCCTTGTCGTTGAAGTGTTGCTCGATGAGCCCCAGATACTCCGGAGCCTTGCTCTCCATTTTGTTTTTAAAGAGCACCTTGAGGAGCTTCAGATCCTTGACGATGGCGTTGATTTCTTCGCTGTCGAAGGCCAGGGCTTTCTCCAGTTTGTCGAAGATACCCACGAAATCGAAAACAAAGCCGTGGGGTTTCACCATCTCCTGCGCCTCGTTTTCGTAGGGACGGTTCACCCGGGCGATGGCCTGCAGCAGGGTGTGATCGCGCATCGGCTTATCGAGATACATGGCGTAGAGCACCGGCGCATCGAAGCCGGTGAGCAGTTTCTCGGTGACGATGAGGATCTTCGGCATCTGATCGAGCTTGCCGAAGCTCTTGCGAATCTGGCGCTCCTTTTTGGGATCGAGGTGGAATTCCTTGAGCAGCGCGGAATCGTTGTTGTTCCCGGTATAAACGACCTCGGAGTATTCGGGCGGCAGAATCCGATCGAGGGCCTTTTTGTAGTGGGCACAGGCCTCGCGATCCACCCCCACGAGGAAGGCTTTGTAGCCCAGCGGTTCCACATTATCCCGGTAGTGCGAGGCCACGAACTCAGCCACCTTTTGAATGCGTTCCCTGCCCTTGAGGAAGTTCTTAAGATTCACCGCCCGCTCGAGGATCTTGTTCAGCTCCTCGATGTCCGCCACGCCTTCCGCTTCGGCTAGGGAAAGGAACTCGGCATCCAGCGTTTCATGCGGGACCAGCATTTCGTTCGGCGCGAGCTGGTAGTAGAGCGGCAGCGTGGTGCCATCCTCGATGCTGTCGGCGATGGAATACTTGTGCAGGTAACCCTGATCATCCTCGCAGCCGAAGGTTTTGAAGGTGCCCTTTCCGTAGGCGGTCTTGTCCACCGGGGTTCCGGTAAAGCCGATGTAGGTCGCGTTCGGCAGTCCAGCCATCAGGAAGTTTCCGAGATCGCCGCCGGTAGTGCGGTGCGCCTCGTCGATCAGGACGTAGATGTTCTTCCGCAGGTTCAAGTCCGCCGGCATGTCGCGGAACTTGTGGATCATCGTCACCACGATTCCCCGGTAGTCATCGCGTAGCAGTTGATTGAGCCGGCTGATGCTGCTGGCATGCTCCAGATTTCCCAGTCCCAGCGCGGCCAGGTTCTTGAGCATCTGGTCTTCCAGCTCGTTGCGGTCGATCATCAACAGGACCGTGGGCTTGTCCGCCGCGGGCGAGCGGAAGAGCCGCTCCGCCGCCTTGATCATGGTAAAGGTCTTGCCGCTCCCCTGCGTATGCCACACGAGGCCGCGCGTGCGCCTGGGATCGAGCGCGCGGGTGACGGTCGCCTCCACCGCACCGGTCTGATGCTGACGCAGGATGTACTTGTTCAGCTCCTCATCCCGCTCGGCAAAGACGATGTAATCCTTCAGGAAGGCGAGCACCTGCGGGATGGCGCAGAAACTCTTCACTTTGGCCTCCAGCTTGCCGAGCTCCTCGTGCTTCCAGTTGAAGATGTTCCGGCGCACGGTGTTCCAGGTCACTCCGTAGGAAAATCCGATGGCGTCGGTGGCGGTGAACAGCTGCTGCGATACGAACAACTCGGGCGTCTCGCGGTGGTAACGACGGATCTGGTCCACTCCGAGGGCGATCGCCTCGTCCTTGGTGGCGTTCTTGCACTCGATCACGAGCACGGGGATGCCGTTGATGAGAAAGACCACATCCTCCCGAGTGCCGTAGTGGCCGTTGTGAAAGGCCCACTCCTCGGTCACTTCGTAAACGTTCCGCGCCGGGTCGTCGTAATCGATCAGGATCAGATCGCGCTCCCGCCTCTCCTCATGATCGAAGAATTTGCCTCGATTGCGCAGGTGCTCGACGAATTCCCGGTTCCCGTAGATGTCGGTATGGAAATGGCGAAATTGTCCGAGCAACGCCCCCTCGGAATCGGCGTAGCGTGGGTTGAACTCCCGCACCTTGGTGCCGAACAGGTCGTCGAAGAAGAGAGAGCCTCCGGTTGCCTTTGCTGCATCCGGACCTGACCGCCGTAGCCCGGAAGGCGAAGGAGGTTCAAACCCGCGCCGCCGCTCTGCCTCCTCGCGGGACACAAACGTCCAACCGATGGTCTCGGCGTAGGCGAGGATCCGGGCCTGGACGGTTCTATGTTCTCCGGCTGTGCTCACGATCGAAACCTGAGAACTTGGTGGCGTGGTAATGCGGCGAAAGCGACCTGCTCTAGTAAGCGCTTCCAACGTCCTTGAAGATGGGCAACATCTGCATCAAAAAGGGCATCCTTTGCCCTAGCTTTCGATTGGTTTGCACTCGCCAAATCAAATAAATCTATTGTCGTCTGACCTTTGGCTGATCCGTTTACCGCCTGAATCAGAATGTCTCTCCGATGCCCCACAAATTGAAGGTGGTCATTTGGATTATCGAGAATCGGATGCACTATCGTAAACCGGCACAATTCGTACTGGGGAAACTTCTCAGCTATCGTATCAGTTTCTCCCTTCCGCTCCGAATTGCAGTAGTAACAGGCAAGAACAAGATTTCTAACTTCAAACGTGAATTCCGGATGCAGCGCGAGACCTTTGGGAGCAACGTGATCTCGATGTGGCTGGCTGCCCATCAATCGATTACAACAGTATGCGCAGCGGTGAGACTGCTTCGGCAAAAGATCGATGGTCAATTCATCCTTAAAACGACGCGGTCTACCACCAGTATTCTCCCACATCTGGCTCTGCCGATCAGCGGAATATTCTTGAAGCGCAGCCACGTCGGCTTGGTTTACAACAGCGGCGGTTATCCTCCTCATGCCTCTATCTCCTTCCGATAAGATTCGATCTCCGTAATTACTGCAGAAAGCGCGTCATCGCCCCTTCGAAGCTCGAACCGATTGGCCTTCCGCAAGAAATCATCGAGAAAGCGGCGATCTTTGCCACCCTCCTGAATGTGGAGCAAGATTGCAGAGAGCTCTCTGGTAAACTCAAAATTCGAGGCGGACGGAATACCCAAAACTTTGTAGAGAATTGATTCCGCCCCCCATCCAAAAAACTTCCGTCATGGGTTGCATATTGAACCGCGTCACCATTCATTTCGGCAACGACGACGGTTGAGTTTCCAGCTTCAAGGCTCGAGACCAAATGGGGAGAATGAGATGCAATCATTACGTGACTTCCCCTGGCGGACGCCAATGCTGAGCCAATCAGTTCTATATAGCGCTGCTGCCACACGACATTTAGGCTCAGTTCCGGCTCATCAATTGCGATGAAGCAGCCGGGCCTGGCGCGAGCAATCAACCTAGCACCAGTCGAAATCAGGTTTTGCTCACCCGAGCTGAGATTAGTTAGTTCCAGCCACGGTGATGGCACCTTGCCCCTTTTCCGAAGCAGCATATATGGCCCAGACAGAAGACGAAGGCGTCGAGCAACCTCGAATGCTAACCGTAACCCAGCGATGTCGCTAGATTCGTTCTCAGAAAGTTGATTGAGCGGGACGGTTACAATCTGGGAACGCTGCGAGCCAAAAGAGGAAACTACTCGCTCCTTGCGATCTCGCCACATTCTAATGTAGGGCCGCAAGCTATCGATTCGCTTTGTATATTCTGGAAGCGCTTCTAGCTCTCTGGCTGAGGGGCCAAGTCTACCGGTTACCCGCAGCGTAGCGTAATACCCGTTTGGGTCTTGGAGAAAATCGTCGAAAGACTTTTGACGAAGGTGCGCAAACCCAAATGCCATTTCATAATTCGGAAATAGCTTCCCAATCCATTTGAGCAAGAGATCACGGCGTTCAATTTCAGGCAAGACCTCGAGGAAAGCATCGGCGACGATTCGATCCATCGCCCCGGTTGTAGTGAGATTGGTAGCCTGCCGAACACCCAAATAGTGGTAGAATCGATTCAGATCCTCCTCTTCGTCGCGCCGACCAAACGTGAACCTGTCCCTGACTAGATTTGACAGTGCAAGGACTCGAGAAGGAAGAATATGATTCCCTAATTGAAAGAGCGGCTGTGCACCAAGCTCGGTGGTTTTTCCGTCAGATTCAATTGTGGCGTAAAGGCAACACTCGGACGGACTCTCCGGTTTCCCGTTACTGATCAGCGACTCTTGGTAGCGGAGCAGGTCCACGCAGCCTGACAAAGCGCGGCTTTTATAGGATCCATTTGCACCCATCAGAAGCGTGAAGTGAGTCTGTCGACTCTGGCTGCCAGTCGGCGTGGCAACGAAGTTGATTGACTGGGTTGTGCCAATGCCAAAATCGAAGGACGCAGTCTTTAGCAGGCCGTTGAAAAACCCCTGTTTTTCTACCCGATTCTCTCCCGTGTTGTGTCCAAAAGGTTGAAAACTGGATTTGGCAAGGGGGTGGCCCGGCGGTGTGGGGCTGACTGGGTTCCATTTTCCCAGTCTCCCGACACACCGCGGGCTGC
>CANGKZ010000015.1 GCA_947454705.1 Verrucomicrobiota bacterium
ACGCCGTAGATGGCTCCGGGATCCACGGTGCCGGTGCTCTTATCCGAAGGCAGCGTCACACCCACCGTGTTGTCATCGCAGGCCGTGAACACAGCAGGCCGGTAGGGCGAGGTGTTGCACACCAGGTTGCCGCCGATCCACAGGCTGACATCGAGCGGGGGGTCCGAGTTGACGTACTTGGCGAACTTCAACACGGCTCCGCCTTCAATGGTCGTGGTGCCGTAGAGGAAGAAGTTCCCGGCGATGTAGTAGGTCTGGTCGCCCTGGAAGGTGAAGTCGGGGATGGACTGGGTAACTTTGACCGGCGTGATCATCGACACGTAGTCCAGCACGAGTTCGGGCTGATGGGCTTCCGTGGGCTTGGGTTTGCCTGCGGGCCAGCCCTTCTGGGCCGTCATGCGCTGGCTTGTTTCCGACGGGCTCCTGGGAATGGCTTGGTTCGCGGCTTGAAGTCTTGGGGAGGCCCCGAGCTTGGCCTTGGATCGCAGACTCGCCCCCTTCTTGCGCATCGGAAGGCCTTGGAGCATGGGAGCCGTGATCTGCATCTCCACGGCTTCCACGAGAAACTCCCGCTTGTCGGCCACCAGCCAGCTCTTGCCGACGCCGATGGGGGCCTCGGTTTGGGTGTCGGAGCGGAAGGCGCGTCCTTCGCCGATGCGCATGGCTCCGAAGTCCACGGCCACGTCTTCCTGTTCGGTCCGGGTCAGGGTCTCCAGGGGACGATCCAGTCCTTCCGGGAGGCGTTGTCCGCGTTTGGCGAGTTTTTTGGCGCTGGGGGGATTGACGAATTCGGTGAGGACTTCCAACCGGCTCGTGGCCGAGCTCATGCCATAGCTCTCGGGCGCGGGCGGGGCTTCGTGGAGGAGGATGTCTTGCTCGAGTCCCGCGAGAGTGACGGTGTAGCGAACATCGGCCGACACGTCCTTGAAGGCATCGAAGTACACCACCTGGTTGCTGCTCACGAGGTAGGCTTGCGAGTCCTTCACTTCGGAGATCACCACGGCCTTGCCGGTGGTGGGGTCGGAGTAACGCAACCCGCTGACGTGGCTTCGGAGTTTGGTGCCATCGGGCAACACCACGGCCACGGAGCCCTTGGTGTTGATGTTGGCGTCGAGTCGGACTTTGTGTTGCAGCGTTTCGGCGGTGACTTTGGAGGCTTTGACTTCGAAGGCGGCGACGGAGGGTTGGAGTTCGCCTTGGTCGTCCTGGTAGTGGAGACCGGTTTCGAGGTGCCAGTAGCTGTTGGTGCTTTGGGTGAGTTGACCCAGTTCGTTGGTGCTGAGGGTCACCACGGACGCGAGGCGGTGGTTCAGGCCTTTGGGTGGGAGTTGGACTTGAATCTTCGCGGCCTCGGCGAGGGTGGCGGCATCGGTTGCCGGAGTTTGTGCACGGAGCGGTGCGAGCGGGGTAATGAGCAATAACCCGGCGATAAAAGGTCTCACGTTCATGGGAAGTTCTCCAAATCCAGGCAGGTGAAACCCCGTGACTTCGTGTTCATCGGGTTTGTCACTCCACCAGCGAATTAGTTCCCCAGCTTTTACATGACTTTTAGATCACCCGGCAACAGGCGTTGCGGGCACAGGGGTGTGCGTAACACTGTGCGGAAGAGTGGTTTATTAGATCGCAGTAACCCGGGAGTTCCTGCGGGGGAGTGACTTGGAAGGGAAGAGGGCCGAGGGGTGAAAAAAATGAAGAAAAATCAATATTGATGCACCGGAGGCGGAGCCAAGAGCTGCAACGAAAGGAAAACGGCGTGGAGGGCGCGGTTCCACCCGCGCCCCAATCAGTCGCGCGCCGGGCTTAGATGTGAACCGCGGCATCGCAACGCATACCGCGCAGCAGGACAAATCAACCGCAGAGGCGCGGAGACGCAGAGTGGGTTCGGGGGTGCATTTTGCGCTGATGCGATGTCACCGGTCGGTGCGATGCCACGAACGGTTTCGAAAGCGGTGTCGACGCTCCGCTTTGCCACCGCACTCCACAATCGCGCGGCTCGGCGCCTCTGCGGTTGCTTCCACGCTTTGGCCGGCGACTTCACAAGGGGTCCGCAGACGAACATAGGGCGTGGGTGGAACCACGCCCTCCACCGTGGATGAGTGACACCGAGCACATGGGGCGAAAACGGCGTGGAGGGCGCGGTTCCACCCGCGCCCCAATTAGTCGCGCGCCGGGCTTATCCAAGGGCCGACGCATGGCAACGCGTACCGCGCAGCAGGAGAAATCAACCGCAGAGGCGCGGAGACGCAGAGTAGATTCGGGGATGTCTTTCACGCCGATGCGATGGCACCGGTCGGTACAACACCACGGACGGTTTCGAAAGCGGTGTCGACGCTCCGCTCTGCCACCGCACTCCACAATCGCGCGGCTCGGCGTCTCTGCGGTTGCTTCCACGTTTCGGCCGGCGACTTCACGCGGGGTCCGCAGACGAAGATGGGGCGTGGGTGGAACCACGCCCTCCACCCTGGATGGAACCACCGAGCGCATGGGGCGAAATCTGCGTGGAGGGCGCGGTTCCACCCGCGCCCCAATCAGTCGCGCGCCGGGCTTATACAAGGGCCGACGCATGGCAACGCGTACCGCGCAGCAGGAGAAATCAACCGCAGCGGCGCGGAGACGCAGAGTAGATTCGGGGATGTCTTTCACGCCGATGCGATGGCACCGGTCGGTACAACACCACGGACGGTTTCGAAAGCGGTGTCGACGCTCCGCTCTGCCACCGCACTCCAAAATCACGCGGGCCATGCCCAATTCGTAGAAGACCACTTCAGAGCTTGGGGTGATCCGCCTTCTCCCGGCGGCGGCTACGCGGGGAATTCCAGGAAATTGCCAGCCGCCAACTCCCAGCTCCTCCGCGCCTACGGGAACCTTCTGACGGCGGGACTCCAAACGACGGAGGGCAGCTGCGCGAGGACGGCGCTGACGCGCTAGACACGCCCGAGCCTTCGCCCGAGGAATCCAAGAATTCGTCCCGGCAGCGCACGCCAACGCAACCCGCGTTCGAAGGACTCCCATTCCGGATCCGCGAACGGATTTGAATTTCCGGGAGCTTCTCCCGATTTCCAGCGACGCCGAAATTCGACGCGCGTTTCCCGCGAGATGGGGCGTCCGGATTCAAAGGCCCGGAATCCATAGGGGCGTTGTGAATGCGCGAGCCATTCGTCCGAGGTGAGTTCGCCGTGATAGGCGGTCGCCAGCTGGCGGAGTTCCGCCGACTGACTCGAAAAATCCCGCGTGATCAGCGGAAAGAACACGCCCCCCGGCAGGCTGATTTGCGTGAAGTGGAAGAGCAGCAGCGGATCCTCGTTGCACCACCATCGGCCCGATTCCAAGCGCAGCCGGCGGTGGTGGAGGTTGAAATGCGCGACGTTGACGCCGTCATGACGGAACACGCGATGCCCTGGAAAAAGGCTCGGCACGAGTTCGAGAAATTTCTGGTCCACCTCCAGGCCGATCGAATGGTCGGTGATGCAATCGTGTCGCACGCACTGCGCCCACCAATCCAAAAACCGCAGTCCGTCACCGTCCGCACGCACCCCAAGGACGCCGGCATTGTAGCTCCCGGCGCAGAGGATATTCGACGTACCCGGGAACTTCCCGTCCTGCGGGAAGGGCGCAGTCGTGTGGGGCGTGAGGAGAACTTCGTGAGCGAGCACCGCGTTCCACAGGGGTTCCAGGGACGCGAACACGCCGATGTCTCCGTCCAGGTACAACGCCGCCGGTTCGCCACGCTCGCGAAGCACGTGTCGCACCAGCCAGGATTTCAGGGCGTTGCACAGTTCGAACGCGGAATACTGAAAGCAAAACGCCGCAAGATCGGGAATCCCGAGGTCCTCGAGGAACACGGGAATCACCTCGTCCATGCCGGCCTCGCGCTCGTGGCGCGGGCAGTCGAGAATCAGAACGTAGGACCGCGCCCCGGGATTGAAACGACGAAGCGAACGCGCCATGGCGCGGGCGTAGCCGAAGTGGCTTCGCGTGACCACCGTGCAGGTGACGACAGGAGGAGGGATCATCGGAGCACCGAGGCGGGTTCACCTCGCAACCAACCCCGGCATACAAGCCGAGGTGGCGTTGGGGAGTCACTTTTTTTCATGGAGGGCTCGTTCCAACCGGACGTGGTGCCCGGGACCAGGGACGCCGGCAAAGGGACTCGGAATCGGGTTTGGTTCACGTCACCGGTTTACCCCGGAGACGCCGACTCCAGGCGATAAAGCGCGGGAGATGCGATCGAAGGAAGTATCGTATCACCCAGGCCGCCGAAACTCCGCGGTCCCGCGGCCAGCCAGCCGCTGCCCGCCAGAAAGAGTTCCGGGCGGACTTGAAATCACCCATCTGCCCGTAGGCCTCCGACAGCCAAAAATCCCGGCAATTGATCTGCTGCTGGAACAGGGGCCGTCCGGGGCCGTCAAAATTGCGGGCAAAGGTTTCCATTGCCGCGCGCTCTTGAAGCGTGCGGTTCAGCAGGGACTGCGTCAGCCAGAAGCTGGTGGGATGCAGCCGGTAGGCCGACATCCGCTGATCGCGGAGAAACGCGATCGGCTTCGATTGGGCGAGGAGGAGGCACAGGCTCCAGTCACCCATGGCCAGCTCATAGAACCAAGGCGGCAACGGTGGAAGAAGGGTCCGACGGAAGAGCAGCGTCATCAGGTGCGGAAACCCGTGCTTCACCATCTCCACGACCCCACCGGAATCCACGCCCGGAGGGAACCCGGCACCGAATGGACTGATCTCCCCGGCCGGTGTGGCGACGTAGAGCGGATGAAAACACGCCCCGAACTCCGGGTGGGCATCGAGGAATTCCACCTGCTTCTGGAGCTTGTTTTCATCGATCCAAAAATCATCCCCTTCGAGGAGGATCATGTACTCCCCGCGGCATGCAGCGAACACCGAGGCAAGGTTTGCCTTCCCGAGCAGGCCCAGGTTTTTCTCGTGCAGCATCAGGCGCAGACGCCCCGGATGCGCGGCATCGAGTTGTTGGAGCACCTTGCGCGTGCCGTCGGTGGAGCAGTCCTCCCCGACCAGGATCTCCACCTCGAAGCGCGTCTTCTGCTTCAGCACGCTTTCCACCGCCTGGGCGATGTACCGCTCGTGGTTGTAGGTGATCATCGCGACACTCACCTTCGGAGTGCCGGCGGAGGACGGGACTGGGTTCGCGGTGGACATGGGGGACTGCGTGACGTTCACGCCGGCCGGGTCGAAGCCAGTTTCTGCCGCACCTCGGTCGCGTTTTCCAAGGCCAGCCGAATGCACCCGCAGACGCGGGCAATGTCCTCGCCGTTTACCCCGGTTCCGGTGGGAAGCACGATCACGCGCGGGGCGATCCGCTGGGTGTCGGGCAGGAGCAGTCCGGCATGGGGAAACAGAGACCGGTACGGCTCCATGCGATGCACCCCGGGCCAGAAATATTTTCGCGCGAGGACATTTTCCGCATGCAGCACGGATACAAGTTCATCGCGATTTAACGGGGTCACGGAGTCATCCACCTCAACCACCACGTACTGGTAGTTGTTGAGCACCGCGGGGTCGTACGAAATGAGCGAAAGCCCCGGAATCCCGGCCAGATTCTCGCGATACACGCCGTAGTTCGCCCGATTGACCGAGATCAAATGGTCGATGCCTTCGAGGCTGGTCAGCCCCATCAAGGCCGAGGCCTCGGTCATCTTGCCGTTGGTGCCGATGTGAATGACGTTGTCAAAACCGGCGAAACCAAAATTGGTCATCAACCGGATCCGATGCGCCAAAGCGTCATCGTTGGTGGTGATGGCGCCGCCTTCGAAGGAGTTGAGGAACTTGGTGGCGTGGAAGCTGAACACCTCGGCGAGTCCGAATCCGCCCACCATCCGCGCCCCGTCGGAGCACCCGAAGGCGTGCGCGGCGTCGAACATGAGCTTGAGGCCGCGTCGCTTCGCGATCTCCTGCAGGGGCTCCACGGCGCAGGGCCGACCCCACACGTGGGTTCCAAGAATGGCCGTGGTGCGCGGAGTGATATGACGTTCCACCCGGGCCGGATCCAGGTTGTGGGTGGCCGGATCCATGTCGGCAAACACCGGCGTGATCTCCTGCCATTGCAGCGCGTGCGCCGTGGCGACGAACGTGTAGGCGGGCACGATCACCTCGCCCTTCAGGTCTGCAGCGCGAATCGCGATCTCAAGTCCGATCGTGGCGTTGCAAACGCAAATCGCATGACGCACTCCGAGGTACTTCTCAATGGCCCGTTCAAATTCCTGAACGAAGGGCCCGTTGTTGGACAGCCATCGACGGTCCAGCATGTCGTTGAAACGCTGGAGCAGGCGGGTGCGGTCCCCGATGTTGGGCCGTCCGACATGGAGCGTCGCGGCAAACAACGGCTCGCCTCCCAGCAGCGCCAGACGGCGGGCGTCAGCGGACATTTTCACCTCCGAAACTCCCGATCTGATTCACGACGGTCCGGGCATGGTCACGGATCCCCGCAGCCCGGACGAGCCCGGTTCGGACCCCTGTTAAATCGCACATGCGCACAGGCGAGATTCGCCCCAGAGACGGGCATTTGGCAACCGACTTCCCGATGCGATTCCATCCCCCCGGAATCCAAACCGCATCCAATTTGAAACAGGAGTATTGTTCCGGGCGTTGCCGATGTGCCTATTCTCGCCGAGTGAAACTCTTGGTCACTGGTACCGGCGGCGGCGCGGGGCAGGCGGTTCTGAAATCGCTGCAGCACTCGGGCTATGAGGTCATCGCGGCGGATGGGGAAGTCCTGGGAACAGGCCTCTACACCACCGGCCATGGTTGCATCATCCCCTACGCATCGAACCCGCGGTTCATCGACCGTCTGCTGGAGATCTGCGCCGCGGAGAAGGTCCGCATCATCTACCCCGGCCTCGACGCCGAACTCCCCGTCCTCACCCGGCACCGCGAGGCGTTTTCCAAGATTGGTACAACCGTGATGGTGAGCGATGAGTCCGTGATCCGGATCGCGGATGACAAGCATCTCACCGCCGAGTTCCTGCTTCGGAACGGGTTTCCGGCGCCGAAGACGGTTCCGCTGTCCGATGCGGTTGCGGGGACAATTTCGTTCCCGGTGGTGCTCAAGCCCAAGGTGGGCGGGGCGCGGTCGAAGGGCGTGCGGTTGGTCCGGACGGCGGCGGACTTTCCATCGGCCTGCGCCGATCTGGATCCTGCGGGCTATGTGGTTCAGGAATTCATCGACGGCCCGGAATACACCTGCGGGGCCCTGACGCTGGGGGGCAAATGCCACGGAGTGGCCGTCCTGCGCCGGGTGCTTCGCGACGGCGACACCTACAAGGCCTTCGTGGAGACGCAGACCGGTCTCGAGCCATTTGTGCAGCGGGTGGCAGAGGCCTTGCAGCCCTTCGGCACCTGCAATTTCCAGCTCCGGGTGCGGGACGGCATTCCCTACATTTTCGAAATCAACGCGCGCTCCTCCGGCACCACCCATTGCCGGACCCTCGCAGGATTCAACGAGCCCCGGATGATTGCCGACTTCCTGCTCAAAGGAATCACGCCAACCTTCTCGCTCCGCCCCATCACCATTCTCCGCTACTGGAAGGAACTGGTGGTGGAGAACGAACTTGTGGAGCAGGTGAAGAAGGACGGCACGATTCACTCCCGCGCCGATCAGCTCTAGCCCCATGGCCTCCCCGCGCACGGCCCTTGTCACCGGAGCCACCGGATTCCTTGGCCGCCATCTGGTGCGCCGGTTGCAGGCGGAGGGATGGACCGTCCGGGGAGTGGCCCGGAATCCCGGATCGGATTTTCCGGTTCCGCTCCAAACCTGGGACTCCCTCTGGTCCGGTGGCATCGCAATGGGAGAGACGCCGCCGGTGGTGTTTCACTGCGCCGCGTTCATCCCGCCGCGCATGGAGGACTCGTCGTTCGCCGGCGAATGCCTGGAATCCAACGCCCTCCTGACGCTCCGCCTCGCCGAGGCCGCTGCGGCCGCCGGGGTGAAGCGATTGGTGTTTTGTTCCAGCGGGCAGGTGTACGGATTCCACGCCAACCCCGTCGGCGAGGAGACCGTTCCCAAAACCACGCAGCGGGCGTGCTTCTATCTTTCGTCAAAACTCCTCGCGGAATGGTATCTGGAGCGCACCCAGCGAACCACCGGGCTTCAGTCGATCACGCTTCGCATCGGCTCGCTCTACGGACCGGGCATGCCGGAGAAATCCGTGATCGCCCGGTTCCTGGATCTCGCCCGGAAGGGGCAGCGCCTTCAGCTCGTGAATGGCGGCACTGAGCAGTTTGATTTCGTTCACGTGTCCGATGTCGTGGAGCTGCTCGTTCGCGCCGCCGATTCCACCGAGACGGGCGTTTTCAACGCAGGCAGCGGCGAAGCCACCACTGTCCGCACGCTGGCGGAGCTGGTCACCCGGCTCTGCGGAAATCCACCCGATGAAGCCCTGGCCGGATCGCCCAACGTTCCCGCCACCGGCGGATTCGCCGCGCTGAGCATGAACAAATCGCGTGCCGCGTTTGGCATGACACCGACTTCTCTGGAGACCGGGATCCGACACCTGATGATGCCCTCAGATCCGGGTTCAAAGGGAACCCCGTCATGAAGGTGGGCCTCATTAGCGACATCCACGGAAACCTCCCGGCCCTTGAAGCCGTGGTTCCGCGACTGCGCTCCGTGGACCAGGTCCTCTGCCTGGGCGACATCGTCAATTACGGACCGTGGAATGATGAATGTCTCGAGCTGGCCCACACGCTCCCGCGCTTTCAATGGGTGGAGGGAAATCATGAGACGTTGTTTCTCCATCCCGACCATCTGACACAGGAAATCCCGCTGGTTCAGGCCTTCTATCATGCCTCGTTTCGCCGATTCACCCGGGGCGATCTGATTCGAAATCTCCCCACGACGCTCGACCTGCACGGGGCTCATTTCACCCACACGCTTGAAGGGCGAAAGATCTACATCAACACGGAGATCAGCGGCTCGGGCCAGTGGTTCATCGGGCACTCGCATCAGAGCTACTGCCGCACCCAGCCTGGGTTCCGGCTGGTGAACCCTGGCAGCGTGGGCCAGAACCGGGCTCAGATTCGGTACGCAGAGTTCGCGATTTGGGACACGGAATCCGACGCGCTTGAGTTCGTGCGAACCGAGTATGATTTCGACCGGGTCATCGCCGAAATGCGGTCTCTCAATTATCCGGAAGAGTGCCTCCGCTATTACTTGTCCAAGTCGTAGGATGGGCAAATCCGATTCTCGCAGGATCCGTTTTGCGCTGGCACTCGCATAAAAAGCGGGTGAATCTGCTCGTCAGGGCTGATCCGTCGGTATTGTCAGGGAGAAGTGAATCAGAGCTCCCAGATGATTCTGGTGTGTGTCCGAACGTCCTTCGCATGATTTGACCCGGTCATGGCTTGGAACCCCACCAGGGGCGATGGAAGTCCCGTTTACCGCAACCCAACCCCTAAACTCTAGCCAGCAGACAAGACCCGCTTCGAACCAGGTTTCTCATTGAGGAAGTTTACTCAGCGGCGATGAATTCCATTGGGAATTCGGGACCGATGGGATGCGCCTGCGGTCCATGGGCGGTCGGAATTCATACCGAATGAATTCCCACCCGTGGATACAGCCTCAACCTCAACCCCACAACTTCAGCAATCGGCCTCATGCCCAAGAAACAATCAAACGCCCTATGGATTCTTCCGATCCTGCTTTCCGGATTGTTTCACATCCTCTGCCTTCCGTGGTCCGGTCGGCTCGCGATCAGGAACGACGGTAATTTTTATCTCGGAGGCGCCGCCGCTCTTTCTCAGGGGCTTGGGTACCGGGTCGAGCCCTATCTGGATCTTCCAACGGTATCCCAATATCCCCCACTGCACTCGGTGTGGCTTTCCCTGTTCTGGAAGTTTGGAGGAGGTTACCCGGAGAATCTGCCCTGGCTCCTGGCTTCAACGGAGCTCATCAGCCTCCTGATGCTCTCGGCATTCGCGTACTGCACCCGCCGGGAGGGGCTGCCACTCAAATGGGGCTTTCCACTGATCCTGCTCCTGGGCACCTCGAGCGTGACCTACAGCCTGACGGCAATGCTGTTCTCCGACCTCACGTTTGCGTTTCTGGCGATCGCCCTGTTTCTTTGGGCTGGCGGCCTAAGTGGGCGCTCTTCGTATTCGGCGGGATGGTGGTTTGCATCCGGAATGCTGCTGGCGCTGCTGGTCCTCTGCCGCTCGGCGGGACTGGCCTTCGTCGCCGGCGCGGGCGTGCTCTGGTTGTACCAATTCAGAAACTACGGTTGGAAGACCGGGGCCGCATGGCTGTTTCCGGTTCTAGCGGCGTTCGCGATCAAGAAGCTGTGTGCCGGCCCCGCCGGGAATTACTCCGACTATTTTCAATCCCGCATCATCGAGCTGGGCGGTGTAAAAAACTACCTCTCCTTTGTGGCCACCTCCGCCGTGGATCATCTCACCGGCCGCTTCTGGATCGAGGGATTCCTCAATGTTCCAACCCGCATCGAGTACGCGTCCTTCGTCACCGGCACCCGGCTCGTAAGTCTGGTTCGTGTTGGCATTGGACTGGTCGGCAGCGTGCTGAGTTTTCTCGCGCTTCTTGGAATCTGGAGTCAGTGGCACCGGGGAATGATGCGGGCCACGGCGGTGGTGCTCTTGTTTTACTTTGCGCTCATCCTGGCCTGGCCCTACGCGCTCGGCACCCGGTGCCTGCTGCCCCTCGCCCCCCTTTACGTCGTGCTGATCTGGCACGGTCTTCAGGTGCTTCCGGTTTCCACCAGCTGGGCCCGGATCGCTTCCTGCGTCACCACGATTGCACTCGCCCTGAACGTGGTCGGGAACACGGCGCTGACCTACAAGGAGTCCATCGCGTACCCAATCCAGTGGGCCGAGGACATCGAAGACATGAAACTCACCGCCGACTGGCTCCAGGAACACGTCAAGCCCGGCGAATGGGTCGCCGCCACCCGCGACGTGCCGTTGATGCACCTGCGCCGCTATTCCGGTCTTCGCTTCCTCGCCGCCGCCACCCCGACGCAGCACGTTGGATGGTTCTACGACGTTCCTCCGGCGTCCCAAGGGAACCGCACTGCCACCTATGCGGTGGTGGCGTTCCCCAGCCGACTCGCCTTTGACGACTACGACCTAAAGATTGAGAAGCAGCTCAAACACTTCACCATCTGTCGCGTAATTCGCCGCCAACCCTGATGGAAGGAAACTGACTGAACCCGTATGAACTTTCCGGCCCAGTCCAACAACGACATCGATCCGTGCCTCTCCCTTGTCATGCCCGTTTACAACGAGGCCGCGACGATCGACACCATTATTGAATTGGTTCTGAAACAGCGGCCGGTGGCGGAATTGATCATCGTGGACGATGCATCGACCGACAACACCTGGCAGGCCCTGGAATCGTGGCCAAAAAAGGATTCCCGCGTTCGACTTCTCCGTCATCCGGAGAACCGGGGCAAAGGGGCCGCACTGCGCACTGGGATCTCGCATGCCGCCAAGCCCTATGTGCTGGTGCAGGACGCCGACATGGAATATGACCCGAGCGAATATTACGTTCTGCTCAATCCAATCCTCGCCAACAAGGCCGACGTGGTGATGGGGTCCAGATTCATGGCCGGAGCGCGCCACGTCCTTTACTACTGGCATGCCGTTGGAAACAAGGTGCTCACCACGCTCTCCAACATGACCACCAACCTGTGGCTGACCGACATGGAGACCTGCTACAAACTTTTCCGACGTGAAATCATCCAGGGGATCGCACTCGAGGAAAACCGGTTTGGGTTCGAACCCGAAGTGGTGGCCAAGATCGCCCGTCTCGACGTGCGAATCTACGAAGTTCCGATTTCCTACAGCGGCCGCACCTACGCGGATGGAAAGAAGATCAACTGGAAGGACGGCGTGAGCGCCCTTCGCTGCATCGCAAAGTACGGAATCCTCAACCGCCTGTGAGCACCCTCGTCAACAGCGGCAAGGCGAACTACGAGTTCGACGCCCTTCAGGAAGCCGCCAACTACCGTCGCGCCCTGACCCGGGAATTCGCCCCCATCCTCCACGGTTCCGTCCTGGAAATGGGCGCGGGGATTGGCCAGATGACCGCCGACTTTCGACAGCTTCCCGGCATCACCCGCTATCTTGCGATTGAGCCGGACTCCAGCTTCCACGCGAGATTCGAGGCCGCGAATCCCGGCGTGTCCCTCCTGAAAGGGTACAGCCACGAGCTCCGCGAACGTTCGGGGTGGGATGCAGCCATCGCCATCAATGTGCTGGAACACATTGAGCACGACGACCAGGTCCTGGCCGAGTGGGCGGAGTTGCTTCGCGGAAACCGGGGGCGCCTGGGACTGTTCGTTCCCGCACGTATGGAACTGATGTCCCAGATCGATCGCAACTTCGGCCACTTCCGCCGCTACACCAAGCCGGGGTTGCGTCGGGTGCTTGAAGGTGCGGGATTCGAGATCGAACGACTGCATTACTTCAACCTCACCGGCTACTTCGGTTGGGCGCTGATGTTTCGCATCCTTGGACGGGAGCAGTTCTCCACGTCCTCGGTTCGACGCTTCGACCGATGGATCTTCCCTCCGACGCACGCCCTCGAACGCCACCTTCTCCGTCCTCCGTTCGGCCAGAGTCTGCTGGCCGTCGCCCGCGCACGCTAGCCCGCAGAGACCCGGGGTGACCTTGCCAATCGGTATCACTTTTGATTGGGTTCACCAGCCGCAGCAATAACTCGACCCGATGCTGTTCAATTCCGCCGCCTACGCAGTCTTCTTTGCCATTGTCGTGGCGGCATACTTCCTCCTGCCCCACCGGTCCCGCTGGCCCCTCCTGCTCGCTGCTAGCTGCGGGTTCTACATGTGGTTCAGGCCGGTTTACATCCTCATCCTCGGATTCACCATCGTGGTGGATTACTGGGCGGGGATCTGGATCGAACAGGCCCAGGGAACGCGGCGACGCTGGGCGCTCGGATTGAGTCTCGCGGCGAACGTGGGCGTCCTGGCGGTCTTCAAATACTGGAACTTCGGCCAGACGAATCTAGAAGCCGCCGCACGGTTTCTCGGCTGGAACTACTCCCCGGCGCTGCTGGAAATGGCCCTGCCGATCGGCCTTTCGTTCCACACATTTCAGGCCATGAGCTACACCATCGAGGTGTACCGCGGCCACCAGCGCGCGGAACGCCACTTCGGCCTGTACTCGCTCTACGTGATGTTCTTCCCGCAGCTCGTCGCCGGACCGATTGAGCGTCCGCAGAACCTGCTCGATCAGTTTCGCACCCATCACCGGTTCGACTACGACCGCGTCACCAGCGGACTCCGGCTCATGGGCTGGGGCCTGTTTAAGAAGGTGTGTGTGGCAGACCGGATGTCGATCGGCGTCAACACCGTGTACGCCCAGCCGGAACACTTCGGCGGCCCCGGCGTCACCCTTGCGACGCTGTTCTTCGCCATTCAGATCTACTGTGATTTCAGCGGCTATTCCGACATGGCCCTCGGCGCGGCACGCGTTCTCGGGTTCAACCTGATGCGCAACTTCGACCATCCCTACGCCTCCAAATCCGTCAGCGAGTTTTGGCGACGCTGGCACGTGAGCCTTTCCACCTGGTTCAAGGACTACCTCTACATTCCGCTCGGAGGCAGTCGGAACGGGCCGCTGAGGCACGGCATGAACCTGATGATTGTGTTCCTCCTGAGCGGTCTGTGGCACGGGGCCAACTGGACGTTTCTGGTCTGGGGAGCGATCCACGGAGCCGCCCTCGCCGCCTCCGCCTTTACCGCAGGGATTCGACAACAGATCCGCACTGCGGTGGCTTCGCGCATCGGCGCGGGATGGATCGGACTCTGGCAGCGACTTTGTGTCGGCATCGTGGTCGCCCTCGGATGGCTGTTCTTCCGCGCCACGTCCCTCCACCACGCCCGCGAACTGATCGGCCAGCTGGGCACCGGATGGAGTGCGCTCGCGCATCCGGGATCGGCCATGCATCTCATCTGGGACGCCGGCTACGGCAGACTCGATCTCATCCTCTGCTTCGGCCTCGTCGCCACCGTTTTTGCCGTCGAGTGGTTTGAACGCCGTCGCGCGATGAACGCCTGGATCTGTTCCCTGCCCGCCTGGCAGCGCTGGGGACTCTACCACGCCTTTGTCATCGCGCTGTTCGCCCTTGCTCCGGGATCGGGCGATCAATTCATCTACTTCCAATTCTGACCATGCCCCGGGTCTTTCTGAAATTCCTGCTGCTGATGCTCCCGATCGGGCTGTTCCTCGCCTGGTTTGAAGTGGCGCGTGGCGGTCGCGAATCCAATTTGTTCCTCATCAAACGACGGCTCCTCGAGGCCGCCGCCCCCAGGACCGAGGTTCTATTTCTGGGTTCTTCGCACGTTCACGAGGGAATCGTCCCCGGCCTGGCACACTCCAACGCGTTCAATCTCTCGGCCGTCAGTCAGAGCCTCTACTACGACGCCGCACTGACCCACAAATACCTCCCCATCCTTCCGAAACTCAAACTGGTGGTGATGGCGATCTCATACCACAGCCTGGAGTACGAAGTGGATCGATCAGCCGAAGATTGGCGCACCTTTTATTATCGCCATTTCCACGGCATCCCGCATCGGGACTGGCGGATGGAGACCAAACTTCGCAACTGGAGCAGTTGGTTTCTGTTTGGCGCGGACCAGGGCCTCGACGCGATTCGCGGCACCAAACCGGAAATCATCCGGAACAACTACGACAGTCTCGGGGCCGTGGTGGATACCCGGCCAGAGGGTGCCAGAACGCTTCACCTCGCACCCAACGCAGTCGTCACGTCGGCTCCGGTTTCCTTCGGACGGCACAAGAGCCTCATGCATCCCGAGGAGATTGAGTTTCACCGGCAGGATCTGCGCCGGCTGCTTTCCCAACTCCGCGATCGGGGGATTCGCGTGGCGCTGATCCGGGTGCCCGTGTCCGCCGGCTACAAGGAGCGCGAACTGGCCAGCGACTGGGCGCGCAGTGCGGCGGTGATCGAGGAATTTCGCCGGGATTTTGGCGTTACGTGGAACGATTACTCCGCCGACGCGCGATTCACCGAGGCGGATTTCTGGAATGCCGATCACCTCAACTTCCCGGGCGCGGAGAAATTCAGCCGAATCCTCGGGGAGGAAGTGGTTCGACCGATTCTTTCCGGAGCGGTCCCTCGTTAGGCCGGGCTCGGCCCGCTTCAGGCCCGCCAAGACGGCCCGCGGACCTCATCCAAAATCGATTCAACCGCCGTCCACGCTGCTTCCACGGAAACGTCGGCCACACGCACTGACCAGTCACGTCCGTTGCCCGCCGGTTGAACGATGCGCCGATGTTTGCAAACGGGGCCGATTCGCAGCGGGGTTCCGGGAATCTCCGGCGGCACGTCGGCCGGCCAACCGACAATCTCCACCACCGGCAAGCCCACCGCAGCGGCCAGATGCATCGGACCCGAGTCGTTGCCGATGAACAAATCACACTGAGCCAGCGCAGCCGCGGTGGCTTGAAGACGGAGTGGTCCCACGAGATTTCGAACCCCGGAGCCCTCCCGATTCATAAACTCGGAGGCCGGCTCCGCGAGGTCGCTGGCACCGATCAACACCAGCTGCGCGCCTCGTTCTTTCAAACGTCGCCCCACTTCGATGTATCGCTCCAAAGGCCAGGTCTTCGGGCCCTTCGAAGCCCCGATTCCAAGTGCGACACGAAGCCCCGTTGACGGCTTGGGCCCCAACAATCGGGTGGCTTCGTCGGCCGCCGCCACGTCCCAGGACATCGAAAGTTCCGGATCTCGGGCTGAAGCACCCAGGGACTTCAACCAGGATTGGAACTGCTCCGCCTCATGTCCGGTCCGGGCATCCAGATGCAGGTGCGACATGATTTTCCATCCCGGATCCCTGGATGGATCGGGATCTCCGGTCTTTGCGAGGGCGGTGCGTCCAAGACGGACCGGGGCTCCGGAAAAAAGTGCGAAATATCGAACCTCGCACTGGGTAATATGGGACTGGGCGATGATCACCACGTCCGGTCGCACCGGCCAGAAATGCTGCCGACAAAACCTGGCGATATCGAACACGCGGCGGATCGGCGTGTACCGCGGATAGATCTTGAGCGCAAATCCAAGGACCCGATCCAGGTGCGGACTCGCGGTCAAAAGGTCCATCCAGTCATCGCGCACGACGGCGGTGATCCTTGCCCGCGGACAGGCCGCGCGCAGGTCGCGAAGAAAACCGGTCGTCACCACCAGATCCCCCAATCCGTCGTAACGCACCACCACCACTTCACGTGCGGAACCCAAGTCCGGAATGCGGGGAGCCGAAGGGATCCGCCGATGATACGCCATCCAGAGCCAGCCCAGCGGCCGAACCACACTGGGTTCGGCGGCCCAATTCACCGCGATCCCCCAAAGATTCTTGAGCCGTTGTTTCACTTCACTTCACTTCATTTCACTTCCGGGGCATCAATTCGATTCGGCCAGATGCCCGCCCTGCGCGGCGGCGAGCAATCCCTTGAAATGCCCGTTGAGCGCTTCGAGCTCGCTCCAGGTGCCTTGTTCCACGATTCGGCCGTTGCTCAGCACCACGATCAAATCGGCGTTTCGAATCGTGCTCAACCGGTGCGCAATCACCACCGAGGTGCGCCCGCGTCGCGCTTCGTCGAGCGCGGCCTGGACCTGACGTTCGCTGACGTTGTCCAGGGCCGACGTGGCCTCGTCGAGAATCAGAAGGAGCGGATCCCTGACCATCGCCCGGGCGATCGCGAGCCGCTGTTTCTGTCCGCCCGAAAGCATCGTTCCGCGTTCCCCCACCAGCGTGTCCAAACCCTTGGGCAGCGCGGCGATCACTTCCTCCAAATTCGCCATCCGGATTGCGGTCTGGAGGCGGGCCGGCGTCACATCCCGGCTACCAAAGGTGATGTTATCGCGGATGGTCTCGTTGAAGAGAAAGGCCTCCTGCTCGACCATGCCCAATCGCCCGTGCCAGGCCGACTGGGAGAACTCCCAATAATCCACGCCATCGACAAGGATGCGGCCCGCCGAAGGTTCGCGCAGGCGCAGCAACAGGCTCGCGAGCGTGCTTTTTCCCGACCCCGAGGATCCGACGAGCGCCACGGTCTTTCCCGCGGGGATCTCCAGGCTGATGTCGCGCAGCGCCACGGTTCCGTTGGGATAATTGAACCCAACCGACTCCAGCCGGAGGCTGCTCTGGATGCCCTTGAAACTCCGATTGCCAAATGGCCGGGTCGGAAACGCCGGCAAATCCAGCCATTCGAAAATCTCCTTCATGCCGCCGGAGGCATATCCCAAGTTGCCAAGCACGGCGTACAGGTGGTTCATCAACGGGAGCATCCGGATCAGCAAAAAGCCAAAGGCGCCGAGCATCGGCCCCGTCAACCGATCGTGCTGGATGAGGAACACATATGCGCCCCAGACGATCACCATGGCCCCTGCGATGCCGAGCACCTCGGACACCGGTGCGGTCAACGAACCCAGAACGGTCGCCTTGGCCTCCACGTCGGCCAGCCGAACATTGTAACGATTGAACCGGTCTTCCGATTCCGACTCGGCATTGGTCGCCCGGACCACGCGCATGCCGCTGAACACCCCGCCAAGATACCCGAACAAATCCCGCTGCGCTGCGGAGCGCTCGTCTCCCAGATGTTTCAACCGCGATTGAAGCAACGCGCTCACTCCGGCCACCACAACCACCAGCAGACACATCCCGAGGGTCAGCTCCCACGACAACAGCACGATTGCCCCCAGATAAAATGCCGCCAGCAAACCCTTCTGAACAAAGATCAAACTGAACTCGATCGTGGACTGCGTACGAATCGTCTCGATCGAAAACAAATTACCGAGTTCGCCCGACTTGCGCTGCTCGAACACGTGGATGGAAGTGTTCTGCAGCTTCTGGAATACGGCGTGCCGAAGATTTGATGAAACAATCCGAACCAGCCGGGCCATCAACACCTGGCTCAACATCAGGGAGGCATTTTTGAGCGCCACCAGAAGGACGATCGCGAGGCAGAAAACCGCGACATAGAGCTCGGGCGAATGTCCAGGCAGGGCCTCGGGCAGCCACTTCAGCGTTTTTTCCCCGGTGAGAACATCCCGAAAATGGCCCGACTCCGCACGGAGCATCGTCACCAGGGGCATCATGGCCGCGATGACAAACCCCTCGAAAAAGGCCGCCAGGATGGCGCTCAGCACCACGGAGATGACCAGCCATCTGCCCGGCCGGAGAAACGGCCGCAGACGCCACAGATGCGTGGCGATCTCACGCAGCATGACGAACCAGTTCTTCATTCGCAGTGCAATCAGTTAACTCCGGAGGCCGGGGGATGCTTGAATCAAACGCCCAAAATCACCCACCCGTGACCGCCCACCACCCACCCACGGTGAAGGCAACCGCCGAACAGAGTGCCATTAGTGCACGATAATTCCGCTCAAGCCGCCCACCCCACGATACCGTCAGGAATCCGACTAGGGAGGAGAATCCAGCCATCGCTGCCACGGTTCCCACGGCAAAGAAGCTCAAATAGGCAATCGATTCGATCCGACTCGGAAACGCGAGCGCGGGCAGGAGTCCGAGAAAATGGGCGCTTCCGGCAAATCCATGCAGGACTCCGATTCCAAAGGCTGCGTGCGGGTGTCCGTGGGTTCCTGCTGCGTGTGCCACGACGGGTTCGGCGTGAACATGGAGGTGCGCATGACGCGACCCGTCGTGTTCGTGTGCGTGGGCATGAATGCGAACCCGCATGGCCAGTCGTGCGCTCCAGAGGCCGACTCCCATGAGCATCACGCCGACCGCCCGTTCTCCGATCGCGGAAAAGCGCTCCAGCGGAAGAATCTCGCGGATTCCCAACAGAACCAACCCCACTGCGGCCACCCCGGCGGAATGTCCCATTCCCCAGCGCATGCCCGCGCGCCACGACTTCTTCGGCTCATGAACGGCCAGCGGTGCAATCGCCGCCAGATGATCCGGCCCCGAAAGCACGTGCACAATTCCCGCCGCCAATCCTGAGAGAACCGCCAACATTTGCGTCCGCAGGGTGCGGGCAACCCCACCCACGGAGCAAGCATGCGGTTCCCCGGAGCAACTCGCCTTGGGACCAAGGCTTGCCTTGCCTCGGTGGGCCGCCACGATTGCTCCATGCAATTGTCGCCACGCGATCTGGCCCGGCACATCGATCACACGCTCCTCAAAGCGGACGCCACCGCGGACCAAATTCGCACCCTTTGCGCGGAAGCGCGGGAGCACGAGTTCTGGTCGGTCTGCGTGAACGGATCCCACGTGGCCCTCGCCTCCAGCCTGCTTGAGGACACCGACATCAAGGTTGCCGCCGTGGTCGGATTCCCGCTCGGGGCCTCCGGACCCGACGTCAAACGCTTCGAAACCGAATGCGCCATCGACCTCGGAGCCCAGGAAATCGACCTCGTCATCGCCATCGGAGCCCTCAAGGACGGGAACCATCGCGCCGTGCTGCGGGAATTGCGCGACGTGGTCGAAGCCGCCGATGGCGTGCCGGTAAAGGTGATCCTCGAAACCTGCCTCCTCACGCTGGAGGAAAAGAAAACCGCCTGCTCGCTGGTGGTGGAATCCGGCGCGAAGTTCGTCAAGACCTCCACCGGATTCTCGACCGGTGGAGCCACACTCGACGACGTCCGGCTCATGCGCGAAATCGTCGGACCCGGCTTCGGCGTCAAAGCCAGCGGTGGCATTCGCGACACCGCCACCGCCCTGGCCATGATTGAAGCCGGTGCCACCCGCCTGGGCACCAGCGCTGGCGTGGCCATCGTCCGCGGATTCGCAGCAGCCCCGGGGAGCTATTGAATCGAACCGCGGCGGCTTAGCGCGACGCGTTGTGCTCCGCGAGTGCGTACTTCGTGCGCGATAACTCAGCAGCCCGCTCCCGCAACGGCGCATCGTGGCCGAGGGGTTCAAACCGGGCCCCGAAGCATTCTCCGCCGATTTCCAGCATCGCCCGCTCCCAGTCGGCGCGGGCCACGCCCGACGGAACCGGCTGAACCGATCCCTGGATGAGCAATCCCAGCCGGTTCCGGCGCTGCGCTGCGCCGGCGATCTTGCGTCCGTCGCGAACCAGATCGTGCTGCTCCCATCCGCCCGCAAAACAACGCCCCGCCGCCTGAAGATCCCGTTCCGGCGCCAGATCCGTCCGCACCCGCACCCGCGACAACGCATCGCGAATCCATCCGTGCACGCGGCAGTAACTCTCGGTGGCCCGCAGTGCGTACCAGGAATGATCCGGCGGAATCACCACCGAGTAGGTCCAGTCGGCATCGTGCGGGACAAATCCACCGGCGGTGGGCCGACGCACGATCGGACGCAGCGGGGTGGACGCCTCGATTTCCGCGTGGCGTTGGAAGCATCCGAAGGTCGCCGCCGGTTCCGACCAGGCATAGAAGCGAAGGATCGGGCGGCCCAATCGTGCCGCCGATTCCAGGAGCGCCTCATCCAATGCCATGTTGTCCGCCGCCGTTCCCGCTTCGCAGGGGATCAGCCACCACGCCTCATCCATGGGCAAACCATCGGTGCCGATCTGAAATTCGCCAATGCCTTTCCCCCGGTTTTCCGCCAAGCGCTATTGCCATCGGCCCGCTTGCATGGCAGGTAAGCCGAGCCCTATGCGATTCCGTTGCCTGCTCGGTCTTCCCTGCGTTCTGGCCGTGATGGTCTGGACCGGATGCGACTCCTCCTCCTCGAAGGTCGAAGCCCAATGGCGCTTCGTGGGATTGACCACCCTGTCGCAGCAAACCAATGCCCCGGCGGCCGCGGCCGTTCTTGCCCGGCCGGAGTTCCCGGTCATGCACAAGGCGCTCGTTTCCCGCGTCGCGACAAGCCTCTGGGAACTGGCCAACGCCAACACCAATCTACCCGCCGCCACCCGCACCGCGCTGGAACCGGTCGCGGCGGATCTGATCGATCGCCTGAGCCTCGGCCAGGTGCTCCGCGGCAGCTCCGGCAAACGCGAATGGGTGGTCGCCATCCAGGGCGATGCCGCCCGCGCCAAGGCGTGGGAAGCCGGCTGGAACGCCCTGTTCCAAGCCCGCAACGGAACAGCCCCCAAGTCCGCCGTTCAATTCCAGGCCGGTTGGATCGTGGCCGTTTCCGATGCGTCATTGACCCCGACCAAGGCGGTGATGACCACCCTCGCGCAGATTCCGGTCGCCCCTCAGTCGGTCTTCCACCTCGACGGCAACGTGGACGGAGTGGCCCGCTACACCCTTGATGCGGCGGCACGCGATGGGGCGATCCGAACCCAGGGCGAATGGAACCAGCAGACCGCCCTTCCTTCCACGCTCCCCGCCTGGGAGCGCCCGGCCTTCATCCGCGATCCCCTCGTCCATTTCACCGCAGCCCGCGGCATCAACGCGTGGATCGAACAATGGGGTGGCCTGAAATCGGTCACCGGCACGGACGTGCCAAACCAGCTGTTCGTCTGGGGAAAAGCGGCCGCCACCACCAACACCCCTCCGCTCCAATCCTACGTGGCCGCCCGGATTTCCAATCCCACCGGATGGGTGGAGCGCACCTTCAAGGCCCTGCAGGTGTTCTACCCCGCGCCGCCCGCGGCCCCGATTTGGTCCGGTCATCTCGGCCTCGACACCGCACAAAACCAGGTCGCCATCGCCGGCTTTCCTCCCGTGCACCTCGCCCCGGGCACCGATGGCGATCGGAACTACGTGGTCCTCGGAATGATGCCCCAGGGAAATTCCCGGCTCACCTTCCCGAAGGAACTCGCCGCCCAAGTGGAACAACCCGACATCGTGTTCTACCAATGGGAGAATGTGGGCGAAGCCATGAGCAACTTCAGCGCGGCGTCCGGGGCGTTCGACATCCTTCGGCTGCGACTCCCCTCGGTTAAACGTCCCGGCATCGCCTGGGCCCTCTCCGCGTTGAGTGGCATGCAAGATTGCGTGACCGAAGCCCGCAAGACCGGTTCGTCTCAAGTCACCCTCAAGCGCAAATCCCCCGCCGGACTAAGCGCTGCGGAATTCCTCCTGCTGGCCCGCTGGATCGATGGGGATGCCCCGCCCCGCCCCAAGAAGCCTTCGACCCGCTAAATCCGGCGTATCCCGAATTCGGTTTTCGTTTTCATTTCCGTTCCAGTTCCCGTTTTTGAATTCCCGCCCTTCCATGCTGAAACTTGGCGTCAACATCGACCACGTCGCGACCCTTCGCCAAGCCCGGTACCGCACCGCGCCTCCGGGCCGACCGGTGGAACCCGATCCCGTCGCCGCCGCCCTGGCCTGCGAACGCGCCGGCTGCCACGGAATCACCGCGCACCTGCGCGAGGACCGACGCCACATCATCGACAACGACATCCTGAGGCTTCGCGATTCGATCAAAACCCGCCTCAATTTTGAAATGGCCAACACCCCGGCCATCGTCGAATTCGCGCTGAAGGTGCGCCCCGGAATCGTCTGCCTCGTTCCAGAAAACCGCGAGGAAGTCACCACCGAGGGCGGGCTCAACGTGGTCGCGCAGGAATCCGCACTACGGGAGTTGCGCAAGCGAATGAACGATGCCGGCATCGAGGTCAGCCTGTTCATCGATCCGGATCCCGCGCAGGTCGAGGCCTCGGCGCGCGTCGGCGCCCAATTCATTGAACTCCACACCGGCCGCTACGCCGATTTGTATCATCAGAAAGCAGCGCGGAACGAAGAGATCCAGCGACTCGTTCAAGCCGCCACCCGCGCCCACGAATCCGGACTTCAGGTCAATGCCGGCCACGGACTCACGGTGGAAAACCTGCAACTCATCCACCTCGTTCCCCACCTCGTAGAACTGAACATTGGCCACAGCCTGATCAGCCGCGCCGTGTTCGTCGGAATCGAAACCGCCGTCCGCGAAATGCTTGCCGCCATGCAGGGCTACCCGGGCTGAGGCGTGGACGGAGAGCTCAACCGTGCAGCCGAAAACGGCAGGTGAAGGGTTAAAAAGTTGAAGGGTTGAAGGGGAATCCGAAGCGACCGTGAGGGTCTTCTCCTTCGTTTGGAGTCCCGTCTTGGAAGGTTTCGTGGAGGCGCGTCTCGAGGGATTCAGCGGGTTGATTTCCAGCCGTTCGATGGCCCCGCGTCCAACAGCAGAGCCGCGTAAACGCGGGACTCCAAACGGGTGAGAAACCCCGTCGCCTCAATCCGGCGCTGCGAGAGAAAACCACCGCGGGGCAGAGGCCGCGGAGACTCACCCAGCAGATGAATAGATTGGAGGCGTATCCAATGATTTATCTCCCTCCCCATCCGCGTTCATTGGCGTCCAACCACCCTGTTCATCCGCAGGTTGAACCGGCTCCAAGACTCTGCATCTCTTCAAATCGGTGAGAATCCGTGCAATCCGTGTCTCACTTCCTCTGCTCTCGCGCTCGACCGCCCCTGGAACGCAAAAAGTCCGCCCCGGGATTTCCCCCGAAGCGGACTTTGAACACAAACACTCCGCCTAACCCGACTTCCGCTACTGGAGGCGGGAAAAAGAATGTTTTCGGGGATTTCGGAAAAGCCGGCGGTGCAACCCGTTGAAAACAAAGGGGTGGTTTCGGTGCCGTCCTCGAAACGCCGTGTAGTGGCGACCCAACCCCTTCTCGGAAGCTCCCCGTGGTGGTAAGTTGCCCGTTGTGTTTCTGAAGTGCAGCACCCGGCGCAAGGATGGCAAAGAGCATCGCTCCTGGTCCGTCGTCGAGAGTCATCGCTACTCCGACGGCAAGGTCGCCCAGCGCCACGTCCTTTATCTGGGCGAGATCAACGATTCCCAACGACGGGCGTGGGAGAAATCCATCTCCGTCTTCGACGAGGACCGCGGCGACCATCGCCAGATCGCCCTTTTCCCCTCCGACCGTTCCCCCGAAGCCGGCGGTGCCGAGGCCGTCCACGTGCGTCTGGATTCCCTGCGGCTTCTGCATCCCCGCCAGTGGGGCGCGTGTTGGCTGGGCGACGAGCTTTGGCGCACGCTTGGCCTCGACACGTTCTTTGCCTCCCGGCTCCCCCGCAGCCGCGAGGGCACCGATTGGGAAAAGGTCCTGCGCATCCTCGCCATCTACCGACTGCTGTCGCCCGGTTCGGAATGGCGTCTTCATCGCCAATGGTTCGGCACCACCGCGCTGGCCGATCTCCTCGGCGTCGACGGACGTGCCGTCCAGGACGACACCTTGTACCGCTGTCTGGATCTGCTGCTGCCGCACAAGGAGGAGCTTTTCAAGCATCTGCGCGGCCGCTGGAGCGATCTGTTCGGGGTCCGCTACGAGGTGCTCCTCTACGACCTGACGAGCACCTACTTCGAATGCGACCAACCCGACGACGAGACGGATCCCCGGCGCTTCGGCTACAGCCGCGACCGCCGCGGCGACTGCGTCCAGGTGGTCGTCGCGCTGGTGGTCACGCCCGAGGGATTGCCCTTGGCGTACGAGGTGTTCCCCGGCAACACCGCCGACAAAACGACGCTGCGCGGCATGATCGAGACCATCGGCACCCGCTACGGGGCGGCCGAGCGGATCTGGGTCATGGACCGGGGCATTCCCACCGAGGAAGTCCTCGAGGAGTTGCGGGCCGACGCGACGTCGCCCGTGCGGTATCTGGTCGGCACTCCCAAGGGCCGCCTGAGCCGCCACGAGGCGGCCTTGGCCCAACTGGAATGGAAAGAGGTGCGGCCGCGACTGCGGGTCAAGCTGCTGCCCTTCGAGGGCGAGGTCTACGTCCTGGCCGAAAGTCGGGATCGCGCGGGCAAGGAGCGCGGGATGCGCCGGCGCAAACTCAAGGCCTATTGGAAGCGGCTCGGGGAATTGCGCGGGCAAAAGGGCACGCGCGACGATTTGCTGCGCAAACTCGGCGCGGCACAGGAGCGGGCCGGACGCCAGGCCAGCCAGTTGGTGGCCGTGGGCGTCGCCGCCGACGGCACGTTGAGTTATGGCCTCCAGCGGGAGAAGCTGCGGCAGGCGCGACAACGCGAGGGACGCTACCTGCTGCGCACGAATCTGGAGGCCACGGATCCGGAACTCGTCTGGCGTTGCTACATGCAGCTCTGCCACGTGGAAGAGGCTTTCCGCACCCTCAAGGGAGATCTGGGACTGCGGCCAATCTTCCACCAGAAGGCGACGCGGATCGAGGCCCACCTCTTCGTGGCCTTCCTGGCGTATTGCCTGTCGATCACGTTGCGCCAGCAGTTGCGGCCCCTCGCGCCGGGGCTGATGCCGCGGGTGGTTTTCGAGAAACTGGCCACGATCCAAATGCTCGACGTGCTCGTGCCGACGACCGACGGCCGTGAGCTGCTCTTGGTCCGCCGAACCGAACCGAACCCAGACCTGGAACAGCTGCTGGAGCGCCTGGGCCGCCCCCTGCCACCACAGCCGCCGCCCAAAATCCGAACCGCTCCCAGCGCGTCGATGTAGTGGCGACCTTTGCACCCTTCGCTTCGTTTACCAACAACTTGCAAACCCAGACGCTGCCAGTAGCGGAAGTCGGGCTAAATTGTAGCGCCCACCGAAGCCTGCTTCGGCGCCGGCCCCTTTCGAGCCGTGCGCACTTTTCCAACCGCCGGGGCACTCGGAATCTGGACCGCTTCAAACGATTCGATCTGCTCGCGAAGCTTGGCCAGCGCCAGATTCTGCAGCTGACGAATCCGCTCACGAGTCACTCCAAATCGCTGACCAATCTCGTCCAGCGTCTTCTCCGGTCCGCCGGAAAGACCAAACCGCTCCTGCAATATCGAAAGCTCACGGGGCTGCAACCCGGGCAGGAACCGGTGAACCATTTCGTGCACGGTGCGCTGTTCCAAATCCTCATACGGATCCAACGTGTCCGAAGCCGGGACCACATCCGCCAACGGACTGGAATCCTCGTCACCCAAAGGAGCATCGAGGGAGGCCGTCTTCATCGACGCGCGCATCCACAAGCGCACCTTCTTCACGGGCGCATCGAGCTCTTCAGCCAATTCTTCCTCGGTCGCCTCACGGCCGAACAGTTCACGCAATTCGTGGGCCGCTCGGCGCATCCGGTTCACCTTGTCCACCAAGTGCACCGGCAGCCGAATGGTCTTCGACTGATTGGCCAGCGCGCGCTTGATCGACTGCTTGATCCACCACGCTCCGTAGGTGGAAAGCTTTCCGCCCTTGGCCGGATCAAACCGCTCCACGCCCTTCATCAGGCCAATGTTGCCTTCGTTGATCAGGTCCAGAAGCGGCAATCCATAGCCCTCGTAATCGCGGGCAATCTTGATCACCAAGCGAAGGTTCGCACGGATCATGTGTTCGCGGGCTGCGGCATCCCCGCGCTTGATGCGGGCCGCCAGAGCATTTTCCTCAGGCACCGACAACAGCGGAACCTCCACCGCATCGCGCAAATACAGGGAGAGTGCCGACCGGGGCTCGACATGGGACGCAGGCGCTTCCGAGGCCACACCGGCACGGGGGACATGAACTTCGGACTTCGCGCTGGTCGCAACCTTGGATGCTTCGCCGTTCGACGACTGCGCCGTCTGCTTGGGCTTGGCCGCACCCCTCGCCAAGCGGCGCGGGGCTCCAGTGCTGGTCTTTCGCACGCGGCGAACCACGGAAACGGTGGACTTCGACTTGGCTTGGAACAACCCACCGACGGAGGCTGCGGTTTCCATTTCGGGATCTAAGGGGGCGACATTCATAAGAAATTATCCAAGACCGCGTTCACATGTGCAGAGTGTCCACATGTCGAAGTCTTGTCAATCTCTTGTTTAACTATCTGCAACTTCTCAATGATCCAGTTGATGTTTGTCTAACTTCAGTCTATTGAATCCACCTGTTAACGATGCCTGAACTTCGACATACCATTCAATCGGTCGCCGAACGAACCGGCCTGACCCCTCACGTGATCCGCGTCTGGGAGAGGCGGTATTCGACCGTTCAGCCGACCCGATCGGAGGGCAATCAGCGTCGGTACTCCGACGAAGATGTCCGCCGGCTCCGTCTCCTGAACCGAGCCACCCAGCGGGGTCACAGCATCGGGACGATTGCCCATCTGGGAACGCCGCAGCTGGAAATGCTGGCCGGCGACGAACCAGCCCTTGTTGCGTCACCCACCCCGTTGGCTGACCGGGAGGAAAACGACCTGGTGCTGCACGACCGCCCGTATGAATCCGACGCCGCCGAGCGTTGGTTGAAGGCCGCCTCTGCGGCGGTGGCCTCGATGGATGGGCAACAACTGGAACAGATTCTCGAACGCGGTGCGGTGGAGCTGGGCGTCACCGCGCTCCTCATTCGTGTGGTCGCCCCCTTGGTGGAGCAGATCGGTGAGGACTGGCAGGCGGGCAAACTGCAGATTGCCCACGAGCACATCGCATCCGCCGTGCTCCGCACCCAGCTCGGCACGCTGAGTCGCCCTATTTCCCTTCACCCTTCAGCACCGGTGATTCTCACCACGACTCCCGCCGGACAGCTTCATGAACTCGGCGTGGTGTTGGCCGGAGCGCTGGCAGCCACGCAGGGGTGGCGGGTGATTTATGCGGGGCCCTCGTTGCCCGCACCGGAAATCGTCGCTGCCGCCCAGCGCAATTCAGTCCAGGCGGTGGCCCTGAGCCTGGTCCACCCGGCAGATGATCCCATGCTGCCCGAGGAACTGATCCGCCTCCGCCGCATGCTGCCACCCACCATCCCGCTGCTCGTCGGAGGAAGGTCGGCCGGAGCGTACGGCGCGGTGCTTGATCGAATTGGCGCGATCCGCGTGCGCGGCCTCCAGGATTGGATGGCGCAGCTGTCTCAGCTCCGCCGCCCGCCGGTTTGAGTCGGCACGGCAGATTCCATCGCTGAGCCGTCGCTCGCCGGCTGGGGTTGCGGATCCGCCTGCCAGATTCGAATCGCATCGAGCCCGCCAGAAACCAGCGTGTCCGCGTCGCGGAATGCCAGCGACGTGATCCCCTTGCTGTGGCGATGAAAGGTGGCCAGGCGGAGACGGGCACGGGCGTCCCAAATTTGGAGCGCCCCATCCAGACTTCCGCTGAGCAGACGATCCCCGGCCGGTGAGTAGACGACGCACAACACACCGCTGGTTTGCGTTTCCAGCGTCGCCACCTCCGCGCCGGATCTGACGTTCCAAAGTTTAATTGTCCCGTCGGTGCAGGCCGAGGCGAGCTCGGAGGAATCCGGCGAAAAGGCCAGCCCCGGCACCTGGCTTCGATGCGCCCCGAGCAGGCGCGTGCCCCCGCGGGAAAGGTCGTTGAGCTGAACCTTTCCGTGACTGTCCGACGACGCGAGCCATCGATTGTCCGGCGAAAACACATGAATTTCCGCCGCCCCAACGAAGTTCTGGATCACGCGTCCCGATTCCACATCCCAGACCTGAATCCGGTTCGTGTCCGACCCCAGCCGATGCATCGAGCTTCCCAAGCCAACGGCAAGAAGGCGCCCGTCCGCCGAAAAACGAACCGTTGCGATGGAATTGGACACCCCGGAGTTCCAATTCCGAAGCGCTCCGTTGGAAAGGTTTTGAATCGTGACCGTGCCATCGGTGGACACGTAGGCCAGCCGCTGGGTTCCCGGATGGAAGGTGCGCGAGCGAAGATTCGCGTGATTGGTGTCGGTGATCTGCGCGATCGGTGCCGCAGTTCCGAGGCGGTGCAGTTCCCATTTTTGATCCGGAGTCGAAGACCACCAATGAAGCCCGTCGGCCAACTGCTCCGACCAAAGGATTCCCTTGTCCAACGCCGCCGCGGGAAGCGTGCGCTCAATCGCCGTTCGCACGCTCCAAAACCGCGAGTCTCCGTTGCTCAGGATGGAGACCAGTGAGGATCCATCCCGGGTGAAAATCAGTCCGATGGGCACGGAGTCTCGACTGCGCAGCGTTCCCGCCGGCGCTCCCGTGGCCGCATCCCAGATTCGCACCGTGCGGTCCCGCGAGGACGTCGCCACCCACCGGTTGTCCTCGGAAACCGCAAGCCCCTGAACCACATCGGAATGCCCGCGGAGCACCGCAAGTTCCTGTCCTGTCTTCAGGTCCCAGATCCGCGCCGTCTTGTCCACGCCGGCCGACACCATGCGGCGTCCGTCCGGGAAAAACTCGAATCCGGTGATTAACTGAACCCAGCCCGGTTCGAACCCATGACCCGCCAGCGCCAGCGGCGGCTCAGCCCCGGCGACATCGCGTACCTCCAACGAGGCATCATCGCGGGCA
This sequence comes from Verrucomicrobiota bacterium, assembly GCA_947454705.1. Classification (GTDB taxonomy): domain Bacteria; phylum Verrucomicrobiota; class Verrucomicrobiia; order Limisphaerales; family UBA9464; genus CAIVQB01. Next base: position 29,102 of record CANGKZ010000015.1, read on the forward strand.
ATCGCCACACGGGAGGCGTCGGAGTTGAACGTCGGAAGGCTCAATCGGATCGACTTCGGCAATTCCAAAAGCTGCTTCATGCCCGCCCCGTTCAATCCGCATCGAACCAACGAAGTGTTCACGAACCGGCCATCCACCTTCGACACCGCGAGAACCAATCCTGCGGAGTTTCGTTCGAAGGCAAGATTCAGCACGCCGCCGTCCACCGTGAACCGGGATTCCTCGCGCCAGCCCACGCGATCCACCACCCGGACCACCGTCTGGGTCGTCACCAAATCCACCCGGGCCACTGCGACGCGACGCTGATCCAGTGAGATGCATAAACGCCCCGGCTGATTGGTCGGCCCCGACTCCCCGAGCTCACGCGCAGCGCCCGTCACGCGATTCGTCATCCGCTGCGACATCAGGGTTCCATCCGCACGCAACGCCACCAACTCGTGTCCGTCCCCGACCAGCGCCAGATCCACCAGCGGAATCGTCCCACGCGGCAACCCCTCTTCATCGTCCCCGCGACTTTGCGCCGCAAGATAACGCCACTCCCATCCCCGCAGATCCGTCGTTCCCGCACCGGGTGCCGACGCGGAGGAAACAGAGGCGGATTTCGAGGTCGGCATCGAGGGGCTCAACCCCTGCAACAAATCGCGCGCCCGCAGGCTGTCGGAACTCTCCACCGCCTGGGCCGCCTCCTGCAAATGGGCCGCGTAGAGCTGACGCCGCACCCGCAACTCGTTGGCCTCGGCTCGACGCTGCTGGATCTCCGCCGTCTGACGTGCCTGGTCGATGCGATACGCCGCAATGGGCGAACCGATGGCGATCACCAGCAGCAGCAAAAAAGTCGCCGCCGCCAAACCGGAGATGGCCGGATGCCGCCGTGCAAAGCGCCAGCCGCGTTCGATCTGTGTGATGCGCCGCGCATGAATGGGTTCGTCGCGCAGGAAACGATGGAGCTCCTCGGTCACCTCCTGCATCGATTGATAGCGCCTCCCCGGACGCTTCTCGAGGCACTTCAGGCAGATGGTTTCCAAGTCCACCGGCACTCCGGGTCGGAGCGCGCGCGGACGCACCGGGTCGAGCTGCGTCACCGCACGGATCGTGTCGTCCAGCGTTTCTCCACGGAAGGGAGGCCGATCCGTGAGGAGGTAATAAAGAATGGCACCGAGACCGAACACGTCGGTGCGCGGACCGATGGAGCCGAAGCGATCCGACGCCTGCTCCGGCGCCATGAAATTGGGGGAACCTGCGCCCGATGCAGGATCCGACAAGCCCCCGGCGGTTGCACCGATCTGTCGCGCAAGACCGAAGTCCGTGATCTGGGGCTCCCCCCGTTGATCCATGATCACGTTCGCCGGTTTCAGGTCGCAATGGGTCACCCCCCGCGAATGCGCGTACTCAATCGCTGCTGCGATCTTGTGCGCGTAAAATGCCGCCTTCTGCGCAGACACCATTCGTGAACGAACAAACGCCGAGAGATTTTCACCCTCGACGAATTCCATCGAATAGAAGTGATGCCCCTCGGCCTCGCCCACTTCGTAAATGCCGACGATGTTCGAATGATCGAGAGTCGCTGCAGCGCGCGCCTCCGACATGAGGAGTTCGGTCCGCACCGCCTGGGTGCCGGAATGCTCGTGCAGCATCTTCACCGCGCACAAGCGATCGAGGCCGGGTTGGCGCGCCTTGAAGATCACCCCCGCACCACCGCGCCCGAGCTCTTCCAGAAGCTCGTACCGTCCAAAGCGCCTGGGCAGCGATCCCGAGAAGGGGTCCGGGGATGACGGAGTTGAATCCATGTTTACGCTTCAAAACTCTGCCGCACCTCATTCGGATCGCCAGTGAAAATCTGTCGTGAAATTCGACCGTATTTCCCGATTTCCCCCTCAACCATGCCTCAGAAATCCTCGTCCAGATGCCGCACCTCACCGCACCCGGCCCGGGCAAACCTCACCTCCGGGATTAATCGGCCAAAGTGTGGGAGCGCAAACGGGAAAAGACGCGCAAAATTCTCAAGCTGATGAAAACCACTCGCGCACGCTTGGCCTTGCTCGAAAAGCGGGTCGTGGAACTGCATCCATGAGACACCCGGAGTGCGTCCCCCTTGCACCGAACTCGGACAACGATCGGGACCTTTTATGGGCGCGGGCTTCGGTCCACGCCGAGCCGCACTGGCCGCGCCCAACGGGTCACCAAACCTCGACCGGGCCCTTGGGGACCGGGATCGCCGTGCGAACCACTGGGCCGTCCCCCGGCGTCGGCTCGACCATGAACGACGGCACCATCTGCGCCGGACGATACCGCTGCTGGAGCTCGCCGGATTCATCGCAGAACTGCGCGCGCCACCGCAGGTATTGATCCAGGATCTCGTGGAACTGCGCCTTCGACGTGAGGTGCACCACCTTCTTGTTGAACTCCGACGACGGACCAAACCGCCGCGCGTACCACGGTGCCACCTTGCGATACATCACGCAGCCCAGCTCCTCGCCGAACACCTCCACCATCAGGTCGAGATGACGCAACATCACCCGGATGCGTTCCTCGAAGGAGGCCTCGGGAATCAGCTCCCCGGTCTCGATCAACCGGCGCGTGCGGACAAAAATCCACGGATCATAAAACGCACCACGGCCAATGCTCACGCCCGCGCAACCCGTTCGATCGAACATCACCCGTGCGCCCTCGGGCGTGGTGACGTCGCCATTGCCAATCACCGGAATCCGCTTCACCGCGCGCACCACCGCAGCGATGCCGTTCAAATTCACCGTTCCCTCAAATCCCTGCTCGCGCGTGCGCCCGTGCACGAACACTGCCGCGACCCCGGCATCCTCCAGCGCGCGCGCCAGGTCGGGAGCGGTCAGGTTGTCGTCATCCCAGCCCAGCCGCATCTTGGCCGTCACCGGAATCTTCAACGCATTCACCATCGTCCGGACCAGGTGCGCGGTCTTGTCCAGCTCGGTCATCATCGCCGACCCGCCCCCCACCTTCACCACCTTCTTCACGGGACAGCCCATGTTGATGTCGATGGAGTTCACTCCCTGCGCTTCAAGATAAAGCGCCGCATCACGCATCTCCTCCGGGACCGCACCGAACAACTGAACCGCCAGTGGACGGTCGTGCTGATCCGATTCCACGAGTTTCAGCGCCTTGCGATTCCGCTCCAGCAGCGAGCGCGCATTCACCAGGTCGGTGGTGCACAAATCCACGCCGCCGATCTCCCGCACCACTCGGCGGAAGGGCAGATTCGTGTAGCCGGCGAGCGGCGACAAAAACAGGTTCGAACCCAGGGCAAGAGGCCCAAATGAAATCACGCGCCCGACTCTAACCACGGACTTCCAAAGACGAAAGCTCGACACCGGTAAAGGCATTCCAACGAATCTTTTCTTGAATTCGCAGAGTCTTTTGATTCTTCTGCAACCTGTTTTTGTGGTCGCTCGCACAGCCAAATGGATGTTGGTCGGCATGCTGATGGTTTCCATCGGCATGCACTGGGCGTTGCTGCAATCGATCGCTTGGGCGAGCATGCTCGCGCGCTACTCCCAGCAGGGCTACTCGGTCGCCACCGCGCTGGCGCAAACCTTTGACGGCAAGCATCCCTGCAAGATTTGCCGCGTGACTGAATCCGGCCGGAAAGCCCAGAGCTCCGCTGAGAAAATTGTTCCAATCCAGAAGCAGGACCTCTTTTCGCAACGAATCGAAGTCTCTTGGAGCCCTGGCTTCGTAGCGGTCGTCCCCAAATTCCCCGCCCCGGCTGTATGGACTTCCGTCCAAACCAAGCCGCCGTTCCCTCCCCCAAGATCGGTCTAAATCCATCGCGTCCGACTCGGGTTCACCCGGCGTTGGTACGATGGAAGTCCCGGGCTTGGCCGCGGGGCTGGATGAATCAATTCTGATACACTCCGCACCCATTTGGTGTCCGGGGCGGACTCGGAATCATTCGTCCGAATTCTCAACAACAGCACCCGACCGATTCCCTCTTCCTTCGGAATCCGAGCGGGCTTCCCATCGGAGATCTGATCGCATCCCACCCCGGATGCCTTGGATCCCACCACTCCGTCAGACCCGTCCGTTTTAACCTTTTGTCTTTTGTCTTATGAATTCTGTTTTCGGCTTCAGTTCGTTCCCGTTCAGCAAGTCTCTCGTCACCGCAACCCTGCTCCTCGGAGCCGCCGCTCCGGCTGCGCATGCGCATCTGGGCTACACCGGACGCGACTTCGGCTCCTTCACTGGATTAAGCTACGGCTCGTCCACGATCTCCAATCAAGCCATCACCGGAAATTACGGCTGGGCCGATGCGGCCGACGGCGTTTTGGGCGACTCGCACAAGGGCCGCATTTTCCGATTCCATTTGGATAACGACGCCTACGTCAGCTTCAGTTTCTCGGCGAATCCCACGGCCACGGCCACCTCGGTGGGAGGATTGATCCCGGGCTTCTCCGTCTACCAGGGCCTTGCTGCGACTGCTCCCTTTGCCACCAGCCAGACTGCACTGCCCTCGAGCGCCGATCACGATTTCAGTGATTCGTCGGTCGCGTGGCGCACCGCCTGGGCCAAGGACAACCTCGGCGTATCGTACGACTACACCGCCACCGACGGCAGCTGGAATGCGCTCGGAACCTGGAAGATCGGCGGTGATGGGGACCTTCCCGGCGACTTTTCCCAATTGAGCACCTTTGTCTTCAAGGGATTCGGGGTGGACTCCGACAAGGACGGAACCGCAACTGCCGGCTTCCGTCTCTCCAAGGGCGACTACAGCGTCATGGTCGGCGGCAATGACATCGCCAACAAGTTCTCGACCAGCGCCGGTTCGGCCTTCGGCGTGAGTGGCACCATCACCGTCACTGCCGTGCCTGAACCCACCCTGCTCGCCCTCGCCACCGCCGGAGCGACCCTGATGGTGGTATTCTCCTCGCGGAACAAACGCTGATGCTTCAGATCTCGATGTGGGAGTGCCGCGTCGATGCGGCACTCCCAACTTCGGAACCGTCCGCCATCCTCCGTCCGTCTCATGAGCCGAACCTTTCGTCGTTTGATCTGCCTCTTTTTTGGAACCCTGTTCCTGGGGCTTCCCGGCTCCCTGCTGGCCCAGCATCGCCACATCAACGCCGGGGCCGCATCCCCGAGCCCGGGCTCGCCGCTCCAATTTGCCAACGGTGCGTTGTTCAATGCCGACTCCGGATTCCTGATCCACCTCAACCCGCTCAATCATCTGGTTTACGGATCGATCTTTTTCGGTGGATCCGATGTCACCTTCACCAGCCTGCCCGCCACCCTGAACAATGGCGGACCGGATCCCAGCGCGGCGCTTCCGGGAACGCATGTGGAGATGATTTTTGAATCCGTTCAAGGGCCGGCAGGCGGTGCATTCTCGTGCTGGGATTCCTTCGACGGATTTTTCGATGCGACCGAGATCACCTTCACCGTTCCGAGCGGATCCACGGGTGGAACCAACCGGTTCATCCTGAGCGAGAACGACGGCTCGCCGGGCGTCGATCCCTACGGCCACATTCACGGGCGTAAATTCAGCGTCAATCGCCCCGGGATCTACACCGTGGGCGTCCGCCTCGTGGACACCGGAAACAACGGCCCCGGCGGCACCCCGCTGCACGCAGCATCGGACCTGATCTTCTTCAACTTCGTGGCGGGCATCGTCCTCGCGGATGTCCGACTGAATTCCGACAGCACCGTGGTGCGGTTCGGTACCGACACCGGCGTGAATTACTGGGTGGAGTCGTCCGCCGAGCTTGGGGCCAAAGCTTCTTGGAGGTCCGTCGCAGGCCCCATTTCAGGCACCGGCCGCTTGGAGTCCGTCACTCTTCCCGGCGCGCCAGCGGTTCGTGCCTTTTATCGCCTCCGCACGGAATAAGCGACCGATTGGAAACCGCGGAGACGCAGAGTCGCGGAGAAGAGACTGTGATGCTGAACGGACGCTTTCTCTGCGCCTCTGCGTCTCGGCGGTTCTTTTCCGGGCTGAACTCACGGAGCGAACGCACTTTCAGGGCGGGGTGTTGAGCAGGCGCAGACGGTAAAAGCGGAGCGCAGGAACCGGGTTGGTATCGGTCAGGGACTGCAACGCACTGTTGCCTCGAAGTCCCGCGGTCACCGGAGTCCAAGTCGGCCCGTCGGGCGCCGCCGACGCTTCCACCACATTGGTCACGCCTGGTGCGCTGCGGAAAAAAATCCGCATGCCGTTCGTCCCCTTCTGAAGCTGCTCAATCACCGGTCCCGCTTGGAAGAACATCGGCAGAATCTTCGACGGCGAATGCATGGGTCCTCCACCGATTCCGTTCGTGGAAAGGTCGATCAACCGAAACCCAACGGTGTACAGGCCTTCCTTGGATGCAGTGAATTCACGCCCGTGAATGTGGCCGTACGGATCCGATCCCGGTGACCCATCATTCTCGCTAATTACAAACGCATTGGTGCGATTGGACGCCCCCACCGGGAGTTCAAACGTGATCTGGTTTCCGGGATTGTCCTCATCGCCTTCCCAAAATTGGAACGCCCCACTGGCCGGGCCCTCGACGCTCACCACCTGCACCGCGAGGCGCGACCCCAACAGCGCGCGTCCCAACACCTGACCCGTCCCCAGATCAGTGGCCGACAACACCGTGAAGGTCAGCGCATCCCCGCGGAAATAGCCGGCGTTGAGCCCGTTGGTCCGGAACGCCATTGGATGTTTGTAGCCCGATGCCGTGTCAAAAAGCGACGCCACGGTAAACACCAGCGCATCGTTGAGATTCGTCCCCACCGCGCCGGCGTAGATGTGGGTGTCCGAGCGCATCGGCAGAGCGACGACAAGCGTGCAAAGAATTCCAAGCCACAACCGGAATTGCCGAGTGTGGATCGAGGTCCACAGATATTGACGAATCACACCTGAACCATGCAGCAAAACGGCGTTCGATGAAAGACGCGAGGTGCGGCAAATTGCCTCAGAAGCGGGCGGACACCGTCGCCCGGACCCCGAGCGGTTCGACCGGATGCAGGTGCAAATCCGCCACGCCGCTGGCGGCCTCCCCCGGAAGCCTCGATGCGTACCAATAGGCAATGTCCGCATCGTGCCGGTTCAGCAAATTGAACACCGCGACGGAGAGCGTCCACGTGCGATTGAATCGATACCCCGCCTCCGCATTCAGCAGGAGCGTTTCCCGGCTTCGGACGGAATCGTCTTCCACCAACGCGCGTGGACCGAAGTAACGAACACGCAGACTCGCAAAGAATCCATGGTCCGGATTCGGGTCGTGAACGCTGATCCCCGAAGCCACCACGGTTTCAATGCTCCCCGGCACGAACTGCCCGGAGGGATCCCAGGTGCGAAACCGCGCATGCGAACCGCTGAAATCCAGATCGAAGGTCAGCCACGCGTTGGGCGTGTAGTAGTTCGCCCATTCCACGCCGTAGCGGCGACTGGGACGACTCACCTCGGTGTCGCCGGCATCGCCCGAGAACACGAGCTCCGAATCCAAATCGAGCCACCACAGCGACAGCGTCGATTGCAACCCGCGGACCGCCGTGGTGCGAATTCCCACTTCGGCCCCATAGGTTCGCACCAACGGATCCACCGGCGACAGCGGCACAGACGGATCAGTCGGACTCACCCGGGTCGTCGAACCACGTCCATCGTTGCTGTGAAATCCGAGTCCGCCATTGAGATACAGCTCCGTGTTCGCCCACGGGCCAAACGCCAGTCCCGCCTTGGGACTGATCAGCGCGCGATCCACCGCTCCACTGTTCTGCGGCAGGTTGCTCGTGACGTCGAAATGATACACATCGGCCCGGGCTCCGAACGTGCTTCGAAGCCACGGGTTCCACTTGGTTTTGTGCTCCAGATAGGGCGAGACACTCACCTGCCCCACCGTGTCGTCGCGCGTCACGGAGAGGAACTGCCGCCCGACGGTGTGATTGATCCCGTTGTGAATCCAATCCCCGCGCGTTTGCAGGCCACCCGTGCTTTCGGATTCCAGGCCCATCAGTTCATAATTCCAGGAATGATGCGCCTTCAGTCCGCCAAACCCGCGTCGATCCTGCTCCTCGAACTGATCCCCATTCACCGGATCGTCGAGGAAGTAGGTGAAGTTCGAAAACAGATCGAGGTCGTACGCCACCCCATACACCTGCACGGCGGTGTGGCCCGAATCGGAATCGCGTTCCCACTCTCCGTTGATGCTGAATCGGTGCGAATCGCCGCCGTCGGAGGAATCCACGGCACCCAGCCGCCCGCCCTTCAGCAGGAGAATAGCCCGCTCCGGAATCTGATCCGTCGAGTTCCACCGACCGCCGTAGGCCGACGCCGTGAGATGGAACTCCGATCCATCATCCTTGTGCCGCGTGTAGCGCAGCACGCCGTTCAACTTTTGGAAGTCCTGGGGGTTCTTCCACGGACCGTCATCGTGGGCCATTTCCACAGCGTAGAGAAGATGGCCCCCGGCGACTGCGGGAGATCCCGCCGCGAGGAACCGCTCGTAGCCAAACGACCCGCCCGTGGCCTCGATCAACGAACGATCCAGGCGATCGACATAAACCAGATCCGCCGAACCTGCGGACCCGAAATCCCCCACGTCGGCAAAATACGGCCCCTTGCGGTAGTGGATCGTTTCGACGAGTTCCGGGATGAGGAAATTGAGATCCGTGTAGCCCTGCCCGTGCGCGTGCGTGGGGAGATTGACCGGCACGCCATCCACGCTGGTCGCGAAGTCCGTGCCGTGATCGAGATTGAATCCGCGTGCGAAGTACTGGTTCGCCTTGCCCGATCCGCTGTGTTGCGTGGCCAAAAGTCCGGGAATGGTTTCCAGCACTTCACCCGGGCGCAGAAGCGGGCGGTATTCGAGATGATCCGAGCCCACATAGCCTTCGCTCGACGAGTCCGCGAATCCCACGAGCGAGTCGGAACGCCCGGTCACCACCGTCTTGTTCATCACCTCGGGCTCGTGGGCAAGGATCAGGGACGGAAGCAACAGCACCGACAGACCTGGGGACAGTCGCGCGGTACGGCAGAAAAAGAATCGTGCGGTGTTCATCGGCAACTGCCGGTCTTCAATCAGCGGACCGGCCACGCGGATTGCGGGCTGTCCGGGGCTGTGTCGATGCACAAAACCACCCGGATCGACAGCTACGGAAGTTCAAGCCTCCGCCATCGCTGCCCCGAGTGGCTGGGGTCAAAATGCGATGCCCGTCCCCCGGATGTCAACGGTCCCCAGTCCAACGCACGATGGTACGGATCCCGCCGCTCGGCGGATGCGCTCAATCACACGCTACGGGCTGTTGGTCTGGCCGTCGGGACGAATGAAGCGCGTGATCTGCGGACCCAAAAGAGATTGCACACGCGTCCAGCGAAGCGCCTCGGTGTGGGAATCGGCAAACAGGTAATTGGCCGATCCCAGGTGACGCACCACTGCCACGTCCTCGGAAAAGGCATTGGTGCTGAAGCCGCCGCTCGAGGCATCGGCGAAATGAAAATGATCCGCCCCGGTATAGTCCCCGCGCGTCTCGGCGAGATGCATCGTCTCCGAAGGCGCCGGGATCGCCGTCAACCGCGAGAAGTCGAGCGTCGCCGCGCCAAACGGACGCGGCGTGAGGAAATCATTGATCGCGTAGCTCGTGATCCGCGTCCGGTTTGTATCCACCGGACACCGGTAAACATTGGTCAATCCGTACACCGCCAGCATGCCGATCCACGAGGCCGACTGATGCGCCGATTGCGGCAACGCATCGCGATTGTCCCCCGTGTACATGGCCACGCCGAATCCGAGCTGACGCAACCGGGAGAGGCACACCGTTGAATTCGCCCGCGACTTGGCCCGGGACAATGCGGGCAGCAGCATGCCTGCGAGAATGGCGATGATGGCAATCACCACCAGCAGCTCGATCAGGGTGAATCCCCGCCGCGGCGGTGGAGGCAACGAAGGCATGCGAAGTGTCTCATCCGATCCGGGCTCAAAACGAGACGCCCGAACCTAGGAGCTCCCGCGCCATCCCGTCAACCCGTACCCATCCGTGAACTCGGTCCTTCGACCCTCGATCAAAAGGGCATGACGCGAATTTCAAACACCCGCTCCACTCCCCATCCCGCCGACATCAGCACAATGCCCCAAGTGGCAACGGCGAGACCCCAATTCCGGTACAGTTTCGATCCCCGGATCCAGAACAACACCGGAAGCACCAGCACCACGGCCGCGAGCTGACCCGCTTCGACCCCGAGGTTGAAGCCCAGCAGCGGGCCGGCGAGGTTCGAGCGATTGAGGCCGAGCTCGCGCAATCCCTCGGCAAATCCGAAGCCGTGAATGAGACCGAATCCAAAGGGAATCAGCCACGGACGCGACTCCGCGATCGACGCGATTCGTTGCCAGGTCGAAGGGCCGGACACGCAATGCCCCGGTGCAACGCGACTCTTCAAGTTCCCGATCGCCGCAATTCCGATGCTCAACGCGATGCAACACTCCACCCACCGGGGCGACGGCCGCACCCATTCCATCGTGGCCAGGGTCAGCGTGATCGAATGCGCCACGGTGAACGCGGTCACCACCTGCAACACCCGCGTCATCACCGGCCGGAACGATGCCGCGGCGCGCCAGCCCGATTCCCCGCGGATCACCACCGCGGGCAGCAGCAGTGCGAGGAGAAACAGCAGATGATCGTATCCCGTGGCAATGTGGTGAACCCCTTCGCGGACGAATGCAGGAATCGATGCCGATTCCGCATGGCCAAGATCGAGTGCAAACCGGGGCCGATCGGGAGACAGAATTCCCGGCACGCCCTCCGGATGTTTGGCTGAACTCACCCGCACCAATCCGCGATGCTGCGGATCCTCGGCGAACAGCAGGTGATATTCGATCGCCAGGGCTTCGACCGATTGAGACGCCGTGCCATGGAGCTCCATCCGGAGACACTCGATGCCCGACACCGTGGATACCTCGAAGCGATCCACGCGCATCCGGACCGGCACATGATCCGCAAGCACCGTGAGTCCCTGCAGTACCCACGATTCCACGTCCTGCCGGCGCGATCGGAGTTCGCCCCAGGTGATGCTTCCATTTCCATCGGCATCCAGCCCGCGTTCCAACGCAAGATCCACATCGCGCAGTGCAATTTCCCACGAGCCCGAAATCGCTGAATCCTGAACGCGTAGCGAAAGCCACGCCGTGCTGGCGGAATGGGCTGCGGCGATCATCGACGTCATGGAAATCGCTCCCATCACGACCCAGAGGCGGATCCGCGCGATCCACTGATTGCCGGTACGATTCATCGCTGAGCCACGGGTTGGGGTGAATGTCGGACGTCTTCCAATCCTGTCGACGCCATCCATCGACGAACCGTTTCCAGATCGGCTCCCGACTTGGCCGCGGTCGCAGCTTCGGCGAGCAGAAGGAGGTCGGCGGGCTCGCGCTGCACCTCCCAGTTCTCACGCGCGAGCTTCAATGCCGTGGCGACATCGCCCTGCACATGCAGACGAAACCGCGCTTCCTCGCGCCGATGCACGCGTTCGCCGCGCGCCGCCTGGAGTGCGAACCCGGCATCGAGCCGCTGAACCGCCTCGTGAACTTTGGAATCAGCCGAACCCAACTTCATCCGCGCCTCGGTCCATCGAAGCAGCAACGACTCCACGCCCAAAAAAGGTTCAATCAGAGCGGCCGCCTCAGCATGCCGGTTCTGGAGCAGCAGAAAATCCGCGAACGCTCCCAATGCGTACGGATCCCGGGCATCCACCTCCAGTGCGCGCCGGTACGCCGACTCTGCCTTCTCCCGATGCCCCAGCCGTTCCCGGGTTTCAGCCAGTTGGGTCCAAGCCCAGAGACGCCGATCACTCTGTGCATTCGTGGCGCCTTGAAGCACGCGTTCCAGCAATTCGCAGCTTCGAGTTCCTCCACCGGTGAGACTCGCCACGGTCGCAGTGGCGGTCGTGGCGGAGAGCAAATCGGCTCTCTGCCACAAATGGCCCGCCGCGCGACGCGCCAGCTCCAGCTCCCCGCGCACCGCATGCACGGTGGACTTCACCAGCCAGGCCTCCGACGCCCTCGGGTTCGCCGCCACCACGGCATCGAGTTCCACCAGCGACGCCGCAAATTCATGCCGCCGTTGCAGCAACAACGCACGAACCAGTCGAATCTCCGTCGGAGAGTTTGAATCCTTCGACCAGGGTTCCATCGCGTTCATCGCCCAGCCCAACCAGCGAGGATCCGGCTCGCGATGATCCGCCTCCAGGCATCGACGCACGCACTGCGCAGCGAGCGCTGCGTCTCCGGGACTCTGCCGCAACCGCGTGCGCATCGACTCCACTTCCCGCTGCAGGGAAGACGCCCCGCGCGGACGCACCGAGGCCACGACCTCCGAATCCGCCGACGGGACCCGCCCCGTGGCGGCCCACAACTCCATCGCCATCATCGACGACAGGAACCAGGCGGCCGGGTGATGCAATCCACGTCGCATGACTCAATTCTGATACAACCCTGTTTTCGAACGGTTGGGGCGGGGTTCGCGGGCACACGGAATTTCCGCGAACCCCGCCATCGTCTCCCACTCAGGAAACGAACCAACTCTTGGGATCCACTCCGGTCACTTCACCGTCGCCGAGAATCCGTCCGCGGTGAGCTTTCCACCTTCGAGACCGACCTTTCCGTCGGCATCCAGTTGGAGAAACGTCTGCGAGGCCGACGCGGGCGGAACGGTGAGGGTGCGGGTGGCGGGATCATAGGCCGCCTTCACCGGCTTGAAGGAACCAGTCGCCGAGGCCGAGGTCTTCGGCGTGATGGTGATGGTCGGATCATTGGGCGATCCCTTCAGCGGCGGATTGAGGTACGGGAACTTGTCCGGGAACATCCCGGCATCCACATACGCTCCATCGGTCAACGGCGCATCCCCCACCGAGGCGTCTGCGGGTTTGAGGAGCTTGCCCATGGCGACGCGGAGTTCGATGTCCACGACGTCATCTCCGGGACGGCGTCCATTCGGGAACCCGGCCAGATCCGCCTTCGACGCATCGAGCACGCCCTGGGTGATTCCGGCGATCACACCGAGGTTGTTCTGCGCCGCCCGCGGGGTCGCAGGAATCGCGGTGTTCAGGCGAAGCATTTCGCCCGCGCCGCCGTTCTTGTTCAAGCCATCGACGCCGGTGACAAACGCCGCCACCAGATCGGTGCGGGGAAACAGGGTCGGCGCAGGCACCTTGAAGAGGATCTCCAAAAGCGCAGGCAGCGTGGGATGCGTGACGTAATTGGCGAAGTTCGTGAGATCGTCCTTCGGCTCGGACGCGTTGAAGCGGTCCTTGTCATCGACTCCGATCACCACCTCGTTGACCAGGGGCGACGACAACCGCGACACCTGCGTGAAGGTACTCCCCTGCACGGTGCTCGCCGTGGTCCAGGCGCCAACAATGGTGCCGTTGCCGCCCGCCAACAGGAACTCCTTGGGCACTTCAAGGGCGAAGGCCGTGACGTTGGCATCGGCCAGCAAATCCTTCGTTCCATCCACCGCGCCAAGCGGGTTGAGGTTCACCAGATCGAAGACCTCGCCGAGATTCACCACGAACGGATCCTTCCGTTGTCCCACAAAGACGCGTCCCTTTTTGTCCGTGCCGGGAAGGGCGATCTCGTACTGATACTGATTCGCGTAGGCCTCGTAGTCGGGGAAGGTCTTGGTTCCCGCGTAGTCCTGCGGCTTGGTGAATTGCAGCGAGCCGGTCACCGAGTTGGTGATCGGGGTGCGGGCGCCGGTGCGACGCGCGCCTCGAATGACGGTCAGCGAATAGGTCTGGTCCACATTCAACCCGGCATTGTTCCCGGCCGTGATTGGCGCGGCGGCGAGCAGCGGAATGGAATTGGTACGACGATTTCCCTCGGGTCCGATCGTCAGGGCAATGCCACGCGGCGAGTTCTGAATGCGGAACTGGAAGGTGAGGTCCTCCACCGCATCGCCGGTGTTGTCCACGTGGATCTCGTACACGGCGTTGGGATCGAGCTGGAAGTAGTTCGGTCCACCGTACGGGCTCTGCAGCGGAATGTAGTTGGCGATGAGTGTGACGTAGTTGCTGCGCCCCGGTTCGTAGCTGTTGAAGGCATAGAAGTCGGTGGCGTCGAGCTTCGGAGTCGCGGTGATGCCGGGAGCTTCACGGTGACTCGAGGCCATTGCGGAGGCGGCTCCAGCCAGGGCGGCCAGAAGCGCGGCGAAGCGGATGGGGGTGGGATTCGGATTCTTGGGGTTCATGGTGCAGTTCAGTTCAACCAGTGCCTCGTGTGAAGGCGTTGCGATCCTTCCAACGCACGCCGGTTTCATTCGGATGCATGCTGGCGCCCGCACGCGACGCCGACTCAATCTTCGCTCGAATGCCGCTCGCGCCGGATCAAAACTGAGGCATCGTTGGCCCGATGAAATTCGATGCATCCGGCGGAGCGCGGCGGGCGTTTCTTCCTGCATGCTTGCAACCGCAACCGGTCCCGAAGACCAGTCCGATCGGCTCCCTGGAGTCGAATCGGAGCCGTTGCCAAATCGCATGACGACCCCGCGCTCCATCGAGGATGCGGCGGATGATGCGCTGTTTGAGCGGGTCCGAACCGGATCCACGGAGGCGTTTGCCGCGTTCTACGACCGGCATTCGCGGCTGCTGTACGCCGTGGCGCTTCGAATTCTGGGCGATGCCCACGAGGCCGAGGATGTGTTGCAGGACGCCGCCGTGCTGCTTTGGGAAAAGGCACCGGTTTACAATCCGGCGTTCGGCCGTCCGTTGAGCTGGGCGGTCACGCTCACCCGCAATCGCGCGATCGACCGGGTTCGCGCCCGCAAGCGCAAGTCCGAGCTGCACGAGGCAGCAGGTGCGGACCGGAGCCGCGAACCCGTGCTCTCCGACGATGCCGCGATGGAACTGTCCGCGGTCGAATCGGCCGGGACCATCCAGTCCGCACTGCTGGAACTCCCGCCCGACCAGCGACGCGCCATCGAGCTCGCTTTCTTTTCCGGAATGACCCAAACCGAGATCGCCACGGCGCTCGGAGTTCCCCTCGGCACGATCAAGGCGCGGATTCGTCGAGGGCTGCTGGCATTGCGGGAACTCATGGACGAACCCCTATGAATTGCACCGAACTTCAACAACTCGCGGCCGCGTACGCCGCCGGTGCCCTGCCTCGCGCCGAGGCCGCTCGACTCGAAGCACTGGCCGCGCAGGATCCCGATGTTCGCATCGAGCTCGCCCGGTTCATCGATGCCGCCACCCACGCTGCTGCAGCTGCGGCGGTCGCGGCCCTGCCAACCGGTGCTCCGGTTCCCTCCGCCGCTGCGCGTGCGAGCATCCTTGATCGAATCGCCCGGACCCCGCAGTCGGTTCCCAACCCGGCCCCCGCGTCCGAAGTCACCGCGCACCAATTCCTCCCGCACGCCGCGCGAAGCTGGATCCCCACCAAGGTCCCTGGATTCCGGATTCAGCCTCTGTCCGATGGCGCGGGACAGGGTTACCGCATGATGATTCTGGAACTCGATTCCGGCGCGGTCCTCCCGGCTCACGATCACGCCGGATGCGAGGAGCTTCTCATTCTGTCGGGCGACCTGGTCACCGAGGGACGCACGATGGTGGCCGGCGACTTCATCCACTTCGACGCAGGCACGCACCACCACGCGTTGATGTCGCCCGGCGGATGCCGAGCGGTAATGGTCAGCCAGGTGCCCGCTTCGCCCGCCACACGTCAGGCCGCGGTGGCCGCAGGTTGAAGGGTGAACGGGGCGTTCCCGAGTTCGAACAGGGTGATCTCGGGTCGGCAGTTGAAACGCACGTTCAGCCGGAAGGTTCCAATCCCTGGGTTCACATACAACGTGCCACCCGGGGTCTCAAATTGACCTAGAATGTAGCGCCCCGTCAGCGTCGGCTGGACCAGTGCACCAATTCCGGGCAGACGAACCTGTCCTCCGTGGGAGTGCCCGGCCAGCATCAGATCCATCCGGGTGCCATTGAGAGAATCCGCCCAGAGGGGATAGTGCATCAACAGCAGGTTGAACGCTCCAGGCACGGTGGACACAGGACACGGGAGCCTGTCCACCCCGGTTAGGTAAATCTCGCCGTCGGCCAGCGAAACCCGCTCATTCTGCAACCACGCGCCTCCGCCTGCGGAAAGGATCCGCCGTCCGATTCGAAAATCCGCGCGTGCCCAATGATCGTGGTTCCCGGGCACCGCAAACAGCGGCGCACGGATTCCGCTGAGGATCTTCAGTGCCGGTTCAAAACGGGCCGCCTCCTCCACCAGATCTCCGGTGAAACAAACAAAATCCGGAACCAGACGGTTGATCTCGGAGACCACCCGCTCCAGATACTCCACGTCGCCCCGGAAATGCACATCGGTGAAGTGCACAAAACGGCGTCGCACCGGCCCCGAACCCACCTTCATGCGCCGCAACGACAACCACTCCGGCTCCAGCACGCAGGCCTCCGCCCCGGCCGCCAGGGGAACTCCCCCTGCGAGCAGGCTAAGAAAATGCCGACGTCGAATCTTCATGCATCCAATCCCGAGCGCGGGAGGATTCCACCGATCGGATCCGCTTCGGAATTCCCGCTGCCGCTGCAGACACTGACACCAAGAAGAGTATGACGCTCAATCGGGGCACAAAAAAACGGCCGCCCAACTTTGGGCCGGCCGTTGATTCGGAGGATCGCTGCAAAGCTCACAAGCCAGGGGCGTTCACCCGCTCGCCATCCATTTGATAGATGCCAACGAGGTAGCCGTTTTCGCGGATGGCCCCGACCTTGAGTGTGCCCTGGAGCGTGACCGCTTGATCCATCACCGGCTTCACGCCCTTGCTGGTCATCTTGACCGACACCCACTCATTGATCTTGGGGACCGCGCCGTAGCAGCACATGGATTGATCGCGCATGATCAACAATTCGGTGACCAAGCCGCCCTCCACCTTGAGCGGAAGCATGAATCCCTTGAGCGCCACACGACGGCCGTTGTAGGCCTTCACGTCGGCCGGGATCTGCTGGTCGGGATCCTTCGCCGCCACGGAATTCGTCGCACCGGGATCATCGGGCACGTCGTATTTGAACGCGCTCAACTTGTCGAACCCGACGGTGGCAAACCCGCCTTCGGTGGTTTCAGCCGCGGCCGGCTTGGCATTGGCATTGGCCTTCGCCTCGGCCGACGGGGCCACCGGCGACAGCGTCCGAATCGGCTCCCCGCGCGGTGCGGCGGTCACCGGACGGATGGGTTCACCGCGAACCGGCTTGGCGGCGTCGGCCGCAAAGAGGGAGGTCGCACTCAACCCGAGTGCCGCTCCGAGGAGCCAGGAATTCCAGAGTTTCATTCGTTGCCTTTCGGAAAATTGAACGCGACGTCGCGATAGGTCTTACCCCGGACGGTAAGCTCCTGAAGCCGGGCGTCAAAGCTGGGGTTCGACTTCAGCCACTCTGCCGCCCCTTCAAACTGCGAGGTATCCCCCGCCCGCTCGCCGGTCGCCTGATTCGCCACCGCCTTGAGTTCGAGCACCTGCTCCGTGCCTCCGATGGACGCCGTGATCCGCAGAGACGGCGCGGGCACCCGGAGGAATTGCTCCAGTTCCCCGTCCATCACGTAGGCCGTCATCTTCCCAGCCGCGGCATCCACCACCAGCTCGAGGTGATGCTCCTCGTGTCCCAACACCACCGCCGTGCCGCCATGCGGGGCCACGTGCTCATGATGCTGATGCGCGGCCGCGGGCGCCGCCTTGCCGGAATCCGATTTCTGTCCGCAACCGGAGAAGACCAGCACCAGCGACAGCGCCGCCACCGGGGAGAAACGCCGGAGGGTCATTCCTGAGATTGAATCGATGCGTTCCATTTTCGGTACAAGGTCGGACGAAGACACCCGGCTCAAGATTCGGGGGAAAGTCCGTCGGCCACGTCGGTGCGGTAGGCCTTGAGGGCCGGAACCACTCCGGCGAGGGCCGACATGCCCATCATGGCCAGCGGAGCCCACAGGAAGACCGCATTGGGTGCGAGCGGGTCGAGCACCACGCCCGTCTGCGCGCGGATAACCCAGGCCACGACATACAAAATCGCCAGGTAGATCGCAAAGCCCACCGCCATGCCCAGCGCCGCCACGGTCACGGCTTCGAGGACGATGGCGCTGAACACCGTATGACGTCGCGCCCCAAGGGCCCGGAGAATGGCCAGGTCGCGTTTCCGGGCACTCATCGAATTGTAAATGCCGGCCAACACCGAACCCGTCGCCACCAGCGCCACGAGCCACGCCACGAGTTCCAACACCCTGTCAAACCAGCCAAACCGCTCGAACAAATACGCCACCTGCTCCGCGATCGGCCAGGCCAGCGTGAGACGGTTGCCCTGCCGGTTGTAGAGCAGCTCCAGTGGTTTTCCGGCAATGGGCGTGCGGAGCTTGATGAGCACCGCGCTGACATCCGTCGCCGCATCTGGATTGTGCCCGCTCATATTTTGAAGCCCGGCGAGCGGGATCCAAATGACCCGATCCGCCGGCGTGTTCGATGGCTCCAAAATTCCGACCACCACGTAGGTGTCCTGGTGCTGCGCCTTCGGATCGAAGTTCAATCCGTGATACGGGTGGAACGAGTCCCCCACCTTCAACCCAAGCTGCCGCGCGGCAAAACTTCCCACCAGGGCCTCGCGGTAGCCGTCCTCGAACACGCGTCCTCCGGCCCCCACTGCGAATTTTTTCCCCGCGCCATAGCCGGCTTCGGTGAACATCTGAGGAAGCGTCCCCACGAGCCGGTAGCCTTGGTAATTATCCCCCACCGCGATCGGAATCGCGAGGGCGACGGCCCGATTCGAGGAGACGTCGAGGTAATCATTCCACGGCACATTTCCCGCCGAGGCTTCGAGGTGGAAAATGGCGTTCAGGACCAGCTGGAGCTTCGATCCACGGGCGCCGAGCACCGCGTCCCAACCGCCGGTCTGGCCGGTGAAGGTGTCGTGCGCCTGGCGCTTCACCACCCACACCGACATGAGCAGTCCGCCCGCCAGCGCAATGGCCAGGGCGGTGACCACCGTGGAGAGCGCGTGCTGGCGCAGGCTGCGCCGAACGAGAAGCCAGAGCGTCATCGCGGGCCCCCCGTTCGTGCGGCGTGATTGATGTCCGCCAGCGCCCGCTGGTCGGCGAATTGCGAGAGGATCTCCCGGTCGTGACTCACCAACAGCAGCGCCGCCCCGACCTCCTCGCAGGCACTGCGGATCAGTTTCAAGGCCTCGTGCGCATGAACGGAGTCGAGGTTGCCGGTCGGTTCATCTGCGAGGACCAATTTTGGGCGGTTGGCCAGCGCCCGGGCCACCGCCACCCGCTGCTGTTGTCCGGTCGAGAGCTGACGCGGCCGGTGGTTCAACCGGTCTCCCAGCCCCACCCGCTGGAGCAACTCCACCGCGCGCTCGCGGTTGACGCCGTCGCCGAACGACATTCCCAGCAGCACGTTTTCCAAAACTGAGAATCCCTGGAGCAGATTGAAGGTTTGGAAAATGTACCCGATGGAGCGCGCCCGAAGCCGGTCGCGCGCGGATTCGCCGAGGGTAGAAATCTCCACCCCATCCAGCACCAGGCGGCCGGAATCGGCCCCAAGAATCCCTGCAATCAGGTGCAAAAACGTGGTTTTACCCGTTCCGCTGGGACCGCTGAGGGCCACTTGGGCCCGCTCCTCCAGTTGGAACGATGGGATGCGGACAACCTCATGGAGCGTCCCTTCCGGAGTTCGGTAGGACTTTCGAAGGTCTTGAATCTCAAGCAGGGCCATGACGGACGGATCAGCCTGCGCACGCAGGGCGTGGGGAGTCAATGGGCGGAGTGGACTCCCCGGGTGACGATCTCCACGCAGGGGAGGTTGGGAACTTTTGCCGGAAACCGTCTCGCTATCGGCCCGGGTTTTGCTTCTTTTTCACCCCACCACTATGCCCGTGCCTACGCAGCATTGCTCTCGTTTCAGGACTTCTGAACTCCCCGTGGTCGCCCCCGCGCGCTGGACCCGATGGCTTCCGGGGATGGCCGCGCTCGGACTCTGCCTCAGCACCGGGGTCGGATTGCCCGTGAAGGCCGGGTCCATCCTGCGCGAAGTCTTCCGCGGCATCGGGGGAAGCACGCTGGCCGATCTGACCAACAGCCCGGCCTATCCCAACAGTCCCTCGCAAACCAACCTGGTCACCACCTTCTTCGAGTCGCCCTCCAATTTCGACGAAGCCTACGGGCAGCGAATGCACGGCTACATCGTGCCTCCCGTCACGGGCGACTACACGTTCTGGATCGCCACGGACGACGCCGGTGGCCTGTTCCTGAGCACCGATGACGACCCCGCGAACGCGGTGCAGATTGCGGCCGTGCTGGGCTACACCGCCCCCAGGGCCTGGGACGTGGAACCCGGACAGAAATCCAATCCGATCCGCCTCGAAGCCGGTCGTAACTACTACATCTCCGCCCTGCAAAAGGAAGGCGGCGGCGGCGATAACCTCGCCGTCCGTTGGAAGCGTCCCGACGGCGTGGACCAGGGCCCCATTCCCGCCACGTACCTCCTGCCGTACGGAACGGCGATTTCCGCCCCGTCCATTTCCGCCTCCCCCACCAACACCACCGCGGTCGAAGGCCAGATTGCCTCATTTTCGGTACAGGTCCGAAACAAGGACCAGGTCTCGTACCAATGGAACCGGAATGGAAACCCGATTCCAGGAGCCACCACGCGGGTGCTCAGCTTTGGGCCGGTCTCCCTGGACGACAAGGGTGCCAAGTTCAGCGCCACGGTCTGGAACGCGCTCGGAACCAATGTCTCGGGCGACGGCGTTCTCGATGTCACACCCGACGTCACCGCGCCGTTGCTGATCAGTGCGTCGAATCTCGGCACCGCGGCGATCCAGCTGCGGTTCAACGAAGCGGTCAGCGCCGCAAGCGCCACCGTGGCCTCGAACTACAAGATCAGTCCTGATACCGCAGTCCTTGCCGCATCGCTTGGATCCGATCCGACCCAGGTCCTGCTCACCACCGCCTCGCTCACCCCCGGGGTCGAATACACCATCACTCTTTCAGGCATCGAGGACACCGCACGCACGCCGAACGCGGTTGCCGCGGGGACCGTGTTCCGGTTCAAGGTGCTTGAATTGTTCAGCCAACCCATCGGGACTTCGACCGCCGCCATCGAGCGTATTAGTCCGTCGGCCTTCAACCTGTCGGGCGGCACCGGAGACATCGGCGGCACCACCGACCGGTTTCAATACGCCTGGGAAAAGCGCTCCGGGAATTTCGACGTGCAGGTGCGCGTGGCCGATCTCGGGATCCTGGATCCCTTCAGCAAGGCCGGATTGATGGTCCGTTCCGACATCACCGCCAACGCTTCGTTCGCCGCCGTCTTCTCCGCCTCCGCGCAGGTGGGCAGTGCCTTTACCTCCCGCGCGAGCACCGGAGCCACGGCGACGAGTGCCGGCCGGTTCCCCGTCAATTACCCGCAGTCCTGGCTGCGACTGCGCCGCGCCGGAAACGTATTCACCGGCTACGCCAGCCTCGACGGCATCGGATGGTACCAACTTGGAACCGCGACCGTGACCGTTCCCACGACGGTCTATCTCGGCCTCGCTTTGAGCAGCGGCAGCACCACAGATCCAAGCGTCGCGCAATTCCGCGACTACGGCGCCACCACGAGCTTTGCCGTCGCCGGCATCCCGACCACTCGCGAGCCTCTGGGCCCCTCCAGCCGCCGGACCGGCCTCGTCTTCTCCGAGATCATGTACCACCCGCGCAATCCCGCGGGCGTGACCAACAACCTCGAATACATCGAAATCTCCAATGCCGGTTCCATTTTCGAGGACATCTCCGGATGGACGATCCACGGCGGCATCGATTTCCAATTCCCCCCCAAGACCGTGATCCCCGCTTCGGGAATCCTCGTGGTGGCCAAGGATCCCGAAGCCATCCAGCGAACCTACGGCATCACCAATGTCACCGGCCCCTTCACGGGAGCCCTGAACAACGCCGGCGATTCCCTCACCCTCAGCGACACCTTCGGGGCCACCAAGCTGAAGATGTCCTACGGATCCTCCGGCCCCTGGCCCGCCTCGGCCGATGGGGCCGGTCATTCGCTCATTCTGGCCCGCGCCAGCTATGGTGAAAACGACCCGCGCGCGTGGAGTCAGAGTGAGCTCATCGGCGGCACCCCGGGACGTCTCGACGCCATCCTCCCGTTCGCTCAGCGCGGCGTGGTGATCAACGAATTTCTCGCCCACCCGAAGGATCCCGCCGGCGCCTTCATCGAATTGTACAACCCCACCGGGAGCGCGATCGACCTCGCTGGTTGCGTGCTGTCGCCCGACCCTCTCGCTTCGGGATATCGCATCCCCGCCGGCACCAGCATCGCCGCGCGCGGCTACCTCCAATTCCCGGCCGCGCAACTCGGCTTCAGCCCCGAGGCCGCCGGAGGGACGCTCTACCTGATCAATCCCGAGACCACCCGGGTCATCGATTCCATCCGCTACGACGATCAGGAACTCGAGGTCGCCTTCGGACGTTCCCCGGACGGAGCCCCCACCGTGCGACGCCTCTCCGCAGCAACGCAGGGAGCTTCGAATGCGCCGTGGAAGGTCGAGGACGTGGTCATCAACGAAATCATGTACGCGCCGATCTCGGGCGACGCCGACGACGAATTCATCGAGCTCCACAATCGCTCCTCCAAGACGGTGGATCTGACCGGTTGGCGTTTCGTCGATGGCATCGACTTCAAGATTCCCTCCGGCACCACCCTTCCCGCCGGTGGATTTCTAGTAATCGCCCACAATCGGGACCGGCTGCTCACCAATTATCCGAATCTCACCACCGCCAATACCGTGGGCGGATTCAGCAAATCGATCCCCAACGGCGGCCGCATCGCCCTTGCCAGTGCAGATCTCCTCAGCACCACCAACACCCTCGGCGAGGTTCAAAGCAGCACCCTTCATCCGGTGGTTTCCGAAGTGACGTTTGTAAACGGCGGCCGCTGGGGCAAGTACTCCAATCGCGGCGGATCCAGTCTTGAACTTGTTGATCCCCGGGGCGATTTGCTTCGTCCCTCGAGCTGGGCCGATTCCGACGAGACCACCAAAGCCGCCTGGACCTCGTTCACCTACACCGGCCCGGTGGACAACGCGAACACCGGCTTCTCGATGAACCGGTTGTACCTCCTGATGCAGGGCCTCGGCGAATGCCTCGTGGATGATGTCTCCGTGAGCCGCGCCGGATCGACCAACCTGTTGAGCAACGGCGGGTTCGAATCCGGCTCCACCGGTTGGACCATCACCGGGGACCACAGCGCATCGGCACTCGAAAGCACCGGCGCCGCCAACGGCAATTTCAGCCTCCATCTGCGGGCCACCGGACACGGTGACACCGGCATCAACAGCGTCCGCGGCGCCATGACCGCCGCCATTCCGGCCAGCGGATCCGTGACCCTCGCCTGTTCCACGCGCTGGCTCGCGGGCTGGCCCGAGATTCTGGTTCGCGTCCGCGGCAACGGCATTGAAATGCCCGTCCGCCTCAATGTCCCCAAAAACCTCGGCACCCCGGGCCTGCCCAACAGCCGTCGCGTGGACAACGCAGGCCCCGCCATCTTCGACGTCACCCACACCCCCGCCCTGCCCAAGGCCAGCGAGCCCGTGGTCATCTCGGCGCGGGTGTCCGATCCCGACGGCCTCTCACGCGTCGTGGCCCGCTATCGTCTCGACGCTTCTCTCTCCACCACCGACCTCGTGCTGCACGACGACGGAGTGGGTGGCGATCAGGTCGCCGGCGACGGAATCTACTCCGCCACGCTGAGCGGCCGGACCGCCGGCACGACGGCGGCATTTCGAATCATCGCCACCGACGCTGCCGCCACCCCCGCGACCGAAATCTTCCCTGGCACCAACCTGATCTCCGTGGGGCTTCCGTACCCCGAGGCCTACATCCGATGGGATGACCCGCAACCGGTCGGAAGCTTCGCGCACTATCACCTGTGGAGCTCCTCCGCCACCGAAGCCAAACGCAACGGTGCGCTCAACAACACCTACCGGGACGCCACCCTCGTGTATGGAAACTTCCGTGCGATGTACAACGTCGGATTCCGCGACAAGGGGAGCCCCTTCCACGGCGGCGCCGGCAGCTTCGCGCTGACAGGGCCGGACGACGAACCCCTGCTCGGCACCACCGACCGCGTCTTCCGGACCACCGGCAACGGAGATCGCGAAGAGACCGCCCTCCGCAATCAGCTCTGCGCCTGGATCGGACGCCAGATGTCCATCCCCTACCTCCACTCGCACTACATGCAGCTCTTCCGCAACGGGGGCCAGGTGTACAACCTCATGCAGGACGAGGAAAACCCGTCCGGCTCCTACGCCAAGAGCTGGTTCCCCAACAGCGGCGAAGGCGATCTGTACAAGATTGCCGTGTGGTTCGAGTTCCAGGACGACAACTCGAACTTCAACAGCATCAGCGCAACGCTGGACGATTTCAAAACCACCGGCGGCGCCCGGAAGCTCGCGCGTTACCGATGGAACTGGCAGACCCGCACCATCGGCGGCACTGCCAACAACTACACCAACATCTTCAACCTCGTGGCCCTCGCCAACGACACCACCACCAACTTCGTTTCCAACCTTCTGCCGGTCGTGGACGCCGAGGAGTGGATGCGCGTGCTGGTGTATGATCGCGTCCTGGGCAACTGGGACTCGTGGACCTTCAGCGTGGGGCAAAACATGTACGCGCTGAAGCAGGACAACGGGCCCTGGGTCCTGATGCCCTGGGACATCGACTTCACCCTCGGCCTCGGAAACGCCGCGAACGACAGCCTGTTCGTAAACAATGAGGACGGCGTGATGGTCCGCTGGTTCAACACTCCGGCGATCCGGCGCATGATGTGGCGGGCGTATCGCACTGCCGCAAACGGTCCGCTGCTGCCCGAGAATTTTACACCCGTAATCGACGCACGGCGCACCCAGCTTCTCCGCAACGCTGTCTCCAGCCTCTCCGCTCCCTCGAGCGTGATCAGTTATCTCAATCAACGGCGCACCTACATCCAATCCCAGCTGCAGGCCTCCGAACCCGCTGCGTTCGCCATCACCAGCAACAACGGCTCGGATTACACCTCTTCCACCGCCACCACCACGATCCGCGGAACCGCGCCGTTCTCGATCGTCGGCATCGCGGTCAACGATGTTCCCTATCCCGTGACCTGGGTGGATCAGGGAACCTTCTCCATCTCCGTCCCCCTCACCGCCGCGGTGAATCCGCTGCGGCTCACCGGTCTGGATCAGTCCGGCAACGCGATCCCGGGATTCTCCAAGCAGATCACCGTCTCGTACCCGGGCGCCATTCCCCAGGCCAAGGACTTCGTGGTGATCAACGAAATCCACTACAACCCGATCGAACCCAACGCCTCATTCGTGGAGCTCTACAACCGCTCCACCACCACGCCGTTCGACCTCTCGGGCATGCGATTCCAGGGTCTGAGCCTCACCATTCCCGACGGCACCCTCATCCCCGCCAACGGCTATCTCGTCTTCGCCAAGAACCGCGCCAGCTTTGCCGGCGTGTTCGGCGCCACCGTCCCCGTCGCCGGGGAATTCGGTGGATCCCTCGACAACAACGGTGAGCACCTGAAGCTCTACGTTCCCGCAGGACTCGGCGGAACCAACGACCTCATCATCACCGATGTCCGCTACTCGAGCCGCGCCCCCTGGACCACCAACGCCAACGGCTTTGGCCCCTCGCTCCAACTCATCGACCCCTCGCAAGGCTCCTGGCGCGTGGCGAACTGGACCACCACCGCTACCAATGCCGTCGTTCGTGCCACTCCGGGCAAGATCAACAACACCCGCGCCACGCTCCAGCCGTTCCCATCGCTCTGGATCAATGAAGTCCTGCCCGAAAACGTCGGCGGTCCCGTGGATGCCGCGGGCGAACACGATCCGTACATCGAGCTCTACAACTCCGGCACCACCACGGTGAGTCTCGACGGGCTGTACCTCTCCAATCGCTACGGGGATCTCAACCAGTGGCCCTTCCCCGCCGGCACCACCCTCGCCCCGGGTAAGTTCCTGGTCGTCTGGGCCGACGGCCAGACCGCGCAATCCACCGCCGCCGAGCTGCACGCCAACTTCCGCCTCACTCCGGGTACCGGCTCGGTGGCGCTGGTCCGGCAGGCCGATGTCTCCGCGGTGCTCGACTACGTGGACTACAGCGAGCTCTCGGCCGGACGCAGCCTCGGATCGATTCCCGACGGTGAACCCCGCAACCGGCGTCCGCTGTTCCATCCCACCCTGAGTGCCGCAAATGATCCGGCATTCCCGAAGGTGCAGATCACCGTCAATGAGCTGATGGCCGCCAACACGCAGACGTTGCTGGATCCCTCCACGGGCAAGTTCGAGGATTGGTTCGAGCTCTACAACGCCGGCACCAACACCGTCGATCTCACCGGGTACATGCTCACCCGCGATGTCACCGATCCCGGCCAGTTCACCATCCCGCCCGGATTCATCCTGCAACCCGGCGCGTTCCTGCTGGTCTGGGCGGACAAGACCTCCAAGTCCAACGCACCGCCCTACGCGCAACTGCACACCAACTTCAAACTGAGCAAAACCGGAGGACAACTCGCCTTCTTCTCTCCGGACAGCACGCTCATCGAAAGCGTCAACTGGGACGTCCAAACCAACGACGTGAGCATCGGCCGCATCCCCGATGGCGCGGAAGGCCCTCTCACTCCGCTCGAACCTCCGTCACCCGCCGCCGCGAATTCCATCATCGGTGGCAACCGTCCGCCGGTCATAGCCGCCATTCCGGCGCAAAGCCTCAACGAACTCACACCGCTTCGACTCCAAGTCGCCGCAACCGATCCCGACACCAACCAGATCCTCACCTACGCCCTCGGTGCGGGCGCACCGGCCGGGGCATCGATCGACTCCGCCAGCGGATTGCTCGCCTGGACTCCCACCGAGGAACAAGGCCCGGGCACCTTCGTGATTCCGATCACGGTCAGCGACAACGGCGCACCGCGTCGCGTGGTGGTTTCCCGCGTCACCGTCAATGTCGCCGAGGTCAATCAAGCCCCGCATCTTGAACCCATCGCCGACGCCTCGATCAACGAAGGCGTCCTCTACACCTTCACCGCCGTGGCATCGGACCCCGATCGCCCCGCGAACACCCTTACCTTCAGCCTCGCTCCCGGCGCACCGGCCGGCGCAGCCATTGATCCCGTCACCGGACAATTCACCTGGACTCCCACCGAAGCCCAGGGCCCCGGCGGATACAACCTCACGGTCCGTGTGACCGACAACGGCGTGCCTCCGTTGGAAGATTCCATTCGCTTCACCCTCGCGGTTCGCGAAGTGAACAACGCGCCGCTCTTCACCACCGTCGGCCCCCAATCGGTGAACGAAGGCGAGACCCTGAAAGTAACTCTCAGCGCGGCCGATCCGGACAGTCCGCCGGCCGCAATCCAGTACTCACTCGAAGGCAACGTGCCCGCGGGCATGACTCTCGATTCCGCCACCGGCATGATCACCTGGACGCCCACGGAAGCCCAGGGCCCGGGCACCTACGTCCTTATCGCCCGCGCCACCGAGAACAATGCCGACCGACTCTCCGTCGCGCAGTCGTTCGGCGTGACCGTTCGCGAAGTGAACCAACCGCCGTCGCTCGCTCCGTTGAAGGATTTCTCCGTCGAGAACGGCGCAACCATCGCCTTCACTGCCAGCGCCACCGATCCCGACCTGCCCGCGCAGCGCCTCAGTTTCAGCCTTGGTACAGGGACTCCCGCGGGTGCGACGCTCGACGCGCAGACCGGCGAATTCCTCTGGCAGACTCCGCCCGATGCCGACGCCACCACCAACCGCATCACCGTGGTGGTTACCGACGACGGTCCCGGCACGCTCAACCAGTCGGCCACGTTCACCGTCATCACCCGTCCCCGGTTCAGCGCCGTGATCCACGAGATCATGCATCACCCGTCGGTCAGTGGTGCCGGCTACATCGAACTGTTCAATCCGTCATCGGTCACCACGCAATCCCTCGGCGGATTGCACCTCTCCGGCGCGACGCTCGATTACGTCTTCCCCGCCGGGACCGTCTTGAAGCCCGGACAATTCCTCGTGGTTGCGGAGAACACCGTGGTCTTCAAATCCACCTACGGCTCCACCATTCCCGTTTTGGGCAACTGGAGCGGATCCATTGATCCCAACGGCACACGCCTCGGAATCTACGATACCAGCGCCGCGGGTGCCCCGCGTCCGCTCACCGAACTCAACTTCCGGTCCGCGCTTCCATGGCCCGCAGAGGCCAACACCGGCGCTTCCCTGCAGTTGATCGATGCCCGACGCGACCCCACCCGCGTCGGCAACTGGGCCACCGGCAGCACCGCCAGCGCCAACGGATGGCAGCGCGCCGTGGTAACCGGCAAGGCCACGAGCTCGGTGCTCTACATGTACCTCGAGAACATTGGCGAAGCCTTCATCGATGACGTGCGCCTGGTCGCCGGAACCGATCCCGATGCCAGCCCGAACCTCCTCGACAACGGCGATTTCGAATCCGCATTCCCGGGTCCGTGGACGGTGTCCGACAACCTGAAAACTTCCGCACTTACTTCCGTCTCGCCTCACTCGGGCAAGAACGCGCTGCATCTCGTTTCCACCGCGCCAGGAACCACCCGTGCCTCCTCGGTGTTCCAGGATTTGTCCGGAACCCGCCCGCTCACCACGGACGCCGTCTACACCCTCAGCTTCTGGTACCTGCCCAACACAAACGGAGGCAAACTCACCCTCCGCCTCTCCGGCGCGCCGGGATCCGCTGCACCTATTTTGGTCAGTCAGGACCTCAAGCCCACCGTCGTCCCGGTGGCCCGCTTTACCCCGGGCACCAACAACAGCACCGCCGCGGCGTTGGCCGAATTCCCGCCGGTGTGGATCAACGAAGTGCTCGCCGAGAATTCAAGCAGCATTGCCGATTCCAAGGGCCGGCGCGGTCCGTGGATTGAACTCGTGAACACCGGTGCCTTGCCCGTCTCGCTCGATGGATGGTCGCTCAGCGCCGCCTACACCAACCTCGCCGCATGGACCTTCCCCGCCGGAACCGTCGTCCCGGCAGGCCAGTACCTGATCGTGTTTGCCGATGGAAACGCCGCCGACTCGACGCCAACCGAGCCCCACACCTCGTTCCGACTCACTGCGGTTCAGGGATCGGTGGCGCTCTCGCGTCCGCAACTCGGAACGGTCGGCGTGGTCGACTACCTCGACTATTCGGGAACCGCACCCGATCGCTCCTACGGCCGCGATCCGCTCGACTTCCCCCTGGCTTCGGGCCTTTTGGTCGCCGCAACCCCGGGGAATTCGAATGGAACCGTCACCAGCAATCATCGACCGATCCTCAATCGCGTGGCGGATCGCGTGGTGCTGGTGGGAACTCCGGTGGATCTCCAATTCGTGGCCACCGATCCCGACGCGGGACAATCCCTCACCTACACGCTCGCGACGCAAATCGCCGGAGCCTCGCTCAATCCGTCCAACGGGCACTTCCAATGGACTCCCACCTCAGCGCAGGTGGGACTGGTGACGCTCCGGGTTCAAGTGACCGACAACGGGGCACCTCCGCTGTCCGATGAAACCTCGGTGCAATTCCAGGTGAGTGTCTCCGACTCGTTCGAGATCAGCGCACGAAGCGTCGCGCCGGACCGGATCGAACTCCGCTGGCCGGCCGAGGTGGGATCGCGCTACCGGGTGGAATCGCGCGATACCGTGACTGGCACCTGGAAGCTGCTCTCGGAAGTGACCGCCACGGGCACGAGCGCAACATTCCAGGAGCAGGTGTCCGGCACGGCCACGCGGTTTTACCGGATCGTGCTCCCGTAAGCGGAACTCAGCGGATCAAGCCGCCCGGTTGGCGCGCCACAACAACCAGGCGCCGACGCCCTGGAAGAGAAAATTCGGGATCCAGAAGATCCACTCGGGATGCAACCCCGGGTGGGTCTCCATGGCCTGTCCCAACACGACGAACGAGTAGTAAATCGCCAACAAAAACAACGCCATCCCCACGCCGATGTTGGTCTCGCGCCGATGCGTCCGGATGCCCAGCGGGATTCCAATCAGGGTGAAGCCAATGCACGCGAAGGAAAACGCCACCTGCCGGTGCATCTGCACGTCGATGGGCGTCAAATCGATCCCTTGGGCGCGCCGAGCGCGGCGCTCCTGCGCCAGCTGACGAAAGGTCATTTCATTGTACTTCAGCGCCTTCGGCTCACCGGCCCCGAAACGCTCCGGCACATAGGTGAACTCCTCCATGCGGAACGGCTGCCATCCGTTCTGCCCCAAGGTCACGCCATTCAAATCACGGAACACCAGCGAAGGTTTCTCCAGAGGCTTTCCGGGGATGATCTCGGCCTCGCGGGCGTTGACGATCTGGTTCTCCACCCGTTGCATCACCCCGCCTTCCAAGCGATTGGTGGTGCCGGAAATTAGAATGTCTCGAAGCTGATTTCCCCTGACTTCACGCGCGTACAACGTGAATCCATCGCCCAGCGACACGAAGCGTCCCTCGGGAATGAGCGAAGCCAGCGGTTGCTGAAACACGGAATCCCGTAGCGCCTTGAACGCCACACGTGACGAAGGGGCGATCTCCAAATTGATCCACGCGCACAAGCCGCTGAGCACCACCGACAGCGCGAGCACGGGCGAAACCAGAGCGATGAGACTAACGCCGGCCGACTTCACAGCGGTCAATTCCTGATCCGCACTGAAGCGTCCAAACACCAGCAGCGACGCGGTGAGCAGCCCGATTGGCAGCGAGAACGCGAGCACGAACGGAATCAGCAGCGCCAGGGCCCGCACCAACAGCCAGGGGGAGGAATGCCCTTGCGCGACGAATTCCAAGAGATCCCGCAGCACATTGCCAAGCAGGAGCACCATCGTGAACACCGCGACGGTGATCACGGTGGAGGCAAGGACTTGCGAAACGATATAGCGATGAAGCGTGCGCATGGACAAACCGGGCGGAAGCCTGGTCGGAATCGAACTGCTGGGACGCTACTGAAGAACGAGCCCCTGAAAAACAAAAAGGCCGCGTGAAAACACGCGGCCTTGAAAAACCCTTGTACCAGCTGGTTAGCCCAATCAGGCAACCTTGTCGCTGGCCTTGCGGGACCGGCGATAGCCAAGGAAACCAACCAGAGCCACGGCACCGATGGAGCCGTAGGTGGACGCTTCAGGCACTTCGCTCACAAACGGAGTGTAGGTGTACTCAAGCAGGACCGAAGCTCCAGCAACGGCAGTCGCCGACACCTGAAGATTCGAAGGTCCCTGGCCGAAGGAAATCCCAGTGGCTGTCAACGGAAGCGAAATCGTTCCAGCACCCGTGAAAAGCGCCAGATCGCCTCCGGATGTAAACGTATTGTTGTTGGAAGCAGTGCTGGTGGTCGGCGAAAAAGTCACACCAGAGGTGCCAGCGGAATCAGTCACTCCGTCGTAGGCAAGAAGGTTCGCCGAGTTGTTAACTTCAGGAACGGTAACCACCAGGTCGGAAAGACTGGGACGCTTCAACCGGAGTGTGGCGTCAGTCGTGACCTGCAAGGTGGCAGGCTGGCTGTCAAGATTTTCAGCCTTCTGCGTGGCAATCAACGTTCCGTCCAAGGTGAGCTTGATGGAAACCAAGGTGCCCAATGAAGGGTTGAACAACGGCAGCACGATCGAGGTGCCGTTGGGAAAGGGGAGGGTCGAAGTTCCGCCGGCCAAGGGGAACGTCGCAGTGTAGGAATCGACCGCAGCAACAGCGACATTCGCCGAGAGCGCCAACATTCCGAGGGCGAGACCAATTTGAGTACGATTAACAGGGGACTTCATGGTGGTATGGGTTTTTCTAACGGCGTCATGATTACTCATTTAGTACCCCCCCTCAATCGGGAAGTCGCCTTCCCTAGTCCGAACGTGTCTAGGAGAACTCCTGATTCACGTACCAACTTTGAGTCACTCACCCCACGAGGAACACCCCGCAAGAGCCACCGAAAGACAATTCTCAAGCGTCCCGGTCCGAGCAATTCCTCCGAAACTGAGGCGTGGCTAGCGGCCACCGACTACTCCCCAACCTCGATCAACAGGTCGAACGAAGATCAGTACCCTCCCCCCGGAACACCGCCGTGTTCGGAATCGAGCTTTCCCGTTTCCCGCGAAGACGGCCCAAGCAACCCGGGAAAACAAAAAGGGCCGCACCCGTAAGGCGCGGCCCTTTGAAAGTTAGTTACCAACAACCTCAGGCAGTCTGAACGGCCTTACGACGCGCCCGGCGATAGCCGAGGAATCCGGCGACCGTGACAGCACCGATGGATCCGTAGGTCGAAGCCTCGGGAACCGGAGCAGCGGTGGAGTAGGTGTAGGTGACCGAAGCGGTCGTGAAGCCGACCAAGCCTGCATTCACAGTCAGGTTCGAAGGACCTTCACCGAACGAGATACCACTTCCGACCACAGGCAGCGCGATCGTTCCAGCACCCGTAAAGAGCGCCAAATCGGTGGACGAAGTGAAGGCCGAAGTGTCGGACTTCGTCGTTACCACCGGGGTAAAGGTAATACCGGATACGCCAGCAAAATCAGCGTTTCCGTCAAACGCAGCGAGGTTGGCGGAATTGATCAGCTGGGGCTGGGTAATCACCAGCGTGGAGTTATCAGGACGCTTCAGGGTGATCGTTCCCTGAGTCGTAATCTGCAGTGTGGCAGGAGCCGAATCCAAGTTCTCACCACGCTGAGTGGCAGTCATGCTGCCAAACAAAGTGATCGAGACCGAGGTGAGCGTTCCGCCAGACACATTGAACTTCGGCAGCGTGAGCGTGCTGTTCAATGGAAAATTCTGAGTCCCAGAAGCGGGGAAAGAGGCCGAATAGGGCCCATCGGTAAGCGCGAGAGCGCTTGCCGACGTCAAAAGGAGGGCAGCGACTGCCAGCGTCGGTTTCATGAGCGGGGAGAACTTGTTCATTTGCAGGGTTGTTTCGGTAACTAACTAACTTGGTGTTGTATCGGACAGGGGAGGCAAAAACTCAAATAAAAATTTCCCGCGTTACACCCACCCCATGCTAGGAGATTTACCTAGGCGCGTTTAAATTTCCCCGATTTGTTGACCATTTCGCCCACCTTCAGGGTACTCAAACACCTTTCCTTCATAATTTTCCACTGTAACCACGCCTTCGGTTGTTCCAAGGATGGTATCAGGATTGAGCGGCACCTTGCCCCCGCCGCCGGGGGCGTCCACGACAAATTGAGGCACCGCGTAGCCGGTCGTGAACCCGCGCAGGGACTTGATCAACTCCAGCCCGCGACTCACTTCCGACCGCAAATGGCTGGACCCTTGGATCAGGTCACACTGATACAAATAGTAGGGGCGAACCCGGCACATGAGCAGTTTCTGCACATGGGCTTTCAAGGCGTCTTCGCTGTCGTTGACGTTTTTCAGCAGCACCGACTGGTTTCCCAGCGGGATCCCGGCATCGGCCAATCGGCCGAGGGCATCGCGCACCTCGGTGGTTAACTCGCGGGGGTGATTGCTGTGGATGCTCATGAACAGCGGATGGAACTGTTTGAGCATGGCGCACAACTCCGGAGTGATGCGCTGGGGAAGGAAGACCGGGATTCGCGTGCCGATGCGGAGGAACTCCACGTGCTTGATGGCGCGGATGCGGGAAAGCAGGTACTCGAGCTTCTCGTCGTTGAAGAGCAGCGGATCGCCGCCGCTCAGCAACACGTCGCGAATTTCCCGGTGTTCCTCGATGTAGGCGATCTGGCGGTCGAATTCGGGATGAAAATCGTATCCGGCAGCATTGCTGACCAGCCGGGATCGCGTGCAATAGCGGCAATAGGCAGCGCAGCGATCGGTCACCAGGAACAACACCCGGTCCGGATACCGATGCACCAATCCTGGTACAGGTGAATGGCTGTCTTCCCCGCAGGGATCGCTCATCTCCCACGACGCCGTGCGGGTTTCCTCCACACGAGGCACCACCTGCCAGCGGATCGGGCACATCGGATCGTTGGGATCGATCAGATTGAAGAAATGCGGCGTGATCGCCATGGCCAACTTGGAACGGGCGAGGGTGGCCCCGGCGCGTTCGCTGGGACTAAGATTCGGAAGGTACGCCTCGAGTTGCTCGAGCGTGGTGATCCGGTTCTTCAGCTGCCAGCGCCAGTCGTTCCAGTCGGTGTCAGACACACCTGACCACGGACCCCTTCCGGCGGGGTGAAATTCCTTGAGCGCGAGAAAGGCGTCAGACGGAGGGACGCCGTGCGCAACCGGCAGGAGCTCGGGATGCATGTTTGCGGGGCCACAGTAGAATGGAAGGAAAGTGCGTCAAGACGCCGGGGCCGGAAATGCGGACAAAATCACTCCGGTTCACCCAAAACTCAGTCGCGCGTGATCAACATCATCCGGCGAACCAGCTCGGACCGGACCGCTTCGCGCGCCTCGGAATTCAACTCACATGGAATCACAAGCGGTTCTCCCAGAAACACCTCCACACTCGCAAACGGGATGGGAATCTGGAATCGGTCCCAGCTTTTCAGCCGGTATTTCCAGCTCAAGTGGTAGCTGACCGGCACCACCGGCAGTCCGGTCATCTGCGCCATGGCGATGACGCCTGGATGGATGGAATAACAGGGACCGCGCGGGCCGTCAGGGGTGATCGCGAGGTCGCATCCGGCCTCGGCGGCGGTCACCAGTTCGCGAATGGCCTGAGCGCCACGTCGACTCGAGGAGCCACGAATGGGAACGACATGGAACAGTTCGAGCCCGCGCGCCAGGAGGCCGCCATCGCGACTCGCGCTGACCAATCCCGCCATCTTTCGCCCCGGATACCGGGAGGCAACGCGCCGATGGTAGAGCAGCATCGCGAGGGCGAGGCGGTTGTGCCAGATGCAGAAAATCACCCGTTGTCCGCGGTCAAACGGCATTGGACCTGCCGGCTCCACCCAGCGCCATCGCAACGAGGAGCCCATCAGGTGCACCACCGCCCACACCACCCTCGCGAGCACGCGTCCGAGCGCATCCGCGCGCGAGGGCACCACCAACCCTTTTGCCGCCAGCGCCTTTTCCGGGGAATCCATCGCAGCGTCTCAGGCGGGTCGCTTCAGGCAGGCACGAACCAACTGTTCGACCGATGCTCCATCCCCCAGCAGCACGAGCGCTCCGCGAACCGCGTCATGCGCGTCCGAAGCCTTGAAGCCTAGCGCGGTCAGCGCCAGCACCGCGTCGTTGAGTTTCGCATCCGCTGCAGGCAGCGAGATCTTGGGAGCGGAACCTCCGGTCGTGGGGGCGATCCCGGGGAGTTTATCCCGAAGTTCCATCACCATGCGCTCCGCCGTCTTGCGTCCCACGCCGGAAATGCTGGAAAGCGCCTTCACGTCCCCCGCCGCCACCGCCGCGCAGAACCCGGAAACCGAGGTTCCACTCAACACATTCAAGGCAAGCTTGGGGCCGATGCCTGAAACGGTGTGAATCAGCAGCCGGAACAGATCGCGCTCTCCCGAGGTCAGGAAGCCGTAAAGCGTGTGGGCATCCTCCCGAACCGCGAGATGGGTGAGCAGATGGATTTCCGACCCCACTGCAGGGAGGCGGTCGAAGGAAGAAAGCGGCACCAACACCTCGTACCCCACGCCATGCACCTCGACCGTCACCTGGGTCGGCAGTGCCTCGCAGAGTTTGCCATGGAGAAACGTAATCACGCGCGGTCAGTGAAGCACCCGGTGGCTTTCGGGGAAAGCGGAGAGGTCATTCCAACGGACGCTTGGTTTTGGAAACCAGCCGCACCCCACCGATCACCATCTCCTTGTCCACGGCCTTGCACATGTCGTAGATGGTCAACGCCGCCACCGACACCGCGGTCAGCGCCTCCATCTCCACCCCGGTGCCGGCCACAATGCGGGCCGATGCCGTGATCCGGACCCGATCCCCGCTGGCCGGGATTTCAAATTCCACGCCGCAATGCGTGATCGGCAACGGATGACAGAGCGGAATCAGTTCCCCGGTCCGCTTTGCAGCCTGAATCGCCGCAATGCGCGCCGTGGCCAGGACGTTCCCCTTGGCCACCGCATTGGACTCAATCAGGCGAAGCGTCTCCGGCCGGAGACGAATCTCCCCCTCGGCAATGGCCTCGCGCACCAGCGGAGGTTTCGAGGACACATCGACCATGCGGGCCTCGCCCGATGGGGCAATGTGGGACAACGACGACATGCCAGCCACCGTGCCGCCCCACCGGATGCGAGGCAAGTGCGCGCAAACGCAGAGGCTCAAAGCGATGGAAGAATGCGATAGAAGCCTGAGCTTCCATCCGTCCCGTGGGAGTCGAGAAAACGCGTTGGTTGCCCGGTCGGACCTCCGCCGACGGCCCCCACCGGTTCCCACGCCGCAGTCGGCAATACCCCACTCCGTTCGACGCGATATCCCCGTCCAAAAACCCCGGACCAGCGCAAAAGCACTCCGGTTGCGGACAAATTCCGGGTCAACACCACATCCGATGGAACCACGGGCTCGGCGACACTCCTGACCCTAAAAAGATACCCGCTATCGTTGCTCACACCGATCAAATCCCCATTCGGCGCCAGGGTCACCGCGCGAGGTTGGCTGATGACATTCCGGTTGATCAACGGAGGCCGGTCCCCGTCATCAATCAGATAGGTGTCTCCTTTGCCACTCCCCTGCACGTACCGGTGCAGGATCCCATGGATGTCGATGTACCAAATATTTCCATCTTTGTGACCGCAGAGGAAATACGACCCGTCCGCGAGGAACGCGATCCCCCGCGGTTGCTCGATAAAGCTGTGCAAGGCCTCCTGACCGCTGGCCGCCTTGGGTTCGTTGACGTTGCCCGTGATGCGCGTCCGGAGATTCACGCCATCGATTCGGAACAACCCCGTTTCCTGCCGCGTCAGGTCTTCCTCGGCGCGATCGGTCACGTACAGCCGGCCATCGACCGGATTGACCGCGAGATTCCCAGGATTCCGAAATCCCACGCCGGAATCGCAAACCGTCTGAATCCCCCCGACCGGAGTCCATTGTTTGATCACCGCACCACTCGCCACCAGACTCGGAGGGATCGGCGGATACTCGTGGCAGTAGTAAATCAACGATTCATCCGCACTCACCCAAAGCGCGCGCCCCGACGGCATCCAGGAGGGGTCGGGATCATTGACCACCGTGGTCATGATTCCCGACGGATCCACCTTTCGAATGCGGTGATTTCCGGGATCGAGCAAGAACACCGTTCCATCGGGAAACACGAACAGGCCGTTGGGGGAATAAATCTGAAGCGTCGTGGCCCGGGCCGGACCGTCGCCATTGAACCCGGGTTCGTGGGTTCCAGCGAAGGTGTGGATCAAACCATCGGGAGTGATCTTGAGAATCGAGTGGCTCGCCTTGTCCGCGACGTAAAGATTTCCGTACGCATCGGCGGCCGCAATGTGCGGATTGGACAAGCTCGCCTGTCTTGCCGGAGCGCCCTCGTATTCGGAGCGCCAGAAATCGATCGAAGTCCCATCCGGATTCGTGGTCGTCGTGTGAGCCTGGCCTGAAATCGTGCTGATCTGACCGAGGCCGGCCACCACGTCGGTGAACTCGCCAGCCCGGGCGCTTCCGTCCGGGACCAGGGACCACGCAGTCACCACCAACCCAATCCATCCGCCAACCCAAGGGAATCGGACTCTCATGACGCGCGACGCAAAAATGCAGCTTCAACTCACGCACCCCCGCGCCGGATGAAGTTCCGCAAGGGAGCCCCTCAAACCGCGGGGCGTCAAGACTTGCACCGGTTCACGTTGGAGACCTCAACCCGGTGAGGAAGTCCCGCCGGGCAGTCGCTCGATATCGAACGCCGCCCGGCGCGTCGCTCCGAGAAACTGCTCAGCCTCCGCCGAAAGCTTTCCCTTCATCCAGGCTGCACCGATTTGGAACGGCTTGGGGGCCGGCGTCAGCGGTTTGAGCTTCAGCCGAGGACCGGCCACGCATCCGAGCGATTCCGTCACCACCGCCACCCCCGTTCCGGCCTCCACCGCCGCGATCAAACTCGCCACGCTGTCGTGCTCCTCGGAAATCCTCGGACGCGGCCGGATCCCAGCGAACAAGACGTCCAGCGCTTCGTGGTAGTCGGGGTACTCTGCCTTCGAAAACACCACCAACGGCTGCTGCGCGGCTTCCTTCACGGACACCTCACGCCTTCGTGCCAGGGGATGCCGCGGTGACATGGCGAGGATCATCTCTCCGGTCGAAAGCGGCTCGAACTGCATTCCGCGAAGCCGACCGGGCGATGGGCACACCACAAACGCGATCTGCAGTTTCCCCGCCCGCAGACCGGCAAACATCTCCATGCTCGACATATCATGAAGTCGCACCCGCACCCGCGGGTGGGCCGATTGAAACGCGCGAAGCGCCGGCGGAAGAATCCGCACCGTGGGCGACATCGCATAGCCCACGTTCAACTCCACCCGTTCCCCCTCCCCCGCTTCTCGCACCCGCACCACCGCCTCATCCGCCCGGGCCATCACCGCCTTCGCTTCCCGAAGAAACACCCGGCCCGCCTGCGTCAACCGCACCGCATGCGCCGAGCGCTCCAGCAACTCCACCCCAAGCTCCTCCTCCAGGTCGCGAATCTGACGACTCAGCGCCGGCTGGGACACGTGAAGCTTCCCTGCCGCGCGGGACACATTCTCCGCCTCGCCCACCGCCACAAAATACCGCAGATGCCGGAGTTCCATGAATTCCAGCATAACCAAAAGGCATGCTCAGGCAAGCAACTCGGTCTTTCCCGGACCCGCCGCCGGTGTGCGAGGCTGACGCCATGAACAAGACGATTCGACGCAGTGGAGACCGCGGTCATGCCAATCACGGATGGTTGGAGACCTACCACACGTTCAGTTTCGCGGACTACTACGATCCCCGCTGGATGGGCTTCCGAAGCCTCCGCGTGATCAATGACGACATCGTGATGCCCGGCCTGGGATTCGGCACCCACCCGCATCGGGACATGGAGATCATCACCTACGTGCTCAGCGGATCGCTCCAGCACAAGGATTCCATGGGCAACGGCCGCATCATCCAAGCGGGCGACGTGCAGTACATGGCCGCAGGCAGCGGAGTGCAGCACAGCGAATTCAATCCCTCCGCCAACGAGGCGGTGCACCTGCTCCAAATTTGGATCCAGCCCGATCGCAAGGGCGTCACCCCGCGCTATGCGGAAAAGCCCCTGGCTGCTGCCACTACCGGAGTGCTTCACCTGGTCGCCAGCAAGGCCGCGCGCGACGGATCGATCGCCATCCACCAAGACGCCGACCTCTGGCTCGGCCGATTGGAAGCCGGTCAAACGGTTGCCCACACGCTCGCCCCGGGACGCCACGCCTGGCTGCACGTCGCGGTCGGATCCGTGACCGTGGACGGTGAAGCCCTCGCTGCCGGCGATGCCATCGCCATTTCCAACACGGATCCCACCCCGGCCACCCTTTCCGTCACCTCAACGCAATCGAGCCAAGTGCTCCTGTTCGATCTCGCTTAAATCTCATCACGAAAGTCTCAACTCCAAACTCCACTACTCATGGCAACCATCTCCATCGTTCACTTCTCCGGATCCGGCCACACCACCAAAATGGCCGAAGCCGTCGTCCAGGGCGCAGCCTCCGTCCCCGGCGTCACGGCTCAGCTCGTCACCATCAACGGCGATGACATCAACAAGGGCCGATACAAGAACGACGACGTCTTCAAGCAACTGGACGCCAGCGACGCCATCATCTTTGGCAGCCCCACCTACATGGGTGGACCTGCCGCGCAGTTCAAGGCCTTCGCCGACGCCTCGGCCGAACGCTGGTTCCGCGGCGGTTGGCGCGACAAGGTGTCTGCCGGCTTCACCGTCTCCGGCTCCCCAAGCGGCGACAAACTCAGCACCCTGCACTACTTCTTCACCCTCGCCATGCAGCACGGAATGATCTGGGTCGGCATGGCCGAGTCACCCTACAACGACAAGGGCATCAACCGCCTCGGCAGTTTTAGCGGTGCCATGGGTCAAGCGGGACAAGAACCCACCGACGTTGCCCCGAACGCCGCCGACAAACACACCGGCGAACTCCTCGGCCAGCGCGTCGCCACCGTCGCGTTGAAGCTCAAGCGCTAAAATCAGACTCACACCGATCCCAGGACCCCGCGCATCCAACGTGGGGATCCTGGGATTTTTCGTATCGACAGGGAGCCACCTCAGAACCAGGCAAAACTTTCCGGACCGTGCCCGTAAAGCACAGTTTCAGGACGGGTTTTCGAGGGGTAAAAGGGAGTCATGTCCATTATCCCTCAAGGATCCCTTCCTTCGCTTTCCTCGCTGGAGCGCCCTTCTCTGCGGGGCTTCACGGCCGTCGTGTGGACCATTCCCCTGAGCGGGACTCCGGGTCGCTGGACCCAGGCTTCGTTTCACCAACTTCTCCGGCAGCGTCTGCTCGAAATTGGAATCGCCCACGAAATCTGGTGCCCCGCCTATTGCATCCTGCCGGACCAACTTCAGTTCCTTTGGATGGGGGCGTGCGAAGCCAGCAATCAATGCGCGGCGATCAAATTTCTGCGGGCCGAGCTTCTTCCAGCTCTGGGAAGCGATCGACGCTGGCTGTTTCAATGGGTCTCGTCCGGTCCGACCGAGTTCGACCCCGAGCCCGAATCCATCCCGCTCGCAGCCGAGGCCCTGATGCAGGCGCCCATCCAGGCTGCCTTGGTTGATCAATCCAACCGCTGGCCATATTCGGGCTGTGTAATTCCCCGTCATTCCCAACTTGCTGCCGCTCGCCCCGACTACTGGTCCAAGTTCTGGCGATTTTATTGGAATCACCGCACCCGACCGACAAGCGCGACGCACCGGATGTTCTCGTTGGTCAGCCAGTTCATCCACGGATCCAACGGTTGAGCCAGAAAAAGGCGGCAGTTCGAACCGCAATGGACGCAGATAAACGCAGATGGGGAGGGAGATAAGTCGCTTGATGCGCCTCCAATTCATTCATCTGCTGGGTGAGTCTGCACGGTCGCTGCCCGCGGTGGTATTCTCTCGCAGCGCCGGATCTAGGCGATGGAGTTCCTTACACGTTTGGAGTCCCGCGTTTACGCGGCTCTGCTGTTGGACGCAGGGCCATCGAACGGTTGGAAATCAACCAGTTGCATCCATCGAAACACGACTCCCCGAACCGTCTGCAGACGGGACTCCAAAAGAAGGAGAAAACCCTCGCGGAAGCGTCGGATTCCCCTTCAACGCTTCAACTTTTTAACCCTTCAACTGCCGTTTTCAGACTGAAGGGAGGAACGTCTTTCGGGAGGTCAGAGTCAGTTCCCATCCACCCGCTCCAAATCCACCTTGAGCGTGGAGAATCCGTCGATTTCGAAATGCTCCACCCGGAGATCCACCGGACCGGATGAATCACGACGGAAGGTCGCCGTGTCCGTCGTCGGGCCGTGCCAGCCCCAGTTTTCCAACACCGGCTTGCCATCCACGAGCACGCGGATTCCGTCATCGCTGAGCGTGGTCACCTTCCAGGTCCCGGCCGACAGCGGCACGCGCGTGGTGGCGATGGTTCCGAAATGATCATTCCCCGGGCCGCGCCGGCTCACCTCGTCCGACACCTTCAACTGCCGCGGCCCACCCATTCCGTACGGGAGATTCAACGAACCCACCGTGGCCGACACCGCATCCGGCCCGGCCGCGAGTTGACGCCACTCCGACAAATGCTCGCGCGGATCCGTCGCAGCGGCCCAGGGGAAGAACGTCACCGCCCACTCCACCCGCAGAAACGTTCCGGCCAGTTCGGTCTCCAATCCCTCCCCGCGAATCCGGATTCGATACGCATTCACCCCCGGATGCCCGGTCAGCCGAAGACGCCACGGTTTCCCCGGTGCGGAAGGCTGTTCCAATTTTGGAACCACATCCCCCGACACCACGGAAATCTCGGGCTCTCGCTTCAACCCGAGGAGTTCATGCACCGGTTCTCCCGACTCGGACTTCGACGCCCGAAGCATCGGACTCTCATGATCCCAGGGCCCCCACTCATCCATCAGGATTTGATCGCGTCCCCGCAGCGGCGCGCGCGCCCCCGCGGGATGGCGCGTCCCGAGCAGTCGCGGAGCCGGAGTGGAAACCGACGGGACCACGCCGGCGGACGCCGGCTCGGTGCCCGGGTCGAGCAATCGCTCCACCGCACGCGGATGGGTCAGCACGATCTCATTGGCGGAAAACACATTCCCGGTCACGTGCCCGCGGCCCGTATCGCGAAGCTGCAGCACCACCAGTTTCTCATCCCTTCCCAACCGCGAAAACGGCGCGTTCGTCCCCACTTCAAATCGATTCCGGGCGATGACATTTCCAGTCACCCCGCGCTCCGTGCCCGCGACTCCGGGGTACTTCATCAGCCCACCCGGGTTCCACCACAGATGCACGCCCGCCTTGTTGTTCACGAAGCGGTTTTCGAGAATCACATTCCCCGCCGCGTGCTCCATGTTGATTGCCCCGCGCTCCAACCCGTAGGCCATGCCTCCGTTCCCGTTGAACTCGTTGCCCACGATCACCGTGTCCGACGAATACCCGCCCCAGAATCCGCAGATCGCGTTTTCGACAATCCGGTTTCCAATCAAACGGTTGCCCTCGGAGAACGTCATCTCCACGCCGTGCGCCGGGGCGTAGGAAAAATCGTTGTACCAAAAAAGGTTCCGATTGCACCCCAGCGGGCTCAGAGAACGGATCAGTTCCGCCGACGGGTGGATCAGGTCGTCCACCTCGGTGCGACCGGTTTCCTTTCGCAAACGCTCGCGCTCCTTCTCCATCCACGCCTCGCCGATCGCCTCGCGTCCCGCGAATCCGAAGAACCCGTCC
This sequence comes from Verrucomicrobiota bacterium, assembly GCA_947454705.1. Lineage (GTDB taxonomy): Bacteria > Verrucomicrobiota > Verrucomicrobiia > Limisphaerales > UBA9464 > CAIVQB01. Next base: position 71,873 of record CANGKZ010000015.1, read on the forward strand.
CCACCGTGCGTGACCGAGTTCTCCCCGAACACATTGTCGTTGCACTGCTCGAAACACAGAATTCCCGCCGAGTCCTGCCCCCGGTTGTAAACGCCCTCGGAATGCCCGCGAACGCAGAAGTCGAACGCGTTCCGAGAAATCGTGTTGCGACTGCTGCGCCACAGCGCGAGTCCCCAGCCGGAAAGAAACGAGCAGTCGTTGTCATACACTGCCGAATCATTCACCCGGTCGAGAATGATTCCATTCTGACCCCGACGCACCCGCACCTCGCGAATCGTTACCCGCGACGACCGGTCCACACAGATCGCACCGCCGTACTCCTCGCGCCACGGCCGTTCATCGTTGTGATGGGGGAAGAGCCAGTCCGAGCCGTCCTCCGCGGCCGGGGTGGACTTCAAATGCTGACGGTAGTTGTCCGAAAAATCGCCGCCCCGAATCGTCAGCTCGTCCGCATTGGAAGCAACGAATCCCTCGTGAAATCCATGCACCCGCGCCCCTTCCACGGTCACCGCGCGATGGCCGTTCAGGCGGATTCCCACACCCTTCAATTCGTCCCAAGGTTTGTTGGCCGCGGCCCCGCGCAGTTCCGATCCCGGACGAAACCGCACCGTGATTCCGTCCGCCCCGAGCTGGATCACCCCGTCGCCGTTGGCATCGGCAATCACCGTCCCCGGCGGAATCTCCACCCAGCACGATTGCGTGATCACCGTGTCGTCGTGGGTCACCACTACGGTCGGCCACTTCGATGTCCCACCGCCCGTGGATGCAACCCGGCACCCCGTGGTTCCGATCCCCACCCATGCGGCGATCAAAAAAGGAACACCGACTCGAACGGTGAAGTTGGGCAGGCGGAAGGAGTTCATGATGAAACGGAACGGGGACTGCGCGTTGAGTTCGTGACGGGGTCGGTTCGGGTGCGCTCGGCGCGGAGTTGACCGCATCCGGCGGCCACGTCGATGCCGCGACGCTGACGCAGCGTGCTCGGGATGCCGGCTTCCTTGAGTACTTCCTGAAAACGCTTCGCGGCACCGCCCTGCGTCGCGGTCCCATCGAACCCCTGCGTCGGGTTCAACGGAATCAGATTCACGTGCGACGGAATCCCGCGAAGCAACGCACCGAGTCGCGCCGCGTGCTCTGGCGAATCATTGCGGCCCGCGATCAACGTCCATTCAAAAAAGATACGTCCTTCCGTAGCGGTCGTGTACTCGCGGCACGCGTCCATCAATTCGTCGAGCGGCCAGCGTCGCCCCGCCGGCACCAGCGCCGACCGCTCCGCATCGGTGGAACCATGCAGGCTCACCGCCAGCGGATAGGGACGGCGTTCGGCCACCATCCGAAGAATCCCCGGCACCACCCCCACCGTGCTGATCGTGATGCGCGAAGATCCGAGATTCAGTCCCCGCGAATCACACACGCATTCGAGCGCCGCCATCACCGCATCGTAGTTATTCAGCGGCTCGCCCATGCCCATCAGCACCAGATTCCGCAGCCCCGTTCCACCTGAAGCTCGGAGCGCGGACTGGGCCCGATGCACCTGCGACACAATTTCCCCCGGGGTGAGATTTCGGACAAACCCCATCTGCCCCGTGGCGCAGAACACGCACCCCATGGCGCAGCCCGCCTGGGTGCTCAGGCATGCGGTGTGACGCCCGCTGAATCCCATCAGCACCGTCTCCACCACCTGACCATCCGCAAGACGCAGCAGAAGTTTGCGCGTCAGCCCGTCGCTGCTCAACACCTCGGAAACCACTTCCAATTGCGGCAACGTGAACCGGCCTCCAGTTCCAATCTGTCCTCCAACCCACCGGCGCAACGGAGGAAGAAATCCGGGATGAGCCTCAAGCGCCTCCTTCGTGGTGGCCAGGTCGTGGTGAATCGCGCGGAACAAGGTCTGCGCGTGGATGGGACGCAATCCGTCCGCCACCAACTCCTGTTCCAATTCTGGAAACGAAAGGTCCAGCAGGGAGCGCTCCCCTCCGGCCGAATCCGGGGAGGACACATTCCCAACGGGAGTTCCCATCGATTCCAAGTCCATGACCGTCCCGACACTGCGTCCCCCGAGGATCCGCGTCCCAGCGAAATCTCAAACGCGGGATTCGACTGGCGGCATTCCGGTCCCGGACTACCCTTCGCGAGTGAAATCGCAGCCGTTTGATGACATCCCCTCCGTCATTGCCGACTTGAAGAAGGGGAAACTCGTGATCGTGGTCGATGATGAAGACCGCGAGAACGAAGGAGACCTGATTCTCGCCGCCGAGAAGGCGACCGCGCAGAACATCGGGTTCATGGTCCGACACACCTCGGGCGTGATATGCGTTCCCATGGAGGGACCCGATCTCGATCGGCTCGATCTGCCGCTCATGACGCAGCAGAACATGGAGCGCATGCGGACGGCCTACACGATTTCCGTCGATGCCGCGAAGGACGTCACCACCGGAATCTCCGCCGCGGACCGCGCCCACACCATTCGCCTGCTCGCGGATCCGAAAACCGTTCGCGACGACCTGGTTCGCCCCGGTCACATTTTCCCGCTGCGTTACCGCCAGGGCGGCGTGCTGCGTCGCGCCGGCCACACCGAGGCCGCAGTGGATCTCGCCCGCCTGGCAGGATTGCGCCCGGCCGGGGTGCTCGCGGAAATCGTCAACGACGACGGCACCATGTCGCGTCTTCCCCGCCTGCGGAAATTCGCCAAGCAGCACAAGCTCAAGATCTGCTCGATTGCCGACCTGATCGAGTACCGCCGCGCATCGGAGAAACTCGTGGAGCGGATTGAGACGATCAAAATGCCGACCGATTACGGCGTGTTCGATCTCCATCTATACCAGTCCAAGATCGACGGTGGACACCACCTCGCCCTCACCAAGGGCAACGTCTCGGGCAAGAGCAAGGTGCTGGTGCGCGTTCACAGCGAGTGCCTCACCGGCGACGTGTTCGGTTCGCGTCGATGCGACTGCGGTCCGCAACTCCACGCTGCGATGAAGCAGATCGAGGACGAGGGCGAAGGCGTGATTCTCTACATGCGTCAGGAAGGACGCGGCATCGGACTCCCGGGCAAGATCCGCGCCTACAAACTGCAGGAGGAAGGCCTCGATACCGTCGATGCCAATCTGAAGCTCGGCTTCCCAATGGACCTGCGCGACTACGGCGTGGGAGCCCAGATGCTTTGCGATCTTGGGCTGAAAACGATCCGCCTGCTGACCAACAATCCGAAGAAGATCAAAGGTCTGCAGGGCTACGGGCTCAAGGTGGTGGAACAGCTTCCCATCCGCGTGAAGCCGAATCCACACAACGCCCGCTACCTGGCCACCAAGCGCAAACGCATGGGCCACATGCTGTGATCCGCGGTCCCCGCACCCAACGGGTCGGGGACTACTTCCACTCGCACAGGTTTTCCACGAACGCTGCGGATCCATCGCGCAGCCATCCGTCGAGCTGCGCCTGATCCTTCAACTGCTGACCGCGCGGACGCGGCACGCGGACGAATCGACAATCGATTCCGGAAACGGCGGTCATGTCGCCCCAGAGTTTCTCGAACTGGGTAACCGGGAAAATGTCCTCCTGCCCGTGGCCCCAGCGCTTCTTCACTTCCTTGAGGGTCACGTAGGTGGGCATGCGCGCGGCCAGCGTGCGTATCGCGGCCGTGATCGTTTCCGAGGCCGCCCGTGAACCCGCGGAATCACCCTCGCCCGCGGCCAGGATGATCTGGCGGCTCAATCCGAACACGTCGAGCAGACGGTCCAGATCGATCCACGTGGTCATGGAATTGTAGTACCGAAGCCGGAACTCATCCTCCTCGCGCGGCATGGCCAGACCTTCCACCAAACGGGGCTGCTGGTTCACGCGGGCAAGTCCGCCGCCGCGGTCTTCCAGACGACGCGTGATGACTTCAAACGTCAGCGCAGCGCCCGATTGAATGTGATGCCCGAGCAGCGCCGGATCCACATCCGCCCCGAGAGTGTCGATGTTGTGCAGCAGCAACCAGCGCAACGATGGACGCTCCCGCAGCAATCGCGCCAGCACGCCGTTGCGGAACAGGTTGGGCACCTCGTACCAGTGGCCCACCGGATGCATGCATTGCAGCGGAAGATTGTCGGTGTAATCCGAAGCCTCGCCCGCGGAACGAGCCCATCCGATCAACGCTGCGCGCAGACTTTCACGAACCTTCTGCTGCTGTTCATCAAGCCGCTGCTGCGGCATTTCCTCCCACGCAAATCGAAGGTCGCGCTCGGTCGGAACCATGCGCAATCCCACGCTTCGTCCCGGGGAAAGAAGCAACGGGCCTTCATATCCGTAGCCGTCCACCGCCTTCAAAAACAACTCGGTGGGATTCTGCGTCGCGTAGCTTGTGGTGAACACGTGCGGCAGCACAGCCCCGTAGGCCCGCGAGGTGCGACGCGACTTCGCCAAATGCGTTTCAATGAACGTGCGATGACGCCCCGCAAGCTTGGCAAACGGATGCAGCGCCTTGCACACGCCGGCACCCTGGGTCCATCGGGATCCCGCACCGGCCGCGAGCGTGACCACCGCCACTTCACCTTGCCGCAACGCCCGTTCACCCGCGGCGCGGGCAGCAACCGCAGCGGCGCCTTCCACGCACGCCACGTCGCTGTCGCGCACGTCCTCGATCACCGAGTCCGCGCGCAGACGATTCTGCGCCAGCCCGATTCTTCCGCCGGTGAGGTCGCGTCGGATCTGCTCATGCTGCGCGCGGTCAAATCCGTTCTGCTCCAGAAGTTCCGGCAGGCTCGCCCCCGCGCGCGTCTCCGCGCGTCCGCGAGGCAGCAACGCATCGAATAAATTCTGAACGAGCCCGCGCAATTCCGGACGCGTCCGCGCCGCCGCCCCCACCGTGTCCAGCTCCGCACGACGCGCCAGCGGAAGATCCTGCCGGTCCTGGCGTACCAATCGTGGTACCGTGAGGGCGTAGTAACCGTGCGGCATCAGTGCGGCGTCGCCGGCGAGGAGGTCGGCAAAGGTGCCGTGTTCGTTGATGGCGTAATCGAACACCACCGGCTCCATCGCAAACGGCAGCGCGTGCTGCAGCTCGCGTTTGGTGGCCGACATGATTTCCTGAAGCTTGGCCTGCGCCTCCTGTTTGCGATGCGGCGCAAAGATGAATCCCATGCCGCCACCGCTCATGCCGCCGAGCATCCAGAATCCCCAGAAATCCTGCCCGAACGCCGCGGCTGCGCGTTCGATGAGCAGCTCGGTGTAGCGGGTGGAAGCCCACGGGATGATGGTCTGGATCGGTTCGCGGAAATTCCGCGTGGTCGCCGCCGCCAGCGCCTTGATGTCGCCGCGTCGAAGGGCGGAGATCACCTCATCCAGCACGGTCAACGCATCCTGGCGTCCATGCCATTCGCGTTCCGACCGGAGCAGGTACTTCTCGGTGACCATCTCCAAAATCGGTCCCACGTTCTGGGCCATGCCGCCGTGGACCACCACGAGCGAATCCTGCAGGGCCTTGCGGGCCGACTCGGGAATCGCGTCGCGATCGTACACCGAGTGGGTCGGCATCAGGCGTCCGCGCGACACGCCCGATTCCGGATCGCCGGATTCCGCGGCGACACCCGTGATCAATTTGATCCCGGGCCACACGCCGCCGGAGTCCTGCCATCCGCCGCCCGATCCTCCGAGCCATTCACCGAGCAACGCCCGCGCGAGCACCAAGCGCCGCTCCGATTCCTGCAGCTCGCCGGTGAGCGACGACGCCTGACCGGTGGCGCGCATGCACACGCTGATGAGGGATCCGAGGAGGTTCGTGCTCACTGCGAGACGCGACCCCTTGGGGATGTCGTTGACGCTGGAGACGAGTTCGAGTCCGCGTCCGGGTCCGACGATCTGGGCCAGCAGTTCCGCGAGGGAATGTCCGGATCCTTCAATGCCCGGCGGCACAATGCCCGACGCGATCACGGCGGCCTTGAGCAGGCCGAGGTAGTCGCGCGCAAAATCAAACACATCGGAAAGCGCGGTGACATCGGCCGTCGCCCCGAGATCCACCGAAGTGAGGCGCAACACCGGTTCATCGAGCACGCGGAGCCACGCGCTGACCGGGGGCCGGGGCGAGGCGTCGCGGCCATGCACTCCGAGATCGACCGACACATTCAGCACCCGCGCGCCCTCGGGATAATCCATGCCGAGGAAGAAAATGTCGGACCACGCCGAATGCGTGAGATCCATGCGGACCGGAGTCTGTTCGCGAAGAATGGGAAATGCCCCCTCGGGCGAGCGCTGCAACAAATCGGGCCGAATGCGCAGCGGCTGATCCCCGGGATGTCCCATTCGGAACATCCACTGATTTCCGCGCACCGTCCGGACGCTGCGACGCACCTGGTCGGCCAACGTCTGGAAGCCAAGCCGGTGATACGCCGAGGCCAGCGCCGAGGAGATGCCATCGCTGGGCCCCGAGGATTCCTGCAGCGCGAGGAAGGTGTCGATCGCCTCCTCGAATCGTCGTTGGAGCAACTGCTCGTATCCGCGAAACGGAATCAGCGCGCTGAGCTCCGGGGACGTACCGGATTTTTCCAGCACCGCGGGAAGATGAAACCGGTGAATTGCGGCGAGGAAGAACAACGCCCGAACGCGCTCATACAGGTTCTCCGCGCCGCGCCGGAAGGTATCGAGCTCGCGCGTGGCGGCGATCAACTCCTGCACCGACGCACCGCGGCAGCAGACGTCGAGGGATTGATTGCGGACCGCGGGATCGGCGGAGGTGATGAGGCCGACGAGGGATTGCATGGCGGGGAAAAGGGAGTCGCTCAGGCTCAGGGTTTCCGCGCGGCCAGCAATTCCACCAATCCTGCCAGCACCTCATCGCGATCCGCCCCGCTCAGCGAGAGGGCCAATTGGGCGGTGAGCAGACCGAACCGCGCGCCGATGTCATAGCGTCGCCCCTTCAATTCAGCGGCGAGATACCGCTCCCTGCGGGCCAGCGTGGAAAGCGCGGCCGAAAGATGAATCCCGCCATTCGGCTTCGATGCGACCAGGCTGGACAGAATCTCCATCACGCTCGGTGTGAGGACGTGCATTCCGAAAAAGCAGAGATAATGGCCGGCCCGAAGTCCCGGAACGATGAGCCGCTGCTCCGCTTCGGTGGGCGTTGGTTTTTCGAGCACCTCCGACACTTCGTACAACTCCGAGACTCCCGCGACGCGTTTGCCGCCAATCGCGCCGTAGTACGGCAGCTTGCTCTCGTGGGTGGCCTGCACCGCGGAGACGGAGGCATCCTGGCTTGAGGCCATTTCCACGAGTTGACGCGCGCATCCCTTGGACTCGCTGCTCACGTACAAATGATCCCCCACCATCAGGAGGAACGGATTCGCACCGGTGAACCCGCGTGCGGAGGCCACGGCGTGTCCGTAGCCCAGAGGCTGGGTCTGCTCAATGAAGGTCAGGCGCGAGGCGTGCGATCCCGCGGCCGCGGCAAAGGCCGGTTGGTCGCCTGGATGGACGACGAGTCCGATTTCCTCAACTCCGGCGGACAGCGCCTCCTCGATGATGATGGCGAGTGCCGTTTTTGATACGCCATCGCGGTCCACGAGCGATTGCAGCGGCAGCGTCCGCTGATTTTTCCCGGCGGCGGTGATGACGGCCTTCTTAATGTTCATGTTCCGTGGACTTGAAAATGCCATCGCGCCGCCAGTTTGGACAGCGGCGAGTTCGAAGGTTCAGGCGACGGGCCGGATGCCACGCCGTTCCAGCTCGGAGAGGGTCCACCGGTATTCGCTGACCAGCATGTCCACCACGCTCGCCTGCTTCATGTCCCGCGGCAGCACTTCCCAGGTGTAGGTCTCCATTTCCAGATGCGAACACAGCGCGGGCTGCCGCTTCACGACATCGAGCACCCCGCGGAGGTGGTCCGCCGTGGTGCCAAACCGCGCCGTCTCGGGAGAATGCAGCGGGATGTGAAAATGAATCCGCCACTCGCGATCCAACTGGGGCCCGTCGCCAAGCGGAGTCACCAGCGCCTCGTCGAGGTCGGCGTACCGAATTAGGTCCCCGGTGGCGGGACGCTCAATCACCTGGTGGAAATACACGTCGTCGACAAACGCGGACAGCGCCTCGCGCACCTCCGGAGTCGGATTCACGCGAAGCGCATTGCTGAGGTGGAGCTTGCTGATCTTGATCCCGCGCCGATGCAACCGTCCCAGAGCCTCGTCCGGAGCCTCGTATTGCAGCGCGAAATGGCAGGTATCGTAGTTGATGCCCAGATGCTCGCGCAGGCGCAGATCGCCGGGGCGCATCGCCTCGAGACGGTCGAAGAGTTCCAGAAACTCGGCCGTGTTCTCCACCGTGCCGAACGGCTCGGGTTCGAGGCCGAGATGGAATTTCTTCCCGGTCCGTCGGGTGAGCGCCTCCATGTGCTCCACGTTGCGCCACAGGTGCTCCAGCGCAGTCCGAAGTCCGCGTTCACCGAGCCGGAACGCCTTGAAACTCACCGGCACGGTGCTGACCGAGGCCTCCACGCCGTCGGGAACCAGTTCCGCCAGCAGGTCAAAAAGTCGATTGGTGTAGGCGAGCCGATCCGGGCTGCTCCAGTCGGGCTGCGACACATTTTCCTTCACCCGCGTGCCATGAAAATTGCCGTACGGAAATCCGTTGATGGTGAACACGTAGCAGTCGTTCCGAGCCAGCCAGCGACGAAAGTTGGCCAGCGTCGCGGGGTCCGACAGCTGACGCGACGCGGTGTCGCTCAACCGGAGACCGATCGCATACGGCCGGTCCGGCGAAACTTTTTGCCGAACCGCGAGCGTATACTTCTCAAGACTGGCAAAGGTTTCCGGCCAATCCCCGCCCCGGTGGACGTTGGTGCAATAAGCCAGATGCAGACCGTGGTTGAGCTTCACCCCGAAATCCTAATGCGAAGCGCGGCCGGGAGGAAGGATCGTCCTCAACCTGGATCCTGATCATCCCATCGTGGATCCGGAACCGGACACTGCAGTTTCCCACGTTCGCACCGCATCGGGGCGATTTCAGACCAATCAGGATCCTTCCTCGACGGCTCGACGCATCTGGGCAAACCACCAGGCAGCACGCTCCCGCGAGCAGGGTCGCACCCCACTGCGGCGACGCAACGGGGCTGACACCGCCGGGAGGGTTAGATCCATCTGATCCTCACACGCCGCACGACGCGGCCGGGACGTTGCCGAACGGGGTGAATCAATCTTGATACCCTCCGATGCATTCGTCCGACCGCCCTCCCGGACGGATTGCACTGTCATCGAATCGGGAGCGGCATTCCACAGCAGTTCGGTTTCCATGGCACGAGATTGCCACCGGAGGTTGGACATTGGCTGTCCGACCCAAATCTGATTCAAAACGCAGGTCCGAGCATTCGATCCAACCCAGATTCCCAATCGATTGGTTGAAACCCGAATTCGCGCCACGTCTCGGTGCAATCCGCCACATTGTCCTCCTGCAACATGGCGATCTGGTCGCGGTTCAACGGCGAGGCCAGCCCCAGCACTTTCGGGAACACGAACTCCAAAACCGCGGCCTGCAGGCGGGCCAGCGACAGGGGAAGATGCACAATCCATCGACGCCGATGGAGCCGGCTCAAAATGCCGCGGAGCAGGGCATTGAAGGCAACGGTGGACGACCCACCGACTTCGAAGATGCGTCCCTGCGTACCAGATTTGGAAAGAGCCGAAACAAAAACCCGCGCGACATCGGCCACGTCCACGGGCTGTAGCAGACCTTCTCCCGACCCGATCACCGGCACGATCGGCGACCAGCGGCTCAGGCGATTGAACAGGGAAACCACGCCATCCCCCGGACCGTAGATCAAACTGGGGCGGAGGATCGTCCAGTCGAGCCCGGAATTCCGAACCAGTTTCTCGGCCGACGCCTTGGTCTGGTGGTAACGGGAAGGTGCCCCACTTCTGGCACCCATGGCGCTCATGTGGACATACCGTCGAACCCCGGCCGCCCGCGCGGCTGCGAGCACGCACCGGGTGCCTTCGACATGCACGCGCTCGAAGGTCTGCGATCCCACTTCGCTGATGATTCCCACGAGGTGAATCACCGCATCGCATCCGGCCATGGCACGCACGAGGGCCTCGGAATCGAAGAGCGAGGCCCGAAGCGAAACCACTCCCGACTGCCCGACGTCGCGGCTTCGCGATAGCACGCGAACTTCGAACCCGCTGCTTCGAAGCTGACGCACAATCGCCTTGCCGACAAATCCGCTGCCACCGGTGACCAGTACTCGCACAGGCGAAGGTAGCACAGATTCGGCGCTGCGCATGGGAGCGGGTGTCAGCGGAACTGCCGGTCGAATTGACGCTCCCACGCGCCGCTGAACGGGAGACGCACCACCGATCCCAGCAGCACTTCGCGCACGTCCGCGCGGGAAACCTTGATCCGTCGCGAGGGATCCAGCACCGCCTCCCGACGCAACTTCGCCACGGTTCGCGCCCCCAGCAGCACGGGCCACGCGCAGGCGAGCCGCAGCCGGAGCTGTCCGCCCGGGATCCGTCCCGTGTAGCGCCAGCCGGCCTGAAGATGATGCGTCGCCCGCTCCAGCAGGGAGTTGTACAGTGGACGGAATCGCGTCTCGGTGGCCGGGTTCTTCAACTCCTCGGGAGTCAACCGGTGGATTTGCAACAGCTCTTCCGGAACGTAACAGCGTCCGGCCGCAAGATCCCGCGGCAGGTCGCGCAGGATGTTCACGTACTGAAGCCCCTTGCCGAAGCGGATGCCGTCCGCGAGGAACTCAGCATCGTTCAGCTTGGCATTTGGAAACACGCGCCGCCGCGTCAGGTGGGTCCAGAATTCGCCCACGCATCCCGCCACCCGATACGTGTAGTCCTCCAATTCATCCAGGGTCGCGAGGCTTCGCAATTCGCCCGCGCCTCCCACTTCGAATCGCTGGAGATCGAGCTCCTGTCCGCCGGTGATGACATCCAGCACGGACCGGATCTGCTCCACATCCGCCGCCTCGCACGACTCCATCAGCCGCACCGCCTCCTCAATGCGAAGCAACAACCGTCGCTCGGCATCCAGGCTCACCCCGCCCGAAGTCGGCGACTCCGCGAGAACGCCGGAGAAATCCACCGGATCCCGGGAGTATCCTAAAATTCGTCCCCGCAGGGCTGCGAGAGCCGCGAGACGGGTTTCCACCGGGACCCAACCGGTATCCGCAATGGTATCGGTGGCCCGCGCCAACAGGTAGGCGAGGCCGATCTGCGACCGTACCGATCCTGGGAGAACCCGGACCGTCAGGTAAAACGAACGCGAAGTCTCGCGGAGCAATTGCTGCAACTCGGGCGGCACGGGCAGAGCCTCCCGTTTCAACCCCGCGGGTTCAACGGGGAAACCGCGATGCGGAAGTTGAAGGGTTGAACCTAGAAACTGCAGTTGAAGGGATAAAAAGATGAAGGGTTGAAGGGGAACTCGACGCTGTCGCGAGGGTTTTCTCATTCGTTTGGAGTCCCGTCTTCAGACGGTTCGGGGAGGCGCGTCTCGAGGGATGCAGCGGGTTGATTTCCAACCGTTCGATGGTCCCGCGTCCGACAGCCGAGCCGCGTAAACGCGGTACTCCAAACGTGTGAGGAACCCCGTCGCCTAGATCCGGCGTTGAGAGAGAAAACCACCGCGGGGCAGAGACCCAGGAAACTCACCCAGCAGGTGAATGAATCGGAAACGCATCCCTCGCTCGTTCTCCCTGCCCATCCGCGTTCATCTGCGTCCAACAGCGGTTTCAACTGCCGCTTCTAGGTTGAAATGCTGCAGGGTTGAAAGGGGGCGGAGATTGCTCCGGACTTCAATCAACTGGAAACTCGTTGAAACATTCCTGCGCCCGCGGGGTGTTCATGCCAGTCTTCGCCTGTCGCTGGACGGGCGGCCTGATGAGTAACCCTGCCCAATTCGAATCCTTCGTCCTGAATTATCAGGATATGGTGTTCAGCACCGCCGTCCGCCTCCTCGGCAACGAGGCGGAAGCGCAGGACGTTGCGCAGGAAGCCTTTCTGCGGGCGTGGAACCACTGGGAAAACCTCTGTGGCAGCCCCACCGCCGGCGGATGGCTAAAAACCGTCACCCGCAATCTCTGCCTCAACCACTTGGAACGTTATCGTTCACGGTGGAAAATGTTCAGCGATTTGGCCCGCGAAGACGACGATGGCGAGGCTCGGGAGCTTGAATTCGCCGCCCCTGACACCTTGGAGCAGACGCTCCTGACCCAGGACCAGCGAACGCTGATCGAGGCGGCCATCCAGAAGTTGCCCAAGGATCAGCGGGTCGCGCTGGTTCTCTATCATTTCGAGGACATGGACTATGCGGACATCGCGAAACACCTCCGGGTGTCGCTGGGGAAGGTTAAGACCGACATCTTCCGGGCCCGCGAAGCGCTGCAAAAAAAACTGCAACCCACCCGCGAATCCGTGGGTGTTTAATTGGGAAGCCGATATGAACGAACGCCAATCACATGAAGAACGGCTCGCCGTCTGGGCCGACCGGACGTTGAAGCAGCTTCCGGCGCGCCCTGCCCCCGCCACGCTGGCGCCGCGGATCCTGGCGCAGATCGCGCGTCAATCGAACCTCGCCTGGTATCAGAAGCCATGGATGAACTGGCCGCGGCACTTCCAGCTTCTTTCGGCGCTCGTCTTCGCCGGGGTGGTCGGAAGCATGTATGCGTTCCTGCTCCCGGCACTCGGGTCCGTCCAGCCCCCGGTCAACACCAGCGAATGGGTTGAGCCCGTCTCCACGACCGTCAGCGTGCTCAGCGTCCTCGGCAACGCGGCCGTCGCGGTTCTGAAAAACACCCAGGGATGGGTCCTTGCCACGGGACTCGGAATCCTCGCCTGCCTCTACCTGAGCTGTATCGGACTTGGGACTGCCTGCTGGCGGATCATGTCGAACACCCGATAAACAACCTCTTTCCCGCCTGTTTCCATGAATTCCGCGCTTCACCCCCTTCTCGCCCTGGTCCTGCTTGCCGGACTGCTTCTCAGTCCGGTCCGGGGTCAGGACAAGCCCGATCCCGCACCGCCCGCCCCTCCGGCCGTCGAGGCACCCACCGCCACGCCAGAGAAACCGGCAGCGCCTGCGGAGCCGGAAGCAGAACAAACTCCCTCACCCTCGAAAGCCAAGTCGAAGTCCAAGAAGAAGGTCCGGCACAGCGAAACCACCCGATCCAACGGGTCGTTCGTCCACGTCGAAACCGACGATCAGAACAACCGCGTCTCTGTGGGAACCTCGGTGCACCTCAAGGCGGGCGAAACCGCCAATGACCTGGTGGTGGTGTTCGGCGACGCCACCGTGGATGGCGCGGTCGATGGAGACCTCGTCGTGGTGATGGGCAACACGCATGTCAACGGAACCGTGAAGGGCGATGCCGTCAACGTGGGCGGCGGCCTGTTCCTCGGCCCAAAATCTATCGTCAACGGAGATGCGGTCGGCGTGCTCGGCGGCGTTGAGAAGGAAGAAGGAGCCGTCGTGCACGGCAAGGTCATCCCGGTCGGACTTCCAGGATTCAATCACTTCAACGCGGAGTTCCTGCAGCGCTGGTTCGTCGAGTGCGTGTTGCTGATGCGTCCGTTGTCGCTGCATGTGGCGTGGGTCTGGTGGATCTGGGCCGGGTTCATTGGGTTCTACTTGCTGCTGACCGTCCTGGTGCCACGCGCCGTGGAAGCAACCGCCGATGTGTACGCCGAACGAACTGCCTCGTCCTTCCTGCTGGGCATCGCCTTCGTCGCCCTGGTGCCCATCATTGCGCTGATTCTCAGTCTGACCGTCATTGGGACGCCCTTCTTTCTCGCTGCGGTGGTGGCCGGTGAAATCGTGGGCAAGGCTGCGCTGCTCCTTCAGCTGGGCCGCCTCGTCGGCCGCGCCAGCCATCTCCGATTCCCGCCGCTGGTCGCCGTTTTGGCGGGTTCCGTCCTGATGACGTTGCTCTATCTCACGCCCTTCCTCGGCATGCTGGTGAACACCGTCACCAACTTCTGGGCCCTCGGCGCCGCGACGCTTGCTTTGACCGCGCGCTTCCGGAAGGAATCTCCCAAGCCGGGCAACAATCCCGGACGCCCTCCGTTCACCCCGCCCCCGGGCGGTGGTAGCAACGGTGGCGGCGGCTCCGGTCCGTCCCCGTCTCCGATGAGCCCCGTTGCGCCCAGCGGCGCTTCTTCCGCATACGCCTCCAGCTCCACCTTGAGCACGAGCGGCATCGTGACCGGAGCCGCGGTGGCGGCCGCTGCGGCCGCATCCACAACTTCCCCCGCTCCGGCGCTGCTCGCTGTAACAACACCAGAATCGGTACAGAGCGAACCGGTGGCTCCTCCGGCCGAACCCGCATCCATTCCCCCGGCGAACGCGCCGGGCGCAGACACCACGCCCGCCCCGCTGGTGGAAGTGGAAGGCATCAAGCCGAGCAACCAAGAATCGACGCCAGCGTCCACGACTGCATCCGCAGCTGCGCCCGCGCCCGAGGATCCGCTCGCCTCCCGTTTCACCACCACGCCACCTCCGTTCAACTTGGGTTCGTCGCGCTCATCGGGTCCCACCGGTTCGGAATTCCGCTCAAATCCGTTGGATTCTGATCCCCTGGCGTTGCCCCGTGCCGGATTCGGACTCCGACTCGCGGCTTCGCTCTGTGACTGGATCCTGCTGCTGATTCTCAAGGAGGAGACCTTCATCCATCGGCTGCCGGGGTTCCTCCGATTCGCGATCTACGGCGCCTACTTCGCCGGGTTCTACATGTGGAAAGGCGCTTCCCTTGGCGGACTCGTCCTCGGGCTCCAGGTGGTCCGAGTGGACGGACGCCCAATGGACGCCGCCTGCGCCATCGTCCGTGCCCTTTCTTCGGTATTCAGCGCCGTGATCGGTGGCATCGGCTACCTCTGGTGCATCTGGGACAAGGATCAGCAGACCTGGCATGACAAACTGGCCGGCACCGTGCTGGTGAAGCGGAACAAGATTCAGCCGCTGGTCTGAACAGCCCCACCGCTCCTTCCACTTCAACATCACTTCGATCCGGAAGGCCCCGCTCAATTCGCTTGGCCCGGAAGCCGCAGGACGCGACGGTCCCGCGGTGGAATCGAACGCAGGGCCGGGCACATCAACGGAGACCGATGTCATCGTTATCGGTGGCGGAGCGGCGGGACTGTT
Organism: Verrucomicrobiota bacterium; assembly: GCA_947454705.1. GTDB lineage: Bacteria > Verrucomicrobiota > Verrucomicrobiia > Limisphaerales > UBA9464 > CAIVQB01. The sequence goes on from CANGKZ010000015.1 coordinate 86,978, forward strand.
CTGCGCCCGCACGGCGGGGCTGCGCGGACGCCGCGTGGTGCTGCTCGAGCACAACGGCCGATGCGGGAACAAAATCCTCATCTCCGGGGGCGGCCGCTGCAATTTTACCAATCTTGGTGCTACCCCTGCCAACTACGTCACCCACGGAAGTCCGCACTTCCTGAAGTCGTCGTTCGCGCGCTACACGCCGCAGGATTTTCTCGCGCTGGTGGAGCGACACGGCATCAAGTGGCACGAGAAAAAGCTCGGACAGTTGTTCTGCGATCTCAGCTCCAAGCAGATCCTGCAGATGCTCGAGGAGGAATGCCGCGACGCCGACGTGGAACTCCGGGTGAACTGCCGGATTGAATCCATCGACGACCCCGCACCGGATTCGAATCCCGGATCCGACGGCCCGCGCTGGCGCGTTCGCACGTCGCGCGGGACCGTGACCGGACAATCGCTGGTCATCGCCACAGGCGGACTCTCCTTCCCAAATCTGGGTGCCACTCCGTTCGGATACGAGATCGCCACCCGATTCGGTCTTCAACTGATCCGCCCCCGCCCCGGTCTGGTGCCGTTCACCTGGGCTCCGGCCGATCGCGACCGGTTCGCCGCGTTGAGCGGACTTTCCCTCGATTGCGTGGCCGCCGCGGGTTCGAATGCGCCGGCGTTCCGGGAGAATCTGCTCTTCACCCACCGCGGGCTGAGCGGACCTGCGATCCTCCAGATCTCCAGCCACTGGAACGCCGGAGAATCGGTCACGCTCGATCTGCTTCCCGGCGTGCGCGCGCTCGATCTGTTTGCGGCGAACCGTTCCGGCGGACGCGAGGTCAAAACCGCGCTGCGAACCGTGCTGCCCGAGCGTTTTGTCCAAGCCTGGTGCGCGATCCATGCGCCGGAACGCCCGATCGCCCAATTGCCCCAGCGCGATTTGGAACGCCTCGCACAATCGCTCAACGCGTGGCAAATCCGCCCCGCGGGCGACGAGGGATATCCGAAGGCGGAAGTCACCGTCGGCGGCGTCGCCACCTCGGAGCTCTCCTCGCAAACCCTCGAATCACGCCGGGTGCCCGGGCTGTTTTTCGTGGGCGAGGTCGTGGACGTCACCGGATGGCTGGGCGGCTACAACTTCCAATGGGCCTGGGCCAGCGGTCACGCCGCCGGGCAGGCGGTGTGATGGATCAACTTTGGAACGCGGGAAAGCAGGAGCGAAACCGCGGAGACGCAGAGGCGCGGAGGATTGAACTAAGAAGCGGGTGAAAATAGCCCTGGCCTTGAGGCCGGGGTTCAAAGGCAAACACGGATCGAGTCCCAGCGGGACGACAGAAACACGCCTCTGCCGTCCCGCAGGGACTCGAAGACACTCACCGCAACAGAACCCAGGCCTGAAGGCCCGGGCTATTCTCATCTCAACCCAACTCGGCGAAGGTCCGGCGCAGCGATTTCGGACCAACCATCAATCGCCATTTTCAGGTTCAAAGAACGGAGGCCCGAAACGTCACCGAGTCCTCGTTCACCGCTCCACCCAATCCATATTCCAGCATCGTCTGACCAATCTTCCATCTTCGATCTCCGATCTCCGAATGCCACGCCTTCAGGTTGAACGCTTTTCAGGTTTCGGCTTTTCTGATTCCCCGCTTCACTGCCGACATGCTCCTGACACCCGCTGAGCTGGGATCGCTGACTTCCCTGTCGCACTCCTCGCCCCACACGCTGCTTGGCATGCATCCGCTGGGGGATGGCTCCGGAGTCGTGGCCCGTGCCCTGATTCCCGATGCGGTGAAGGTGGAGGTGGCCCCGGTGCACGGCACCGCGCATCCCCGCTTCGAACTCAAGCGCGTCGCCGACACCGCCGTTTTCGAAGGCACATCGACCGAAGTGTCGGCGGTGTACGCCTACGATTTGGTGATCACCTGGTCCGACGGTTCCAGCACTCGAGGACGTGACCCGTATTCCTTCTGGCCCACGGTGGGCGAGACCGATCTCCACCTCTTCAACGAGGGCAGCCATCGCAAACTCTACGACACCCTCGGTGCGCAACTCACCACGCTCGATGGCGTGGATGGCGTGTCGTTTGCCGTCTGGGCTCCCAACGCGCGGCGCGTCTCGGTGATCGGCAGCTTCAATCAATGGGATGGACGCCGCCACGCCATGCGCATGCTGGGCAACTCTGGCGTGTGGGAAATCTTCGTTCCCGGCGTGGGCGAAGGTGCGTTGTACAAGTTCGAGCTCCTCGACGCGCGCGGCCACCTCGTGGTCAAAACCGATCCGTTCGGCGCCTTCTTCGAGCAGCCCCCGAAACAATCGGCCATCGTGTGGAACACGCGAAAATTCGCGTGGACCGACCAGGATTGGATGCAGAAGCGGAAGAGCTTCAACTGCCTCAAATCCCCGGTCAGCATCTACGAGATGCACCTCGGCTCGTGGCTGCGGAAAGACGGTTGGGAAGCGCCCGGGTATCGCGGCATCGCGGGTCCGCTGGTGGACTACCTTCGCAAGACCGGGTTCACCCACGTCGAATTCCTCCCGGTTGCGGAACACGCCTACTACCCAAGCTGGGGCTATCAGGTCACCGGATTCTTCGCCCCCACCAGCCGGTACGGCACTCCGGATGACTTCCAGTACCTGGTCAACACGCTGCACGAAGCCGGATTCGGCGTGATCATCGACTGGGTCCCCGCCCACTTTCCGCGCGACACCTGGGCGCTCGCGCAATTCGACGGCACCGCGCTGTTCGAGCATGAGGATCCGCGCCTCGGGGCGCATCAGGATTGGGGCACCCTCATCTTCAACTTCGGACGCCACGAGGTCCGCAATTTCCTCGCCGCAAACGCACTGTACTGGTGCGAGCGATTCCACATCGATGGCCTGCGCGTCGATGCCGTGGCCTCCATGCTGTACCTCGATTATTCCCGGAAAGAGGGCGAGTGGATCCCCAACCGCCACGGGGGACGTGAAAACATCGAGGCGGTTGAATTCCTCAAGCAATTCAACCACCTGGTCCACACCGAGCATGCCGGTGTGATGACCCTCGCCGAGGAAAGCACCGCGTGGCCGATGGTGTCGCGTCCGCCCTGGCTCGGCGGATTGGGCTTCAGCCTCAAGTGGAACATGGGCTGGATGCACGACACCCTGGGCTACTTCAAGCGCGACCCGATCTATCGCAAGTACCACCAGAACGAGCTGACCTTCGCGATGCTGTACCATTTTCAGGAAAACTTCGTTCTGCCGCTTTCGCACGACGAAGTGGTCCACGGAAAGGGTTCCCTGCGGAAGCGCATGCCCGGCGACGACTGGCAGGGCTTTGCCAACTTGCGGGTGCTGCTCGGTTACCAGTGGTTGTTCCCCGGAAAGAAGCTGCTCTTCATGGGCGGCGAAATCGGCCAGGTGTCGGAATGGAACGACAACGCCGAACTCGACTGGGGACTGCTCCAAGCCGGGCCGTATCACATCGGCGTGCAAAAGTGGGTGTCCGACCTCAACGCCTTGTACCGTTCAGAACCGGCCCTCTGGCGCGGCGATTACGAAACCGACGGGTTCTGGTGGGTGGACTGCGGGGATCATGCCAACAGCGTCCTGTCTTTCATCCGGCATGACAGCTCCACCGGCCGCTACGTTCTCGTGCTGTTGAATCTCACCCCGAATCCGCTCCGGGAATACCGGATTGGACTCCCGATCGCCGGACTCTGGCGCGAGGTGCTCAACAGCGATTCCGCGCTCTACGGCGGCAGCAATCTGGGCAACGCCGGGGGCGTCCACGCGGAGGACTTCTCCGTGCACAACCAACGGTATTCGGCGCGATTCACGCTGCCCCCGCTAAGCGTCGGCGTTTTCGCAACCGCGGCGATCCACTAACCCCTCACTCCTTCGATCTCGCGTGAGTGCGGCAACGCCCCAGGAATCCCAACCGGGATCAGGTTCCGCGTTGCGCTTGTGGGTGCGATGGTTGATCCGCGCCGGGCTTGCGCTCGGTGTTCTTGCGGTCGCTGCTGTCGTCGCGTTCGCCTGGCAGCGGCGTCCGCCGGCTGCCATGCCGCCAATTCGCTGGAGGCTCAATCTCGCAAACCTCCAACCCAATCTCGGCGCCCTCACCCGGGATGGAACGCTGATCACCGGATCGGGCGACGTGGTGACCGCAATTGATCGCGACGGGAAAATCCTCTGGAACTTCACCAACGGCCCGTCCCTCGGATCCGTGGCCGTCGGGAGCAACACCGATCTCTATTTCGCAGGATACCGCCAAGGAACCCGGCGACTGGTGTGCCTCGATTCCTCCGGACGCTTCCGCTGGGATCAGCGTGCGGTGGTCATCGACGGCTATCCCCCCGTGCTTGCCCCCGATGGCACTGTTCTCACCAGCGGCACGGACCGGGAGCTCCACGCCTTTTCTCCCGATGGGAAACCCGTTTGGACCTTCGACATTGGCTCCGCCACCTATGGCCCCCCGCTGATTCGACCGGACGGCACCAGCATCGTTCTCGGCCCGATCCCCGGGGCTGGACTGCGCCTGATCGGCCCGGACGGAAAGTCGCGCGGAGCCTTCTCAACCCACCGCTTCACCAACGAACCCAATTTGAGGCAGGCAACCCTTGGCCCGGACGGAACCCTCTACCTCGCAGGTTCCGGAGCCGAGTTCCTTCGCGCCGTAACTCCCGGGGGGCCGGTGCGATGGACCGTGGAGCTCGATCTCGACGCCGCATCGCGCCCCATCGTCGATTCCACCGGACGAATCATTCTGACCGCAAAAAATTCTCGAACCGAGCACTTCGAGATTCTGGCCATCAGCCCCAAAGGCAGCGTGGAATGGCGTCGCGACCTAGGAGTTTCCTATGCCGACTCCTCCCCTGCACTTGGGACCGACGGCTCCATTTTCCTGACTTCCGGAGAGCCCGCCCTTTGGTGCCTGAAACCGGACGGCACTGTGCGTTGGAAATACCGCCTGCCAAGACCAATCCAGTGGGTCAAACTTCAACGCAACTCATTGGCCTCGTGGTCTTTATTCGTTCGAGAGCTCTTTCGAACCCCTCGAGCTATTGCGCACACCCCTCCCTGGGTCGCCCCAGATGGTTCCGTTCGGGTGGGATTGGCCGGCGCACAGGGGTATTTGCTCTCGATCGAACGCCCCCTTCCCTAGCCGGGTCCCCTTCCGGCTCCTCCCCCACCCTCGGGGAACGGCTAGGGGAAGTTAAGCGCTGCGACTATCCATAGGTAAGGTTGTTGGAATCAACGACCTGCCTAGAGTTGGGACTGTGATCTGCGTGCAAGCGGATCCCTCCCAAAAGTGATTTCAAAGCGTCAACAATCCGAGAAAAGCATCCAGGCCAGCGCCACCCGCCAGACCGCCACCGGCCTCCGCCTCGCGCTGCTTCTCGCCGCTTCTAGCGCCGCGATCAGCACAGTGTGCGCTACGGACTACATCTACGGAATCGGGACCGACTGGAATCTGTACCAGATCGCAATCAACGGGAGCACGGTCACCACCACCGCAAAGCTCAACCTGAGCGGATACATCCCCGGATTCGGAACCCGCAACAACGACTACCTCAACGGAGTGGGTATCGATCAGTCCACGGGGGACATCTACTTCAACTACAGCTACAACAACCAGTCCTCGACCACGTCCGGTACGATGACGGTGGTTCCTTACATTTACCAAAACGTAAACGGCAGCTACAAAGCACCTTACGCCCTCGGAGCTCCGATCACTTCGGCCACGTTGACCCCTACCGATGTGGGCGCTGGATGGCTTCCCCGGGCCACCTACTACAACGGCACCTACTACGCCGGTCTCCAGCAGGACGACCATTTGGTGCTGCTTCCGATTTCCGGGACGACGACCAAGAGCTACACCTCGGTGACCCAGTTCAGTAACTGGGACCACACTTCGACCACCGCGATGAACGGCGGCGACTTCGTGATCGGGTCCAACTCCACGATCTACGGATCCACGGTGCTATCGAGCGTCAATCAGTTCTACCGCCAGCCGCTGAGCAATGCGACGAACTCGGCCAGCGGCTCCCCCTGGACGATCTTCAACATCGACAGTTCGGTTCCGTTCAACACCCAGGGCAGCGTTCAGGTCGCCGGACTCGGTCAGTCCTCGAACATGTACCTGGTTTCGTCGACCGGTAAGAACCTCTACTCAGTCAGCGGCTACGACAACGCCACGGCCCCCTCGATCACCCAGATCGGATCCAATGGCGTCATCCCCATCACCCTGACCGACCTGAGCATCGTGGTGACCGCCCCGCTTCCCGTGCCTGAGACCTCCACGGTGGTGGGCGGCGCGGCTGCCGCAATCGGCGTCGGCTTGGAATGGTTGCGCCGCAACAAGCGCCGCAACACCAAATAAACCTGAGATTTTCGACTTTTGGAGGCGTAGGATTTCCCCCGGAAACCCGATCTCCAATCGAAGCTTGAACACAACCTATCCGATTGCTGTTGTTACTGTTACAACCGAATAGAGGAATGTTTCGGCTAAAAACGAACTACCACCCTAAGGCGTTGCCTTAACACCAAGTAGGGTTGTTCATCGCCTTCACCGCCATAGTCTTGCCGAGTCCGGTGGATACCGGATTCAGTGACTACTCTCCGAACAACCAACAACCGCAAACGCCGATCCGCCAAAACGCGGATTTCTGTTTCGCCTTCTCGCGGAATTGTGGCGCTGTTGGCTGCCTGGGTTGGAGTCGCGCCTGCGGCCGCTGCCACGGACTACATCTACGGCATCGGCACGGACTGGAAGCTGTACCAGATCAACGTGGATTCAGTGGCCAACACGGTGTCCACCAGCGCAAAGCTGACTCTTTCCAACTACATTTCCGGATGGGGCTCCTCGGGACGCTTCAACGAGTACATCAACGGTCTGGGAATTGATCAAGCGACCGGGAACATCTACTTCAATTACAGCTACAACAGCACGAGCACCTCGACTTCTGGGACGATGACGGTGGTTCCGTACATCTACCAGAATTCTGGCGGAGGCTACAGCCCTCCCTACGCCCTGGGCGCGGCGATCACCTCGGCGACCCTGCCGGCAACTTCAGTCGGAGCCGGATGGGTACCACGGGCCACCTTCTACAACGGCAACTACTACGCCGGCATCCAGAACAGCGACACCTTCCTGGTCCTGCCCATCACGGGAACCACCACCAAGAGCTACGGGACCATCGCCTCCTACGCCAACTGGGATCATACGAGCATCACCTCCATGCAAGGTGGTGATTTCGTGATCGGCTCCAACAACACCATTTACGGCACTGCGGTCATTTCGAGCGCAAACACGTTCTATCGCCAACCCCTGGCGGATGCGACGAATGCGTCAACCGGTGCCGCTTGGACCAGTTTTAACGTCGATTCGTCAATCCCCTCCGCCACCCAGGGATCCATTCAGGTCGCGGGCCTGGGCCAAAGCGCGAACCTCTACGTGATCAGCTCCACCGGTGGCAATGTTTACAAGGTGAACGGCTATGACAATAGCACCGCCCCCACCTTCTCCCAGATCGGCTCGTCGGGCGTCATGCCGGTCACGATGACGGATCTCAGCATCATCGTTTCGGCGCCGCTCCCGGTTCCCGAGGCCTCCACGATGATGGGAGCAGCTGGAGTCTCTGCAGGAGTAGTGCTCGAATTTCTCCGCCGCCGCCGCCGCAAGGGTTCGTCCGTCGTGGCGTGAGACTGCTTCGGGGAATTCCTCCGACGACGGTTTAAGAAGCAAATAAGCCCGGTTCAACCCGGGCTTTTTGCTTTTGGGTGGCTCTTCACAACGAGCTTTATCCCCGCCGATCAGAATCCCCCGCCAGACTCAGGGGAGAAACTCCATCCATCCGAACCGATCCGCAGCGTGAAAGGTTCCGGTGAGCGTGGGATTCATCGCCAGGTAGGTATCGGTTGCGCGATCAATGCGGTACAGGTTCACCCGCCAACGAGTGCCGGGAGCCACCGTTGTCGAACTCAGCGAGGCCAGAGGGATCCGCACTTCGCAGATCCATTCGTGTTTTTTCGGATCCACGCGCACCTTCCACTCCATTCCACTGCTCCAGTTGAAGTCAGAACTCGGACGCTTGATCCGCAGGTCCAGCGCCTCGTTGTTCGGAGCCCATTCGTACTCGGTATACTCCGACAAACGATCCGCATTCGGCGCGACAAACAGCTCCACCGCATCGCGGTCCCACAGTGCGTCGGGAGACTTGATCCGCTCGGTCTTGATCGGCTTGCCGTAGTCCGAAAGCTTGGTGAACGGACACCGGTAGGACAGGTACAGGAACTGGTCCGACCACAACGCCCGGCACTGCGTCGCCAGCTCCGGACGTACCGCACCAGAAATGGTCTCCTGCTCCAGCATCATCACAGGAGCCGATGCCCATTCCGGCTCGTTGAGCTTTCCGTCCGGCTTGAAGTCGCGACGAATCCGCTTCGCCTGAATCGTGTGGAACGGAAGCGACCGGACCAGCAGCTTGCGGGCGTTGTCGAAATAGATTTTCCGCAACACCTCCGGGGGCAAACCAATCGAGGAAATGTTCCAGCTCCCCTGGATCGGCGTCATGTGCGGCCAGTCGCGATCGCGCGTCTCCAGCCAGCGCCACTCCTTGTGGTAGAACTCCGCCGCGGTGTCGTCCGATGGATTCTCTGCATCACCCGACGAACCGAGGATCAGCTTGTCGTACACCTGGAAATCCGTGGCGAACAGGATCCGGTCCTGATGCTTCACGAACAGGGCGCGGACCTGTTCGGGATCGTGTCGTCCGATCTCCGGAATACGCGCCGCTAGATCCGCCATCATGTTCGTATGGCGGTCGAGTTGCTCGTCCACCCACTTCAGATCCTCGGCGTTGTTGGCAAAGTGAACGCAGACGAAGGTGGTCTTGGGATGACGCGTGATCACCCGCTCCAACGCGGCCAGCATGTCTTCCCGCTTGGGAAACTGCTTCGGATCGCCGAACCACCACGCCTTGTGATCCTTCAGCTCCGTCCAGCGCTCGTTCTGCTGGTTGAACGGAAGCCAGAACGCCCGCGGATCCGCCACGTGAATGCTCACCGGCAATCCCAGCTCGCCGCATCGACGCCACACGCCATCCAGTTTGGGATCATCAATCTTGATCAACTCCCCGCGCGCATTGCGCAGGTACAGGCCCAGACGCTTGTACTCCTTGAATCCCGCCGCACCCAACCGTGCCGCGGTCTCGACCTGTCGAATGGCCTTTCGATCGAAATCCGGTTCATCCCAACCCGTGTAGTCCAGGTTGAAGTACTGCAGGAAACGGCCCGGTGCGACGCGGTTGAAGAGGTCGCGGTTGTTTTGGAATTCGGAAAGATTGGTCCCCTTCGTGGTGACCGTTCCTCCGCTGAGATTCACGCCGATGCCCACTCCTGATCGATCCAGAATCCCCAAGGCGCGGCGGATGCGTGGTTCCGTTCCTTCGATATGCTGGTGCAGATCGATGATCCGGTGCTCGGCCCGCCAACGATCGCCCGGCCACGGCGGCGGGGTTTCGCCGGTCACTGCACTAACCTCCAGGCACAACCGGGACCACACGAGAAACCCGGCAACGGCACACAGGCGGGGAAATCGCATGCCTGATTGAAACCGGGTCTTGGAGGAAACGCCAGCGATCAGCCGCGCGAATCCAAACCCGGATTCGAAGCGCCCCGCGTTACAACTCCACCGACTCCACACGGCGCAACCCGAGCCGCAACGGCAGCCACCCCGCCAGCACGCTGATCAACAAAAACAACGTCCAAACGAACATCGCACGCCCCGCATCGAACTCATCCGTTCCGCTGCTGCCCCAGCCCCACGGGGTTCCCACCGCGAGCAATCCCACCGATCCCGCGATGTACGCAAAGCTGATCACCAGGCACAGCGTTCCGCCAAATCCGCTGACGATCTTGCTCGGGTTGGTCTCCTTGAAATCCGGATACAACGATCCCAGCCCCACTGCGAGGCTGTTCAACACCAGCGTCATCACCGCAATCGCCACACAGAAAAACACCGTCCGCGCCGCTCCCAGTTTCAGCATGGTGCAGGACACCAGGGTCAACCCGACGGTGACGCCCATCGTCCCCATCGTGGCGCACCAGAATTTCAACCACACCACGCGGACCAGTCCGAGCGGGGCCAAGCCGACCACCCAGACGCGTCGTCCCTCGAGCGAGAACTGCGGAAAAACAAACCGGGTGGTGAGCGTGGCCAGGTTCAGCGCGCAGGCGCCGAGATTGAGGTAGCCCACCACGGAAATCCAAAACGGCGAATCGAGCTGACGCGTGAAGTGACGGATGTTCACCAGATACACCGCGAGCAGACCGAAGAGCATGAGCGTCTGCCCCCATTGCGTGGTGTCGCGCCAGAACACGCGGAGATCCTTCGACACCAGCGCCTGCACGTCCGACGGGATCCATCCGCCCATCGCCAGCAGCGCATCCAAAACGCCGCGCGAACGGAAATGGAATCCGTTCGGGTTCACGCGACGCCGTCGCTGTTCCCATCGCTGAAACCACTCCCATCGACTCAACAAGCTGCCGCGGCTATGGACCTGGCTTGACGCATCGTAGAACGCATTTCCCAGCCGGGTGGCCACCAGCATTCCGAAGAACAGCGAATGACTGAGCAGCACCAGCACGAAGAACCCCGCCGCGCGAATCGCCCCTTCGGCCCACAATTGAACGCTCGAACTCAGCCAGTAGCTGGGAAGAAACGGGAACTGGGAAAACCGGGTGCGATCGAGCAAACGATCGATGACCGCCAGCACGCGGGTTTCGAGTTCTTCATCGCTGACCACCTCGGGTCGGAACCGGAAGGCAAGAAACCCGAGGCCGATCAGCAGCGCGGAAATCAGGACAATCTGAAACGCGCGCCGATCGAGAAACCTCGCCAGCAGAATCGCCAACCCCGCCCCCGCGGCGCCCGGCAGGATGATGAACAAGCCCACCAGGACAACCACCGCGGGATAGAAATGCCACGCCACACCATTCACCAGTCCGTAGGCCGCCAGCAGCGGGGCGATGAGGAAGAGAAAGGCCCAGGAGGCCAGCAGCGTGGATTCAACCAGCTTCCACTGGAACACCGTTCCTGCGGGCACCGGCGCGGTCAGGAGAAACGCGGTCTCGCGATTTCGGAACAGGTTCGTGTAGCTGATGACCAAGTTCGACAGCAGCAGCAGTCCAAAGAGGAACGCGAACAGCAGGAAGAGAAGCCGCTCCACCAGAAGGCCGCCCAGACCGGGAAAGCGTTGGAGGAATCGAAGCCCGAACTGGAACATCGAGAAGGCGAGCAGGACGTATCCACACAGGAACACGAAGACCAGCCCGAGAAGCATCCACGACTGATCCTTCAGCGCCACCCATCGACGCCACGCTCCGAGGGCATTCGCCCGGAGAATTAGCATGAACGCAGAACTGCCTTCCATGTGGCGTTACCATCGGCCCGACGGACCGCTTGTGCAACCGCGAGATCCAACCGGTTCAATCCAACACCGGCCTTCGAAGGAGGGATTGAATTTGGAAAGCATGAAAGCAGGAGGGGGAAGCTGCGTCTGGAAACAGGTCGCTTCCTCTCGGATTAGAAGCGGGTGAAAACAGCCCCGGTCTTGAGGCCGGGGTTCAGAAGCAAACCCGTCAAAGGTTCGCGCTCCACCCCATCCAGCATCCAGCATCCAATATCCGTTCCCCGATCTTCGATCTGCGATCTCCCATCTCCTCCGCATCCGCCCCGACGATCTCCGAATTTCAGCTCAACGGAGAAAGCTCCCGATGCCACGGCGTGCCCTGCTCGTAGGCCTGCGCGATCTGGAACATCGACTCCTCGCCAAACGGCTTGCCCAGCAGCTGCAACCCAAGCGGAAGCCGCGGAACCCCGGGCTTCGGCTGCGTGAACCCGCAGGGAATGCTGATGCCGCAAATTCCAGCGAGGTTGCACGAGATGGTGAAGATGTCGCTCAGGTACATCTGCAGCGGATCATCACTCTTCTCCCCCACACGGAAGGCGGCCGATGGCGTGGTCGGAGTCAGGATCGCATCCACCTTCTCAAAGGCGTTCAGGAAGTCCTGCCGGATCAGCGTGCGGACCTTCTGCGCCCGCAGATAGTAGGCGTCGTAGTAGCCGGAGCTCAGCACATACGTACCAAGAATGATGCGCCGCTTGACCTCCGCGCCGAAGCCCGCGCCGCGGGTGCGGGAGTTCATCTCGGCCGGATCCTTGCCTTCCACTCGGGCGCCGTAGCGGACGCCGTCAAATCGAGCGAGGTTCGCCGAGGCTTCCGCCGGGGCGATGATGTAATACGTCGCCGCCGCGTAATCGCTGTGCGGCAGGGAGACCTCCACCACCTCGGCACCGAGCTCCACGAACTTGGCCACCGAGGCCTTCATCGCCGCATCCACTTCGGCATCGAGACCGCCGATCATGTACTCCTTGGCCAGGCCGATGCGGACGCCGGCGAGCGGACGCGATCCCGCCGCCGCCGCGCGGTTCAACGCCGCGAGGTAATCGGGAACCGGCTGCGGAACCGAAGTCGAGTCACGACGGTCCTGCCCAGAGATTACACCTGTAATCAATGCGGCGTCCCGGACGGTCCGGGTGAAGGGACCGATCTGATCCAGCGAGCTGGCAAACGCGGTGAGACCGTAACGCGACACGCGTCCGTAGGTGGGCTTCACACCGACCACACCGCACAGCGCGGCAGGCTGGCGGATCGAACCACCGGTGTCGGAACCCACGCTGACCGGAACCATCGCCGCCGCCACGCTGGCGGCGCATCCACCGGAACTTCCGCCCGGAATGCGGGTGAGATCCCAGGGATTCAAGGTGCGCTGGAAGGCCGACGTCTCGGTCGAGCTGCCCATCGCGAATTCATCCATGTTGAGCCGGCCAAACACCACGGCGCCGGCCGCCTTCAATCGTTCCACCACGGTGGCGTCGTACGGCGAGCGGTAGTTGCCCAAAATCTTGGACGAGCAATTCAGCGGCTGGCCGCGATGCGCCAACACGTCCTTCAGCGCCACGGGAATTCCGAGCAGCGGTTTGGACGCATGCGTCACGCCGGCGGCGAGTTCGCGGTCCGCCGCCTCGGCCTGCGCGCGGGCATCCGCGGCGTCGAAACTCATGAACGCGCGGACGTCGCCATCCACGCGGGCGATCTGGTCGAGACTGGATTGGAGCACCTCCACGGCGGAGCACTCACGACGGCCCAGACGGTCGGCGAGTTCGGAAAGGGTGAGGCGATGAAGCGAGGGCATCGGGTCGAAGCGGGTCGAATTCGAAAACGGCGGCGGTAAGGAAGCAGGAGGACGGAGAAACGGGCGGGTTGCCTTCGGTTCACTCCACGATTTTGGGCACCACGAACAATCCGCCGGAGCGGGAAGGCGCGTTGGCCAGGGCTTCGTCGTGCGGGAGCGGTTCGCCCGCGACATCGGGTCGGGTCACGTTGACCAGCGGGAACGCGTGCGCCGTGGCTTCCACCCCGGTGACATCCACTTCCTTCAGCTTCGCGATGTAGCCAAGGATGTTTCCCAACTGCGCCCCGAGCTTTTCCTCCTCGGCGGCGGACAGTTCGATGCGCGCCAGCTTGGCGACGTAATGAATGTTAAAGTCAGACATGCGTGCTCCCAAAGTGAACCCGGAATCGCGCCGTCAATCCAGCGCTCAATCGATCGACCCGACCCAACCCAACCCGAGTCGGCCGCCGCGCCGCTGAATTCACGATCTTCGATCTGCCATCTCCGATCTGCGATCTCCGATCCTCACTCCTCGCCAAACTTGGCGTGAACGAGGGCGACCAGATCGGCGAGCGCCTGCTCCGCCCCCTCGCCCTCGCAGGTGATGCGGAGACGGCTGCCGGGGCCTGCGGCGAGCATCAGGAGGCCCATGATGCTCTTGCCATTGATCACCTCGCCGTCCTTTTCCACGAAGACTTCGCAGGAGAATCGGCCGGCCATCTTCACGAATTGTGACGATGGACGGGCATGGATTCCCTGCTTGTTCAACACGACCACGTCAGAGCTGAACGATGCGGAACCAGATTGGGTGGGGACAGAGGCGCTCACTTCCGTTGGAAATCATGGCGGGAAACGCAGCGGGATGCCAACGGGAATTCAGGGGTTGGGGCGGTTTGGACTCGTCGGAGCGTCGGTCTTGATCTGACATCCCTGGGTGCTGCTCGCCTTCCACAAACCGTACGGGGTGCTCTCGCAATTCACTCCCGATGGTTCGCCCAACAAGCCGCTGGCCGGGTTCGGATTCCCTCCCCGCGTGTACGCACTGGGGCGTCTGGATGCCGATTCCGAAGGCCTGCTGCTCCTGAGCGACGAACCCGGTCTGAACCACCGGCTGCTCGATCCCGAACGAGGGCATCCCCGCACCTACTGGGCGCAGGTGGAGCGGATTCCCACCCCGGAATCTCTGGCGAAACTCTCCCGCGGGATCGTGCTGCAGGACTACAAAACGCGTCCCTGCCGGGCCACCCTGCTGGATCCGCAACCAACGGTTCCCCCGCGCGACCCGCCGATTCGCTTCCGCAAAAACGTCCCCGAAGCCTGGGTGGAACTGGAACTCCACGAGGGGAAAAACCGGCAGGTGCGTCGCATGACCGCCGCCATCGGCCACCCGACCCTGCGATTGATGCGAATCAAGATTGGTACGTTCACCCTGGGCGACCTCGCCCCGGGAAAATGGCGTGAACTGACTCTCGCCGAACGACGCCAGGTGCTCGGGTGAAGGGGATGAAGAGTCCAAGGTCCAAAGTCCAAAGCCCAAAGTCTGTGGTTTGGTGGGGGGTGAGAGGTTGCCGGTCGGTGTTGACTCGGGGCCGGGCTCGAAAGCGGTGTCGACGCTCCGCTCTGCCACCGCACTCCAAAATTGCGCGGCCTCCTTCCGGGCCCCAATCCGCCCCCCATCTCCCAGCTTCCATCTGCCATCTCCTCTGCGTCTCCTTTCTCGCGGCGAACGATTCAGCCTTCTTCCTTGGCTCGATTTAGGGTCCCCTTTTCGGCGTGTCGGAACTGCCGCATAAAATCGCCACGCTGCTGTACGGCTTCAACGAAGCCGACGAGGTCCTCCTCCTGCACCGATCCCAGGAGCCGAACCGCGGCCTGTGGTCGCCGCCCGGCGGCAAGCTGAAGGAAGGCCTCGGGGAATCCCCGTACGCGTGCGCCTGTCGCGAGGCCGCCGAGGAAACAGGTCTCATTTTGCAGCCCACCGATCTGCACCTCACCGGACTGGTCAGCGAGTTCGGTTATCAGGGCCAAACGCACTGGCTCATGTTCCTGTTCGAAATCCGGCCGCGAATCCGTCAACTCCCGCCGCCGCATCGCGAAGGCACGTTCGCGTTCGTCCCGCGCTCGGGATTGGATCAGCTCGCCATCCCCCAAACCGATCGCGATCAAATCTGGCCGCTGTTTTGGAAACATCGCGGAGGATTCTTCGCCGCCTTTGCGAAGTGCCACCCCGACGGCACCAGCACCTGGACCGTCGAACAATCCTCCCCATCCAGCATCTAGCATCCTGCATCCAGCATCTTCCGCCCCATCTCCCATCTTCCATCTCCCATCTCCGATCTTCGATCTGCGAAATCCCATGCCCGCTCCTGAAAACGAATCCGATCTCGATGCCGATGCCCTGTTCATGGGCGAGGCGATGAAGCAGGCGCTCCGGGCGTATCAGGCGGGCGAGGTGCCGGTCGGGGCGGTGATTGTTCGACACGGACGCGTCATCGCCCGCGCGTTTAACCAAGTCGAGCTCCTGAAGGACGCCACCGCGCATGCCGAAATGCTCGCGCTCACCATGGCCGAGGATTCCCTCGGAGACTGGCGCCTGAACGGGTGCACGCTCTACGTGACCAAGGAGCCCTGCCCCATGTGTGCCGGAGCGATTGTACACTGCCGGCTGGATCGCGTGGTGTTTGCGGCGCCCGATGCCAAGGGCGGCGCCGCCGGATCTGCGTTGAACCTGCTACAATTTCCCACCCTGAACCACCGCTGCGAAGTCACCGGCGGCGTCCGGGGACAGGAATGCGGAGACCTGCTGCGTGCGTTCTTCGCGGAACGCCGGGCGTCGAAACAAACATCGAGCCCGAGCCGGATCCCGGCCCCCGACCCAGACGATTCCAGCGAATCGCCGTATCCCGAGGCGGATCAGAATTGAGGGATGAAGCCGCTAGGCGGCGGTTGAAGGGTTGAAACGCTGAAGGGTTGAAGAGGAACCCGGATGCAAAGCGCCAGAGGACTGGCGCACTCCACGACGCTGTCGCGACTCCATCGCCCTCGCGTCGAAATCCGCCAGGTCTTGGACTGCGGTAGTCCTCTACCGCTTTGAACGGAGCCAGCGCCGCCTACCTAAAAACCGTCGTAGAAACCAAAGAACCCCGCAGCATTCCCACCGCTCCCGAGCGCAGCGAACTTCGATCTCCACTCTCCGAGCTTCGATCGCCTATCCGCATTCATCTGCGTTGATCTGCGGTTCAACTTCCGTTTCCGCGTCGGGAAACCAGCCGGATCAGCTGACCAGGATCATCGACACTTTTTCGCCCTGGAGATTGCGGGCGAGTCCCTGGGCGCGCGGATCGTTCACGCGTTTGCCGTCCACGAGGAACTGATAGTGATGGCCCCCGTGGCCGAGGGTCACTGAAGTCTGCCACGTGCCGTCGAAGCCCTTTTTCATGGGATGACTGGTGGGGCTCCAGTCGTTGAAGTCACCCAGGATGAACACTTCCTTCGCCTCGGGAGCGGCGCAGTAGAACTGGATGGGTTTGAGGGTGGTCTTTGCCTGGAGACGCTGAAGCGGATTGATCGCCGACCGTTGCGGATGCATTCGAGTAAGGACTGCTGAAATTTTTTGGGACAGGTGGACCTGTCGGATTCCGGGTTTGGCACGCAGGCGGGGCGATTGCTTACAAACGTCCACGCCGCGGACCGCGCTAAAAAGCCCAAGAATTGGGCCTGCGCAAGTCGAAGTTGTCCAAAGGGTCACAATTTCCCGTCCCCCTCCCCCAGGCCGGGGACGCGCGCCCAGTCCGAAGGGGAAGCGGATCGAATTTGGAACCCAGGAAAGCAGGAAAAAGACCGCAGAGACGCAGAGACGCGGAGATACAGCGGTGAATGGGATTCAAATGAGCCGCTGCTGAAAATAGCCACGGCCTTGAGGCCGGGGATTGAATCCAACCACGGATCGAGTCCCGGCGGGATGACAGAAAAAAACCTCTGCCGTCCCGCTGGGACTCAAAGAAAACGGCCTCATTCCCCCCAAGGCCTGAAGGCCTGGGCTATGTTCGTTCCATCCAGTAGCGGCCCAGCATCCAGCATCCGTCCCCCGATCTGCGATCTGCGATCTCCCAACTCCGAGCTTCCATCTGCCATCTCCTCCGCATCCTCCCCATCCAGCATCCAGCATCTGTTCCCCCGATCTCCCTGTCACGTCCTGATTTCCGTTTGTCACATTTCTGGTGGAGATGCGGGCTGTTGGAGGGCGAGGGGGAGCGGAGGTGAGCGTAGCGAACCGAGCGGACCCGAGCCCACCAACAGCCCGGAGTGGCTGGCATGGTGTACGTCGGATGGTGTCCGTAGGTTTAATGCGAAGTGCGGGCGGCGTTGGTTGTAGAGCTTTCGGGCCTCCGTGATAGCCACTCGGGCCTGATGCTTGGTGTTGAAGTTCCGA
>CANGKZ010000016.1 GCA_947454705.1 Verrucomicrobiota bacterium
CGCCATTCCTACACGCCATTCTACCGCATCCAAACGTGCAAAAGGTCATCCGCAAACCCAATGCATCGCACAACGCGGACGCGCCCCCCTGTCGCCTCTGCGACCCATTCGGTTCCGATTGAACTCACCTCAGGTCCGGACACCAATGGTTTAACGTAAAGATTCCGCGGAGGGCGCACGGTCGCTGCGGCTGAATCGTGTTCCGCTACGGACCTATCCCGGCGCGCCTGGATCCGGTTTGGTAAAATTTCGCATGCGATTCACGCAATAGCTCATGGTTAGAGCTTGGTCTGGGTGATAAGGATAACTCATTCCCTTGGTTTCGAGCCGTTGTCCACGGCCTGCACTCGCGTCCGTAAGTCGGGCGTGTCCGACCTTGGGTGCGTATTGCTGACACCTATGAAGCACCAAAAAATTCTTAACTCGGCGCCGGGGCGGGCACTTCCCGCTTTCACCCTGGCACTCGTGGCTGCGGGCGTTTTGACCCACGTTCAGGGCGCCATCCAGACGGCAGGCACCCTGCTGGTCAATGTGGACGCCACGAAACAAACCGCGGGCGCGCTGAAGAGCATCGCCAACGCCGGCACCCTCGGAGGGTTCTTCGTCGCCACCGGCGGCGGCGCGACCATCCCGAAGCTCGACCTCACCGGCGGAACCAAGGCGATCCAGTTTGACGGCACCTCCTACCTGCAGCTCGCGACCGACGCTGCGGGTGCGGCGCTGGTGACTCCTCCCGCGGGCATCGTGGGCGTCGATCCCACGGTCTCGATTGAGGTCTGGGCGCTGAACCCGGAAGTCGGCAGCGAAGAAACCATGGTGGCTTGGGGCAAGCGCGGTGGTCCCGATGGCACGAATCTCTCCTTCAATTACGGCTCCGACTTCCGTTGGGGCGCTGTGGGCCACTGGGGAAGTCCGGATCTCGGCTGGAATAGCGATGGCGGCAGCCCTGCGGCCAACAAGTGGCATCACTTGGTTTACACCTACGATGGCAAGATCTCGCGCGTGTATGCCGATGGCAAACTCGCCAACGCCGAATACGACGGCGCCGGTGTGCTGAACACCTGGGATAGCACCTCGATCAACCTCGCCACGCAGCTCGACAGCGACGGCACCACGCCCACGGGCGGCATCCGCGGATCGCTCTCGATCGCCCGGGTTCGCATTCACGATGATGTGCTGACCGATGCGCAGGTGGCCGCGAATTACACCACGGAAAAGACCGACTTCGTCGATCCGGTTCCTGCCGCACCCATTGCCGCGGAACGTCTCGGAAAAGGCCCCGTGCATCGCTACTCGTTCAACGATGCAGCGATCGCGGATGCGGACGGCCAGCCCATCAAGGACTCGGTGGGCACAGCGAACGGCATGGTCCAAGGCGAAGGCACCAGCTTCACCGGCACGCGTTTGAAGCTGTCGGGCGGACCTTCCGCCACGGCCGGCTACGGCGATTTGCCGAATGGGCTGCTCTCCTCCAACGGCAAGGCCAATGGCGGCACGGGTGAATTCACCTTCGAAACCTGGTTCAAGATTACCGGCAGTCGCACCTGGTCCCGCGTGTTCGACTTCGGCTCATCAGCGTCGAGCGACGAAGTGCCCGGACCCGGCGGCGGTGGAACCGGTCTCGACTACCTCGAGTACAGCGCGCAGATCGGTGACGACACCGGTTCACGCCGCCTCGAGCTCCGCAATGAAGATCCCGCCGGCGGCGGCGGCGGCGCGACTTCGGATGTCGGCACCACGACCTTCAACAAGGACACCCATGTGGTTGTGACCTGGAAGGAATCCACCGGCGCGGTCAGCGTGTACGAAAACGGAAAGCGCCTGGGCGGGTTTACCACCCCTGCACAGATCAGCGACATCAACGACGTCAACGTCTGGCTCGGTCGCTCGAACTGGAATGGCGACAACAACCTCCAGGGCGAGTTCGACGAGGTCCGCTTCTACGATTACGTTCTCACGCCCGGACAGGTGCTCGGCGATTCGCTCGCTGGACCCGACCTGATCAACAATCAGGGCGTGAATGTTTCGATCAGCACCGACCCCGTGGACACCGCGGTGCCCGAAGGCTACAGCGCGACCTTCACCGTCGCGGCCAAGGGTTCGTCGCCGATCAACTTCCAATGGTCCCGCAACGGAGTGCCGATCGCCGGCGCCACCGGGTCAAGCTACACCATCGACAGCGTCACTGCGGCCGACAACGGCGCGGTGTTCTCCGTCGTGGCCTCGAACAACGTCAACGGCAAGGACATCTCCGCTCCGAGCAAGACGGCCAAGCTGACCCTCGTGGCAGATCCTGTTTCGATGAAGCATCGGTACAGCTTCAATGAAACCTCCGGCACCGTGGCCAAGGACTCCGTGGGCACCGCCAACGGTGAACTCCTCGGCGGCGCGTCCCTGACGGGCGGGAAGGTCAAGCTCGACGGAAACGACGGCTACGTGAACCTCCCCAACGGCATCGTCTCCTCGCTCGGCAACAACGGAACCATCGAGTTCTGGTACAGCTACGACGGCGGCGGCGCCTGGTCGCGCGTGTTCGATCTCGGCACCCGCGTGGACGGTGAAGACGGCACCGGCAACGGGCTCGACTACCTGTTCTTCACCCCGAAGACCGGGGACGGCATCCCGCGCTTCATCGCCAACTTCCCCGACGGCGGTGATACCACCACGATCAGCCTGCCGACCTATCAGGCCGTCGGCGAGGAACACGCCATCGCCATCAGCTACAGCTTCAGCGGCAACACCGCCCGCATGTATCTCGACGGCGTTCTCGTGGCCTCCGGTCCTGCGAGCAAGCCGCTCTCGGCACTTTCCGCTGACAACAACAACTGGCTCGGACGCTCGCAGTTTCCGTCCGATCCGTTCTTCGCCGGAGCCATCAATGAGTTCCGTCTCTACAGCGGTGCGATGACCTCCGCGCAGGTGGCGGCGAGCTTCACGGCCGGCCCCAATGGCACCGCCGCCGCACCGGTTCCCACCCTCACGGTCAGCCGCGATGGCAACAATGTCATCGTGACCTGGCCCTCGGCCTCGACCGGCTATCGCCTCGAAGGTTCCACGACCCTCGGAGCCTCTGCTTCCTGGACTGACATCGGTGACGGCACTCCGATCACCGGCGGAAACTTCCGCGTCGTCGTCCCGGTCTCCAGCGCCGTCCGCTTCCTGCGCGCTCGCAGTAACTAAGCCGCAGTTGGTTAACGCACACACACCGAGCCCTTCCCGTACGACAATGCGGGAAGGGCTTTTTCGTGGCCGAATGCGGAGGCTGAAACGTTGAATTTCGAAACGGCAGTTGAAGGGTTAAAAAGTTGAAGCGTTGAAGGGGAATCCGACGCTGCCGTGAGGGTTTTCTCATTCGTTTGGAGTCCCGTCTTCAGACGGTTCGGGGAGGCGTGTCTCGATGCATCCAGGCGGTTGATCTTCAACCCGTCGATGGCCCGCGTCCAACAGCTGAGCCGCGTAAACGCGGTACTCCAAACGTATCAAGAAGCCCGCCGCGTAAAACTGGAGTTGCGAGAGAAAACAACCGCAGCGCGGACGCCCTCAAGAGGTGGGTTTGAAGCCTGTCCTGCATTCGAAAGCGCCAGAGGATTGGCGCACTCCACGACGCTGTCGCGACTTACTCACCCCTGCGTCGAAATCCGCCAGGTCTTGGACTGCGGTAGTCCTCTACCGCTTTGGACGGAGCCGATGACGCACGCCGGAACCCCTATCGTCTCGAACCCGCTCCCGTGAGCGCTTCCAGGGTTCGACGGGCCCGGGGTTGGTTTCGGTCGAGTCGAAGCGCCTGCGTGGCGGTATCACGGGCCTGATTCGATCGGCCGGCGCGCAGGTGCAGCTCCGACAAATTCCCAAGCGCGGCGGCATCCCCCGGATTGCACCGTACCGCCTCCTCGAACGCCTTCACCGCACCCGCGTCATCGCCGGCGTTTGCGCGGGCGAGGCCCAGATTGAAGTGCGCTTGGGCAAAATCCGGTTTCACCCGGAGCGCGGTTTCGAAGGCGGATGCCGCGTCGTTCCAGCGCGACTGACACATCAGAACCAGACCCAGCTGCACCTGGCCGTTTAGGGAATCGGGACGCACCTTCAAGTGCCGCTGGATCAGCTTCTCCGCCTCGGTGCACTTGGATTGTTGCAGCCGCAGTCGCCCAAGAATGAGCAATCCCTCCGGGTCGTCGGGCGAGGTGTTCAGCAGATCGGTGAGCAGTTTTTCCGCCTCGGGAATGCGACGCTGGATCAACAGACCGTTGGCCCGTGCGGCGACATTCTGCCGGTCGCGTCGAAGCGATTCGATCTCCCGCAGAAAAGGATCCGGCCAGTCGAACGGACGCGGCATCGATGCTGCCCGACGCGCCAGCGCATTGGCCCCTTCGACATCGCCAAGACGCAATCGCGCCTGGCTCAACAACATGGCGGCGGGACGTGCTGTGTACGGATTGGTGAGACACGGTGTGAGCAACTCCACCGCAGCCGCGGGCCCGTTGGTGGAGAGCGACACCCGCGCGAGTTCGAGGCGGGCCGCTGGATGGTCCGGTCGGATCAACAGCAGCGGCTGGAGTCCTCGGGCCGCTTCCTCAAAGCGCCCCCGCTCATTCAGCGCCTGCACCCAGCGAATGCGGGGTGCATCTGAATTGGTCCCCACCAACTCCGCGGCGCGGGACAATCGGGCGAGTGCGGAATCCGGTTTCAGGGCGAGCTCTTGCAACCCCAGCAGGTGCAGCCACCGGCCCGAATCCGGTGCGAGCTCCACGGCGCGGGCGTAGCAAAGTCCGGCTTCCACCGCGAAGTCGTTGGCTTCACACACCTGACCATACGTGCCCCAGGCGTCGGCGGATTCGGGGTGCGCCAACACCGCCTCCCGTGCGGTGCGCAACTGCGCTGCCTGACCGGGCTCCAGCGTCGCGACGTCCGGATTCGGTGGTTCCTGTCGCGTCGGTGCGGGCGTGGCTGCGCGGGGAGCCTCCGGCTTTGAATTTGACTGCGGCCCGCATCCCGCGGCCGTGATGCCGAGCAGGATTGCGCAGATGATCCAGGTTGATCGCGTCTCGGGTCGCGCTTTCACGGAGCCACCTTTCGTCCCTCACCGTGACGCAACACAAGGCGTCGATCCGCCGGTCCGCCGGGGAAGGTTTCCTTGGAGCCATCGGCCCACTGAACTTCGACCGAATCGAGCGCGGTCGCGGCGCCGAGTCCGAAGTGCAGCACGGGTTCATGACTGGAGAGATAGCTTGTGGCGGGCTGCAGAACGGCCCATCGACGTTTACCCCCTGCGGTTACTACGGCCTCGGCACCGATGGCTTCGCGGTTTCCGAATCGCGGTTCGGTGAGCTGCAGGGTGACCCAGTGTCCGCGTCCCGCGATTCGGTTGCGCCAGAGCAGCGCCGGTCCCCCAAGACCGCCCGCGACCAAATCTGGTGCGCCATCTCCATCCAGATCCCCGACCGCCAGGCTGCGTCCGACGAACGCAGTTCCGGAGAACGACGGGCTGACCTCCGAGAAGTCCTGGAAGTGCCCTCGGCCCGTGTTGCGGAACACCTGCGGGCGCTGCGCGTATCGGCCCCACCACGCATTCACTCCGGCCCGCACCGGTGTTTGACCCGGCGTGGCCCGGCGGACGAGTCCGTTGACCTGCGCCAGATCCGGTGCGCCGTCGGCATCGAAGTCCACGAGCACCGTACCAAATCCGGTTCCCCTCCATCCCGATTGCTGGAGCCCCGCCTGTGCCACCGAATCGAGAAAGATCCCGCGCTGGTCTTGTCGGAAGTAGGAGTGGAATTCCTCCGCGAGATGCGTGACGAACAGATCGCCCATGCCGTCGCCATCCCCGTCGGCAAACGCCGTGCCCATGTTGGCTGCGGTGCGGCCCATGGCATTGAACGCGACTCCGCGCACGGCCGCCTCCTCGCGAAAGGTTCCGTCATGCCGGTTCATGAACAGGCGGTTGGGCCGACCATCGTCCGACACGAAAATATCCGGCCACCCATCGCCGTCGAAATCCGCGCAGACCAGCCCCAGGGCGTCGCCTGGTGAGGACGCGAGACCCGACGAGGCGGTGACATCCGCGAACTTCGGAGCGCCACCGCCCGGAGGGGTGATGTTTCTCCAGAGCCGGGTTGCGGTTCCGGCGAAGGCCTGCGGTGAACAGAAATCGGGCCGTCCTTGGACGTCCTGGCATTTCTGCGTCGGGTCGTAGTCCACGTAATTGCCCACCACCAGATCGAGCCGGCCGTCGCGGTCAAAATCGATGAAGCTCGCCGGCGCGGCCCACCGCGGATCGTCGATTCCGGCCTCGCGGCTCACCTCGCGGAAGTGTCCCTGCCCGGCATTCAGCAGCAGCCTGACTGCACCATATTCGGTCACCACCAGGTCCGGGAAACCGTCGTTGTTCACATCGCCCGCGATCGCGCCCATGCCGCGCGAGGCGAGGTCGGTGCCGGATCCCTTCGAGACGTCATGGAACGTTCCGTCCGCCTCCTGATGGAAGAGCTGGCTGTGGGCCCCCGGAGTGTCGATACCATTCTGTACGCAGTATAAATCGAGCCGGCCGTCGCGATCGAAATCGAACAGCACCACGCCCGACCCCACCTGGTCGGGCATGAAGCAATTGGTCCCGGTGGCATGGACGAACTTCACGCCGGAGCGATCGGTGATGTCCTCAAACCACGCGCCCGCCGCGGCCGTGGTCTCGTGATGCGCGCCAGGATTCGTTTTGGACAAAGCCGCGGCGGTTGAAGCTCCGGGCTCCGGCTTTCCGCATCCAGCCACCCAGGCAAGTCCTAGAACTCCGACCAAACCGGTGATCAGCGAAGCCTTCATTTCGCAGGGACTGTCCAGACTCCGGTGCGGCCCTGGGCGCGGACGGCATCCAGGCACTGCCGAACGGTGAACCCACGGCGCGCCTCGGCATCCCAGCGAGTGCAGTGGTCGCGCCACTTCCGCGCCTCTTGTTCGGTGGGGGTGTAGGGCTTGGCGTGCGGAACGTTCTGTCCCACCAGCATCGCGAGATACCCATCCATCCCGAATGAGTTCGACGCGTGAAGCAACTGCACTCCCGCCACCACGCTGGGGCCGTTCTCCTGATAGAACTTCACCAGGAATTCCGCGCCGTGCAGTCGCGTGTCGGACCGGCACGCCTTCCAAAACGGGGTGTCGAGACGCGTGTTGAACTTGTAGTGAACTGCGAGGAAATCGCGAATGTCGTCCCACGCCTGGGTGTTGAAGCGGTTGTAGAGCTCGATGAGCGAAGGATTCGGCTCGCAGAGCGAATCGATCAGCGAATCCGCAAGGGTGCTGCATTCGACGCAAATGATCTGCAGCGCGGTGGCCTCCAGCGGTTCGACAAAGCCCACGGAGTTTCCGATGCCCACCACATTTCCCACCCAGTTGTGCTGGTAACGTCCCGAGCGATATTTCACCACCCGTGGCGTGGTGGTCACCTGCGGGTTCTTGCGCAGGAATTCCGCGAGCGCGTCCTCATCGCTGAGAAACGCCGAGCTGTAAACATAGCCGCGGTTGATGAAGTTCTCGTGCTCGATGCGCCAGCACCAGCCCGCATCCATGGTTTCAACTTCGGTACAGGCGAGAATCGGCTCCGTGGTTCGCGCCCATCCTCCGATCACGGCGCGGTCGCAGAACAGTGCGTCGGAATAGGACAGGAAGGGCACGCCGAGGGTGCGGCCCAGGAGCTCGCTGCGGAATCCACTGGCATCGACGTACAGGTCGGCCGTCAACCGCGTGCCGTCCTCCTTCACCAGCGCGGCGATTCCACCTGGGCCTGCCTCGGGGGTGACGGTGGCATCGATGACCTCCACGCCCAGGGTCCGGCTGGTGGTCTCCAGCCAGCGCACCAGTTTCAGGTTCTCGATGTGAAAGGCGTGTCGATTGTGGATGTACGGCGTGCCGTCGGCGCGACGCGGGAATGCCTTATTGTGGTGCAGCAGCGCCGAGTACGGCCCGATCCACTGTTCCTCCGGTCCGTAGAAGAATCCGCTGTTGCGCGGCAGGTCCGGCTGTCGCTGCTGATACTCGTAGGAAAACGTGTAGTGGTAGTGATCGCGCGGGCCCCACTTGAACCGGATGCCTAGCTTCCAGGTGGGCTCGGCCAGTTCATAAAACGACTGCGGCTTGAGCTTCAGGTAGTCGAAGAAATGCTGGGGAAACGCGGGGGTTGTTCCTTCGCCGACGCCGATGATTCCGATGTCCGGGCTCCGCACCACGCGCACGTTCAACTGCGGAAGGCGGCGCTTCAGAGTCAAAGCGGCCATCAGGCCTGCGCTTCCGGCTCCGAGCACGAGGACATCGCGAACATTCATGGGGTGCTCGCAGACTAGGTGGAACCCGGACGGGGCTCAACGAGGAACACCACCGAAACAGTCGTTGGGACCGCAACTTTAACTAAGGGCGGGGGACCGTGTTGGTGGCTGTGGTTTCCCACGAGGCCATGATTCGACGCCGATGCTGCTCGGAGCCGGGGAAGATCAACTCTGGGTAACGGCGGTACGAGAGGAGTTCGTTCAGGATGGATCCGCTGGAAAAGGAATTCACCGACCAGCCTGCGAGATATTGCAGCCGCAGGTTGCGATCGGTGTTCAGAACGGCACCCCGGCTCCACTCGGTCAGATCGCGCGCCTGCCCGGCGTAGGTTCCCAGCAAATCCGAAAGCGATGCGAACCCGGCTTCGCGCATCGAACGGCGAACCGCCACGTGGTCCGGCCGGTCGAGCCGGGCCTCGAGGGCTTTCAAATCCAGCCGCGTCGGCTCGACCTGTCCGAGCAGGACGGTGTCGTATCCCTGCCCCTGGTTGTCGTTGCTCCAAAGGGTCGCGTTCGGGAACACCTCGAAGAAACTGGCCATCAGGGTTCTCATCGTTTCCCGGTCACTCTCATATAAAGGCACCCAGAGACTCATCACCCCACCCGGTCGCAGATGGTCGCGACACATCTTATAATATTCAACCGTGTTCAGGGCCGCGCATCCCTTGACCCAGGGATCAATCGGATCCGAGGTGATGACATCGAACCGTTCGCGCGTGGTACGGATGAAATGGCGTCCATCGTCGGACACCACCTGGGTCCTTGGATCGGCGATCACGTTGAAATTCTCGCGGGCGAACATCGGCGCCACCACCCGTGGCACCAGCGGTTCGATGTCGCAGATCACAATGCGTCGCGTTTCCGGATGCGGCACAAAGGATCCCGCCGTGACACCCGCTCCACAGGCCACCACGAGAACGGATTCCGGTTTGCCGTGAACCAACGCGGAAAGATGTCCAAGCATCCGCTGGAGCCGCATGTCCTGAAAATCGCTCGAAGCCTGCACCTTGCCTGCGGAGTGAAAGCTGCGAACTCCGTTCTTCGTCAGTGTGACGGCGATGTTTCCGTTCACTCCCTCGCCCAGATAGGTGCATCGAATGTCGGCCACCGGATCCGGCGGCACCGGTGGAACCTCCGGACGAATCCCTGCGGCGAGCCGGGTTCCATACGTGGCGAAATAGCGTCCGTACGCCGCCAAACCCCACGGGGTCGACGGAACCCCGATCACCAGCGCGAGTGAAGCCGCAACCCCGGCGCCAAGAATCATGCGGGGAACGAGGACGTTATGACCCCAAAGGCGTGGCCACCAGGCCACCAGGGCCGACGCGATCCCCAGCAACAGCAGACCCCGCTCCGCCCCCTGCGTTCCCAGGATTGGAACCAGGACGAGGCTGAATCCGAGGGCTCCCAGGATGGATCCCAATGTGTTCGCGGCGTAGAGGCCGCCGACCCACCGGGCTGCGTCCGGCGCGGCGGCGGACTCGCGCTGTGGGTTTGCCGATGCGACCAAGTTCAGCGCGAGAGGGAAGCTGGCGCCCCAGAGAATTGCCGATGGAAGAATCACCCAGCATGCCCGAGCGAGATCCAGCTGGAAGGTCCACCACGGACTGAGCGACAGGGCGGGATTGATGGGCCAGTGGGGAAGCGAATTAGGAATTCCCCAAGCGGCCCACGCGATGCCGAGCACCAGCAGCGACTGACACACGGCGAGGGAACGTCGTGCGTCGACGACGGCTTTGGAGATCAACGCTCCCACGGCGCTTCCGATTCCGATGCCGGTGAGAAACACCGCGAGGAGAATGGAGAACGTATAAACCGTCCCTCCCATCAACAGCGCCAGCAGTCGGGTCCACACCACCTCGGCCCCGAGGGCGGAGGCGCCGGACAGGGCGGTGATCCAATACGCCGCAGCGAGGTCGCCACCCTTCCTCGGCAAGGTGGAATCAGTCCCGAGCTTCCGCGAGCTCTCCCCACGCGCTTCCGAGATTTCTGCGATCGGCGATCGGCGAGCCGCGATGAAGGCTGCGGCAGCTGCGACGGCATTGAGGGCGACACCGGTCAGGGTGGCGACGGCGATGTCATGAAGCCGCAGCAAATAAAATCCAGTCACGAGGCATCCCACCACGGCTCCGCAGGCGTTGCAGGAGTAGAGCAAACCCAGGCGCGACGCGTGACCCGGGGTGGTTTCATCGTATCGGCTGATGGCGGGAAGCGTGGCTCCCATCAGCAGCGTCGGCGGCAGCAGACACAACGTGGCAAAGGCTCCACGCAGCATCGCCCCGATGGTCCCGCCGAGAGCTCCGAGGGAGATTGTATAAAGATCTGCGAGTGCAGGTCCGACCAGCAAAAGGGCGACGGCCCAGCCGGCGATGGCGAGTTCGAGGAATGCATACACCCGGAGCGGATGCCAGCGCGCCGGGATGCATCGTGCGAACCCCCAGCTGCCCAGGCCCATCCCGCCCATAAACACCCCGAGAACGAGACCAAGTGAGACCGTCGTGAGCCCCAGGATCAATTGAAGCCACTGAAACCAGACCAGTTCATAGATCAGAGCCGCCGCTCCGCTGACCAAGAACAGCGTAAAAAGGACAACGGGATTGCAGGGGCGGGTCAGGGCAGACACCTGCCCGCAGATGTCCGATGGCGGGCGAAGGGAAGATGGGGGATCAGGGGTCATCGGCTCACGTCTTGTGCGTGAGGCAGTCGAATCGCTCAAGCCGTTACGATTTGTGCCATCGGGAACCAATTGAGTTCTCGAGGGTTCCAGCTTTCAGCACAACGAAGCCCGAAAATGCGGTTGTCGGATCCCCCACGGGAGGAGTATCGAAGCGCGTTCCCGGAAACCGTTTCCCACACTCCATGCGTGTCCAAGGCTGCATTGATCGCCCGTCTCGGACGATTGCGTTTACGCTCATCGAGCTACTGGTGGTGATCGCGATCATTGCGATCCTCGCCGGCCTGCTGCTTCCCGGACTCGCACGGGCGAAGGAGTCCGCCCGGGGAACCGTTTGCGCCAGCAATCTAAAGCAATTCGGACTTGGCGCCGTGATGTACTCGAATGACCAGCGTGGCCGGCTCCCGTCTTTTCGCGACTGGCTCTCGGTCAAAGTGGGGGATCTCACCACCGGCAAGTTATATCCTTACCTTGGAGCCAAGGGGGTTTATATGTGCCCGACCGATGCGGCGGAAATCGCTTCAAAAAAGCGCTTCGTCATTCAGAACAACGGCGGCGGTCCATCGGGACACGTCGGACGACGGGATTATAGCTACGCGATGAACTGCGGTTTGTGCCATGGGGAGGAAACCAGCACGTTCATCGCGCCCGCGCAGACCATGATGTTCATGGAGGCGCAGATGGCGACCAACGACTACTCCGGTCAGGCGGGCCCCACCTTTGGAAGTCGAACCCTCACCACCCGTCACAACAAACGCGGTCACTACGCGATGACGGACGGCCACGTGGAACGCATGAACCACAATCAGAGCGTGGCGGCAGAGAAGCTGAAACGATTCTGGTTCCCCACGGACAACACCTCCGGCCCGGGCGGAGTGAACATGGGGATCGGGCTTCAGTAACACCCCGGACAGGGAAGATCGGGGAGACGCTGAGGCCTCCTTTCAAGTGCATTCGGGGTTGTCTCTTTCGGATCAAGCCCTAGCGTAGCGGCTCACCTCCCTTTTCATGCGCTTACGACGTTCCAATTCCGGCTTTACGCTTATTGAGCTTCTCGTCGTCATCGCCATCATCGCGATTCTCGCCGGAATGCTGCTTCCCGCCCTGGCCAAGGCGCGCCTCAAAGCGACCGGTATCGCCTGTTTGAACAACGAGAAGCAGATGGCCCTCGCCTCGCTCCTCTACGCCTCTGATTTTCAGGACTTTTACGCACCCAACGGCCTCGGGGACCCCGCCCTCAACCTCGCCAATCCATCCTCCGCCTTTGTTCCACGCCTGTGGGCCGAAGGCCGCGAGAACAGCAACCTGGTTCCGGGCGCCGATGAAGGGTTGATCAACTCCAAGGTCTCGCTGATTGCCCCGTATCTAAAGGCCAAAGGTACTTTTCGATGCCCCGGCGACCGATACGTGGTCAAGGTGGCCGGTTTCAATCCACGCGGGGGCAGCAGCTCGACCGCCCGCAATCCCCGCAGCTACGGAATGAACTCCTGGGTGGGTTGGATCGATGAGCCCTATGGCGCGGGAGATCAGGGAAGCACTGACCTCTACGACAATCCTCGGAAAACCTCCGATGTCCGCACCCCGAGCGGGATTTTTTTGTTTGGTGAAATCCACCCGCAAAGTGTCTGCCGCCCATTTTTTGGTGTGCTGATGCGCGGGACCGCCGGCGTTTATCACGTTCCGGGGAATTACCACGGCAAGGTCTCCAATTTTGTCTTCACCGATGGACACGGTGAGATGCACAACTGGGTCGACTACAAGTTTGCCAACCCCTCTTTCAGCGGAGATTGGCACGCAGCTCACGGGGGAATGACCGGCACCTCCAGCGCCCCGGATACGGCGTGGCTCCGGGAGCACACAGCCTATACAAAATAGCTGTCCTGGCGGTTCCGGGCTGGTCTGAAAACAACGTTCGGTCTTCGGGACACCCAATTCAGGAGCTTTTTTCGCCGAGGAGAGGTCGGTTGGTCGCGGCTCCGAAGAGAGAGGCGGGCGAGCGTCGATAGGAACTTCTCGAATTCAGAAACTCCGTCCCTGGAATCCGGAGGAAAAGATCGGTGGGCGAATCATGCCCACCCAAACGCTCCCGATTGGATCTCGGCCCGAAGACAATCGGATCCTGGTCGGTTGGGGGTGACACCTGATTGAGACCACAACGTTGCCATTCCAACCCGCGAATGACATTAAGCGTTGACTCCAGACAAGCCTCACTGCTAATGCTCGTCAGTTACCACGTCACTAATTGTCGTAAAGCCCTGTCGCCAGGACTCCCGGCTCTAAGCCTGTCTCGATTTGTCAATCGACGTAATCGACTCAGCCTCAGGGTCTTGTGTCTCAACGAACGGAGCCGATTCGGTGGCATGGAAATGCGTTAAAATAATCCACAGTGGCATTATGAACCAACAAAAACCCAAATCGGCAATTGCCGACCGCATGCGGTCGGTAATCTCGCGGATTGCATCCGGTGTGGTCGCCTCGGCGGTCACCACGGCGGCGATCACTAACCTGAGCGCAGGTACTGCAACGTACGACTTCAGCACTGACCCCACCTTGGGCGGCGCGCTGCAGGTTGGCGGTAACGGCGCAAACACCCAGCCTTGGGTGGCAACCGGCGGTAATCCCGGTGGCTTCCTCGCGCTGACCTATCCGGTAAACAGCATGTTCGCCTCGATCGTCTTCCCTGACATCGACGGCGGCAAAATCGTCTCCTCGTTCGTCTTCGAAACCGATCTCCGCGTCGGTAACTCGACTGGCGACCGCGCTGCGGACGGTTTCTCCATCAGCTTCGCCCGCGACACTGACCCGATCTTCGCCTCGCTGCCTGACAGCGCTTCGAACATGGGTAACTGGGCTGGCGGCATCGCTGAAGGCGGCTCCACCAGCGGTATCGCCATCGACTTCGACACCTGGTCCGGCAACACCCTGCCTGACGGTGGCGACGTGGAAGGTATCATCGTTCGCGTGGATAACGTGACCGTACTCAAGTACGACATGCCCACCCGTCACGGTGACGTGACCGATGCGACCTCCCTGCAGACTGGTCCTCGCACTCCCGATTACTGGGCCAATTCTGGCGATCCTCTCGCTCCCGACTCTTGGTCTAGCCTCAAGTGGGCTCACCTCAAGGTTGAAGTCGATGCCAACGCCAAGCTCACTGTGACCTACAAGGGCAAGGTGATCTTGAACGGGTATCAGACCTCGTACTTCCCTGGACCTGGCCGCCTCGTGCTGGCTGGTCGTACCGGTGGTGCGAACGAGAACACCCACTTCGACAACATCTCCCTCACCACGACTGCTGCTGCTGCGGATACGGTCGCCCCGACCGCTCCTGGCAAGATCAACGTGGCTCTGGCTGGTGCCCGTCGCGTGGACCTCAACTGGGCCGCTTCGACCGATAACTCCGGTCGCGTTGCTTATCAGGTCTCCCGTGATGGCACGAAGCTCGGCGGTCTCATCACGACCACGAACTACACTGATCTGAACGTCGCTCCGGGCAAGTCCTACAAGTACTCGGTCATCGCTCAGGACGTTTCGCAGAACAAGTCCGCGGCTTCTGAAGCCACCGTGACCACTGCGACGGAAACCCAGGATATCGGCTTCCTCTCTGCCGAAATCTATGACGGCATCTCCGGAACCCCGGTGCAGAACCTCCTCGACTCCGCGGACTTCCCCGCGAACCCGAGCCGCGTTCGCTACGTCAACGGTATCACCTTCGGCGAGCCGAACTTCGGCGACACCTATGGTGACAACCTCGGTGTTCGTATCGCTGGTACCATCACTCCTGTTGAGTCGGGCAACTACGACTTCTTCGTCCGCTCGGACGACGCGTCGCAGCTCTTCCTCAACACCGCTGGTGCCACCCTCCCGAACCCCGCTGGTGACGCTCCGATCGCTGAAGAAACCGGTTGCTGCAATTCCTTCAAGGAACCCGGCGATCCCAAGACCACTGCTTCCCCGATCGCTCTCGTGGCTGGTAAGAGCTACGGCTTCGTCTTCCTCGTGAAGGAAGGCGGCGGCGGCGACTGGGGCCAGGTTGCCTGGCGCAAAGTCGGCGACGCCACCCCGGCGGACCGTCTCCCTGCCATCCAGGGCACCGTCCTCAAGGGTGTTGCTGACGGCACCGGTGGCAGCATCGCCATCACCGCTGCTCCGAAGAGCATCAGCGTCCCCGCGAACGAGCCTGCTCAGTTCAACGTGATCGCGAATACCTCCTCGCCCTACTCCACCGCTGTCCTCTATCAGTGGTACAAGAACGGCACCCCGATCGCTGGTGCGAACGGCGCCTCCTACAAGATCGCCGCTGCCAGCACTGCTGACAATGGTGCCAAGTACAAGGTCCTCATCGCCATCCCTGGCGTTTCGACCACCTCCGACGAGGCCACCCTCACGGTCACGGCTGACACCAAGAAGCCCACCGTGTTCCTCGTGGACGGCGACGACTCGCTCACCAGCGCTACCGTCACCTTCTCTGAAGAAGTCAAGGCTCCCTCCGCCACCACCGCTTCGAACTACTCGTTCGGCGGCGGCCTGACGGTTTCCTCGGCCACTCAGGTCAATGCCCGCACGGTCAAGCTGGTTACCTCCAAGCAGACCGAAGGCACCGCCTACACCCTGACCGTGAACAACGTGCAGGACGCCGCTGGCAATGCTGCCGCTGCTGCGACCGGCACGCTCACCTCCTGGGCGTTCACCAAGGGCAAGGCCAAGTATGAAGTCTGGACTGGCATCGGCGGTGTGGACCTCCAAACCCTGAAGGACCTCCCGACCTACCCGAACAGCCCTGACCTCACTGAGGTCCGCAACGTGCTCGAAGGTCGCATCAACTGGGCCGACAACTACGGCGCCAAGCTGAGCGCGTTCATCGTTCCTCCCGCGGACGGCGACTACGTGTTCTTCGTCTCTGGCGACGACCACATCGAGCTCTACCTGAGCACCGACGACAAGCCGGCTAACAAGAAGCTCATCGCCAAGGAACCGGAGTGGAACGATCCTCGTCAGTGGGTCCTCGCCGACCGTCGCGACGCCACCAGCCCGCAGAACCGTTCGGACAAGTTCGCTGAAACCGAATGGCCCGGCGGCAACAAGATCACCCTCAAGGGCAATACCCGTTATTACCTCGAAGGTCTCGTCAAGGAAGGCGGCGGCGGCGATAGCATCACCGTGACCGCGAAGGCTGCCTCGGCTGCGGATCCCGCCAACGGCGATCCTTCCCTCAACCCGGCCTACTTCGGAGCCCTCGCTCCGGCTCTCCCGGGCAACGTGCTGTCGGCCACCGACGCCATCACCCCGAGCTCCTCCAACTCGCCTGCGGCTGAAATCGCCAAGAACGTGTTGGACGGCAAGAGCTCCACGAAGTACCTCAACTTCGACAAGTTGAAGACTGGCTTCACCGTCACTCCGGCGGCTGGTGCCACCATCATCAGCGGTATCAGCATCACCACCGCGAACGACGCTCCTGAGCGTGATCCCGCGAGCTTCGAAGTCTGGGGCTCGAACGACGGCGTGTTCTATGAACTCGTCGGCTCTGGTTCCATCACCACCACTGCGACCCGTTTCGCCTCCAGCTCCTACGGCTTCGCGAACACCAACCCGTACACCTCGTACAAGGTTGTGTTCCCGACCGTCGTCGACGCTGCCAAGGCGAACTCGATGCAGGTGGCTGATGTCGGCCTCCTCGGCGTGGTTGTTGGTGGCGCCCCTGCGGTGACCCCGACCCTCGGCGTCGCTGTGGCTGGCGGCAAGGTGACCCTCACCTATGTCGGCACCCTGCAGTCCGCTGACACCGTCAACGGCACCTACTCCGACGTCGCTGGCGCCACCAGCCCGTTCGTTGTGACCGCGACGAGCAACAAGTTCTACCGGACTCGTAACTAATTGATTCACGGACGCGGTACTCCCGCGAACGTCACGAAGGCCGGGCGAAAGCCCGGCCTTCTTTTTTGTACTTAGGTTCGCTGCATACGACTTTGGATCTCCTGAAAAATCCCAGCAAATCAGGCGAATGCTCACTGTACAGTTGTCGGCGTCCGATTTCCGACGGATCCTCTCGCCGAAGCCATGTGGTCCCTCATTCGCGATTTTCTCGCCTTCCTCAAGCAGGAGAAGAAGTGGTGGCTGGTGCCGCTCGTCTGTCTTCTCCTGCTGCTTGCCGCGATTATTGTCTTTGGTTCCAGCGCGGCTCTGGCCCCGTTCATGTATCCGTTCATGTGACCGGCCGGAGTCTTTCGACGCACGTTGATCTACTCCCATGGCCACGGCTCACATTCTCGGCATCTCGGCGTTCTATCACGACTCCGCGGCCGCTTTGGTGAGTGACGGCCGAATTGTCGCCGCCGCCCAGGAGGAGCGCTTCTCGCGTCGAAAGAACGACGAGGAGTTCCCGAAACAGGCCGTCGAATTCTGCCTCCGGCAGGCCGGCATTCATGCCAGGGATCTGAGCGCGGTCGTCTTCTACGACAAACCGATTCTCAAGTTTTCACGACTGTTGGAGAACTGCCTCGCGATTTCGCCGCGGGGCTTTCCAAACTTTCTCCGGGTGATGCCTTCATGGCTGGGGGGAAAGCTGAATCTTCAGTCGGTCCTTCGGGATTCGATCCCTGGATTGGAATCAAAGTGTCCCATCCTCTTCACCCAGCACCACCTCGCGCACGCGGCCAGTGCCTTCTTCCCGTCGCCATTTCAAGAGGCGGCGATCCTCACGGTGGATGGAGTGGGGGAATACGCGACAACCACAATCGGTGCAGGGCGTGACAACCGGATTGAGCTGCAACAGGAACTCCGGTTTCCCCATTCGCTGGGCCTTCTTTATTCCACGTTCACCGCCTACTGCGGATTCCGCGTGAACTCGGGAGAGTACAAACTGATGGGACTCGCACCGTACGGCGAGCCGCGGTTTGCCGACCGCATTCGAAGCGAGCTCCTGGATCTCAAGCCGGACGGTTCCTTTCGCCTTAATCTCGACTACTTCGGCTTCCTTTTCGGGCAGTCCATGTCCAATGAGCGGTTCCACGCGCTCTTTGGCGGGCCGCCTCGCAAACCGGAAGATCCGATCGAATCCCGGCACCTGGATGTGGCCCGGTCGATCCAGTGCGTGACCGAGGAAGTCATGCTTGCGCTCGCGCGTCGCGCGCGTGAGGTCAGTGGTTCGCGGAATCTTTGCATGGCCGGGGGTGTGGCCCTGAATTGCGTGGCGAACGGGCACATCCAACGTGCCGGAATCTTTGATCGGATTTGGATCCAACCCGCGGCGGGCGACGCTGGCGGTGCCTTGGGTGCGGCCTGCCTGGCATGGGCCGAAGGCGCAGTCTCCGACGGAGTGCGGCCCGACCGGGTGGCACAGACTCCGGACTCCATGCAGGGCAGTCTTCTCGGTCCCGCATTCACCGACGCAGAGATCGAGGACGTGCTCAAATCCGAAGGAGCGGTCTATGAGCGGCTCGATGAAGCCGAACTGCTTCGCCGCACGGCGCAGATTCTGGCAGATGGAAAAATCGTCGGTTGGGTTCAGGGGCGCATGGAGTTCGGTCCGCGGGCCCTGGGCAATCGATCCATCCTGGGCGATGCACGCTCCCCGGCGATGCAGTCGGCCATGAACCTGAAGATCAAATTCCGCGAATCCTTCCGACCCTTCGCGCCCATCGTCCTGGCGGACCGCGCGCAGGAGTATTTCGATCTTCAATGCGATTCCCCCTACATGCTGATGGTGGCGCCGGTTTTGGAACGTCATCGGAAGCCGGTGGAACAGGGGTTGGAGGGACTCGATCGGCTTCGTCAGCAGCGGTCCACGATTCCCGCGGTGACGCATGTGGATTACTCCGCGCGGATTCAAACCGTCACGCAGGAATCCAACCGTTTCCTGCACGCGCTATTGACCACGTTTGATCAACAGACCGGCTGCCCGGTGCTGGTGAATACGAGCTTCAATGTCCGAGGCGAACCCGTGGTGTGCACTCCCGGACAGGCCTACCGGTGCTTCACCGGGACGGACATGGATTTCCTCGCGGTTGGCCCCTTTCTCCTCGATCGGACCCGTCAACCTGCGGCGGCATTGGCGCGTCGTGCCGAAGTGAAACCCGACTGAATCCAACTGCCATGGCACTCGCCCCCAAACTGAAGGAGGATCCCAAGGAGTGGCGCACGTTCACGCTGTCCACGTGCGCCGCTGTGACGCTGGTCACCTTCCAGTTGCATCGGAAGGGACGAATCCTCGACAGCACGTGGTATGGAATCCTTGGTGTGATCGCCGTGGTGGCGCTTACTGCCCTGATCTATCCCAGGGTGTTCCGGTTGTTTTATCGCGGAGGCATGACCCTTGGATTTTATATCGGGCAGGTTGTCGGACGCGTGTTGCTGATGGGTGTGTTTCTCCTTGCGATGATTCCCATCGGCTTGGTTCTGCGGATTCTTGGTCGTGATCTGCTCGGCCGCCGATTCGACAAATCGGCCTCCACCTACTGGCAGCCCTCCCGTGCGGCAGGCAGTTTGGAACGCATGTTTTGAATCCTGTGAACCTGTTTCGATCGATCCTGAAATCGGCAATCGGCCCGGTGCTCTCGGGAGGCTTTCTTCTTTCGGCCTCGGGTGCATCGCCGGTCTCGTTCTCCCCCGTTGCGGGATCCGCCGGCGTGCGGGAGTTCGCTCCGCAGGCTCCAGCCTCCGGACCGGCGCGTTCGGGATTTGCGTTGGTTGCTCCCGCGAGCTCCGGCATCCAGTTCACGAATTGGGTTCCGGAGTCGCGTCACATCACCAATTCCGTGCTCCTCAACGGGGCCGGGGTCGCTGCGGGCGATGTGGACGGCGACGGCTGGACTGATCTCTTCTTCTGCGGCCTTCAAGGGGCCAGCGTGCTGTATCGAAATCTCGGTGATTTCAAATTTGAAGACATCACTTCCAAGTCGGGCATTGTTCTCGATGGAATCACCGCCACCGGATGCGCCTGGGTGGACCTCGATGGGGACGGGGATCTCGACCTGATCGTGAACTCGATGGGGCAGGGCACCTTCCTCTTTTTCAACGATGGCAAGGGGCACTTCACCCGGAGCGCTTTGACCCTGAATCCCGGCGGCGGTGGAACTTCGATCGGGGTGGGCGATCTCGACGGCGACGGGCTTCCGGATCTGTATCTCGCCAACTACCGCCCGTCGGCGTTCATGGATCTGCCGAACAAGCGGGTCACCTTCAAGCGGGTGAACGGTCGCGTGGAGTTGGACACCTTGAACGGACGC
The DNA here is from genome assembly GCA_947454705.1 of Verrucomicrobiota bacterium. Lineage (GTDB taxonomy): Bacteria > Verrucomicrobiota > Verrucomicrobiia > Limisphaerales > UBA9464 > CAIVQB01. The sequence continues at coordinate 20,208 of CANGKZ010000016.1, forward strand.
TCCACGCAGGAGGAGGATCTGAAGGATCGTTTTTCAATCGGCCCCCGTGGATCGATTGATGAACTCGGCCAGCCCGATGTCGTGGTGCGCAATCAGGGAGGAACCAATTTTGTTCCGGTGTCCTTCACTGCGGGTGGCTTTCTCGATGAATCCGGACAGCCCCTGCTTCAACCGTTTCGCGATTGGGGTCTGTCGGTGCTGGTGCGCGATTTCAACCGGGATGGATTGCCGGACATTTACGTCTGCAATGATTTCCAGACCGAGGACCGCTTCTGGATCAATCAGGGCAACGGACGTTTCAAGCTCGCTCCCAAGCGCTCGCTTAGACACACGAGCATGTTCTCGATGGGTGCGGACGTGGCGGACATCAACCACGACGGATGGGACGATCTGTTGGTCGTGGACATGTTGAGCCGGAGCCACGCGCGTCGAATGCAGGATCTTCGCGACGTGCCGCCGATGGTTCCACCGCTTGGGGATCTGGACCTGCGTCCGCAATTCCCGAGGAACACGCTGTTTCTCAATCGTGGCGACGGCAGCTACGCCGAGATGGCGCAGTTCGCCGGACTTGAGGCCTCGGAGTGGGCCTGGTCGTGCGTGTTCCTGGATGTGGATCTGGACGGCTGGGAGGACGTGCTGATCTCGAGCGGCATGGAACGCGCCGCGCGTGACCTGGATGTGGCGGATCAACTGAAGGCGCTGCGTGCGGCACGACGGCTCTCCGATGCCGAAGTGCTGGAGGCGCGTCGAAATTTTCCGAGACTGGCGACAGGTACGATGGCGTTTCGAAATCGGGGTGATCTTCGGTTTGAGGATCCCGGCGCGGCTTGGGGATTCCAGCAGCCCGGCATCGCGCAGGGAATCGCCCTCGCGGATTTGGACAACGACGGGGACCTCGACGTGATCGTCACCTCGCTCAATGCGCCGCCTCTCCTGTTCCGAAATGAGGCCAGCGCTCCGCGGGTGGCGATCCGGCTCAAGGGCCGTGCGCCCAACACACGCGGACTCGGCGCGCGCATCACGGTCCGTGGCGGCGCGGTGCCCGTGCAATCGCAGGAGATGGTCGCCGGCGGACGTTATCTTTCCTCCGACGACTCCATCCGCAGCTTTGCCGCGGGCGGCGCGGATCATCGTCTGGAGGTCGAGGTACGATGGCGCAGCGGTGCGGTCACCCGTGTTCCAAATTTGGTCCCCGGTCGCATCTATGAAATCGATGAGGCGCAGGCCGGGGCCGCTGCTGCGACTCCGGTGGCGGAGGTTGACGCGTTGTTTGAGGACGCTTCCGCGGCACTGAACCATACCCATCACGAGACTCCGTTTGAGGACACCGCACTGCAGCCATTGATGTCCTCGAAACTCAGCCAGAGCGGACCTGGAATCGCCTGGTTCGATGTGGACGGGGATGGCCGGGATGACCTGGTGGTGGGATCCGGATCGGGCGGCGTTCCGGCGGTGTTCCACAACGAGGGCGGCGGACGTTTTAAATCCGATCCCAGCGCCGTGCTGTCCACTCCCTTGAACCGCGATCAAACGGGCATCGCGGCGTTTCACACCGGCGGAGCCAAGCCGCAGTCGCTGCTGCTGACCGCGATGTCGAACTACGAGGACGGAGGACGCGATGGCGGAGCCGTGCGGCAGTATGAATTCCCGGCAGGACTGAGCACGGATCCGATTCCTGCCACAGAGAACGCCGCGGGGCCGATTGCATTCGCGGATGTAAACGGAGATGGCATTCCGGACCTGTTCGTCGGTGGACGCGTCATCCCCGGCAAGTATCCGGCTCCGGCTTCGTCGCGACTCTTTCTCCGACTCGAGGGCAAATGGGTTCCCGATGTGGAGGCGAACAAGGTTTTGGCAGGTGTGGGATTGGTGAATGGGGCCGTGTTCAGTGACATCGATGGCGATGGGAGACCGGATCTCGTGCTCGCGTGCGAATGGGGTCCGGTGCGGGTGTTCCTGAATCGGAACGGGCGTCTCACCGAGTCCACGCAAGCTCTGGGATTGGCAAAGTTCACCGGCCGATGGAACGGGGTGGTGGCGGCGGATCTGGATGGCGACGGTCGGATGGATCTGGTGGCCTCGAATTGGGGTCGCAACACGCCGTGGGAATCGACGCAAAGCGCGGGGCATGCGCAGCGGTTGTACTACGGGGATCTGGATGGCGACGGCACGGTGGAATTGATCGAGACCGAATGGGACCGCGAGAAGCAGCACTACGCGCCGTGGCGTTTGTTGTCGTCGTTCACCAAGACGATGCCGTTTCTGGCTGAGCGCTTCACCTCCAACGGGGCGTTCAGCGCGGCGGGCGTGGATGACATGCTGTCGGGGCGGAATCCCGGCATGCAGTTCGTGGAGGCGGCGACGCTGGAGTCCATGGTTTTCCTGAATCGTGGGGATCACTTCGAGGCCAAGCCCCTGCCGTCGGCTGCGCAGCTCGCACCGGCCTTCGGAATTGTGGCGGGTGATTTCGATGGGGACGGGCGGATGGATCTGTTCCTCGCGCAGAATTATTTCGAACTGAATCCCGAACTCCCGCGGCTGGATGGCGGAGTCGGACTGATCTGCCTGGGGGATGGGAACGGCGGGTTCAGGGAACAAAGTCCGGTTCAGAGCGGAATCCGGGCCTGGGGTCAGCAGCGCGGTGCGGCGGCATCGGACTTCGACGGCGACGGCCGGCTTGATCTGGCCGTGGGGCAGAATGGGTCGCCCACGCTGCTGTACCACAATCGGAACGCGCGTCCTGGGCTCCGGGTTCGATTGATGGGGACTGAGGGCAATCCCGATGCGCTGGGGGCATCGGCGCGCTGGGTGGTGCAGGGAGCTCCCAGCGGCGCGCGTCGGGAAATTCAGGGTGGAAGTGGTTTCCTTTCCCAGAATAGTTCGACACTGGTGCTCGCGGTGCCGGAGACTGCGGCCGGCCAAACGCTGGAACTTGAAGTGCGCTGGCCCGGCGGAACGACGACGCGCACTGCGGTGACTTCCCGCAGTGGTGAGCTTCGAGTTCGCTCCGACGGATCCGTCGCTCCTGCTCCCTGATTCGCCCCATGTCGTCTTCATCCAAACGCGCGAACTCCAAGCCGCAACCGAAGTCCACCCCCCAGGCTGCCATCCCCGGTGTGTTGATCGCCGTGGCCCTGGCTCCGGTGGCTCTGAGTGGCTACCTGCTTACGCTCTCGTTGACCGGCGATTCCGCCGCGGGGTGCGGTGTGGACACCGGATGCGGCTCGGTGCTGACCAGCCAGTGGAGCCGATGGTTCGGCATTCCGGTCGCTGGACTCGCGCTCCCCGTTTATCTCGCTCTGGTGTCAGCGCTGATTGTGTTGAAGCAGGGAGCGGGCGGGTCGCGAGTTCCGAAGTGGTTTTTTGAGGCCGTCCTCGGAGCGCTCGTGGGCGGAGCGGCTTGGTTCCTATACGTGCAGAAGGTTTTGATTGGGGCGTTTTGCCCGTGGTGCCTTGCCACCCATTTGAGCGGGATTGTGGCGGCTTCGCTGGCGTTGAAGTGGAGCCGTCGCGGTGCGGTGAGTCCGGTGGCTTTTCCCGCGCTCGCGGGAGCGATTGTGGCGTCGGTCGGAGTGCTGGCGCTCGGTCAGTACGCCGGAACCTCCGCAGTGTCTCCCTCGACGGGTTCGATCGCACGAACCCCGGCTTCGAATTCCGTGTCAGCTCCGGCAGCCCCGGTCGAAGTGAAGCGTTCCTGGACCCTGCCGATTTCCGGCACGACGATTTCGCTGAACGAGGTTCCGCTATTGGGTTCGCCGACGGCGACGAACCTGCTGCTGCATCTTTTCGATTACACCTGCAAACATTGCCGGGCCATGCACCCGGTGCTGATGCAGGTGATGGATCAATCGTCGAATTCGTTCGTCGTGGTGAGTCTTCCCGTTCCGCTGGACATGGAGTGCAACCCGTTTTTGAAACGGCCCATTCAGGAACACCTGGGTGCCTGCGCGGTGGCGAAGGTGGGGCTGGCGGTTTGGAAGGCAGCACCGAACAAGTTTCGTGAATTTGACGACTGGATCTTCGGACTCGGCTCCAACCCGACGCCGGAGGTGGCGGAGGCGCATGCGATCGAGCTGGTCGGGGCGGAGGCGTATCACAGGGCGCGAAGCTCGCCGGATCTCGACGCGTTGCTGAGGCTCTCCTTCAGCGTGTACGAGAAGCACTACCGGCTGCTCAACAAGCAGAACCTTCCCGAGTTGCTGGTGGGGACGAATCTCTATACCGGTCCGGTGCGGGATCCGAAGGTGCTGAAGGAACGGATCGATGCGGCGTTCCCGGCCGCATCGCATTGAACCGCGGGCCTAGTTGCGCGTGGGTGGAAGTCCGCTCCGGGCCTGTTCGAGTTTCTGGAGGAAGGCGCGGGCCTGCGCGTGCTTGGGATCGAGTCGCAGGGTTTCGGTGAACTGCGCTGCGGCTTCCTCGAAGACCCCGAGCTTGGCCAGTGCCACGCCGAGATTGAAATGCCCCGCGGGCAGGTCGGGTCGCAGCCGCACGGCTTCCTCAAATTCGACCCGCGCCTCGCGGATCGATCCCTGGGCGGCGAGTTCCACTCCCAGGAGGTAGCGGGCTTCCCAGTAGTTGGGCTTCACGCGGGCTGCTTCTTGCAGCATGGCGAGTGCCTCCTTCATTCGACCCTGGCCACCGTACACGTGGGCCATGAGGACGATGGGGCGCGGATCGGCCGGCCTCAGCCGCTTGGCCTCGGTGGCTTCGTCGATGGCGAGGTTCCACTGCTTGGTGCGCCGGTGAATCTGCGCGCGTTCCATCCAGGCCTCGGCGAGATCCGGTCGGCGTTGAATGGCTTCCTGGAGACGGTCGAGCGCGGCTTCGTCTTTCTTGAGTTTCGAGAGAACGCGGCCTGCCTGGAAGAAACCCTGGAAATGATGCGGGAGCAGTTCGGTGACCTTGTTCCAATCCTCCACGGCGGCTTCGGGGTTTCCGGTGGCTTCGAGGAATTCGGCGCGGTTCTCGCGCAGGCGTGGATCGGTGGGACGCTTCTGCACCGCGGCGTCGATTACCGCACGGGCGGCGTCGGGTGAGGCGGATTTGAGCCGGGTGCGCAGCTGCACGATGGTGCCGACGCGACGGCGTTCCCGTTCGGGATGATTCATCTGGTTGGTGAACGGGGCATCGGCGAGCCGTTGCAGCATGTTCTCTTCGATGGACAGCCGGTTCCAATCGGTCAGGCCGAGCTGGGCGAGGCATTGCTCCGCTGGAAGCCACGCCGCACCGGACGGGGACTTGCCGGAGGCGGTGATCCGCGATTGCAGGGCTTCCGCCAAGATCGTGGCGACCCGGTAGTTTCCTTCGAGGGTGTAGTGAACGTGGTCGAAGAAATATTCCATTCCCGGGACAGAACCGGGACTGGATTTCGCGAGCTCGGCTTCAACGTCAATGAACAGCAGCGGCGAAGCTCCCTTGGAACGGGCGGCGGCTTCCTCGCGGATGATGCGGTTCAATTCGCTGTCGGTGCGGAAGGGCAGGGCATCAGTGTCCCGCGCCTGCTCCCACGCGCGACGCGCGGCGGTGGTGTCGCCGGTTTCCCAAAGCGTCATGCCGCGACGAAAATGCGCCTCGGCATACCACGGGTCGTCGTGGATCAGCGAATCGAGCAGCTTTCCCGCAGCATCCCACTGCGAGGCGGCCTGCGCCTTGGCGGCCTCGGTCAGCTTCTCCTGCCAGCGCGTCCGGTCCGACGTGGCGGTCGCGGAACCTGGAACCGATGCGAACGGCGGGCAGTCCTTCAGGTTTCCGGCAACGGTGCACAAAATGGGAACGGCACCGCAGCTTGCGGCATCGTCGAGAATGTGACGCAGGTTCCGGCGGTAGTGGTCATGCACCACGGTCCGTCGGGCATCATCGGCGGGAAGCTGTTGCTTGAGGAACATGCGCATGCCGTCCCAGGTGCCGGGTTCATCGGCCTTTGCGGCACGGCGTTCGCTGAGGGAGGTGATGAATTGCCCCAGCCGGGTGCCTTTGGCGGCGACGGTGGCGCGGATCATTCCGTACTGCGGGGCGCGTGGACCAAAAATGGAATTGGCTCCGAACGGGCCCTCCATCTCGTTGTTGCCCATGTACACGATCCAGTAGTCGCCCTGGTACTTCATGCACTGGCGGGCGATGGGAACGATGGCGTGGGAGTTGATGGCGGTCATGGCCACCGGGATCACCTCAAAGCTCATGCCGGGATTGCGCTCGGAAAGGAGCACCTCGAGCTGGCGTCCGAAGGAGAAGCCGGGTTTGGGGTCACCGAGGGCCGCGGATTCGCCGAGAACAAACACACGGGTGGTCCCCGGTTTCTTGGCGGCCTCGAAACGGATCGGGCTCGGGCTCCGGGCGATGGCTTTGGGGAAGAAGCGCCAGCCGTATCGGTCGTTCTGAATGACGTAGCGCGTGCCTTTTTCGGTCCGCTCGAGGAGGAACGAGGCGTCGTATCCGACATCTGCAATCCGCAGGACTCCCTCGGTGATCAGCAGGAACAGCAGCGGCACCAGCACCAGCGCGGCGATCCGGAAGATCACCCGCTTCAAACCTGACTGGCGCGGCAAGGGGGCGCCATCCCCGGGAGTGCTGCTCATGGATATGCCTGTGGATGTCGGCAACGTTCTATCGGGGAACGTCCCATCCGGAAAGCTGAATGACCCTTCGGATTCGTCGCGCAGGAGCCCCGGAGGCGCGGTGATAGACGATTACAATTGTTAATGAAATGAAGCGCGAATCGTTGCAATCGTCTGAATCAGAGGAGGAAACGGATGTCCGTGCCGCAACATCCGCCAGTTTGGCCTATACATCCGAGAAGGTGCGTGAATACCTTTTGGCGTCACCCCCTTAGAGTTCATGGTTCACACGAACCCATCTGCACCTCAAAGTGCAACAATTGCGCAACATCCTGCCCGGACGTGGCTGGGGTGCTTTCTTGCTGTGGCGGCGTATGGGTATGGGTGTGTGGGGGGGGGTGGTGTGGTGCTGGGAGCGGGGCTCGAGTGGCAGACCGCTCAGGGGTATCGATCCGCCCGGCTGCCGGTTCCTGCGACGGGACGAACCGGGTTCTCGCTCGTCGATCCGGCGGTGAGCGGAATCAACGTGACGAACTTTGTCTCCGCCAGCGGTGCCGAGCATCGGCAGAATCGGATGAACGGGGAGGGGGTTGCCGCAGCGGATTTCAATGGGGACGGGTTGGTGGATTTGCTGTTTCTTCGGAAGCAGGAGGGAAATCAACTTTTCCTGAATCAGGGCGGATGGCGTTTCACCAATTCCACTCAGCTCGCGGGGATCGCCTGCACGAACCAGCAATCGGTGGGAGTGGTGGTGGGGGATCTCAACGGCGATGGATCGCCGGATCTGGTGCTTTCGAGTTTCGGCGGCCCGCATGCCTGTCTGCTGAATGACGGGAAGGGGCACTTCACCGACTTTACCCAGGAGGCTGGCATTGCGGGGAAGTCCGGCGGCACGTCGCTGGCGTTGGCGGACCTCGACGGGAACGGCACGCTGGACCTGTACTTCTGCAATTTTGCGGTGGAGGCCATTCTGCGCGATGGCGGTCAGATCACCACCCGGATGGTGAACGGTCAGCCTGTGGTCACCGGCCGATACGCCAAACGCCTGCGGGTTCGCGATGGGCGGATGGAGGAGCTGGGGGATCCGGATGTGGTGTACCTGAACGACGGCACGGGAAGGTTTAAACCGCTGGACTGGGAGAAGGCGTTTGTCGATGAGGCCGGCCGTCCGGTGAAGCCTCCGCAGGATCTGTCCCTGGCGGTGCAGATCCGGGATGTGAATGGCGATGGCTTCCCGGACATCGTCGTGTGCAGCGATTTTCAAACGCCGGATCATCTTTGGTTCGGCGATGGTCATGGTCATTTCCGCGAAGCGTCCTCCACGGCATTGCGGAACATGAGCTATGCCTCGATGGGGGTGGATTTCGCCGATCTGGACCGGGATGGGCGGCTGGATTTCATCACGGTGGAGATGCTGGATCCGTTTTTCCCGACCGGCACCCGCAGCCGGCGTCCGGCAGCGCCTGCGGTGCGAATTCCTGGAATGTTCGAAGGACGCGAGGAGTACCATCGGAACGCCCTTTACCATCAGCGGACCGACGGCTCGTTTGCAGAAATCGCCTGCTTCGCTGGAGTCGCGGCCACTGGATGGTCGTGGACGCCCATCTTTCTCGATGTGGATCTCGACGGGTATGAGGACCTGCTGATCTCAAACGGATTCCCGCACGATGTGGACAACCGGGATCTGTTCGATGCCTACAAGGCTCAGACCGCGAAGAATCCCGCCGCCGCCAAGGAGATGTTCTCCTACTTCCCGCCGTTGCAGCAGCCGAAGTTTGCCTTCCGAAACCGCGGGGACCTGACCTTCGAGGACGTCAGCAAATCGTGGGGATTTGATTCCACCCGGGTGGCCAGCGGCATGGTGGTTGCGGATCTGGACGGGGACGGGGATCTGGATGTGATCCTTAATTGTGCCCGCGGAACGCCGCTGGTCTATCGCAACGAAACCATCGCTCCGCGCGTTGCGGTTCGGGTGAAGGGGCGCGCGCCGAACATGGGCGGCATCGGGGCGAAGATCATCCTCACGGGAGGGCCTGTGGTGCAGACCCAGGAGATCGTGGCCGGAGGGCAGTACCTCTCGAGCAGTGAACCCATGAGGGTCTTCGCGGCAGGCAAAGGCTCTATGCAGCTGGAGATCCAGTGGCGATCGGGCCGGCGCTCCGTGATCCCGAACATCGAAGCCAACCGGATTTATGAAGTGGATGAACCGGATGCCGCGGTGACGACTTCTTCCGTTGGTATCAAAAAGGAGACGTCCCCGGTGCCGGTGAATCCCTGGTTCGCCGATGCGTCGGAGGCGTTGATTTATTCGCATTCGGAACCGGTGTTTGATGATTTTGCGCAGCAGCCGCTGCTGCCCCGCCGGCTAAGCCAGCTGGGACCTTTGGTGCGGGTTGGGGACCTGAATGGCGATGGAAAATCCGACGTGGTGCTGGGGACCGGCCGAGGGGGGCAGGTCGCGGCACTGTTGGGAGACGGGCATGGGAAATTCAATCGCATCGATCTGCCCGGAACTCCGACCCCGGACGATATTCTGGATTTGGCGGTCATGTCCTCTGGCGGCCACGCGACGTCGGTGTTGGCCGTGCTGGCCAACTACGAGAGCGGTGATCCTCAGCAGCCTGCGGTGCTCCGCTGGGATTTTGCCAATGGGGAGATCAAACCCGGACCTTCACTGCCGGCGCTGGCTGGTGGCAGCAGTCCCGGGGTGCTGGCGCTGGGCGATGTGAACGGGGATCAGGCCCCCGACCTGTTCGTTGGCGGACGCGTCATTCCCAAGCGATGGCCGGAGACTCCGGCGTCAAGGATGTATCAAAATCGGAACGGCCAGTTTGTGGTGGATGAGGCGAACACCCGCACGGTGGAGGGGGCGGGCATGGTGACCGGAGCGGTGTTCTCCGACATCAACGGAGACCGCACGGCGGACTTGGTGGTGTCCACCGAGATGGGGGCGGTGCGGATTTACACCAACCAGGGTGGGAAGCTTTCCGAATGGGATCCGCCGGTCCGGGGTGCGGGTCCGCAGTATTCCGGGGTGAATCGCCTGTCCGAATTGACGGGACGCTGGAGCAGTCTGGCGGTGGCGGATCTGGACCACGATGGCCGGCCGGAGCTGGTCGTTGGCAACGCAGGATTGAACACCGCGTGGCAGATCTGGGGGGATGGCAAACCGATCGTGGCCTACGGGGATCTGGCCGGGGACGGATCCATCGCCGTGGTGGAAGCGGTCCGGGTGGGGGAGCGTGTGTTCCCGTGGCGGGATCGGGATCAATTGTCCGTGGCGTTGCCGGAGTTGACCTCGCGTTATTCCAAGCACGCGGAGTTTGCCAAGGCGACGCTTGAGGAAGTCCTCGGGGCGAATCTGTCCAAGACGAAAAAACTCTCCTGCAGGACCCTCGCCTCGACGGTCCTTTGGAACCGCGGGGATCATTTTGAAGCGGTGGCCCTGCCGATGGAGGCGCAGTGGTCTCCGGCCAATGCCATCGTGGTGTCGGATGTCGATGGCGACGGGAACCTTGATCTATTTTTGGCTCAGAACGATTTTGCAGCGCGTCCTGAAGACATGCGGGTGGACGCAGGTCAGGGGCTATGGCTGCGCGGGGATGGAAAGGGTGGATTCGTGCCGGTGCCTGGAGAGATTTCAGGCGTCCGTGTGTTCGGGGAACAACGCGGTGCCGCGGTGGGGGACTTCAACGGGGACGGAAAACCGGACCTGATCGTCACCCAGAACGGAACCAAGGCGCGCCTGTTCCTACACGCCCCCTCCGCCTCATCTGCATCCTCTACTTCGAAGTAGATCCCGCCCCGCCGGTCGGAGCGGGCGCGGATTGCGCTGCGGCCGCGGCTGCAGCGACGCGTTCCCTAAGTCGGACCATTGCCTTCCGGGCGGGCTCCAGGCGGGGATTGAGCCGAAGCGCGTTGTCGAGGGCTTCTGCGGCTTCCTGATACCGGTTCTGGCCAAGCCGCGCGGTGCCGACGTTCATCCAGGCCTCGGCGTAGTCGGGACGGAGGCGGATGGCATCCTGAAAATGAACCACCGCGTCGGACAGCTTGCCCAGCCGCGCGAGTGCGGTGCCGAGATTGTTGTGCGCGTTGCTGTTCTCCGGCTGGTGCTTGATGGCCAGCTCAAACTGCTTCACCGCTTCGCCCAGATCCCCGGTTTTCATCAGGAGATTGCCCAGGTTGTTGTGGGCTTCGGCATATTCGGGAAGGACCCGGATGGTCTCGCGATATTCGGCGATGGATTCGCGAATCCGGCCGACGCGGTTGAGCGCGAAGGCGAGGTTGAAATGGAGCTCCTCGTTGTCGGGCGTGAGCTTCACCGCCTTTTCCAGCGCGAGAATCGCCTCGGGATAGTTGCCCTTGGCGATGAGATCATCGGCGTTCTTGGACAGCTCGGCCGAGGCGGCATCGGCATCCACCATCGCGGGAGCGTTGGTGGACGGAGAGTTTGTGCCAACGGGATCGACCAGGAATTTTGATTTTCCGGCCGGAGCGGAGGTGGACGCGTTCGCGCTCGCGTTGGTTGCGCCGGACGGAGCGGCCCCGAGTTGGGGCAGCCCAAGGCCCAAGCCCGCTGCGAGCAGGGTCAGGGTGGCCACCGGGGTACGTTTCATGGGTCGGACAAATATTGCCGGGTCAACTCCGGTTTACACGCTGGGGAGGCTCGAAAAAGGGCCCGACCGATCAGGGCAGGTCCTTCCAGTTGACGTACCGGTACTTGTTCCAGACCCAACGGAAGTCCGGATTCTTGGCGCCGCCACCGGCCCAGTTGAACACAGGTTTGCCCGCGGCGAAGTCGCGGCCGGCCTTGATGGTGCCGGCGTCCACCCAGCGTTTGCCTTCACAATGTCCGTCCTGAAAGGCGAAGGTGGAGAAATCCCCGTGGAAGACCGCGAATCCGTCAATCCAGCCCGGGCTGGCGACGCTCAGCACCCAGGTGCCCAAATTGGAATTGCGGGGGTCGGACTCCTCGATGAAGACAAAGGTTCCCGAGGGATTGTCCACTTGTTCAACCTTGGTGTACGGAGCCTGTGCGGTTTCCCAGCCCTTGAGGCCGTTTAATCCATTGGCCTTGGAATATCCATCCCACGCCCATCCCTTGCCCGGCTTGAGCTTCGCGCGCAGGTCTCCGGGGCAGTGGTAGGCTCCGATCGACGGGCAGTATTTCCAAAGCGGGCCGTTGCTCATGCCCTTGGCCACGCGGTTCATGGCCTCGGTGATGGTAATGCCCGTGGAGAAATCCGGCGTCGGTCCGGCCCAGTATCCGCCTCCGGTGAGGGGAACGTTCACGCCTGCTGCGTTCTTCCAGTCATCGGTGGGGGCCAGACCGTCGTTGTAATCACCGGAATAGAGGATCCAGGCCAGCGTGAGCTGCTTCTGATTGTTGTAGCAGGCGGCACCGGTGGCCTTGAGCTTGGCCTTGGCCAGGGCTGGCAACAGCATCCCCGCCAGGATCGCGATGATGGCGATCACGACGAGCAGTTCAATGAGGGTAAATGCCCGCCGTTTTCGGAGGCTGGTCAGAGTTCCGGGAGACATTTCAAAACGCTAACGAGCGACGGATCCGATGTCAGCAGGGAATTCCATCCGGGAATGAGGGGTATCGATTCCGGTACGCCCTTGGAGGCCGCGAAGCCTTCCTAGGATTGGAGGACCGGTGTGGGCGAATCTTGGCAGAGGATTCACCAAAAGGACTCAAGCTCGGGAGGTTTCCTGCCGAGAAGAGGAATGAATGCGTTGTCCGCAGCGGAACACGAAGCCACGGGTTGGTGGTTTGCCTCAACGTGCGAAGCGACGACAGCCAATGAACTGAACTTTGTTTTCCATCATGGCCACCCGGGGAGGCCAGCCGTTCGCACACCGCCTGACCGAGCGGTGCCGGTTGGAACCTCCCGCGGATCACATCTTTTCAGCGACCCAATTTCGGAGACAGTGAATCCTCGAACATCACTGACAGTGCGTCGAAGCTCCTCACGCTTCCACCGACGCTGGCGGATCGAACCCACAGCCCTGCGGGCCGACGGGTCGGTTCGTGTCCAGGTGTCATCGCAGCGCGGTGATGCCCGGCTCATCCCCCAATTCCCCTCGACCTATGGATGCTAAGAATCTATGGGGCGAACTACCCCCGCTTGCGAACGTCAGGACGCCTGTCTCCGTGCTTAAGGAGCAGGCGGCGCATCTGACCGAGATGACCAAGGGGGTTCTCGTCGGAATGGTTGTTTCTGTGGTCTGGAAGTCGAACCTCTTTGCCTATCAATTGGTGATTCGCGCGCCGGCGCTCAACGCCTACGAGGCTGACATTCTGATGATCGGCTACGACATCACGCTCTACCCGTTGCGCTTCGCGAATATCGCGACCGACGGCAGCGTGCTGCTCTGCGACAACGAGGAATCGTTCATCACGCAGATTGAATCCGTTCTGACCAGCGAACCGGTTCGCAAGATCGTGGTGTCCCTCTTCGAACGGGCCCATGCGGCGAAGCGCCTGCACGCCGAGATCGGAAGTACGGGCGGCGGCGGAGGGCGCATCGCGAGCATCCCCCGCGGCCGATGATTCCCTAGCCCGATTCTCCCGCGTCAATTCTGCGGGAGGGGATCCTAGGAGGAGGGGAGGTTACGTCGATCGGTGTTTCACGTGGCGCGGTTCCACCGTTGGCTGTCAAACAGTCGCAGGAACCCATACCTGCGGGGCGCCCCTTCCGGGCTCTCCCCGGACAGCATGCCGACCGACATGCCATGGTTGACGCCTGTAAGCGATCGCTTATTCAGGTCCGATTGACCCGGTTGAATCGCAAGGATCTCCACGCTCAGAGGCTGGGTTCACAGATTCCCTTCGCTTGATGCATCCACCGCTTGACCCGCACTCAGCAGCCTCCCACTCTTTCCCCCCGTACAAGACCTCCAAGGCCTAGGGATTTTAGGGTAACCTTAAAAACCGCCGAGTCGTCTGCTGCGGGAGGATTGGACGAAAACGAGAAAAACCTCGAAGTCGCCGGATCCCGGTTTTTTGGAACAGAGTTTGGAGCATTCCACTGCCATCGCATGTCGCTAAAGGTTGCCATTGAAAGCGTGATGAAGGAACAGACCCCCGAGGGTCATTCCCGCGTCCGGGCCATCGGGGGTACCACCCTGGGTGGAGGGCGTTGGATGCTTCTTGAGCATCAGGCCATCACCGCCATTGAAAAGGGCCGTTCCGAGTTCTTCGTGGCCAGGGATGGACGCCAGGTGCCAATCCTCATCGGGGTCTCGGCAAGCGGTGTGAAGTACCTGAAGACGGATCTCGATCCCGATGGGACGGACGCGCTCCTCTCCCTTCCGGACTACAATTCAAGATTCTGAAAGACACAGGCGCTCGCCTGTGCTTAGGTCCGGCGTTCCCTGTTTCAAAATTGATCTGTCGTCGAGAATTGTTTTCCTGCCGTGGCGAATTCCATCCTTTGTGGACGTTGCTCTGCGCTGAATCCGTTGGGGTCCAGTGTTTGTGGTGCCTGTCGGCAACCTCTGACGTTCCGTTGTACCCGGTGTAGCGAATCCGTCCCCACGTACCGCGAGTATTGTCCCGCCTGCGGCCAGCATCATGCCCCCCCGGCCAGGAACGTGTTTGGACGCATTTCGCAGTTTCTCCGGAACCTGGTTCCAGGTCTTGCCAAGCGCTGACGGCGGCCTACGGCCTGCCACCTCAGTTTGCGAGAACGTCACCCGATTGCCACTGCCCATCCCTCGTTTAGGGGTTATGGATTTTAGCACCATTCGAGTACAGTCTCGTCTGTATCCAGTTTCCCAACGTCTAAGCGTCACCTGCCCTGTCGTCGGTTCCCGAGCCTGAGTGGGCTGGAATTGGGTTGGGGCGGGGAAGGTTTCCGAAGAATTGCAGATCCAGTCATTCCATCATGAATCCACAACGCAACCACACCGCTCCCTACGGAGTCGGCCGCTGCGCGACCGCTGCCCTGCTCGCCGGAGCCGCCTTTGTCGCCAGGACGCAGGCCGCTGACTATCCCTCCACCGTTCTCGCGGACCAGCCGCTTGGTTACTACCGACTCGCTCTTCCCGCCCGGGCCGGGGTGAATCTGAATTCCGGATCCATCGGCACGGTTGGGAACGCCACGAATTTCAACGTGTATCCGGTGGGCGGCGGGATCGCCGGCAGTGTCAACGCAGCCGCCTTCTTCAACGGGTCGCGCACCATCATTCCCTTCCAGGCGGCCAACAATCCGGCGGGAAACAAGGACTTCACCATTGAAGCCTGGATCCAGCCGACGGTCGAAGTCACCGACGGACCTGGACCTTCCCCGTTGATGAACCGTTATTCCTACTCCGGCGTGAACCGCCAGGGTTGGGTATTCTTCCAGCGGTCTCCGACCACCGGATGGAACTTCCGCACCTACACGGGCAGCGGATCCTCTACCGGCATCAACATCAGCGGTCAGGCCTCCACTCCGAACGCCGGCAAGGCGGGCACTTGGAACCATGTCGTGGTCGTCTATGACGGCGCATCCACCACCGCCACGATGTACGTGAATGGTGAGCAGGTCGCGCAGGGCACCGGCGGCTATCAGGCCAACACCAACGACCATGATCCCGCCGAGGCGGTTCGCGGCGCGGCGGGCCTCTCCATCGGCTCCTACAACAATACCGAGCCCGGCAGCAACCCATTCACCGGTGCTGTGGATGAGGTCGCGCTCTATGCCAGCAAGCTGAGCGCGGCGGATGTGCTGGCGCACTATCAGAACGGCACCAACAGCAACCGGACCGTGGCCTACGAAACCCTGGTCGCTGCGGCCAAACCGGTTTCCTACCTGCGCCTGAATGATGCGTCCCCCGACGCCGACGTCGCCGCCAACTTCGGCAGCGCCGGCAACGCGGGCAACGGCGTCCACGCAGCAGGAGTGAACCACCCGGTTTCCGGAGCCGTCGCTGGCACTGCCGCGACCGCCACGCGGTACCGCTCCAAGGTGTCGGGAGGAGGCGTTCAGACGCTCGTTCCGTTCTCCGACAAGTTGAACCCTCCTGCGGATCAGAACTTCTCCATCGAGTCGTGGTTCCAGCCTGCCGACGAAGTCACCGACAGCCCCGGACCTGCCCCGATCATGAACCGCTACTCCTACTCCGGCGCGAACCGCCAGGGCTGGGTGTATTTCCAGCGGTCCCCGGCCTCCGGTTGGAATTTCCGCACCTACACCGGCAGTGGATCTTCCACCGGCATCAACATCACCGGCCAGGCCTCCACGCCGAACGCCGGCAAGAAGGGCACCTGGAACCACGTGGTCACCACCTGGAACGGTTCCACCAAGACCGCCACGATGTATGTGAACGGCGAGCAGGTCGCCCAGGGAACCGGTGATTATCAGGCCAACACCAATGACCACGATCCCGCCGAAGCCAAGAATGGCGCCGCCGGCATCTCGATTGGTTCCTACAACAACACCCAGCTGGGCGAAAACCCCTACAACGGTGCGGTGGCCGAATTCGCCATCTACGGCGATGAGCTGACCCCGGATCAGATCCTCACCCACTACAAGGCCGGCACCAACAGCCTGCGTGACACCGCGTACGCTGCTGTGATTCTTGCCGACGCGCCGGTGGAATACCTGCGTCTGGGCGAACCCGCCTATCAGCCCGCAGCGAACCTCGGCACCGCCGGAGAAGCCGCCGGAGCCAAGGCGCTCTTCAGCCCGGCCACCATCGCCGGTCCGCAGGGAACCGCCTTCCCGGGCTTCGGCACCGACAACGCCGCGCTCTCCCTCACCGGCGGCGATTCCTACCTGTCCATCGGCGACGCTGCGTCGCTCAACATCAGCGGACAGATCACGCTCGAAGCCTGGATCCAGCCCGCCGCCACCCAGGCCGCCACGGCCCAGATCCTCGCCCACGGCATCAACTTCGCTGCGGACGCTGCGGTCTCTCTGGCCATCCTCGATTCCGGTGCGACGTACTCGATCTCCTCGACCGATGCCAACGGCACCTACGGCGCCACCTTCCCGGTGCCCGCCGGGGACCTCGGCACCAGCTCCTGGATCCACCTCGCCGGCACCTATGACGGCACCAAGTGGAACCTGTATCGCAACGGCGTCCTCGTGGCGTCGAACGCTGCCGCGGTCGGCGCGGTGAAGGTGGATGCGCAATGGGCCATCGGTCACAACGGCGAAGGCGCTGGCGAAGTGTTCGCCGGCGGCATCGATGAAGTCGCCCTCTACGGCAAGGCGCTCACCGCCGCGCAGATCAAGGCCCACTACGACTCCGCCACCGCCAGTGCCGCTGCTCCGGTGCTCAACTGGACCCGCGGAGCCAATGGCCTCTCGCTCAACTGGACCTCCGGCACGCTGCAGGCGTCCGAAACCATCAACGGCACCTTCACCGACGTGGCCGGCGCTGCCAGCCCGTTTGTGGTGACCGTGAACAGCGCCACCAAGTTCTACCGGCTCCGCCAGTAGTCCTTCTGGGTTCGCTTCAAACCCGCCGCCCCAATTTTGGGACGGCGGGTTTTTTCGTGAGCGGAGACGAGGTGCTAGGTTCAACGGCATTAGGCGAAATGGCGACCGCGGTGCTCCGCCCCTTCAACCCTTCAGCGTTTCAACCCTTCAACCTCCGCCGCTGGTTTCCAGCGGCGAAGCACCGCGTGCACGGGCAGGTAGGCGAGAGCGGGAAGCGCAAGCATCCACAGGGCGAGATACAGATGCGGGTTCATCCAGGCCTGCGGCGCGGCATCGTTGAAGCCCCAGACATAATTGATGTTCACGGGGAGCTTGGGATCGGCCAGCACCGCGCCCGCGGGAGGCATGGCGAAGAAGCACACCAGACACAACCCCCAGGCGAGTCCGGTCCAGAGCTTCAACGCGCGACGGTCATAGCCGAGCCGTGCGACCAGAAAGAGGAGCAGAAACGGCAACCAGCCGTGGAACAGTGACAACCCGCGGAGGAACACCGACCGATGGCTGTCGAACATGTAATTGGTCATGCCCGTGAGCGGGATCCCGGCGAAGTGCGCGACAAAATCCGCCACCCACAACAGCTGCGGCATCAAGATTCCCACGGCGGACATCGAGACCAGCAACCCGCTTTCCATCCACACGCCGGCCAATGTGAGCAGCAGCGCCACGTCGCAGAAGTAGAGGAAATTCGTGGGACCGTAGTTCATCCAATACACGGGAATGAGCACCGCCATGAACGCCGTGTAGGCCAGCTTCACAGCCAGCGGGATCCTTTTCCCGGAGTTCGTTGAAGAGGCCGCTCCGCCTGGCGTTGGGGTTCCAGCGAGGGAGAGGGGCTTGGTTTTATTGGGTTCGGAGTCGAGGAGTGTTGAGTTCATGTTGGATCGAACGGATTCACTTCGTTCGCCCGATCTTCTAGGAGATCCGGTGTCTCCTGGGTGAATTGATAAACGCCCGATGGAGCATCGAACGGTTCGATGCCGTGCATTGGTTCGAACAACCCCTCTCCGAATCGCATCCAAACCTTTGGCCCTATGACCAATTCCTCGCTCCGTTCCGCTCCTGCATTTCCGGCTCGGTGGTTTCCGACGCTGCCGCTTTCTCTCTCCGTCGGGCTGGGCCTGCTGCTGGCTGCGCCCTCGCTGTCGTCTGCGACGGTTACGATTCCCGTTCGCAGTGCGGCCTCAAAGGAATCCACATCTGCCACGCCGGCGCTTGAGACCGCGCTCGCCGCAGCGCGGTCGCATCATCTGGCGCATCCGGACGATACGGTGGTGCTCCGCTTGCCCCAGGGGCGTATCGAATTGGATACAACGCTTCGGCTGACTCAGGCGGACTCAAATCTGGTCCTCGCTGGGTCTGGTTCGAGTTCCACAGGAAGGAATCCGACGGTCCTGGCGGGCAGTACGCGCCTCACCGGATGGCATCGAAATCCCTCACGAAGCAACCTGTGGGAAGTCACGGTTCCCGAAGTGACGCAGGGAAAACGCTATTTCAACCAGCTCTTCGTCAACGGCACCCGCGCGCAGCGAACCAGGTTTCCAAAACAGGGCTTCCTTCGAACCGCGGGTGCCCTCTCCACCGGGAAGCCGATCGAGCTGCCGTTCCGCCCCGGGGATCTTCGCGCGGCGTGGACGAATGATTCCGACATTCGTGTGGTGATCCTGATGAAGTGGACCGATCTGCATCTGCCGATTCGCGCCCTGGATTTCACACGCAACGTGGCGCGACTCGATGGCGGGCCTCGGGATTTTTGGATGGATGAACCGGATGCCCGCTACTGGATTGAGAATGCCGAGGACACGCTGGAGGAACCGGGAGAATGGCATCTCAACCGTCGCACCGGACTGCTGCGGTATCTCGCGCCGCGCGGGATCGATCCGAACCGCGATGTGGTGTCGGCTCCGCGCCTGACCCAGTTGGTCTCGATCGAGGGCACGGGCGAAGCGCCGGTTCGGAATCTGGTGTTTCGCGATCTCGTGTTTTCCGAATCCGATTACGAGATGCCCGAGGCTGGATTGATTTCCCCACAGGCTGCGGTGGTGATTCCGGGCGCGGTGAAGGCGCATCACGCGATCGCAGGACGGTTTGAGAAATGCCGGTTCGATTCCCTCGGAGGCTACGGACTCGAGCTCGGCCGCGGCAGTCAGCGCTGGACGGTGTCGCACTGCACGTTTGCAAATCTCGCGGCCGGTGGGATCCGCGTGGGCGAACCTTCCGATTCGAAACCGTCGCCGCAGGATGCGAACCACACGCATCAGATTCTCGACAACACGCTGGAGCATCTCGGGCGCATCTTCGCCCCGGGCGTGGGGATCCTCGTGTTTCACAGCGGGACCAATCACATCCTGCACAATCGCATCAGCGATCTCTTCTACACCGGCATTTCGGTGGGATGGAACTGGGGCTATCAGGAGACGCCCTGCCGGGAGAACGAGATCGCTTACAACCTGGTGGAACGCGTCGGACAGGGACGGCTCAGCGACATGGGCGGGATCTACACCCTCGGCCCGCAGCCCGGCACTCACATCCATCACAACCTCTTCCGCGACATCACCAGCTACGGCTACGGCGGCTGGGGGCTCTATACCGACGAGGGCAGCACCGGAATCCTGCTCGAGAACAACGTGGTGTATCGATGCAAGGACGCCGGGTTCCACCAGCACTACGGGCGCGACAACCTCATTCGCAACAATCTGTTCGCGTTCAATCAGGAGCATCAACTCATGCGCACCCGCGCGGAGGCGCACCGGTCGTTCTGGCTCACCCGCAACGTGGTGGTGTGGAACCACGGGGATCTGCTCGGCAGCGACTGGTCGGGTACGACGAATCACTTCCAACTCGATGCGAATCTTTTTTGGGACACGCGTCTCGGAACCGATGCCGCCGCTTACAAGTTCCAAAAGAAATCCTGGGACGCGTGGCGCGCGCAGGGCCAGGACCCGCACTCGTTGATTGCCGATCCACTCCTCCGCGATATCCAGCGTCCCGAGCTTGGACTGCTGCCGAGCTCGCCGGCCTATTCCCTCGGATTTCAGCCGATTGATCTCAGCACCGTCGGACCGCGGAAGGAATGATTCGAACTTCAGGTGTGCCCAAGGGAGTGCTTCCAGCCTTATGAATTCAAATGCCGGTTTCCGAATGAACGCATCGCAGGTGGTGGATGAACTGTTTCGGGTCTTTGCGGAGCGTGGACACCGCAGCTATGGCGAACGGGTCACCGAGCAGATGCACGCGCTGCAATGTGCGACCCTGGCCCGTGAACGAAATGAGTCGCCCGAGGTGGTGGCCGCATGCCTGCTGCACGACTTCGGGCACCTCCTTCACAGTTTAGGCGAGGATGTGGCGGATCATGGGATCGATGCGCGACACGAGCAGGTGGGTGCGAACTGTTTGTCCAAATGGTTCGGCCCCTCCGTCGTCGAGCCCATCCGGCTGCACGCGGCGTCGAAGCGATACCTTTGCTGGAGCGAACCGGAATACTTCTCGGGATTGTCGGCGGCCTCACGAAAAAGTCTGGCCCTGCAGGGCGGTCCGATGAACGCGGAGGAGGCGAGCGACTTCGAGTCGGGGGCCTTTTTTCGCGAGGCGCTGCGGGTCCGCCGCTTCGATGATCTCGGAAAGGATCCCGAATTGCAGACACCGCCCTTGGAGGCGTTCCGATTGCTCCTGGAATCGTTGGTGTGTGTCGGTGGAATAGCCGATTCACAGGCTGCTGGGGCATGACCGGGAAAGAGGATTGTTCTTAACCTGGGGACTGCGCTTCATCCTCGCGTGAACCGAATCTGGATTGTGAGTCTGCTGGTTTTGTTCGGAACCGCATCGCTCTTTGCAACGGACGCGCCGCGTTGGTGGAAGGGAAACCTCCACACCCACACCTTGTGGTCCGATGGCGACGGGTTTCCCGAGATGGCCATCGATTGGTACAAGACGCACGGATACCAGTTTCTCGCGTTGTCCGATCACAATGTGCTGCTCCAGGGCGAACGTTGGATCGCGCTTTCCGAGGTGGCCAAGCGCGCCAAGGGAGAACCCTGGCACGGGGCTGGACATCGGACCACAGATGCCTTCGAGGCCTACCTCGCCCAACTCGGCCCCCACTGGGTTCAGACGCGAGCGCATCCGACCAACGGCGAGCCTCAGGTGCGGTTGAAAACTCTGGAGGAATGCCGGGCGCTGTTCGAGGAGGCGGGCCGCTTCCAGATGATTCCCGCCGAGGAATTGACGCATCAATCGAAGGATGGTCATGCGGTTCACATGGGGGTGATCAATTTGCTCGAAGCGTTGAAACCGCGCGATGGAGCCACGGCCCGGGAAACCATTCGCACCAATTATCAGATGGCGCAGGCGTCGGCCGCGCGCACGGGACGCGAGATCCTCGTGCATGTGAATCATCCTAATTACAAATGGGGCGTGACGGCGGAGGATCTGGCCGCGGTGGTGGAGGAACCGTTCTTCGAGTTGTGGAACGGAGTCGAAGTGGACAACGATCCGGGCGATGCGCTGCATCCTTCCACCGACGAAATCTGGGACATCGCCAACACGCTGCGCTTGGTCGGATTCCATGCGCCCCCGTTGTTCGGAATCGCGAACGATGACACGCATGATTATCAGGGAACGAAGCGTCGGGCGATCCCGGGTCGCGCGTGGGTGAGCGTGCGCGTGAGGCACCTCACGCCGGATTCGATCGTTCGGGCCATGCGTGAGGGGGATTTCTACGCGAGCACCGGAGTCGAACTGCGGGATCAAAAGTTTGATCCGGCCAATAGGACGCTTTCACTGCGCATCAAACCCCGGGCCGGAGAATCATTCGTTACGCGATTCATCGGAACGCGGCGGGGAGTGAGTCTGGAGGGACGCCCGCGTCGCGACGCAGCCGGCAAGGTGATCGAGACGACCCTCGACTACTCCGGTGCTCAGGGACCCCGGATCGGCGAGGTGTTTCGCGAGGTCCGTGGACTGAATCCCACCTACCGATTCTCCGGCGATGAACTCTACGTCCGCGCAGTGATTACCTCCAGCGGACGCACGGAAGTGCCCAGTACCGAATTTGAGTTCAAGCGTGCCTGGACCCAGCCGGTCGGATGGCGGCTTGATCCCAACCGGACTCCTTGAGTATCGCTGGCGCCGGAAGGGACCGCCGGGAGGTGCACTGGCATGGTTTCGCCGTGCTTCATGAACTCGATGTCTTCTCCAGTTAGTTTCCGGTGGAGGTCGCGTACCGTTTTTGGTGCGTGTCTGCTCGCCCTTGCCCCGGCGGCGGGATTTCAAGTCTGCGCCCAGGTGCAGCAGACCGCCTATGCGGATGCGCTCGAGAACGGGTGGCAGAACTACGGCTGGGCCAAGTTGAACTACGCCAACGCGGCACCGGTCCATACGGGAACGAGTTCCATCTCGGTCACTGCCACGGCCTACACGGCGTTGTATTTGCATCACGACGGCTTTGCTTCGGGCACTTGGACGAACCTCAGTTTCTGGATTCACGGAGGCACCGCGGGCGGGCAATTGCTGCAGGTGCAGGCTACTGTGAATGGCGCGGCACAACCGGCCCGCACGTTGCCGGCCCTGACCGCGCAGTGGCAGCAGATCTCGCTTTCACTCGCTTCGCTGGGGATCACCAATCAAACCGGATGGGACGGATTCTGGATTCAGGATCGGTCGGGGAAGAGTCAGGCCACCTTTTATGTCGATGACATCGTCCTGACCGGTCCTCCGGCTGGACCGCTGCCTCCGGCCGTGCTCGCGGTGAATGCCGCACTGAATCGTCACCCCATTGCGCCCGAGGTCTACGGACTGGCCTTCGCCGGCAAGGATCAGATCGCGGCGGCCCGCTCACCATTGAACCGCTCCGGTGGCAATGCGGAAACCCGCTACAACTGGCAGCTCAACGCCCACAATCGCGGTGCCGATTTCTATTTCGAGAGTCTGGCCGATGGCAGTGCCCTCCCGGGGCAGGCGACCGATGCCTTCATCGCCTCCACCCGGGATTCCGGTGCGGTGCCGATGGTGACCGTTCCGATGATCGGTTGGGCTGCAAAGCTCGGTCCGAACCGGGGAAAACTGGCCAGCTTCTCGATCAAGAAATACGGGCCCCAGACCGGGAATGATGCCGCGTACTTCGCCGACGCCGGAAACGGAATTAAGTCGGACGGACCGCCAGTCCAGTACGTCACCAACAACGATCCAAACGACGCCAACCTTCCCGTGGATTCTGCCTTCTGGGGTGGATGGGTGGATCACCTGATCCAAAAATGGGGCACCTCGGGCGCAGGCGGGGTCCGCTATTACCTGCTCGATAATGAACCGAGCCTCTGGCACTCGTCGCATCGGGATATTCATCCCGTCGGAGCAAAACTGGAGGAGATCCGCGACCGCACGTTGGAATACGCGGCGATGATCAAATCGCGCGATCCCGGGGCCGTTCTCTTTGCTCCCGAGGAATGGGGATGGTCGGGATATCTCTACAGCGGATACGACCAGCAATACGGGGCCGCGCACAATTACAGCTCGTATCCCGACCGGGCGGCGCACGGAAACCAGGAGGCGATTCCGTGGCTGTTGGATCAATGGCGTGAGGCCGATGCGAAGTCCGGACAACGGAGCGTCGATGTCCTCAGTGTGCATTTCTATCCGCAGGGCGGGGAGTTCAGCGATGACGTTTCAAGTTCGATGCAGCGTCGTCGCAACCGTTCGACCCGCGCGCTGTGGGATCCGCAGTATGTGGACGAGACCTGGATCAACACCCAGGTCCGGTTAATCCCGCGGCTAAAGGAGTGGGTTGCGGCGCACTATCCCGGAACCCGCGTTGCGCTGACCGAATACAACTGGGGTGCGGAAAAGCACATCAGCGGGGCCATCGCGCAGGCGGACATCCTCGGCATTCTCGGACGCGAGGGCATTGATTTTGCCACGCGATGGACCACTCCCGCGATCGATACTCCGGCGTTCAACGCGTTTCGTCTGTTCCGCAACTACGATGGTCAAGGTTCTGCGTTTGGGGATGTGAGTGTCGAGGCGACCGCAGCGGATCCCGATACCGTGTCGGTGTTTGCTGCACAGCGCTCCTCTGATCTGGCGCTCACGGTGGTGGCGCTCAACAAGGAGCCGGGAACGGATCGCCCGACGCGACTCACGATCGCTGGGCAGGAAATCCGCGGCACCGCGGAAGTGTGGCGGCTCGATGCGGCGAATCGCATCACGCGCCTCGCCAACGCTGCTCTGACCAACGGTGTGTGGGAGGGAACGCTACCGGGGCAGAGCATCACGTTGTTTGTCCTGCCTGCTCGAACATTGAACCTCAAAGTCCGCGTGGGAACTTCGCCGAACTCCGGTCTGCTGCTCCAGGCCACGGGCCGCACTGGGTATACGGTGCAGCTCGACGCCTCCGACGACCTTCACACCTGGGTGCTGCTGAAGACTTCGACTCTGGCAGGCGAAGCCATCGAATGGACGCTGCCGGTTCCGGACGTTCCGTATCGCTATTATCGGGCGACGAGTCAGCCGTGAGATCGGAGGTTCGCCTTGAAGCACGGCTCAAGGTTTGGGTTCCGGCGCGCGGATATAAATCGGATTGCCGTAGATCCAGGGCCGGAGCTCGCCGCCGATTTCGAGCCAGACTTCGACCCGATGAACCCCGGGTTCCATGATGCCGGCCTCCAGCATATCGCCGTGGCCGACCGTCCTTGAGAATCCATCATTCAGAAGCCGAATCCGTCCCTGCATGGGGGCTTCAATTCGAATCTTCATGCCGGGCTCAAACGTGACGGTGTCCCCCATCTGCGCGGCAAATTCGCCGGGCTTGCTGCCGGCTTTGGTGACGACGCATTTGAATCCAGTCGCATCGCCCATCCATTCATGGGCGACGTAGGCATGTCCCGCGCGAACTGCTGCCCGAAGGCCCGCCTCGGTCTTCGCGCGCGTGAGCACGTGGGTGGACACGTTGCGAAAGGATCTCACGTACGGATCGAGGTCGAGAAACGCGACGATATCCCCAACCTTTTTCCCCTCCAGCAAGGCACGCAGTTTTGGACGATCCTTCACCGTCACCCGCTGCAATCCCTTGTCCGGATCCACATTCGTTCCCACGCCGCCGGTCTCTTCGTCGAGTTTTTTGAGGATGAGGACCTGGTTGTGGTGGCAGTCGTTCGCGGCCACACCGGTGAGATGACGGGTCTTCCCCTCGCGATCCCATTTCTCCAGGTACAGTTCGGGATACTCCACCTGTCCCCCGAGCACCAAATCGGGATAGATCCGAAGCAATTGGTCAATTTCCTCGAACGCTGCGGGGTCGGTCAGGCGCATGGCGAGGTTGATGAGTCCCGCCATGTCGCGTTTGGCATCGTAGTGGCGATTGTAGATCTCCATTCCGGTGAGCCCTTCCATGATGTGGTCGGGACGCTCCTCGATGTGGGAAAGAAATAGCATTCCGGTCCCGGCGCTGACGGCCTTCACAAACTCCGGAATCGGCAGGTCCATCTGTTTCATCACCGAGGCATCGGGATGCGCGAGGAAGCCACGGCATTCGGACCCGGGAATGAACAACACGCCGTTGGTTTGGAATCGCCACGAGTCCATGAAATCGCGCGGCGGACGAAAATGATCGCTGAGAAACACCACCTGGACTCCGGCCATTCCGGCATCGGCGAGCATCTCGTCCCGGGTTCCTCCGGTGTGCGCCGAATCCTCGGCATGCGCGTGAAAGATGCAGCGAAGATCCAGCCAGCCCGCCGGCGTGGGAATCGTCTTGTGCATCTGATTCAGCTGGTCGATCGATGCCTGTGCCGCCGCGAGGCGTTCGCGTTTGAGGCGCTCGGTTGGCGTGTATTTGGGTTTTTCGAGCGGGGGCGAGGCGAGCAAGTCCATGCCCAGCAGGCCGAGACCCACTCCCATCACCATCGCTGCGACGCGCTTCAATGGACGCTGGGCGCTTCGGTTTTCGGAGGAGCGGGGCGAATCGGGTCGGGACTTGCCGGGGAGGTTCACACACCGAGTCTCCCGATGCCCGCCGGGATTGCGCAACCCACAAATGAAACACCCAATCCGCCCGACTCCCTCATTGAGCCCCGGGGAATTCGTGCCCACTCTTTTTCCCGCCATGCGAATCCCGGCTGCCCCTCTCTTCGGCCTCACCCTCTTCACCTACCCGTTGTTTGCTGCTCCAGCCCCGGCGGTTAACTGGCCGCAGTACCGCGGATCCGGAGCCCTCGGCGTGGATGATTCCGTCCCGCTCCCGATCGAATGGAATGTCGAATCCGGCACGAACATCCGCTGGCAGACCGCGATTCCGGGTCTCTCGCATGCGTCGCCGATCGTCTGGGGCGACCGGGTGTACGTCGCCACCGCCGTGAAGCCCGGGAAGTCGGAGCTCAAGGTGGGGCTCTACGGCGACATCGATCCGGTGGATGAAAAGGAGGCGCATCAATGGCGTCTCCTCGCCCTCGACAAGACCACCGGGAAGATCGTGTGGAATGTTACCGGGTACGAGGCGGTACCAAAAGTGAAACGCCACACCAAGGCCAGTCATTGCAACTCCACGCCTGCCACCGATGGCAGCCATGTGGTGGCCCTGTTTGGTTCCGAGGGGTTGTTTTGCTTCGACACCGCCGGGAAGCTGATTTGGAAGAAGGACCTCGGTCCGATGGATGCCGGGTACTTTGATGTCCCGAGCGCCCAGTGGGGATTCGCGAGCTCTCCGATCCTGCGCGATGGGAAAATCGTGGTGCAGTGCGACGTGCAGAAGGGATCGTTCCTTGCGGTGTTCGATGTGAAGGACGGACGCGAACTCTGGCGCGCCCCCCGCAAGGACGTGCCGACTTGGTCCACGCCCTCGGTCGTCTCGACGGGCGATCGGACGCAGATTGTGGTCAACGGCTGGCATCATGCCGGCGGATACGAATTCGCGACCGGCAAGGAGCTTTGGAAGCTGGATGGCGGTGGTGACATTCCGGTGCCCACACCGCTGTATGCCAACGGGCTGATCTATCTCACCAGCGCGCACGGCAAGGTGCGTCCCATGCGCGCGATCCGGCCCACGGCATCGGGCAACATCACTCCGGAGACGCCTGGGATGACCAACGCAGCGATCGCCTGGGCCCACGCGCGCCAGGGCAACTACATGCAGACTCCGATTCTGATCGGGGACGCCCTGTACGCCTGTTTTGATATGGGAATCGTCACCTGCTTCGACGCGAACTCGGGGGCGATCCGTTACAGTGAGCGTCTGAGCAAGAACGGGGAGGGATTCACGGCATCCCCGGTGTCCGACGGTCGGCATCTCTTTTTCACCAGCGAGACGGGCAATGTTTACGTGGTTCCGGCGGGGCCGAAATTCTCCGTGGTGTCCACGAATTCGATGACCGAAACCTGCATGGCCACGCCTGCCATTTCCTCGGGAACGCTGTTGTACCGCACCCGGGAAAAGTTAATCGCGATCGGATCGAAGTGACCAAGGTGCGCCCTCCCTGCGATTTGAGATTCGACGGTGGAGGGCGTGGTTCCACCCACGCCCTATCTAGGTTTGCGGACCCTGCATGAATTCGCAGAGGGTGATTTGGAACGAGGGTTGTGGAATATCAGAGGATTTATCGGCGGGGGGGGTGGAGCGATGGGCGTTTTAATGCGGCGATTCGTTCCGGGCCGGGGTGCGCGACCAAATGGGGCGAGGGTGGAACCGCGCCCTCCACGCGGTGCTGGGATCGATGTGTCCTCGGATCAGAATACCGAGGGCGGATTTCGTCCGGGCTGCAGGGCGGAGGAGGGAATCCTCGGGGTCTGCAACTCCGTGATCCAGGGGTTGTGGCTGAACCAGTGCAGCGGAGTGGCGGCCAGATCCACGGCTGGATCCACGATGGGTTGATAGGGCCGCCCGTTGTACGAGACCCACGTGCGGACGTGGATCCGGGGGCGTCGCCCGGTCTTGGCCTGCCAGAGGTCAGCCACGCGAATGGCATAACGCCGGAGATAAAAGGGCTGGCTGCTGAAGTGAAGCAGTTGCGAGGTGCTGAGGTCGGACGCGAAATCCCATTGAATGCTTGGCTGACCGTCTTCCAACAGAACAATTCTGGCCGACGAATCTTCCCCGGGTTCGAGGGTGTCGGTGCCGGACGTCAGCACCTCGAGCGGTTCCCCGGATTCAGCAAACGTTCGTCCGTTGAGTCCCTTCCACACGGACAGTTTCACGCGGGTGGTTCGGCTGGTGGGCAATTCCTTCAACACCGCTGAATCTTTGATCACCAGAAAGGCCGGAGGAGTTCGGCCCTCGGATTCGAGGATGAACGGAGGCAGACGCTGAAAGTAGGGATTCAAACTCCCAGCGGGGTCGGCCCGGTGCAGGGAATCCAGTGCAGTGCCCAGATCGGAGAAGAGGGCGGAATCTAGTATTGGCCCTGGTCCACCAAAGGACCGGGCCTTGAGGCGCTCTTCGAGTCGGGCGATCTGTTGGGCGAATTCAGTTTCACCGGCATCGCGCAGACCCGAAGTCAGTCTCGGCAAGAATTCGCTCAAGGATACGGTGAAAAACAGCTCCTCCGGTGGATGGCCATGAAGCGATGTCCAGAGTTCGCGCGCCCGCTGCACTGCTGCCTCCCGCGTGGTTCCGTGAAATGCCGAGGACAGCGGGTTGAACAGGACCCGTTCGCCGGTGGCGCCTTCGCGAACCACGATCAACTCGGATTGGGATCTCCAGTCCAGTCGCTTGGGGTCCACGATCCGATGCAGCCTGGCTCCGTCCTTCCATTGGTCCCAGTGGATGACGGACTGACTCCCGGGTTTGCGCTCGATCACCGCAGGGTCTTCCACCGTCATGGTAGGCACGTACGCGTGTCGCGTGTCCGCCTTGAGACGCCAGGCGAAGCTCAGACCCTCCCAGGTAAACCGTTCATCTCCGGCGATCAGGTGGCAGCGAAGCGGGAACGCGATTTGAAATCCAATCCACGCGAGCACGAGGACAGACACCCGGGTGGACACCATCCGTTCCGAAAAGGTCCGGATGCAGGCCCGCACCTTCCATCCGAGAAACCCGCCCACTCCCGGCAACAGCAACACGCCGGAAATGAACCATTTTAGGTCCGGTCCGCGGAAATGGGGGGAACGCATCCAGCGCTTCAGCGTGGAGGGCCAGTCGGGACCCAGGAAGATCCACGACGTAGTGATTCCGACCAGAGGGAACCAGGCGATGTCGTTGAAGATGAGAAAATGGTTGGTGGTGTGGAACATCAACATCAGCACCAGACCCAGCATGCGGGTCCGCCGTCCGAGGAGCAGGAATCCCACGGCGAGATCGAACAACATTCCCACCCAGCTGATGAAGAAAGCAAAAGGAGTGCTGTGAACCAGTTGCTCAAACGCGTGGAACTGGGCGGCGGGAAGTGCGTGTCGAAAGGGTTCCGTCACATTGGGGCGTTGGAGGAACCAGCGAACCGGCGCGGCGTCGAGCAGCCAGTCGGCGCTCAGTTTGGTGAATCCCGCGAAGAAGTAGGCGATGACCAGTTGGGCGCGGAGCAGGAACACCGGCCAGAAGGGGATCATTCCCGGCGCCAGCGGATCGACCGGAGCTGCCGCGCCCGCGCGCTGCGTGCGCCGGCGGGCCAGAAGGGCATCGACGCTGTAGCATCGCGCCGCGGGCATCCAGAGGAGCAGGAACAGCAGCAGCAGATCGAGGTAGTAGTCACTGCGCCAGTAGGTGCGCAGCGATTCCCCCACGTAGAGCCAGGCCCACAGCAGGAAAGTCATTGCCGACGTCACGCGGTAGAAACAACCGAGGGCCATCAACGCCCCGAACACGCCGAGCGCCCCAACCAGCCAGTGCATCCCGACCGGCCCAGGCAACGACACCCAGAAAAACGGGGCGAAGGGTGTGTGAAAGTGAATCTGTGGCGAGGTGAAGTACGCATCCAGCGGAGTGCGGCCGGTGGACACCATGTCGGGCATCGGAACACACAAAGTCACCGCCTCCAGAACCATCAGCGTCCCGAGCAGAATCCGAAAAATCGCCAGCGATTCCCCGGAGACCGAAGTCCCGAGAAGGCGTCGCAGCGATTGAAAATGCATCGGCTGCATGACCCCGTTCTCGACGCGGAGGATACAGACTATCGAAGCAAAAATACCGGGGTAAGTGATTGGAAATCTGGATCCTGCGGAAGTGTGGCAGGAACCGGTAAGTGGAATGAAAACCTGCGGAATGACGGCACGATGCGTTGCGCCTTTGATAGGATCCGCGATTCGATTGGTCGAGCGTGGTGGTTCGGTTTGGCCGCCTTCAGTGGCCAACTCAAGTGCGCCGGTTCAATGCGCGGAGCAGGCGTATCGGACTCCTTCACCTGCAGTCGATGGAAGGTGACCTCAGCGGAGGGGCTGGAAACGAAAAGCCCGCAGCGCGAACAACGCGCTGCGGGATGCGCAGACCAGGGTACAAACCGCTCCACTTACCGGCGTTACCGTGGCCCAGAAAATTGAATTGGTGGAAACGCTACTCCCAAGGTTCGCGATGTGGTTGGCACAGGGTCGAAGTGCGGAGAGAGTTCATTTATTGAACCCTCCTTCGCAAGCGCGAACATTGATTCTGTGCATGGGGTTGGAACTAGCTGGTTTCGTTCCAAAACCACGGCGGATTGTAACCAGCTTCCAAGTGCATGAATTTTCGCTCCACGGCCGGTGATTCAATCGAAGTTGGGAGCCAACGGACGGATGGCTGGCGGCTGGGAAATGCCGAAACAGAACAGGGATCTCCCCCGTAAGTGATTGCGGGGGAAAATGGTGGCTGCGGCCAGAATCGAACTGGCGATTCGATTCTACGCCATCGAATCCGCATTTGCTGAGGAAAACGTCACCCGCAAACCTCCTAGACACGGGTGAGCATTAGCACTAATGTTAGCACCTTCATGGCATCCGTTCACCGTCGTCCGCGTTCGCGCAACTGGCACGCAGCTTTTCGTGGTCCAGATGGTCGCTTGATTCTTCGCTCTACCAAGCAGAGCGACAGGGGTAAGGCCTTGGCGTTAGCCGTCGAATGGGAGCAAACCGCCCGGAAGGCGAAACAAGGCCTGCTTACTGAGACTCAGGCGCGAAAAGTTGTCTCTGCCATCATGGAGCGGGCAGGATGCGAGGAAACCCTCCGAACTCCGTCTGTCGCAGAATTCCTCGAAGAGTGGCTCGCCAAAAAGGAGCTCAAAAAGCGGGCTCGAACGATGGATCGGTACCGTCCCGTGGTGGACGGATTCCTGAAAAGCATGGGTAGCAGGGCAAAACGTCCGCTGCTGGCGGTTACGACGCAGGACATTGAGCGCTACCTTGAAGCACGCACTCGGGCCGGTTCTGCATCGGGAACAGTGCAGGTTGACGGGAAGATCCTCCGCACGGCGTTCAACCGCGCTCGCACCCTGAACCTTATTTCCTCGAACCCTGCGGAAGCAGTCGAACTTCCAGATCGAGCCAGCGTGGAGCGTGGAACATTCACGCCCGCAGAGGTGGCAATGCTGATCAATGCCGCTGAAGGTGAATGGAAAACCCTGATTCGACTCGCCTACTACACCGGAGCGCGGCTCATGGATTGCGCGCATCTCAAGTGGTCGCAGGTCAAATTGGAATCAGGCGTTCTGGCGTTCAAACAGACGAAGACCGGCAACGACATCGAGATTCCGATGCACGAAGATTTGCGGACCCATCTTGAAGCGCTTGCATCCACGGATTCGACGCACGAGTTCGTGATGCCGGGTATGTCCGAGGAATCAGGGAGCGGCTACAACGGGCTTTCGTCGAAGTTTAAGCGCATCGCTAGAGCCGCCGGGGTGGACGTTCAGAGCGTGCAAGGCTCGGGCAAGCGAATGCAGAACCGTCGTACCTTCCACGCACTGCGCCACAGTTTTACCAGCGCACTGGCCAACGCTGGAGTTTCCGAGGAACTCCGCATGAAGCTGACCGGGCACAAATCCAAAGCCGTTCACCGAGGCTACACACACCACGAAGTTGAGACGCTTAGAGCGGCCGTTGGACATCTTCCCAGCCTCAGCAAATGACCGCGAAAAAACGCCAGACGTCGAAGGCTCCTCGCTCTGAATCCTACGAGGCACCCGGGCCGTTTGTCATTCCCGGTCATGCGGTGATCGGTCCCGAAGATTGGTCATTCTTCAACGACCAACCGGACCTTGTGGTCACCCGCGACGAGAACAACCGCCCCCGAATCGTTCGGGTCCGTGAACTGAGTGAAATTAACGACAGATTGACCGATCGCGAGATTCTAGCGGCTGCGGATTGGACGGTGGATCGGCATGACGTCGAAGCCGGAAACTACATCGCGTCGCGTGCGTCAGATCGACGCCTCGCTGCCCGGGCGCATCATCATGGAGAGGCGGTTCGGCTGCTGGGAGCTCGTGCAAGACACATTGTCGGGCTCCTTGGTGAACTGGCGTCAAACGGAGACGCAAGCGCCATTCATGAACTTGCCGCCGTCGCCGCCGCAGCATGCAAATCACTCCGGAATGCTGAAAAAAGGGACCTCCGTCGGGTGCGCGAAGTCGCGAGGAAGTGGAACGCTTGGCCGGTGATGTTGTCGCCGGTTAAAACGCTCAACGAGGGCAACTGTGAAATTCCCAGCGACATTCAGCTTGGGAAAGACCTTCCAATAGACGTGCGTCCCAAGGCCGGTTGGCGCAAGGACCGTCCCGGTACCGACATCGCGGCGGCGCTTCTGAGCTACCTCGTCGGTTGGTGGGAGAGTTTGACGGAAACCGGGGCGGAAATCAGGAAGTTGCTCAAGCCGCTCAGCAGGGATTCAGTGGGTGACTGGTGGGCGTTTGCGTGGGCCGTTTTGAAGCAAAGCTATCCGGATACGATCGCGGTTCCTGAGTTAAGAAAACTTGCAGGCAGGCTGCGTGGTGATGGCCAAATCAGATCCCGGATTGAGGAGCGGTTGAAGGCTCGCTTTCTAGCGATTGCCCGGAAGGTTGCGCTCGCTTACCCGGCCTGAGGCGTTTGGCCGGGTAACTCGTCCGCGTCGATTGTGTTCTCCGATGAACGCAACACGCGCCAACGGCGGAGAATTCACCACCGCCCCGGTCACGGCCGGTCAAACCGTCCACCGTCCCGAATTCATTCGCCTTCCGAAGCCCGGAAGCCAATGCATCCACACGGGACTGACACGATCAAAACTCAACGAACTTATCCTCCCGTCTGAATCGAACGGATTCGCTCCTCCCGTCCGTTCGGTTTGCCTGCGCAAACGCGGAGCCGCCAAGGGTGTTCGGCTGATCGCGTTTGATTCCCTGATTGCCCACTTACACCGCCACATCGACGGAGGTGCGCTTTGAAACGCAGCACATCCCCCAGCGTCCACGCCAAGAGCAACGAGACGCACGAGATCGTCACGAGGTTCCTTCAACTTGCGATCGTGACCGAGAATCAGCGCGCAGCTCAAATTCGGGAACGACTTCGAACCTTACGTCGCCAGCATCGGGCGGCAGTCCACCGTTTGGACGTTCTCGGTGATGAACTCAGGCAATCCATCCGGAGGGCGAGCTAGTGAAACCAAGCTGGCATCCATTTGCCGCCGCGTTCAGATCCGCCGGGCGGTCCTTACTGTCCGAAGAGTTCTTTAATCAGCTGGAACGCCGACCTTGGGCCGGGAAACTTCGGGCCAGGATCCCACGCCGACCACCAAAGCGCAGCGCCGCACCGGAAGGGGGATCCAAGTGAACACCTACACCGCACCGGCCAACACCATGCCGGACACTGGCGCGCCGACCGCGTTCTATGATCTTGCGGCGGGAACGGTTCGATTCCGACCACGCGACGCCAGCGCGCCGAATGTTTCCGAGATCCTCGACGCATTGCGCAAGGATGATGGCGACGGGGCAGCGGAGGTAGTGCCATGAAGCGACCTTCCTTTCAATTCTACCCGGGCGACTGGCGGAGCGATTCCGCCCTCCGGCGATGCACCGAGGCCGCACGTGGGGCATGGATGGACATTCTCTGTGTCCTTCACGATTCCAACGAGTACGGGGTCTGTCGTTGGCCGTTGAAGGATTTGCAACGGGCCTCCGGTGTGAGCGCGCAATCCATCCGGGAACTGGTGTCCGTCGGTGTGCTGAAAGGCTCCGATTCGACGGTCCCGGAATTCGTTTTCACACCTCGGCACGGTCGGGTGCTTGGGGATCCGGTCACCCTGATTCAGCCAGGCCCGGGGCCATGCTGGTATTCCGCGCGAATGGTGCGGGACGAGCACGTGCGACTTCGGAAAGGCGATCCAACAAGGTTCCCGAAACCCACCATGTCCGCAGGGACGGAGGAAAACAAAAGCGCACCAAACCCATCACCAATGCCCCCCTTTGGTGAAGGGTTGGGCGACGGCTCTTCTACTTCCTCTTCTTCTTCAGCTTCTACTACCCCCTCAGCCCCCCGGGGGAAGAAGCTGGATGGATTCGACGAATTTTGGTCGGAGTACCCCCGGAAGGATAAGCGTCAGCGAGCGGAAAAGGCATGGAATCGCCTCAAACCGTCACCCGAAATCAGGGCGCGAATTCTTGCCGACATCCAAAAGCGTTCCACGTCTCACGATTGGACCAAGGAAAGCGGACGTTTTATCCCCCACCCCACCACCTATCTAAACGACAAAGGCTGGGAGGATCTAGGCGTGACCCTGCCCGGGTTGTCGGGGGCCGTAGGGACGGAAGACGACTTGGAAGGGGACTACCGGAGGTCATTGCGATGAGCGCAACCAACGCGGCATCGTTGGCCTTCTACAACGAAACCGACGAGCTCGGCCTACTTGGTTGTTGTCTCAAGGGCAATTTAGCAATCGTCTCAGACATTGCAGCTGCCGTTCCTCTAGATCTCCTCACAAACACCGAGATTCACGACAGCTACGAAATCGCGTTGACGCTCCTCGCCGACAACGTGAGACCGTCCAAGGAAGCGATGCAGCGGGCATGGCCTTTGAGGTATAGAGACAGACCCATTCCGGTCTCGATGTGGGACACGGCCTTAAATACAACCCCGAATGCGATTAACTGGGACTTCTACCGTCAGGGTCTTGCTGACACGCAGCGCCGCCGCACAATTCGGGACACCGCTCTTAAGATTGCCGAAGACGTTTCGGACACCACCAAGCCTGTCACTCAGACGATGGCAAAGATGGAAGCCGTCATCAGCGAGAACACCCGAACGCGATCGGTAACTGCCACCTCTCGCGACGTCCTAAAGAGACACGCAGAGCAGATGGAGCAGGCCTGCGAGCGTCGGCGGAAGGGTTTGCTCTCAGGAATTCCCACCGGGATTCAGCGCCTCGACAAACTCACCGACGGGCTTCAATTCGGGGAAATGGCCATCATCGCCGCGAGGCCTTCAATCGGGAAAACCGCCTTGGGCCTCAACTTCGCACGGGAGGCCGCCCTCTCCGCTGGAATCCCTGTGCTTTTTGTCACGGCTGAAATGTCGAACGAGGCCCTTATGCGACGCCTCATCGCGGACGTTGGAACGATTCCGCTTGGCGCTCTGAAGTCTGGGAACCTCAGCGGTAGCGAGCGCAAGCGTTACGCACTCGCCCAAGACACCATTGCCAACGCTCCGATTCACTTCCAAAACGTCATCGGGAACGCATCCGTGTCCGAAGTGGTCGCGTCCATCCGGGCCGCCGTGAGAAAGCATAAGGTGAAGTTGGTTGTGGTGGACTACCTGCAAAAGCTGCGGGCCGACGGGAAGCACGAGAAAAAGACGTACGAGGTCGCCGAGGTATCGGGCGCGCTCAAGGCGTGCGCAGTGTCAACCGGTGTGGCAATGGTTGCGCTTGCTCAGGTCAACAGGAACTCAGAGGACCGGAGGCCAGGAACTGGGGACGCGGCTCCCCTCCGATGCCCCGCGCTTTGCGACCTTGCCGAGTCGGGACAGATCGAACGGGATGCGGACTTGGTCGGACTCCTCCACCGGGACCGAAGCGACCCGAAGGTGAAGCCTAGACTGATTATCGCCAAGCAGCGTGACGGCGAGTGTGGGCCTGTCCCCCTCGACTTCAAAGGCGAGTTCCAACGGTTCACCGATGCAGCCCCGGACATCCATGCGGAAGACACGGAGCCATGACGCCAAAGCCTCACCAGCGCCTCGACACCCGGGCGGGCTCCGTTGTCAGGGCTGCGGGATCAAAACGCGTCCACGAGGCGACCACGCGCCGGGACCGGGCTGATAACACGCACTCGACCAACGCCTAGACCATCCCAACACCATCGGGGAATTTGTGGACATTTGCCCAAAGGGCCTATGACTAGCGCGGCGTGTCGGTCACGTCACCCGAGTGATGCCGGTACCCGTCCAAGGACCCGAACCGCCGGGGAGCCCCCGTGACACGGGTCCTTCCGGGGGTACCCCTTTCCGATGCAGGGACGAGTCCAACGGATTCCTAGCGACAAACTCTTTGCTGAAATGTCCACAAACTCAGTAGACGAATCATGGGAGAGGAATCACAGGCGCGCACGGGCTGAGCTTTTGTACCAAGATGCCGATGGGGCTTTGACGGCTTAGGTTCTGCTGGAACGATTCCTTCCGCTGGACCCGAACACCTTGACCAACTGAGCGGGCCCGGGTAACCAGCGCGAAAGGATGAACGTCATCGAGGAAAAACTAGCCCCTTGTCCACACTGCGCCCGCGTGACAGTCCAACAGCGGAACCGCGATCAACCCGTCTGGCTGCTTCATGTCGTCTTTGCGCTATTCAGCGCGTTACTCGGTGCGTTCTCGGTTTTTCTAGGCGGAATCGTCGTCGTGATGTGGCTTGCCTACGCGCTTATGAGCCTTTCCCACACTGGCTCGGGTAAATCCCCTTGGATGTGCTCCGCGTGCTCGACGGTGTTCCAAAATTAGGCAACGAATCCGGTAAAAGTGAAGTCCACGCAAGTCTGTGGGATCACTTCCGACTGTGGAATGCCCGCCTAGGTTGAACCGAGGCCTCTGAACTGCTGAAAAAGTCGGCACTCTTTCGACACCCGCAAACACCTAAAACACGGGGTCGGGTGTTAGCACTGCGCGTTAGCACTAGATAGGATTTCCCCCGTAAGTGATTGCGGGGGAAAATGGTGGCTGCGGCCAGAATCGAACTGGCGACACGCGGATTTTCAATCCGCTGCTCTACCAACTGAGCTACACAGCCTTCCGTGGGCGGGCAATAAACTCGACGGACCCCTGAGTGCGCAAGGGGTTTTTTTCGGATCAACAATTCAAGGGAACCCGAAGTTCCTCAAAACCGGGACCTGCAGGCCGACTTTCCCCGGGAATTCCGCTGGATTCCCAGGCTCGGGAACAGCGAAAGCGTCCGGCGCAGATTTGGAACAATCGTGGCCTCGGCTCAGACCTTGGCGACGGCGAGATCCTGCTGCAGACGCTCCAGCAACCGCTTGGTGGCGTTGATCCCCTCGGCTTCGGACAGATGCTCCCCCTCGTACTCAATGCCCAGCCACCGATGGTATCCGGCCTTGAGAACAATCGACATCATCCGGCGGTAGTCGGTCTCCACGCAGTTGCCCGACGCATCAAACTCATGCGCCTTGGCACTGACGGCGTGGGCGTAGGGCATCATCTCGGTCACGCCAAGATAACGGTCGTAGTCGTACCAATTGCCAAAGTCCGGAAGCAGACCCGCCCGGGGATGGTCGACGCGCTTCATGAGACCGACCAGCCACTGGCCGTTGGAGGCCAGCCCGCCGTGGTTCTCCACCATGCAGTTCAATCCCAGATCGGCGCAGTACTCGGTGAGCATGCGCAGCCCCTCTGCGGCGCGCTTCTGCTGTTCCTCGGGCGTTCCCACGCGGCCTGCCTCGGCATTCACCCGGATGCTGTGGCACCCGAAGTAAGCCGCGGCATCGGCCCACTTCCGATGCTGGATCGCCGCCAGCTGACGCAGCGCGGGATCCGGATGCCCCAGGGCCCCTTCGTCGTCGCACATGATCAGCTTGATCCCCACGCCCTCCCCGTCGGCACGGCGTTTGAACTCCGCCAGATACGCCTCGTTGGTCGCCTTGTCGGCGAAGAACTGGTTTACCAGCTCGATGGCGTCGATGCCGTGCTCGCGTCGGGCCACTTTTGGAAAATCCAGATGCGACATCTGACGCCCGAACAACGCCTTGTGGTAGGACCACTCGGCGAGGCTGATCTGAAACAGCGGTGCCTTCGTCGCGGATGCGGACGACGAAACAGCGCAGCCGGTACCAAAAAAGGTACCGGCTGCGGCAACCGCTGAACCGGCGAGGAATTGTCGGCGATTCATGGCGGATTCTGTTGGAGGAGGGGTTGGCTCAGTGGGCCGGGGCGGAACCGCCACCGACCTTGGGAACCGCCTTGGTGGGCGGGTGGAAGAACACGATCAGCGCCACTGCGGCTGCTGCAGCGCAGATGAGCGGCACGAGGAACAGGCCCTTGAAGTCGGTCACGTTGTTCACCGTGTAGCCCTGCTGGATGAGGGCGGGGCAGATCGAGTTCGCGACCAGCGCGCCGATGCCGAGGATCATGAGGTTGAACAGACCCTGGGCGCTGGAGCGGATGTCCTTCGGGAAATGCTCGTCCACGAAGATGTAGACCGTGGCGAAGAAGAAGGCGTAGCAGATGCCGTGCATCACCTGGATGAAGATGATCAGGCCCTGGGCGCTTGGGAGGAAGGCCCAGACACCGAAGCGGACGGCGTGGCCGAGCACGCCGAGCACCATCGTGGTCCGCCAGCCGAGCTTCTTCAGCGTCGCGCCGAGGACGAACATGGTGAGGATTTCGGCGATCTGGCCGATGCTCATGACCGGCATGATCCAGTTGCCGGCGATGCCCACCGACTTGCTGCCGAGGAAGGTGCCGGCCCAGTTGAAGTAGCAGTTGTGAACGAAGGAATCGACGAAGGTGACGAGCCAGAGCACG
The DNA here is from genome assembly GCA_947454705.1 of Verrucomicrobiota bacterium. Lineage (GTDB taxonomy): Bacteria > Verrucomicrobiota > Verrucomicrobiia > Limisphaerales > UBA9464 > CAIVQB01. The sequence continues at coordinate 59,074 of CANGKZ010000016.1, forward strand.
AGCACGAACGGATGGGCGAGCAGTTTGACGGCGGCGAGCCAGGCCAGGCCTTCGCCCTTGGCGGCGGGCTTGGCGGGGGTGTGGGGCAGCGCGAGGCTGAAGGCCGCGAGGATCAGCGAGGCGGCACCGGCCACCACAAAGGTCCACTTGGTGGCGTCCTGCAGCGGCTGACCGCTGAGGCCGTTGGCCAGCACGGCACCGACCCAGGCCACGAGGCCTTCCGGCTTGGCGGCATCCACCTTGGCCCAATCGACGAGAATGAAGGTGAACGGCCAGGCCGCGAGGATCCAGCCGATCGTGCCGCCCATGCGGACGATGCCGAATTCCTTTTGCGGATCCTTCATGTTGGCGAAGGCGATCGCGTTGGTGATCGAGATGGTGGGCACGTACAGGAGGCAGTGCACCAGCATCAGGCCGAAGAACGGCCAGAAGCCCTTCACGAATCCGCATCCGAGGATCGCGAGGCCGCCCACGAGATGGCTGAAGGCGAGGAACTTCTCACCGGCGAAATTGCGGTCTGCGAATTGATTGCTGAAGAACATGCCCACGATCGCGGCGATCGGGAACGCGTTCAGGATCAGCGATTGCTGCCCCGCGGTGAATCCCAGACTGGGGAGGTAGCCGAAGATCAACGGGAGCCAGGCGCCCCAGATGAAAAACTCGAGCACCATCATGAGGAACAATTTGAAACGTGTGGATGAATTCATGGCAGGGGGGCGGAGTAACTTCTCGCAGACTACGGAGTCGAATCAACGACGACAAGAACGGACGCCGCGAAGCCGGGATCAAAGTCGATCCCGCACGAAGTCATGTGGAGTGCCGTGTTTACGCGGCTCCAAGGCGGGACGGGGATTCCAGCGAAGGGGGGAATTCAACCGCGCGACTGCTGCTGCTGGAACTCCTGCTGCACCAGAATCTCGTCCTCCATGTTCACGAAGGGTTGGAAGATGTAGGTGTTGAACATGGCAGCCCCGATGTTGCCGAGTTTGATCTGCAGGAGATCGAGGTAGTCGTGGAGACCTGCGGTGAACACTTCGTCGATCGTACCAAATTCGAGTTCCGCCAGGAGACGGCCCGAGAGCTTTTCGGCGTCGTTGCTGAAGCGCCGCGCCGGCACGCCGGAGATGTTCCGGAGGGAATGATCCAGTTCCTCCACGCAGAAGCGCACCGAGCGGGGGAAATTGTCACTGAGCAACAGAAACTCCGCGACCTTCACCGGGCTCACGTCGCCGCCGTGCAAATCCTTGTAGGCATCCCATGCGGAGCAGGAGCGCAGGACGGCGCTCCATTCGAGGGCGTCGGCCTGGCTGACCGTGGGAGGGAGTCCCTTGACCGGAAGCGAGGCATGTCGCACGTCCAGGATGCGCGTGGTCTGGTCGGCGCGTTCCAAAAATTTTCCCGCCTGCATGAAGTGCCAGCCTTCGTTGTGCACGACGGTGGCAAACACAATTCCCACCAGCTGCAGCGAGCTCGCCTTCACTTGCTGGAGGAAATCAAACGGGCTGTCGTCCCACACTTCGCGGGCGCGCGGGGAATTGAGAAAGAGGTAGAGGCGGTTCAGTTCCTCCCAGATCTCGACGGTGATCTGGTCGCGCACCATGCGGGCGTTTTCACGCGCCTGGGAGATGGAGGTGAAGATCGAATTCGGGTTGGCCGGATGGAACACCAGGAAGTCGGTCACCGCGTGTCCATTGGCCTGCGGGAACAACTGGCCGAAGAGGGTCTCGTCGCCGGTGGCCTGGATGATGGGCATCCAGTGGGCCGCGAGCTGCGCGTCGTTGAGATGACGGGAGTCGAGCAGGAGCTGCAGCGTGGTGTCCACGATGCGCGCCGTGTTCTCGGCGCGCTCGATGTAGCGGGACATCCAGTAGAGCGAATTGGCAACGCGGGAGAGCATGGGAAATCAGGTCGGGGCGGTTGCAGTGGAATTACTCGTCGCCGTACAGGACCCAGGTGTCCTTGCTGCCGCCGCCCTGGGAGGAGTTCACCACGAGGGAACCTTCGCGCAGCGCCACGCGGGTGAGGCCCCCGGGAACAATCACCGTCTTTTCCCCGTAGAGGATGAACGGTCGCAAATCGATGTGCCGTCCCGCGAAGTTCGCATCGCCCGTGTGGGTGGGGTGGGTGGAGAGGGAGATCATCGGCTGAGCGATGTAATTGCGCGGGTCGCGAAGCACCGCAGCGCGGAAGTCGTCGCACTCGGCCTTGGTGGACTTCGGCCCCATCAGCATGCCGTAGCCGCCGGATTCATTGGCCGCCTTCACCACGAGCTTCTCGATGTTCTCGATGATGTAGTTCTTGTCCGCCTCCTCGCTCGCCAGATAGGTGGGCACATTCGGCAGGATGGGATCCTGGTCGAGGTAGTACTTAATCATCTTCGGCACGAAGTAATACATCACCTTGTCGTCGGCGATGCCGGTGCCGATGGAGTTCGCCAGGCTCACGTTGCCGGAGCGGTAGGCGTGGATCAAACCTGGTACACCCAGCATGGAGTCCCGGCGGAAGACCGTGGGATCGATGAAGTCGTCGTCCATGCGGCGGTAGATCACGTGCACCGGCTGGAGGCCCTTGGTGGTGCGCATGTACACGCGGGCGTCGCGGACCAGCAGGTCGCGTCCCTCGACGATCTCGATGCCCATCTGGCGGGCCAGGTAGGTGTGTTCGAAATAGGCGGAGTTGTAAGCACCCGGGGTCAGCAGCACGACGGTGGGATCCACCACGCCGGCGGGGGCGATGTGCTGCAGGGTCTTGAGAAGCTCCTGCGGGTACTGGTCCACGGGGCGGACGCCGATGGCTTCAAACATGCCCGGGAAGGAACGCTTGAGCGCGCGCCGGTTTTCCAGCACGTAGCTGACACCGGAAGGCGTGCGGCCGTTGTCCTCGAGGACCATCCAGGTGCCGTCGCCGCCCCGGATGAGGTCGGTGCCGCAGATGTGGATGTAGATGTCCTTGGGGACCTTGAAGTGCGCGAACTCGCGTCGGAAATGTTTTCCCGAGAGGATGTAGTACGGCGGGATGACGCCATCCTTCACGATCTTCTGGTCGTGGTAGATGTCGTGCAGGAAGAGGTTGAGCGCGGTGATGCGCTGGACGAGGCCGCGTTCGAGGTGTTCCCACTCCTTGGCGGGAATGATCCGCGGGATCAGGTCGAAGGGGAAGATCCGCTCCGTGCCCTGTTTGTCGCCATACACGTTGAACGTGATGCCCTGCCGTAGGAAGGCGAGGTCCACGGCACGGCGCTTCTCATCGAACTCCGCAGGAGTGAGTTCGTTGAACAGGCGGGCGAACTTTTCGTAGTGAGGACGCAGCTGGCCGGGGGCGATGGCCATCTCGTCGAAAAAGCCGTTAGGATCGTAGCTCTTCAACACGCAACCCAAGAAAAACGAACCACCCCCGGTACGGCAAGCCTTTCAATGCAAAAGCGTGAAACGGGTCAAAATCCGCCAAGTTTTGGCTAAATTCCACCGGTCAATTGCACCTGATGGTTAGATTAGTGCAGCCCATTGGACGCCGTGGAATTGCACATCGTCGATGGACAGAAGCCCAATCCGCGGGGACGCTTTGGCCTGTGCGTCCAATCGACATCACCACCTTCCCCTCCGAGCTCGCCCTGAAGTGGGACAACGGCGGCGAATCGTTCATCCCGCTCGAAACGTTGCGGCGGTTCTGTCCGTGCGCCGCGTGCATGGGTGAGACCGATGTGATGGGCCAGGTGTACAAGGCCCCCGCGCGGCCCTACACCGACCATTCCTTTGTTCTCACCGGAGTTTCCGAAGTGGGTGGATACGGCCTTGCCCCGCGTTGGGGCGATGGTCACGCCACCGGGATCTACACGTGGGATTACCTGCGCCGCCTGGCAGAGGCTCAGTGAGTTGGCGGAAGTTGAAGGGTGAACTTTAGAGCGGTAGTTGAAGGGTTAAAAATTTGAAGCGTTGAAGGGGAATCCGACGCTGCCTCGAGGGTTTGCTCAATCGTTTGAAGTCCCGTCTTCAGACGGTTCGGAGAAGCGTTTGAGAGATCTTCCGAGGATTAAAGCCCACCCTACGCTTGATTCACTGTCCAACAGCAAAGCCCCGTAAACGCGGTACTCCATACCCGATGGCAAACCCCTCGTTCCCCATCTGAATTTATCCGCGTTCAACGCTGGGCACGAAAAAACCCGCCCCGGTGGAACCGGAGGCGGGTTGAATCAAAATCGATACAACCAATTACTTGGCTTCGACCTTGGAGATCTTGGCGACGGTGACTTCGAGCTTTTCACCCTTCTTCTCGCACACGCCGGTGACGGAAACGTTGGCCGGGCCGCTGCAGAGGCTCTTGTGGAAGGCCTTGCTCACGTCGCCCACGAGGAAATAGGTGGTTTCCTTCTCACCCTTCTTCACCACGACGACATTCTGGCAGGTGTCGGACTTGTGGAGGGAGCACTTGAGGCACTTGCCCTCGCCCTTCAGGGTCACTTCCTTGCCGCTGTCGGCGCGGAGGGTGGAGGCGGAGAGAGCGATGGCGGCCACAGCGGCCCACTGGATCATTGACTTCATAGGGATGGGAGAATTTTTTAGTTTTACTCGGAAACGGATTAGGTGGAAGCAAAGCCGACCATGAAATGCTTGGCAAGTGTGGAGTTGAGCACGCCGAGGCCCCGGTTTCCCGGGGTTTTGGGAGTGGTCCTTGCCGGTGGCCGATCGAGTCGCATGGGACGCGACAAGGCGGGCATCGTGATTCAGGAAGAGCCGCTCCTGCTGCGGCAACTCCGGGTTTTGAAGGAGTGCGGGGTCGAACGCCGGATCGTTTCAGCCGGCGTCCAATCGGCCGGGGGCGTCTGGGATCAACTTCCGTTCGATGTGAGCCTCGTCCGTGATTCCGTTGCCGATCTGGGGCCTCTGGCGGGGCTCGAACAGGCCCTTGCCGCGGCGCTCCCCTGTGAAACCCACGTCCTTGTCGTGGCAGTGGATCTTCCCGCGATGACCGCGGACTGGCTCCGCGCCCGGATTGCGCAAACCAGCCCCAGGATCGGCGTGGTGGCAAACCTCGCCGACCGCTTGGAGCCGCTCGCGGCCGTGTATCCGGTCGGCGGCCTCGCCTCCCTTCGCCGCCGAATCGCGCAGGGCGAGCTGGCGGTCAATGCCTGGGTCCGGGAGGGAATTCGCGACGGGTGGATGATCGAGTATCCGCTCCAATCGTCGGAGACGGGACTGCTCCAAAATTGGAACCAACCCTCGGATCTTCCTGCCGCGGATGCCTGATCGGGCGCTTGGTTCCGCGTGGCGCTTTGAATAGTCGGTCCTTTTCGTGGTCAGTCCGGTCTCGTAGTTTCACCTCCCATTCCCATGCACTTCCGGCCTTTTCCCTTTTCCGTCCGAGGTCTCCTTTGGATCGGCGCCGCCCTGGCTTCGGTTCATGCCATCGCCCAGACGCCCGAGTGGATCTGGGGTGAAACCACCACCGACAAGGAAACGCGGTACTTCCGCAAGGCGTTCACCATTCCCCCGCGGACGCAGCGGATCCGGTTCAGCGTGGCCGCCGACAATGCAGCCGAGGTGCGACTGAACGGGAAAATCGTCGCGCGCAGCAACCGGCCCGATCGCCCCAGCTACGCCACGCTGAATCAGGTTGAACCCGGGACCGCGACCCTCGAAGTCACCGCCCGCAACAATGGCGGCGCGGCGGGATTGCTGGTTCGCGTGGAACTCGTGAACCCAAAGCCGGGGGCGAAGTCGGAGTGGATCGTCAGCGACGCCTCGTGGCAGACCGGTTCCACCACCAACGAGTGGGCCGCGGTGAAATCCCTCGGTGCGGTGGGAGTGCAGCCCTGGGGCGATGTCTTCAGACCCGCCGTGGCCATGGCCGCGGAATCGATTCGCGTGCCCGAAGGATTCAAAGTCGAACTGCTTCGATCGGCCCAGCCCGAGGAAGGATCGTGGGTGAGCATGACCGTCGATGCCAAGGGACGCCTCATCGTGAGCCCCCAGGGCGGCGAGCCGATGGAACGCATCACGCTCGATGCCGCTGGGCATGTGGCGAAAGTGGAGACCATTGACCTTCCGGTGTCCGGCGCCATGGGACTGCTCTACGCTTACGATTCGCTCTATGTGAACGGGCAGGGACCGCAGGGGTATCACCTGTACCGATTGCGGGACACCAACGGCGACGATCAATACGACTCCGTGGAACTGCTCCGCAAATGGGTCGGAGGCCCGGGCGAACACGGCGCGCACGGAATCGTGAAGGGACCCGACGACCACCTGTACGTGGTTTGCGGCAACTTCGTGGATCTGCCCGGCGACACCACCTCCACCACGCGGGTGAAGCATTTTGCCGACGACCTCGTGCTTCCCCGGATGGAGGACGGCAACGGGTTCGGCGCCGGACGCAAGCCTCCCGGAGGTTATGTGGTCCGGCTCGATCGAGATGGCGGACAGGCCGAAGTCTTCGCCTCGGGTCAGCGCAACACCTACGACATCGCCTTCAACCGCGATGGCGAACTCTTCGGCTTCGATTCCGACATGGAATGGGATTGGGGTTCCCCCTGGTACCGGCCCATCCGCGTGTACCACATCGTGAGCGGTGGCGATCAGGGCTTCCGCGAAGGCTCCGCCAAGTGGCCAGAGTATTATGCCGATTCGCTTCCGCCCGTGGTGAACGTCGGCATCGGATCCCCCACCGGCGTGCGGTTCGGTACCGGCGCGCGGTTCCCGGCCAAGTACCAGCACGCGATGTTCGTGATGGATTGGAGCTACGGACGCATCCTGGCCGTTCACCTGCGCGAAGAAGGCGCGAGTTACTCCGGCACGGTGGAACCCTTCGTCCAGGGCAAGCCGCTGAACGTGACCGATCTCGAAGTCGGACCCGACGGGGCGATGTACTTCACCATCGGCGGACGCGGCACGCAGGCGGGGTTGTATCGCGTCAGCTACGTCGGCGCCGAGCGCACCGATCCGGCGGTGGTCCGCACCCTGCAGGTCACCCCGGCCCAGGCGGCTTGTCGCGTGCGTCGCGACCTCGAGAAGTTCCATTCCAAGGAGGATGAAACCGCCCTGCCTCGAATTTGGGCGGGACTCGATTCCACCAACCGCCACATCCGCTTCGCCGCGCGCGTGGCGCTGGAATCGCAGCCCGTGTCCGCGTGGCGGGACAAGGCCATCGAAGCCGTCGAGCCCCGCGCCGGACTCACCGCGCTGCTCGCCCTGGCCCGCCTGGGATCCGACGAGGACCAGCTCCCCGCGTTGAAGGCCCTCACGCGCTGGCCGCTCGATACGCTCGATGAGGAATGGAAGCTCAACAAACTCCGCGTCATCGAAGTGAGCTTCGCGCGCCATGGAATTCCCGAGGCCGTGAAGCCCCTCGCCATCGAAAAACTCGGCAAGCAATTCCCCGCCGCCTCGTGGGCGTTGAACCGCGAGCTCTCCCAGCTCCTCGTCGCGTTGGATGCGCCGGGAATCATCAGCAAGATCCTCGACCTGCGCGATGCCGCGCAAACGCAGGAGGAGCAGCTGCATTACCAGGTCGTGCTGCGCAAGGTGAAGGGCGGATGGTCGATCGACGATCGCCGACGCTACTTCGCCTGGTTCAATCGGCCCGCGCAGGTGAACGGAGGCCCCACCTATCCCAACGGCGGCAATTATTTCGTCAGCCGCAGCGTGCGTCATCCCGAGACGTTCGTCGGTTGGTTCAAGGACGTGGGACTCGAACCCGGCAACGGCGCGAGCCTCGACAACTTCCTCAAGAACCTGCGGAAGGAAGTCGTGGAGGGATTGTCCGACAACGAAAAGGGCGAACTGGCCCTGGTGATCACGGGTCGCGAGCCCGTGTCCGTGCCCGCCCGCGCGGCCCGGGTGCGCCCGGTGGTGAAGGACTGGAAGACCTCGGACCTCGCCTCCGCCCTGCCTGAGCTGGCGCGGGGACGCGACTTTGTTCGCGGACGTGAACTCTACGGACTCGCCCAGTGCAGTGCGTGTCATCAGTTCAACGGCCAGGGCGGCGCGGTGGGCCCCGACCTCACCGGCGTGGGAACGCGTTACGCGCCGCTGGATGTGTTGAAATCTATCACCGAGCCCAGCCTGGTCATCTCGGAGCAATACCAGGCCATGACCTTCACGATGAAGAACGGCGACGAGATCACGGGCCGATTGTTGGAAGACGGCGCGGAGAAGCTGGTGGTGTTGACCGACCCGCTGAACGGCGGGAAGAGCGAGCTCCGGAAGTCCGACGTGAAATCGCGCGAGGCCTCCAAGATCTCCCCGATGCCCGAAGGTCTGCTCAACACCTTCGACCGGGGCGAGATCCTGGACCTGCTCGCCTACCTCATCTCCAACGGCAAACCCGACGCCCCCGCGTACCAGAAATAGTGCACCCCGATGGTGGGCTCCCGGCCCCGGGGCGGGGAGCTCAACCCTTGCCGTTGGGCTGGGTCTCGAACGGCCAGCGGGAGGTGACCTTGGCCCATGCGAAGTAGGCGGCCACGCCGATGGCGAGGGCGCCGAGGGCGAATCCGATGACATTCGCCGGCGTGGTGGCAAAGACCAGCAGCCAGCCGATTCCGGCCACTACCAGCGGCACGGGATAGAGCCACACCTCGTAGGGACGCTCGAGTTTGGGGCGGTGTTTGCGCAGAAGCACCAGGGCGATGATTTGCCCGATGAACTGGATCAGGATCCGCGCCGCCACCAACGTGTCGATCACCACGCCCAGCGAAACGAAACTCGCCGCGATCGCCAGCACGCCGAGCACCAGCAGCGCGACGTGCGGGAAGTGCTTGGTCGGATGCACGCGCCCGAACACGCGGAAGAACGTGCCATCCTTCGCCGCGGCATAGGGAATCCGCGAATAGCCCAGCAGCAACGCAAATACGGAACCAAGCGCGGTCCATACCACCATCAGCGTGAACACGCTCGCCGCGGTCTTGCCGAAAAGGCGTTCCACGAAAATCGAGGCGATGAAGTTGGCAATCTCGGGATGCTGATCCGCCGGGACGAATTCCCGCCACGAGATCACCCCGTTGATGCTGAGGTTGACGCCCACGTAGAGAATCGCCACCACCACCAGGCTCATCACGACGGAGCGGGGAATGGTGCGGCCGGGGTTTTTCACTTCGTCGCCGAGGTAGCAGACGTCGTAATACCCGAGGAAATCATACAACCCCACGCGCGCCGCGGCACCGAGACCGAGAAGGAACCCGGAGCTGAAGGCCCAGGAATTCTGGGGGAAATCGAAGGCTTTCTTCGGATCGAAGTGCATCGCTCCGCCGACCAGCACCACGGCCACCGTGAGAAGGACGCCGATCCAGAGAATGATCATCATCCGACCCAGACTCGCAATCGGCCGCCAGAGCAGGGCCATGTTCAGGATTCCGAGGGCGACCACCACCGCGCCGCCCTTGAGGGTGAGCGCGCCCGCCGCGGTCATTCCTGGCCACAGGTAATCGAGGTACTGGGCGACGCCGATGTAACCCGAGGCGATCTCCATCGGGCCGCTGATGATGAACTGCCAGATGAAGAGGAAGGCCATGAGGCGTCCCCAGGTGCGCGGGCCGAATCCCTCGCGCAACCAACGGTAGGTGCCACCGGAACCGGGCAGGGCGGCACCGAGTTCACTCCACACCAGCGAATCCGGCAGGGTGATGGCCAGCGCCACGAGCCATCCGAGCAAGGACTGCGGTCCGCCCAGCGCGGACATGAGCAGCGGGATGGTGATGAACGGCCCCACGCCGATCATGTTGGCCATGTTCAGCGCCGTTGCCGGCAGGACGGTCAGCCGCCGTTCCAAATGCGGTTCCGGTCCGGAGGAAGGGGCGGCGGTTTGGGAAGTCACGACAGAGAAGAATTCCGAAACCGCGCCGCGATGCAATCCGCGCCTTGAAGGAGGAAGGAACCGCAGATGGACGCAGATGAACGCAGATAAGAATGCCGCAATGAGTGCGGCGGGGGAGAAATTCAGCGTTAACCTAGACAGCCAATTTCCTCTTCAACCCTTCAACCTAGAAACGGCAGTTGAAACCACAGATGGACACAGATTCACACAGATGGAAAAGGAGATGAGTGGTTCGACCGGGCTCGAACGGTTTCATCTTCTGGATGATTTATGAACCCTTCCGCTCCGCGCATTCCCATCTGTGTTCATCCGTGTCCATCTGTGGTTGAACTCTTCTTCAACTGCCGTTTTTAGGTTTAATCTTCAGCATCTGCGTTCATCTGCGGTTTAAAAATCAGCTCTTCGACTCGGCGCTTAGAGGTACTTCGCGAGGATGGGCTTGAGGGCCTTTTTCGTCGCGGCGGGCCAGAGGGTGCGGTCGGTCATGATCGCGTTCTGCAGCGCGCTGTGGCACGGCCAGTCGGCCGTGGTTGGGATGCGGGGCAGGACGTTGGCGATGATCGCCTGCGCGGTGGCCGCGTTGCGCTTCAGGTTGGCGATCACCATCTCGACGGTCACGTGCGCTTCGTCGGTCTTCCAGCAGTCGTAGTCGGTGACCATGGCCATGGTGGCGTAGGCGATCTCAGCCTCTCTCGCGCAGCGGGCCTCGCCGAGATTGGTCATGCCGATCACGTCGAATCCCGACTTGTGGTTCAGCTGCGACTCGGCGCGCGTGCTGAAGGCCGGTCCTTCCATGTTCACGTAGGTGCCGCCGTTGTGCACGCGGGCCTTGCAGGCCTTGGCCGCCTGGAGCAGCAGGGCGCGGAGCTCCTCGCAGATCGGATCGGCAAAGGCGATGTGGGCCACGATGCCTTTACCAAAAAAGGTATGCTCCAGGTCGCGCTTGGTGCGGTCGATGAACTGGTCCACGAGCACGAAGTCGCAGGGCTTGTACTTTTTCTGGAGCGAGCCGACGGCGCTCGCGCTGAGGATCCACTGCACGCCGAGCGACTTGAGCGCCCAGATGTTGGCGCGATGGTTGAGTTCGGTGGGCAGGATGCGATGGCCGCGTCCGTGCCGGGGGAGGAACACCACTTCGCGACCGCAGAGCGTGCCGGTCAGGAATTCGTCGGAGGGATCGCCGAACGGGGTCTTCACCTTGACCCATTTTTGGTTTTCGAAGCCTTCGATGTGATACAGGCCGCTGCCACCGATGATGCCGACGCGAGGAGTGGAGTTTTTCATGTTCCGTAAAGGGCGCGGATTAAATGAGTCCGCGAGTGCCCGGAGTGAACGGTCAGCCCCTGCCTGTTGCAAGCCGGGGATGCAATGAAGCGGTCCAGCCCGCGGTCCGAACGACGGTGGACACGCAAAACGGCACCAACCCTTCCGGGCTGGTGCCGCTGTGTTGACTCACCTTGCTGCTACACGTTGATGCACTGACTCCAACTCTTCTGCTGCAACTGACACTCTAAACCCACTTGATGAACTGCTGACGCTGCTCGGATACCAAATTTGAGGCGGCCTCCAGCGCTCAGAGGAAATCGTGTTCCTCGGGTCGGACGACCAGCACGGGGCAGGGGGCGTGACGCACGATCTTCTCCGCCACGCTGCCGAGCAGCGCGTGCTGCAGTCCGGTGTAGCCATGCGTGGCCACGACGATGAGGTCGGTTTCCTGCGCCTTCGCGGTGTCCACCACTTCCTTCCAGGCGCGTCCCACCCGCACGAATGCCTGCACCGGTACGGTCGCACCGAGCTCATTGCCCAGTTGCTTCAATCGGCGCTGGATCTCGGCGATCCGTTGTTCCTCGGCTTCCTGCGGTTCGATGGGCATGTAGCCGAATTCCACCGGGTAAACGACCGGCTCAATTACGTGGAGCAACGTCAATGCCGCTCCGAACTGCTCCGCAAATGGGCGGGCGTAGCGGATGGCGATCTGGCTCGGATTGGAGAAATCCACCGGCACCAGAATTTTCCGCATCTTGAACCGCACCGGCGCAAGGTCGACGACGGGCGCACTGGCGACCCGGTGTCCTGCGGGATCGGTGACCACAATCCGGGCGGTGGCTCGGCTGGGGCGGCGTTTGGCGGGGGCTTTGACTGCTTTCATGCGGGCTCCTGGTTGGAATGAAATGGTTGAACTCGTGTGCGGCTTCGAAGAGGGGTGGGCTTACTCGGACGTTCCCCGCGGCGTGGGGATTTCCAGCACGGAATTCACACCGCCAAACGGGTTGGGTGTGGTCTGGGGATTTCCCGGATCGGCGATCCAGCGGCCATCGGCAACAAACAGATATTCATGCACCCCGGGCGGGAGCATCAGATCTTTGTGCCATCCGCCGGAGCGGGACTCGATCATCGGAAACATGGCCGGATGCCAGTCGTTGAAGGTGCCGGCGATGAACACTTCCTTCGCTTCGGTGTAGGGAAGTTTGAATCGGATTTTGCGGCTCGGAGTGGCCGCCGCTTTGGAGCGTCGGGCGGGACGGCTTGGGTCGGCGGGGGTTCGGGGTTTCATAGGCCTTCTCCAGTTCTCTGATGAGACCATGCGCCCACAGGTTGCAGGTCCGCAAACCGCGGATTGGCCAAGCAGAACCCGATTTTGGGAATGCATCGCACCCACAACTCGGACTGGGCAGAGCCCCGAATTCCATGCAGGCTTCAGGCCCATGAAGGAACCCCTACGTCCGACCGCAGCCAATCTGGCGCATCAGCCCTTCTTTCATGGAATGGCCTGGAACCATCTGGAGACACTCGCCAGCGTGGCCGGTCGCACGGCGGCCGTGGAAGGGACGCTGCTCTTTACCGAAAATGAGGCAGCGGATTTCTTCTACTGCATCCTCAGCGGCAAGGTGGCGATCGAGGCGGTTTCCAGCGGCAAGACCCTGCAGATCCAGGTGCTCGAGGCCGGCGACGTGCTTGGCTGGTCGTGGATGTTTCCGCCCCACCAGTGGCATTTTTCCGCGCGCGCCATCGAGCCGGTGACCCTGTTTTTCTTCGACGGAAAGAATCTTCGCGAACGCTGCGAGGATGATCCCGCGCTGGGCTTCGCGCTGATGAAGCGACTCACCGCAGTGGTGCTCGACCGCTTGCAGGCTACGCGCCATCGGCTGGCTGTCGTCCAGCAGGCGGCGGCGGGGATTCCGATCCGCATCGCTCCGCTTGCCCCTTCTGGCGAAGGTCACTAACCTGTGCACGTGGCTACCAGTCGGTCTAATCCGCTCCTCGATCAGTTGTCGCAGTCCCAAATTTTTGCGGACTACCAGAAAGCGTTTGGCGATGCGACGGGTCTCCCGTTGTCGTTGCGCCCGGTTGAAGCCTGGCAGCCGGTTCATCGGGAAAGCCCGCATGAGAATCCGTTTTGCGCGCTGATGGCCAAGACCAGCCGCACGTGCGCCGCCTGTCTCGAAGTGCAGGAAAAAGTGGCCGAGAATCCTGGCGCGGGTCCGCGGACGGTCACGTGTTTTGCCGGGTTGAGCGACACCGCCATTCCGCTTCGATTCGGACACGAACTGGTCGGCTTTCTCCAGACCGGTCAGGTGTTTCTCGCCCCGCCCAACAAGGACAAGTTCGACCGCACCGCGCGGCAGTTGTTGGACTGGGGACTGAAGACCGATCTTTCCAAACTGGAGGACGCTTGGTTCCACACCCGCGTGCTCAAGCCGGATCAGTACCAGGCGATGGTGCGTCTCCTGAGCATCTTCGCGCAGCATCTCTCCATCGTCGGCAATCAGTTGATGGTGGCCGGACAGAATGCCGAACCGCCGGTCATCACCCGGGCCAAGGCGTACATCGCGGCGCATCAGGACGAGCCGCTTTCGCTCGGCACCGTTTCGAAGGCGGTCAACACGAGCAGCTTTTATTTCTGCAAGCTGTTCAAGAAGGCCACCGGGCTCAACTTCACCGACTACGTCTCGCGCGTCCGCGTGGAGAAGGCGAAGAACCTCCTGCTGAATCCGAACGCACGGGTCAGCGAGGTCGCCTACGAAGCCGGCTTCCAGTCGCTCACTCACTTCAACCGCATCTTCCGAAAAGTGGTGGGTGAATCCCCCACCGAGTTCCGACGCCAACTGCCCTCGCAGTAGTCGCGCACGTCCGAAACGAGTTTCAATCTTGTGAGTGAGGCCCACGCCAGCGATTCCGGGGCAACTTGGAAGCCGATGGCTCTCCGGGCGGCACTTTGCACCGGTGGGGCGCTTGCCGGCTGGTGGTTTCACGATCGGTCCACCCCCGCCACCGTGGCTGCCTACGCCGTGGCCTACGGATGCGGCGCGTGGGATCTGGCCGCGGTGGTGATCTCCGATCTGCGCGAACTCCGGTTCAACACCGAGTTCCTCATGCTCCTCGTCGCCATAGGCTCCGCAGGCTTGGGCGCGTGGGGCGAGGGGAGCCTGCTGTTGGTCCTGTTTTCATCCTCGCGCGCCATGGAGGTCTATGCGGCGGGACGCACCCGACGCGAGATCGATGCCCTGCTGAAGGGTGCACCAAAAACGGCACGTCGACTCGATTCCTCTCCCGACGGATCCACGGATCACGAGACCGAAGTCCCGGTCGATTCGCTCCAACCCGGTCAGCGCCTGCGTGTGACCGCCGGAGAGCAGGTGCCGGTGGACATCGAAGTGCTCCGCGGTCAAAGCGCGTGCGATGAATCCACGCTCACCGGGGAATCAGAACCCATCTCAAAAGCTCCGGGAGACACCGCCCTTGCCGGTACGTTGAATCTTTGGGGTGTGATCGAGGGACGCGTCCTCCGCGGCGCTGGCGACAGTGCGTTGCAGCGCATCATTCGACTCATCCACGAAGCCCAGCAGCAGAAGGCGCCCACGCAGCGTTTCACCGATCGATTCGGAACGCGCTACACCGCGGGGGTCATCGCCGCGTGCATCGCGGTTTTCTTTGTCGCGTGGCTGGGCTTGGGATCTCCGCCGTTTCTTTCCGGCCCGAATGGATCCAGCGCGCTGTACCGGGCGATGACGCTGCTCGTGGTCTTGTCGCCTTGCGCGCTGGTGCTGTCGGTACCGTCGGCGATTCTTTCCGCCATTGCCTGCGGGGCGCGTCACGGTGTGTTGTTCCGCGGCGGGGCCGCGGTGGAGCGGCTCGCGGACGTCCGCGTGGTCGCCATGGACAAGACCGGCACGCTCACCGAGGGCGCGCTGCGGGTGATCCAAATCGAAACCCTTGAGGGCGATGAGACCGCGATTCTCTCCGCAGCGGGCGGTCTCGCGCGGCTGTCGAATCATCCCATTTCCCGCGCCATCGTGCGCGAAGCCACCCGACGCGGTGTGACCATGCAGGACCCCGGAGCCACCGAAACCGTCGCTGGGCAGGGCATCCGCTCCCGCACCGAACGCGGCGTGGTGGCCCTCGGCAACCGGCATTTGCTGCAGGAGATTCTTCCGGCCTCCACGTTCGCCGCGCTGCCTCCTCCGCCGGAGTCGATGAATGAAACCTGGCTGGTCGCGCCGGGAAGTCTCGGCCGACTTTTGTTGCGCGATCAGCTGCGTCCTGAGGCGCGGGGGTTGGTGGATCGACTCCGTTCCGCGGGATTAAAGACGGTTATGCTCACCGGCGACCGCTCCGGTCCTGCAGAGCGCATGGCGAAGGAGGCGGGCGTGGATGACGTTCGCAGCGGACTCAAGCCGGATGACAAGGTGTCGGCGGTTCAGCAGTTAAAGCAGGGCGGTGTGGCCGTGGCGATGATCGGCGATGGCGTGAACGACGCGCCGGTGCTGGCGATGGCGGATGTCGGCGTGGCCATGGGAGCCCGCGGATCCGATGCCGCGCTGGAGCAGGCCGATGTGGTGTTGATGAACGACCGTCTGGAGCTCTTCCTGCACGCGCGCGACCTCAGCCTTCGGGCCCGGAGTGTGATGCGGCAAAATCTGGTGCTCTCCCTGGGCACCATGGCCTGCATGGCGATCGCGACGCTGGTGTTTCCTGCGCTGCCGCTCTGGGTGGGCGTTGCAGCGCACGAGGGCAGCACCGTGGTGGTGGTGATGAACAGCCTCCGCCTGTTGGTGTCACCCAAGTCTTGAACCAAAAAGCGGCAGTTCGAACCGCAGATCGACGCAGATAAACGCTGATGGGCAGGGAGAAGGAGCAAGGGAAACGTCTCCGATTCATTCATCTGCTGGGTGAGTCACGAGCGGTCTTCACCTTCTGACACCCGGTTTCCAATCTCAAAACAACGGCGCTGTCGCTGGTCGTTTTTGGAGTTTCGGCGGCGCGCAGCGCCGCCCTACCGCCCCACGAAACGGAGGCGTTGCCACGCCGCGGGGCTGATTTCCCCTTCAACCCTTCAACTTTTTTAACCCTTCAACTGCCGTTTTTAGGTTGAACCGTTTTTGTCCGGTGACCGGTGCCAAGATCGGGCGTGTGTGCGCCAAGCCCCGTTTGGCGCCCGGGTCCGAGAGCCGTCACGGTCTGCCCCGTGAACGGTACCACCAACAGCTCGATTTCCTCCGCCCTGCACTCCCACGCCGGGTCGTCTGAATCCAACGCACACGGTCCCACTCGCAATCCCCTCTGGCTCGGCATCTGGTTGCTGGCCGTGGGTGCCGGGATCATGACCTTCCTCCAGGTCGGTCTGGCGGCGATGTCCCACTGATTTTCAGATCTTTTTCCAATCTCTCCCATGCCTGCGAGCACCCAAGTCCACGCCGATCCTGCATCCACTGGTGCTTCCACGCGTCCCGAACGAGCGACCTCACTCCGCCTTGAGGAGGTGCATCCTCACGATGAGCACGAGCACTCGCATGCGCACGATGGTTCGAAACATTCCGAAGAATCCGGCTGCGGCAATGGCTGTCGTTCCTGCCCCAATTGCGCCAGCAGAGCCGATCGCGCATCTCATTGAACGTCAGTGAGATAAATACATCATTAGCTCCTCGAACCGTCCTCTTCACGCCGTCCAATTCCTGCATCGCATCCTCACGAAGATTGAATGAACGCTTGCGCGGGACCCGTTGCTTGTGATTTTTTTCACGAGTGTTTGCGGGTGCAGGTGTTCGTCGGAATTACGATTGGCATTCAGGTGCCGACTAATCCTGCCGATAACCGGACCGAAAACCTTGGGTCTGCGGCGAGTTTCGGGTTGTCACACCTCCCACCGCGACTCAGAAACGGCTGTACGAAGCAGTCGGGCTTATTTTGACAGGTGTGACGGGTGTTTTGGATTAGAAGAATGAACTAGCCGGGTCGGGTTCAACGCGGCCGCGTTGAGGCGATCGGGCGATGCAAAACCGAGCGATGTCCTTCATTTTCCCCAAATGGACCAACACGCTGCCACTCAAAGTGGCGGTGGGTGCTGTCCTGGTCGCGAACGCCGCCGGTGCGGGTGTCTGGTACTACCTGACGCCGAAGTACACGCGCGTTGGCTATACCCCGAAGCAGCCGATTGCTTTCTCCCACGCCATCCACTCCGACCAGCTCGGAATCGATTGCCGCTACTGTCATTCGGCCGTGGAGAAGTCCTGGTTCTCGAACATTCCGGCTTCGAGCACCTGCATGAACTGCCACAGCCTGGTGCTGAAGGATGATCCGAAGCTGGCACTGGTCCGCGAGTCGTACCAGACCGGCAAGCCCATTCCCTGGGTTCAGGTCCACAAGGTTCCTGATTACGTCTATTTCAACCACTCCGTGCACGTGAATCGCGGCATCAGCTGCGTTCACTGTCATGGACAGATCAACCACATGGACGAAGTGCAGCACGCCAAGCCCCTGTCAATGGGCTTCTGCCTCGATTGCCACCGGGCTCCTGAGGAGAAGATCCGGCCGGTGGATCTCGTCACCCAGCTCGACTGGCAGGGTGCCGTCAACGGCAAACAACTTGTGCACGATTGGAACGTGAAGCCCGGCCAGAGCTGCTCCACCTGCCACCGATGAAGACGATTCCCCCTGTCTGCCCCGAGCCGGAAACCGGCCCGAAGTATTGGCGTTCGCTGGATCAGCTCGCGGAACGGCCTGAATTCCGCCAGTGGCTCGAACGCGAGTTCCCGTCCGGCGCCAGCATCGCCCCCGAGGGTGAGTCCCGCCGCAACTGGATGAAGCTGATGTCCGCCAGCTTCCTGCTCGCCGGTCTCGGTGGCGTCGCCGCCGGTTGCCGCCGTCCGGAAGAGGTGCTCACGCCCTTCGCCAAGCAGCCCGAAAACTACATCCATGGCGGATGGCAGTATTTCGCCACCTCGATGCCGATTCGCGGCACCTCGGTGCCCCTGGCGGTGAAGTCGTCCGACGGACGCCCCACCAAGCTCGAATCGAACGATCTTCACCCGGATTCCGCCGGTACGGATGCCCTGGTTCAGGCCTCGTTGCTGAACCTGTACGATCCCGACCGCGCCCATCGTCATGCCCTCTCCGGCAATGACGCGAAGGTGGAAAAGGTTCGCGACGCCCTCGCGGAACTGGCCAAGAAATTCGGCGCCAACGGCGGCGAAGGCCTCCAGATCCTGGCCGAGCGCAGCAGCTCTCCGACCCGTGCGCGTCTTCAGGCCAAGCTGGCCGAGAAGCTCCCGCGCGCCCGCTGGACCACCTATGAACCGGTGGACTTCGACGTGCAGCGCAGCGCGGCTTCGGTCGCCTTCGGAGCCGATCTTCGTCCGTACTATCAGCTCGGTGGTGCCCGCCGCATCCTGAGCCTCGATGCCGACATCCTCGGTGCCGAACAGGATTCCAATCGCCTCACCCGTGGGTTCGCCCGTGGCCGCAAGACCGGCGATTCGATGAACCGCCTGTACGTGGTGGAATCGCTGTTCACCCTCACAGGTGGCCAGGCTGATCACCGCCTCCGCGTGAAGCCGTCGGACGTGATCAAGGTCGCCGCCCACGTGGCCTCCTTCCTCATCCCGGGCGGTGAACTTGGTGACGCGCTCAAGAAGCTCTCCGCCGGTTCTCCGGCCTCCGCCAAGTGGGCTCAGGAATGCGCCAAGGATCTCGCGGAAGCCCGCGGTGAAGCCGTGGTGGTTGCGGGTTACACCCAGCCGGTCGCCGTGCACCTCATCGCTCTCGCCCTCAACCACGCGCTCGGCGCGATGGGCAAGACCGTTCTGCTCCGCTCGCCGAATCAGCCTGCGGATTCCGGCAGCCTCTCCGGTTTGGCCGAAGCACTGAACGCGGGTTCGGTGGACACCATGGTCATCCTCGGTGGAAATCCCGCCTACAACGCGCCGGCCTCGTTGAAGTTTGCCGACGCCGCCAAGAAGGCCAAGACGGTCGTTCGCCTCGGGTTCTACGAGGACGAAACCGCATCGCTCGCCACCTGGCATATCGCCGCTGCGCATTATCTCGAATCCTGGGGCGACGGTCGCACCAGCGATGGCACCGTGGTGCCGGTTCAGCCGCTCATCGAACCGCTGTTCGGTGGATTGACTGAAATCGAAATCCTCGCCCGCCTCCTCGGCGAAGCGAAGCCCGCTCCCTACGATCTCGTTCGCGAAACCTTCAAGGGTCTCGCCGGCGAAACCGACGCTGCGTGGAAGAAGTTCCTGCACGATGGTTTCCTCGCCGACAGCGCCGCGCATCCGGTCAGCGCTTCCCTCGATGCCGCCTCCGTGGTGGGTTCCCTGGGTGGTGTTGCCGCTCCGGCCTCCGGTTATCAGGTCGTTCTCTACCGCGATTCCAAGGTGGACGACGGCCGGTTCACGAACAACGGCTGGCTCCAGGAGCTGCCCGATCCCATCACCAAGCTGGTGTGGGAAAACGCTGTCATCGTCTCCCCGGCCACTGGCAAGAAGCTCGGCGTGACCGAGAACGGCAAGGGCAAGCAGGAGAAGGACGGCCGTTACAACACCGACGACAGCGCCTACGCGCACGACGGTCAGTTCAAGAACCACCGCGTTCGCATCACCGTCAACGGCGTCACCGTGGAAGGTCCGGTTTGGATCCAGCCCGGGTTTGCCGACGACACCATCGGTCTCGCGCTCGGCTACGGCCGCAGCCGCGTGGGTCGTGTGGGCGCCGGAAGCGGATTCAACGCCTACGCCCTCTACACCACGGCCGGCGGTCACATCCTGACCGGCGCGAAGGTGGAGAAGGCCTCGAAGAAGTCGCTCCTCGGCACGACCCAGGAACACGGCCTGATGGAAGGCCGCCCGGTCATCCGCGAAGCCAATCTCGCGCAGTACAAGTCCAAGCCCGATTTTGCCAAGGGCATGGATCTCGACGCGCACTTGCCGCACTACGTTCCGTTCAACGAAGACGGCAGCATCAAGAACATCTACCAGCACCCCTACAAGCAGAACCCCGAGACCATGTCTCAGGTTCACCAGTGGGGAATGACGGTGGATCTCGCGTCCTGCACCGGTTGCTCGGCGTGCGTGATCGCCTGTCAGGCTGAGAACAACATCCCCATCGTCGGCAAGGATCAGGTGGTCCGCGGCCGCGAAATGCACTGGATGCGCATCGACCGCTACTACAGCCACGATGCCGACCTCGAGGTCACCCAAGAGCACGTTTCGGCCGATCCGCAGATGGCGGTGCAGCCGATGTTCTGTCAGCACTGCGAAGCCGCTCCGTGCGAAAGCGTGTGTCCGGCCAATGCGACGGTGCACGACGAAGAGGGCTTGAACGTGATGGCCTACAACCGCTGCATCGGCACGCGGTACTGCGCCAACAACTGCCCGTTCAAGGTCCGCCGGTTCAACTTCTTCGACTACAACAAGCGCGAGACCGATTACGCGAAGTCCCAGGATCAGCTCTTCTTCAACACCGGCAACCTGTACAAGGGACCGCTGGCGGAGAACCGCAACGAAGCTCCGGAATGGGAGATCGTGAAGCTGGTCAAGAATCCCGATGTCTCGGTCCGCATGCGCGGCGTCATGGAGAAGTGCACCTTCTGCGTGCAACGTCTCGAGCAGGCCAAGATCGCCCAGAAGGGCATCGCCCGCGACAGCGCAAATGTTCGGGTTCCGGACGGTGGCGTGAAGACCGCGTGCCAACAGGCCTGCCCGGCCGAGGCGATCGTCTTCGGCAACCTACTCGATCCCGAGAGCGCGGTGTCCAAGCTCAAGAAGGATCCGCGCAACTACACGGTGCTCGGCTTCCTCGACATTCGTCCCCGCGTCACCTACCTGGCGCGCATCCGCAATCCGAATCCCGCGATGCCGGATGCCAAGGAAAAGCCGGATTCGCTGCGCGACTACAAGCGTTTCCGTGACGAAGACCCCTTTACCGATGAATCCGGCCATGGAAAAGAAGGCCATCATGCCGCGGTTGTCACCGCGCCGAAAGGAGAAGCCTAATGGCTAAAGCCGCCGCCATTTCCGCCGCCGGAGCTCCGGCGAAGTCCGCGCACGACTCGCATGGGTCGCACGCGGCTCCACCCAAAATCGTGGTCGCCGATCCTCCCAAGGGTCTTGAGCGCGAACCGCTGGTGCTGAACGGCCGTTCCCTCGGCTGGATCACCGATGCGATCGCCGGCATCTGCGAAGGTCAAATGCCCGTCTGGTGGTGGCCCGCGTTCATCGCGTCCGCCGGCCTCGCAGGCATGATGGCCGCCCTGGTGGCCTACCTCATCTCCACCGGCGTCGGTGTGTGGGGTCTGAACAATCCCGCCTTCTGGGCCTGGGACATCACCAACTTCGTGTTCTGGATCGGCATCGGCCACGCCGGAACGCTCATCTCGGCGGTTCTCTTCCTGCTCCGGCAGAAGTGGCGTACGTCGATCAACCGCGCCGCCGAAGCGATGACGCTCTTCGCCGTGGCTTGCGCAGGCATCTTCCCCGTGGTTCACACCGGTCGTGTGTGGTTTGCCTTGATGCCCGGTTACTTGATCCCGGCTCCGAACGCCAACTACATCTGGCCGCAGTTCCGCTCGCCGCTCCTCTGGGACGTGTTCGCGGTCTCGACCTACGGAACCGTTTCGCTCCTGTTCTGGTACATCGGCCTGATTCCCGACCTCGCGACCCTTCGCGATCGCGCCAAGAACAGGATCCGCGGATTCTTCTACGGTTTGTTCGCCCTCGGCTGGACCGGTTCGAACCGCCACTGGAGCAACTACGAGAAGGCCTACATGATCTTCGCCGGTTTGAGCACGCCGCTGGTGCTCTCCGTGCACTCGATCGTGTCCTTCGACTTTGCCGTGTCTCAGGTTCCGGGATGGCACACCACCATCTTCCCGCCGTACTTCGTCGCCGGCGCCATCTTCTCCGGGTTCGGCATGGTGCTCACCCTGTTGATCCCGCTCCGCACGCTCTTCAAGCTCGAGGACGTCATCACCACCCGTCACGTGGAACTCATGTGCAAGGTGATCCTCGCGACCGGATCCATCGTCGGCTACGCCTACGGCATGGAGTTCTTCATCGCCTGGTACGGCGGCAGCCCCTACGAACTCTACGCCTTCAAGAACCGCGCGTTCGGTCCGTACTGGTGGGCCTACTGGAGCATGATCACCTGCAATGTGATCAGCCCGCACCTCTTCTGGTTCAAGTGGTGCCGCAAGACCATGTGGTTCGTCTGGATCGTCTCCTGCGTCGTGAACGTGGGCATGTGGTTCGAACGTTTCGTCATCATCGTCACCTCGCTGCACCGCGATTACCTCCCGGCCAGCTGGGGTTACTTCACTCCGTCCTGGGTCGACGTCTTCACCTTCGTGGGAAGCTTCGGTCTGTTCATGACTCTGTTCCTGCTGTTCATCCGATTCCTGCCGGCGATCGCCATCTCTGAAGTCAAGGGCGTCACCCCGCAGGCGGACCCGCACCATCCCCTGGGTGGCGCGAAGGGAGGACATCACTGATGAGCGCATCCGCAAAACCTTACGGAATCCTGGCCCGCTACGACACCGCGGCCGACATCTTCGAGGCAGCCCTGAAGGTTCGGGATGCCGGGTATCGGAAATGGGACGTCTACACGCCCTTCCCGATCCACGGCATGGATGAAGCCATGGGCCTGGAGAAGTCCAAGGTGGGTTACTTCACCTTCGTGGGCGGCTTCACCGGCTTCACCACCGGCATGACCATGATCTGGTACATGAACAAGTTCGACTACGGTCTGGTGGTCGGCGGCAAGCCGCTGTTCACCCCGTTGTTCGCCTTCCCGGTGAGCTACGAACTGACCATTCTTCTCAGCGCCTTCGCGACGCTGGGAGGCATGCTGCTCCTGAACCGCCTTCCCAAGCTCTACAACCCGCTGTTCAGCAGCGAGATTTTCAAACGCGCCTCGAACGATCGATTCTTCATCTGCATCGAGGCCGCAGATCCGAAGTATGCCGAGGCCCGCGCGCTGCTCGAGGCGTCGGGAGCATCGGCCATTGAACTCGTGGAGGACTGATGCGCTACTTTCTCACCCTCTTTATCCTCGCCGTGGTCGGCGCGGTGACCGTCCTCGGATTCCGGGGCGACAAGTCCCGCAAACCGCCCCGCATGGCGGAGATCTTCCCGGACCTCAACATCCAGCCGAAGCTCCGTCCGCAGACGGTCACCAAGTTCGGCGGATTCGCCGATGGTGCATCGTCCCGTCCGTTCCCCAGCGGCACCATTGCCCAATCAATCGGATTCAACAACAACACCGCTTGGGAGGAAACTCCGTTGAACACAGGCCGCGACGCGAAGGGCTTCGTGGAAGTCAACCCTGTGCCCGTTACGGCTGACCTGCTCAAGCGCGGTCAGGAGCGGTTCAACATCTACTGCCAGCCGTGCCACGGCGCGCAGGGAGATGCCGCCGGCGGTATCGTGAAGAAGCTCGGGGCCTCCACGGTCGCGAACCTTCAGGACCAGCGCATCGTTCGCATGAACGACGGCGAACTCTTCAACACCATCAGCAACGGCAAGAGCACGATGATGGGCTACGCCGGCCAGGTGCCGGTATCGGATCGGTGGGCCATCGTGGCCTACGTTCGCGCCCTCCAACTGAGCCGGCTGGGCTTCAAAGACGACGTGCCCGCGCCGGTTCTCGAAAAGCTGAAATAAGGCATCAGCCCCATGAACTTCTCCCCGCTTTTCAAACGAATCTTCGCGCTGCTGGCCTGTGTGGGTCTGGTGAGCTTTGGCGCCCTGCGCCTCGCCGCCGCCGATCACGCCGAACCTGCTGCCGCCGCCGCCCACGCCGCCGCACCGGCTCATGAAGCCGCCCACGCGGACCACGGTGATGCCGGTCATGATGCCCACGCTGCCGGTGGTCACGCCCACAAGCCCGCCATCGAAGTCACCTTCGTCAGCCAGTTCCTCTACAGCTACCTCACGGCTTACATGTTCTGCCTGAGCATTGTGGTGGGAGCCATGTTCCTGGTGATTCTCCATCACTTGTTCGACGCCTCCTGGAGCGTGCCGATCCGCCGCGTGAATGAGCAGATCGCGTGTTTGATGCCGGTCATGGGGCTCCTCTGCCTCCCGATTATCATTCTCGCCCCGCAGATCTATCCCTGGATGAACATTGATCCAGCCACGGATCACGCGCTCGATGTGAAGAAGGTTCTCTTCAACCGCACCTCGTTCACCGTCCTGTTGGTGGTGATCTTCGGTCTGTGGAGCTTCATGGCCCTGAATTTCCGCCGTTGGTCGGTGGCTCAGGACAAGGACGGCGCCGCCAAGTGGACGAGCAAAGCCCGCTTCCAAGCCGCTTGGGGTATCTTCGCTTTTGCCATCACGCTGACCCTCGTGGTCTTCCTGCTGATGAAATCGCTGATGCATCAGTTCTTCAGCACGATGTACGGTGTGTACTACTTCGCCGGCAGCGTCTGGACCACGCTGGCGACCGTTTACGGCATCGTCTTCTGGCTCAAGAGCCGCGAACTGAAGGGTGTGATCTACACCCACACGATGCACTTCATTGGAACGCTGTTCTTCGCGTTCACCGTCTTCTACGCCTACATCCACTTCTCCCAGTACTTCCTGATCTGGAACGCTGCGATTCCCGAAGAAACCTTCTGGTACGTGAAGCGTGAGGTCGGCAGCTGGTGGCAGGTGGGCCTGCTGATCCTGTTCGGACACTTCTTCGTTCCGTTCCTGATCCTGCTCCGCATCGACACCAAGCTGAACCCGCTGGTCATGGGACCCATGATCCTCTGGGCCTGGTTGATGCACTACACCGACATGACCTTCAACGTCATGCCCGTGCTCTATCCCGAAGGCCTGCACGTGACGCTGCTCGATCCGATCTGCTGGGTCGCCCTCTCCGCCGTGCTCGCACTCGCGTTCTGGAAGAATTTCAAGTCGGCCGCGCCCTTCCCGCTGAAGGATCCCCGGTTGAAGGAGGCGTTGACGCACCACGAGGTTCCCGCGCCCGGAGCCGCCGCCGCCCATCATTGAACCCATTATCACAGCCATGAGCGATTCCTCCTGCTGTTCCTCTTCCTGGATGCGTGCCCTCGCCGCCGCGGTCGGTGTTGCCGGCACGGTGGCCGTCCTCGGCGGTCTCGGGTTCTACCTGTTCCGCTCCAATCAAGTCGCCCCGGTTGGCGCCGCCCGTGCCGCCGAACGCAGCAAGCTTCAGAAAGAGCTGCAGGGTTCCAACATTGAGACGCTTGGAAACTACGGAATCGTGAAGGCCGACAACGGCGTCTATCGCTTACCGATCGCCCGCGCCCTCGAGGTGATGGCGACCGAGTGGAAAGACGGCAATGCCGCCGGACGCGCCAAGCTGATCCAGCGCCTCGATACGTCCGTCAAGCCGGTCACCTTCGAGTAACCGATTTCGATCTCCGACGCGACCCACCGACCGAAGTTGTCCAGAACGCCACGCATGAGCGGCACCAACTCCAACTGTACCGAACGGCCCGATGCCGTGGACGCCTCCTGCAGGCTCCCGGTCCTCTACCTGTTCGTCGGCGGACTCGCCTGGCTCTTTGCCGGCATCGGACTTTCGTTGCTCGCCGCGGCGAAGCTCCAGTTCCCGTCGCTGCTCAATATTTGCGAAGGTCTGACCTACGGCCGGATTGATTCCGCCGCACGCGTCGCCTTCACCTATGGATTCGCCTCCCAGATGGGGCTGGGTCTCGCGTTCTGGATTCTGGCCCGTTCCGGGAATTCACGTCTGCCAGTGCCGGGAATCGCCTTTGCCATCAGCCTCGTTTGGAACGTGGCGCTCACCCTCGGAGTTGGTGCGTTGTTCATTTATGGTTCCACCGGTCTGGCCGGTCTTGAGATTCCCCGCCAAACCGCTCCGTTGATTCTCGCTGCCACCGGTCTGCTGAGTGTGATCGGAATCGCAGCCTTCGCCGCCGGCGACGGTTGCTCCAAGTCTCCCGCCCGCGCTCATCTGCTCGGTGCCCTGATCGCGCTTCCCGTTCTTTATCTCACCGCCCAGCTCGGCCTTTTGTTCCTGCCGATTCGCGGCGTGACTCAGGCGATTACCGCGGGATGGTTCCAGCAGGGATTCCTCCTGCTGTGGCTTGCCCCCCTCGCGTTGGCCTCGCTTTATTTCTTCGTTCCGCGACTGACGGAACGTCCGACCCAATCGGCTGCGCTCGCTCCGTTCGGCTTCTGGACTTGGGTGATCCTTGCCGCTTGGACCGGAGCCATTGATCTCGTCGGCGGCCCGGTGCCTGCCTGGTGGGTCACGGTGAGCATTGTTGCCAACGTGCTGCTCATCATTCCGGTGGTGATCTTCTTCATCAACTTCCAGGGTGCCTGCGTGTTCAGCCGCAAGATCGCGGTTCGGTTCGCAGCGATCTCCGTCATTAGCTTCTTCGTCTGGGGAATCCTGAACGCGGCCACGTCGCTTCGCTGCGCCCAGTCGATCCTGCACTTCACCCAGTTCGGGGTAGGTCTCCGCGAGCTGTTCCTCTTCGGCTTTATTGCTCCGGCCCTTTTTGCCGGTGTGTACGCAGTGGTTCCCCGTTTGGCCGAACGCGAGTTCCCCTGCCGGATTACCCCAACGGTCCACTGGGTCTGCACCGTGGGTGGTGTGGCACTGATGGTCGGTGCTTACACGGTGGGTGGTTATCTTCAAGGTCGTCACCTGGCCGTGGCTGGTGTTCCGATCACCGCGGTCAACGCGAGCCTCCGTCCTTGGTTGGCCTTGCATGCGGCTGGATTCGCCCTCTTCGGTTTTGCTCAAGTCGCCCTCGTGGCCAACAGCGCATGGCTGTTGTTCGAATGCGTCAAACCCCTGAAGGAACCGGTGATCTCGCTGTTCACCGGCACCCAGGCCGCGTCCGGAAAATGACCTGATGAACTACGGACCGCTCATCTATTTTGGTGTGGTGACCTCGCTGGTCGCCTCGTGGCTTGGCTTTGTGGCCGTGCCCCGCACGCAGCTCGGATCGCTCCAGCCCGACGTCAGCACCAACGCCGCCAACGCCGTGGTCAGCTATCCTGCCGCCCGCAGCGGTGAAGCCGCCCAGGGTCGCGACCTGTATCAATCGCTCGGCTGCTCCTCCTGTCACACGCTTCAAGTGCGTCCGCAGACCGGCGGAAGCGATATCGCCCGCGGCTGGGGCAAGCGTCGCAGTGTGGCGCGTGATTATCTTCAGGACCCGGTGCCCCTGCTCGGCAACAGCCGATTGGGACCGGATCTCGCGAATTACGGCGAACGTCTGGGAACCAATGCCTTCCCGGTGATTCGCCTGTTCAACCCGCGTCTGGTGACTCCGGGTTCGATTTGCGCTCCGGTTCCCTTCTTGTTTGAAACCCGCCCCATCCGCGCGGGCGTTGGATCCCCGGAGGCCTTGCCTCTGAAGGGTGCTGCCGCACCTGACGCTGGATCCGAAGTGGTGCCCGGACTGCGTGCCCGTCAGCTCGCAGCGTTCTTGTCCAGTCTCAGCACGTCGGTCGATCTTCCGGAAGCCGCGCTTCCGGTCACTGAGGAAACGGCCCAGAAATGAGTCCCTTCCTGAATCCCTCTTCTTCGAATTCCCGTTCCCGCGCCGCTGGATTGCGTCGTGGATTCGGCACGGTCGACACCCTGCTTGTGGTCGGCGGCGCCGCGCTGCTGGCTTGGGGCGGGCTGTACCTCGGCAAGTACAGCGGGCGATTCGACGTCAATGAGTTCGATGAGATCCCGCACGGGCGCGCTCCCAAGGCCGTCGCCGTGGCTGCAGATCCGAACGCGGCTCTGCTCAAGGCGGGAATGGTTGCTTATGGTAAGTCCTGCGTTGCCTGTCATCAGGCCGACGGCATGGGCAATCCAGCCCTCAACATTCCTCCCCTCGCTGGATCGGATTGGGTGATGGAATCCTCCCCGAATCGGATCATTCGAATCGTGCTTCACGGTTTGAATGGACCGGTGAAGGTCAAGGACACCATGTACAGTGGTGGTCAGATGAATCCGTGGCTGAAGACCCCGGATAACACCGCTGGCTTGACCCCCGAGGAAATCGCCGCTGCGTTGAGCTACGCGCGGAACACCTGGGGCAACAAGGCTCCCATGGTGACTGCGGATCAAGTGACTGCGATCCTCAAGGAAACCGAGAAGCGCGTGGATCCTTGGACGATGGATGAGCTGATGAAGGTTCCGATGACGTCGGGTGTCTCCGCCTCCGCGGCGATCACTCCCGACCAGCTCAAGGCCGCCTTGAAGGCCCTTCCTGCAGCCGAATTGGAAGCGGTCTTGAAGGAAATGAAGAAGTAGGAAACCCGCACAGGGGTTCTTCGCCGGCCGTTCCGAGAAAAACACCGCAACGAAGGCGGGTGGATCCTGATTCGAATCCGGGCCACAGCGGGTTTGAGCATGCGCCAAAAGGGGGATGCATACGGAAACGCTGCATGCCGTTCAGTTCTCTCCGCTTCAGCGTTCACCCCATTTTATCCGCAGTTAGGGACGCCGGTTTCAGACAAATCTGTGGAATGAGTCTTATCTCGTTCCTTCCAGCGGATTCGGGTCGGTGCCTGCCTCCCTGCCTGCGGCCAACCGGGGTTCGAACCGCTGTTTCAGGGTTTAAAAATCTTCAGCCAGGCCTGCTTTCGATCGATTAGTGATAAGGGAATCCCTGTGGGTTGGAGGCTTGAATAAGGAGTCCAAATTCTGAGACCATACCGTGTTTTGATCGTAACTTTTCCTTCGCACTGGCACGGCATCCGCTAGGGTTGTTGCGCCCTATCGGGCACACCGTATGAGGTTGCTGTACAACATCTTGTTTACGATCGGCTTCGTGCTGAGCGCGCCGTTCTATTTTCTCAAGATGCGGCGTCGCGGCGGGTGGCGGGCCGGGTTTTCCCAGCGGTTTGGTCACTACGATGCCAAGCTCAAGCAGGCGCTGACCAATCGGCGCACCCTGTGGTTCCACGCGGTCAGCGTGGGCGAAGTGAACCTTTGC
Source organism: Verrucomicrobiota bacterium (assembly GCA_947454705.1). Classification (GTDB taxonomy): domain Bacteria; phylum Verrucomicrobiota; class Verrucomicrobiia; order Limisphaerales; family UBA9464; genus CAIVQB01. The sequence goes on from CANGKZ010000016.1 coordinate 88,103, forward strand.
ACGCAGTTGATCCACGCGGTCGAGGCCAAGCTTCCGCATCACAAGATCGTGGTGTCCACCACCACCTCCACCGGCATGGCAGAGCTGAAAAAGCGGCTGCCGGTGCATATTTCGAAAATCTACTACCCGGTGGACCGGCGAAAGCACGTGCAGCGGGCGCTGGGGCTGATGGATCCGGAGGCGATGATCTTCATCGAAGCCGAGCTCTGGCCCAACATGCTCTGGGGATTGCAGCGTCGGAACGTCCCGCATTTTTTGGTCAACGCCCGCATCTCGGATCGTTCGTTCCGCGGTTACCGCCGGGCCGGATTCCTGTTCCGGCAGTTGTTCGCCGGATTCACCGGGGTGGGCGTGCAGAACGAGGCCGATGCCGAACGCCTGCGCCAGCTCGGCTGCCAACCCGAGGCGGTGCAGGTGGTGGGGAGTCTCAAATTTGATTCAGCGACCACGCCCCAGCGCGGACCGGTCGATGTGGAGGCGCTGCTGCGTCAGGCCGGCGTGCCGGACGATGCCCTCGTGCTGGTCGGTGGCAGCACGCACGCGGGCGAGGAATTGATCCTCGCAGGAATCGCGCAGCGGCTGCGGAAGAAGTACCCGAAGCTGTTTCTGATTGTCGTGCCGCGCCATCAGGAGCGGGGCGCCGAGGTGGGACGCGAGTTGAAGTCAGCCGGGGTCCGCGCCCTGTTCCGCACCGACCTGACCGCCGGACGCCGCTGCAATCCGGGCGAGATCGAGTGCCTGATCGTCAACACCACCGGAGAATTGCGCGCATTTTACGAACGGGCCGATGTGGTGTTCGTGGGCAAGAGCCTCACGGCCGAAGGCGGGCAGAATCCGATCGAACCGGCGGCGCAGTCGAAGGCGATCGTGTTCGGTCCGAATATGCAGAACTTCCCGCAGATCGTGCCCGAGTTCCTGGCCCACGACGCGGTGATCCAAGTGCGTGATGCGGCTGGATTGGAATCCGCGGTGGACAAACTGCTCGGCGATCCGGAGCTGCGCGGGGAGATGGGTTGGCGAGCCCGCAGCGTGGTGGAGAAGAACCAGGGCGGGATCGAAAAGACCGTCGAGATGATCGTCCGAGCGATCCAGCGGTAAGTCGCGGAGTCCAAAGTCCAACGTCTCAAGTCTGAAAGCAGACCGCGTCTCCGCGATTCCTTCATCCGTTTCCTGCTTTCCTGCTTTCCAGATTCACTTCCTTTTGCAGTTCGCGCTCGCGCAGCCAGGCCACGATCACCGGGGTCACGATCAGGATGTGGATCAATGAGCTGATGCATCCGCCCACCACCGGGGTGGCCAGCGGCTTCATGACTTCCGAACCGGTTTTGGTACTCCAGAAGATCGGCAGCAGGCTCGCGATGGTGGTCGCCACGGTCATCACTTTCGGACGCAGCCGCAGCCGCGCGCCTTCGCGGATCGCCTCGAGCAGTTGCGCGCGATTCAGCAGGCCGCCGTGGGCCTCGCGCTTCCGTTCGATCGCCTCTTCGAGATAAACCACCATCACCACGCCGGTCTGGATGGCGATGCCGAACAGCGAGATGTAGCCGATCCACACCGCAACGCTGAACGGATATCCCATCCACGCCTGCAAAAACACCGACCCGCTCAACGCGAACGGCACCGCTAGGAACACGTGGGCCGCCTCCTTGAAGCTGTTGTACACCTGATGCAGCAGCAGGAAGATGATCAGCAACACCGCGGGAACAATCATCCGTAGCGTCTCTGCGGCGTGGAGCTGGTGCTCGTATTGTCCGCTGTACTCGATGGTCACGCCCGGCGGCAGGATCGGTTTGATCTCGCGGTCCATGACTTCACGGACGTCGGTGACGAAGCCGCCGAGGTCGCGTCCTGAAACATTCGCCTGAACGAACACGCGGAGCCGGCCGTTCTCGCTCGCGATCTCGCCGGGCCCTTCCACCCGGCGGATCGTGGCCACACTCGCCAGCGGAATGAATTTGCCGCCGCGGATGGGCACCGGGACTTCGGAGAGTCGCTCGATGTCGTCGCGCGTCTCTCGGTCGTACCGGACCTGGATCGGGTAGCGCTCGCGTCCTTCCAGACGCGTCGCCACGGTGCGTCCGCCGATGCCGGATTCCACCACGTCGAGCACTTCGCGCGGCGTCAATCCGTAGCGGGCCATCGCGGCGCGATCGACCTCGATGTTCAAATACGGTTTTCCCTGCACGCGGCTCGAAGCGACGCCCACCGCGCCGGGCACGGTACGAACGCGCTTCTCCACTTCAAACGCGAGCTGCTGGAGTTGATTCAGGTCCGACCCGAGCAGCTTCACCCCCAGCTGCGCACGAATGCCGGTGGAGATCATCAGCACGCGGTTCTCAATGGGCTGAAGGAATCCCGGCACGTAGCCCGGCAGCGTGGTGAGCTTGCGCGAGAGTTCCGCGATCAGCGCCTGACGGGTCATGCCCTTGCGCCACTCGGATTCGGGTTTCAGCAGGATGGTGGTCTCGATCATCTCCACCGGCGCGGGATCGGTGGCGGTTTCCGCGCGTCCCAATTTTCCGGCCACGCTCATCACCTCGGGCGTCTCGGAGATCACGCGGTCCTGCTCGGCCAGGATTCGCTTCACTTCGGTCAATGAGGTGGACGGCAGCAGCACCGGCATGAACAGCAGGGAACCCTCGTTCAGCGCGGGCATGAATTCGCTGCCGAAACCGGAGAGATGCGACGCGAGCTGCGGATGCGTGCGTTCAAGACGTTCCACCCACGCACGGGGAAGTCCGAATGCGATGATCCCCGCTGAGGCCAGCAGAACCGCGGCGATACCAAGAACGGTACGCCGATGCTCCAGCGCCCAGTCGAGCACGGGCACGTAGAGGCGCATGAGGAACTTCATGATCCAGTTGTCCTCTTCCCGATGGAATGGACCGCGGATCAAGATCGAGCACAGCACCGGCACGAGCGTGACGGCGAGAATGGTGGCCGCGAGGCAGGCGAAGGTCTTGGTGAAGGCCAGCGGGTGAAACAGTTTTCCCTCCTGCCCGCCGAGCGCGAAGACCGGCACGAAGGCGAGGAGGATGATCGCCATGGCAAAGAAGATCGGGCGCCCCACCTGCGTCGCCCCCGCCCGGGTGGTGGCGAGGGTTTCGGCTGCGGTGAGTCGGCGGCCCAGGCGGTCCTCTTCGCGCTCGCAGTGACGGATCACGTTTTCCGTCATCACGATGCCGGCATCCACCAGCACGCCGATGGCGATCGCGATGCCGGAGAGCGACATGATGTTGGACGAGATGCCGAAGCGATCCATGAGGATGAACGATCCCAGGATGCTGAGCGGCAGCGGCAGGGTGACGATGAGGATGCTCCGGAAATGGAACAGGAACACGATGTGGGCCAGCGTCACGAGAATGAGCTCCTCGGTGAGCGCGTGCCGGAGGGTGTCGAGCGTGCGTTCGATGAGTTCGCCGCGGTCGTAGAAGGCCTTCACCGTGACGCCGGGCGGAAGGCTTCCGGCGATGTCCGCGAGCCGCGCCTTCACGCGTTCCAGCACTTCCATCGCATTCTCGCCGGTGCGCATCACCACGATGCCGCCCACGACTTCGCGTCCCGCCACATCGAGGACCCCGCGCCGAAAATCGCCACCAATCTGCACCGAGGCCACTTCACGCAGGCGGATCGGCGTGCCCTGAGCCTCACCCACCACGAGTTGTTCCAGGTCCTCCACCGACTGGATGAGTCCGAGTCCGCGGACCACGAACTCCATGCCGTTTTCCTCCACCACCTTGGCGCCCACGTTCAGGTTGCTGCCCGCGACGGCGTCCATGATTTGCGTGAGAGTGATTCCCACACGACGCATCTGCGTGGGATGGACCTCAATTTGATACTGCTTCACGAATCCGCCCACGCCCGCCACCTCGGCCACGCCGGGCACGCCCTGAAGCGAGTAACGGAGGAAGTAATCCTGAATGGAGCGGAGGCGCCCGAGATCGTAGCGGTTGGTACCCGCCTTGGTGGGATCGACTTCGAGATAATATTGGTACACCCAGCCAAGTCCGGTGGCATCGGGGCCGAGCTGGGCCTGAACGCCGGAGGGCATTTGCGACGCGATGAGGTTCAATCGTTCGGTCACCCGTTGCCGTGCAATGATCCCCGGGATGCGGTCCTCAAACACCACGGTGACCAGCGAGAATCCGAACATGGAAGTCGCGCGGATCGACTTCACCCCGCCGAGTCCCTGCAGGTTCACGCTGAGCGGGAAGGTGACTTGATCCTCGACCTCCTGGGGTGAGCGTCCGGACCAGTCGGCGTACACCAGCACCTGGTTTTCGGACAGATCCGGAATCGCATCCACGGGCGTCCCGCGCAGCGCCTTCCATCCCCACCCGGCGAGCACCAGCGCGGCGCAGAGCACCAGGAAACGGTTCTTGAGCGACCAATGAATGAGCGAGGAGATCACGGCAGTGGGAGTGGGAGTCGAAGGTCTGGAATGAGGACTGCGAACCGGCGTGCATCGGGGAGGGAGCCATGTCCCTCCCCGGTCATGCCTGCATCAATGATGGCTCGAGTGATCCGCCTTGGCGTCGGTAGACGGCGCGGCGGCGGCGAGTTTTGAAACGTACTTCGCGGGGTCTGCATCGAAGTCCTTCCGGCAGTTCTTGCAGCAGAGTTTGATTTCCTGGCCCTGGTACGTGAACACGACGGGCTCGCCCATCGAGTCGAGCTTCTCGCCCGACACAATGCAGGTGGTGAGCGGATACGGCTTCACGGCGGCGTGGGAGGAGCTGCCGGACTTCATGTCGGCGCAGCCGCAGGTTTTGCAGCCGGTGGTGGAGACCAACGAGACGCCGAGAACGGCAGTGGCGAGCCAGGGAACGAGGGATGAATTCATAGCGTGTATTGGAGTGATGTTTTGGTTCCGTGGAGTTTTGGCTTTTCGCATCGATCCACGGGTCGTTGCGAAAAAGGGTCTGTGGGTTCAGGGCTTCAACTCAGTGCCGCAGTCGGGCATTTCCTTCCCGAACCAGGGGTTGTGTTGGACCCGGTCCAGTTGGATCCACGACGCCTTGGCCGGGGCATCGGGAAAGGCGCGACGGGTCATCGGGCATTCGAACAGGCGAACATCGTCGAAGCCGCCCACGCGGGTCCGAAGCTGACGCGCGATTTCCACCAGTCGTTGGCTGAGCGGATGAAAGGCGCGTCGGGCCTCGGGCAGGGTGTTGCCTGCGTTCGCTGCGGTGGGAATCAAGGAGGCGACTTCCTGCGCCGCTTCAATTCCTGGAATCGTACGAATCGCAGCCGCGGCGGACCTCAGCGCGTCCAATCGGCCGTGGAACGCATGCAACTCGTCGTCCGCCAGGGCACGTCCCACGGCATCGGCTGCCACCACGAACGTTCGCAGGTTGGAGCGTTGCTCGGTCGTAAGCGTGGCGGGTGTGGATGCGACCGCCGTAGCAACGGATGGGGCGAGAGCCCCGGAGACCGCTGGTTCCATCGCGACGGCTGCGGCTGGCGTTGACGCGTCCTGCGAGGAGTCACCCAAGGTCGAGAGCTGGGCCTGCGCATCGATCATGAATCCGCCCTGAGTGACGACGCGTTCTCCCGGGTTCAACCCGGAGACGATTTCCACCAGCGAGTCACCGACGCGTCCAAGCTGCACGGGGCGGAGTGCGTAGCGTCCCGGGGTGAGCTCGATGAACACGCGCGGTTTTCCGCCGGGGTTGAGCACTGCGGAGCGCGGGATGGCCAACCGATCCGGAATGGAGGCGCGCACCCGGACCTCGGCGGTCAACCGGTGCCGGAACAGCCGCTGCGCCGGGGTGCCGGGGCTGGCGGAATTGGTGAGCAGAGGATTGGGCAGCTCCACGCGCACCTTGGCGGTGGCCGATGCCGGATCGAGGTTGGGATCGATGAATCGAATTTGATTCGTGAATCCCATTCCCGGCAGCGCGGGGGTGGTGATCTCGACGGTCTGCCCGCTTTGCAGCCAGGCGAGGTCGCGCTCGTAGGCATCAAATTTGAGCCACATCACCGAGAAGTCGGCGAGCTCGAACAGGGGATCGCCCTCCTTCACGTATTGCCCGGCGTAGGCAATGCGCTTCACCACCACGCCCGACATCGGGGAGCGGATGTCGATCGAGAGGGTGTCCGGGGTGAAGGTAGTAGGGAGGGTATCGATCTGGTCGCGGGTGAGCCCGAGCTGCAGCAGGCGGGTGCGGGCGCCGTCGACCAAGGATGAGGGGAGCGTGGAGGTACCAGATTGGGTACGCAGCGACAGATACTCACGCACGGCGGCGAGAAGCGGCGCGCTGTAGAAGGTTGCCAGGCGGTCGCCGGCGGCGATCTCCGCGCCATCGTGGTGCAGGAACAGGGCGTCGATGCGGCCCTCCACGTACGCACTGAGAATGCGGTGGCGCGAATCGTCGTCATCGATCGTTCCGCTGAATCGCAGCGTGCGTTCCACCGTTTGGCGCCGGACCTCGGCGGTCTGGATTCCAATGGCCACGACGGTGTTGGAGGCCAGCGAGAGTCCGCGGTCGGCACCGCCCGAGTCACCATCGAACACGGGCACGAGATCCATGCCGCAGACCGTGCACTTGCCCGGCTTGTCGGACCGGATCCAGGGATGCATGGGCGACTGGTAAAAGAGGATCTTCCGGGCGGTGGTGCCGGATTGACCGGATCCTCCGGCGGTTCCGTGCGAGGAATGGGATCCGGAGAATTTGGAATTTGCGTACCATCCTGCGCCTCCGGCGAGGAGGAGCGCGATAAGCAGGGCGATCGGTTTCATGGGCAGGAAAAGGGAAGGGCGGAAGGCTTCAGGGATGGGTGTGGGCCTGGGCGGTGAGCTGAAGGGTCTCCCGCGCGGTGAGGCCGCAGAGGCGGGACAGCACGTGAATCCGGGTCCACTGTTCGGCGATGGCGCGGGCGAGTCCGAGCCGGGTTTCAAGGCGCATGCGTCGGGCATCGAGCACGTCGCCGAGCAATCCGCGATTGCTGGTCCACGCGGTCATTGCCGCGGTCACGGCTTGCTCGGTTCGCGGCAGGAGTTCGTCACGGCTGGCCAGCGCTTCGCGGCGCGCGTTGGAGATTTCAATCAACTCGTGATGCAGCTCGTTGCGAAGGCTGAGGGCGGCATCCGCGGAATCCTGTTCCACCGCGCGGAGACGGCTGCGGTCGCGCTCGAGGTCGCGTCGATAGGCCGCCCGGTTCCACCAGGGAAGGTTGAGGCTGAGGGTCAGGGTGCCGTTGCGGAATCCGGCGTCGCCGGCGTATTCGCGTCCCTCGATTCCCACGGCGAGATCGGGTCGGCTGGAACGTCGCGTGGATTCCACGGTGGCCGCTGCAGCGCGGCGTTCGCGGTCGAGTTCGCGGAGCAGGGGACCGTTGGCGGTGGCGCGTTTGAGGAGGTCGGGCGTGGACTCGAGCGACGGTGCAATCTCCGGCAGGACGAAAGCGGGGACTTCCGACAGCGGCTCGCGTCCGAGCGCGTGATTCACCCAGGCGCGGGCAGCGGCGGCGCGTTGACGGTCGTTCGCCAATTGGGTGACCCGGCGAGTGCGTTCGTTCTGCAGGCGGAGCACTTCGACGGACGTGCCCTGGTTGGATTGGAAACGGGATTCGGCGGTGCGAACCGCGAGGTCGATCCAGGCCAAATCCTCGGTGTCGATGCGCACGGTTTCATCGGCAAGCGCGGCGTCTAACACGGTTCGGGCGAGGTCCATGCGGAGCTGCTGGAAGAGCGATTCCACGCGCGTTCCTGCGACTCCGGCCTCGGCCTCGGCTTGGGCGCGGGCGGCGGATTCCTTGCCGAGCACGGGAAGCTTTTGCTCGAGTCCGTACACCAAGTTGCCCTCGTCGCGGGCCATCATGTGGCGTTCGTCGAACACGGATCCTCCGAGTCGCACCGTGGGATCGGCGAATCGGCGAGTGCCCGCGGCCTGCGAATTTGCCGCATCGAACCGCGCCCGTGCGGCCTTCAGCGCAGGGTGGTTGGTGTTCAGCGTGGCGGATTGCGCTTCAATCCATTCCAGCGTGACGGGCGTGGAAGGACCGACCGCGGGGCTGGTGTCCGAGTGCGGATCGGCAGCGGCGAGCGGCGTTACGGACAGCGTCAGCCAGATCGATGCCGACACGCACGACCAAGCCCGCGGGAACGAGCGGAAAAGAGTTTTCATGATTCTCGGCGGAGCGGACCCAGGGCAGCCGGAGCGATGGGCCAACGAAAGCAAACGGACGGATGCAGACCAAACGGGGGGCGGATCGAATCCTCAGCGAAGCAGAGGAAACGAACTCGAGGGGGTGGGGAAACGCCGCATGGAAGGGGCTATGCCCAAATTTGGGCACACGACTTTCCGGGCGCTCAGGGAATCAAATGAGGAAGACGCCGTGCCGGAGGAAAAGAGGCACGGTGGGGGCCGTGAGGGCACCGAAGGAAACGGAGGTTTGATCGGGCGCGGATTGCGGTGCTGTGGCGTGGAACCGGAGCAGGGTGGCGTGGACCGCGAAGAACATGGCCCGCGAAGAACCTCCGAAATGGGAGGCCGGAGCGGAAGGAGCAGAGGAAGACGGGGCCTGCTCGATGCAGCAGGACTTGGGACAGCACGAGCGCGGTGCGGGCTGGGAATGCGCCTTGGCCTTGCAGCAGGCCGAAGCGGGCGATTCCACTCCGGAACCTGACTTGAGGTTCAAGCCACTGCCGCTGGAATCCGACGCCACAATCTGCCCCCACACGAGCGCGAAGCTCGCCAGAAGGGTGCAGATCCATTTCATAACTAAAGTGGGATGTCGCGGAGCGGAATGCGCCTCAGAGCATCACTTCGCAGCGAGCTTGGTCAAATATTTCGCCGGATCGGCATCGAAGTCCTTCCGGCAGTTGTTGCAGCACAGCTTGATCTCCTGCCCCTGATACGCAAAGACCACGGGTTCGCCCATGCCGCCGAGTTTCTCATCGGAAACCGGACACACCTGGAGCGGATACGGCTTCAGTCCGGCGGTCGCGGAAGGGGTCGACTTTCCGGAATCACATCCGGCCCCGACTCCACCGATCATTCCGACCACCGCGATTGCAGAAATCCATTTCATAGCAGGCAGGCTCTTCTTCACGCCCAGACGATGACACGCATTTCTCGGATTTTCAACCTTCGCCAACCCCCCCAATCTTGGCATGTGCTCACTTCGGCGGACGAAGGCTTCCGCGGTTGTAGTCCATGGAGCCTGCCGGGGTGAGGAAGCCGGATTCGAGTCGGACCGACAGAAAAATCGCTTCATCGGGGTCGCTCCCGGTGACCGGGTAAAATGTGACTCGGCGATCGTGCAGGAACTTTTTCTCCGCCGGCTGGAACGCATTCAGGGCTTCGAGGGATTCCAGCGTGAGCGTGGGGAAATCCTGTCGCTCCCCAAGGAAAGTGCGGAGCTGCTGGGTCACGGCCTCGGCGCGCGCCCCAGCCTGATCCGCCCACTGCATGTTGCGTGCGTTGCGCATGGCGCGGCCGACCGGACCGAGGAGCAGTCCGGCCAGCACCGCGATAATTCCGATGACGCAGAGCAGCTCGATGAGCGTTACGCCCCGGCGGGATCTTGAGAGCGAGGTCTTCATGATCCGGTGAAGTCCGGCGTTCAATTATTTCAACGTGCCGAGGAACTCGATCACGTCGCGCAGATCCTGTCGGCTGAGCAGCTGGCCGAGTCCTTCGGGCATGCCGCTGAGGCCCTTGTCGCGCGAGGCGATGTCGGACTTCTTCAACGTCACTTCGCCATCTTCGGGAGAGAGCAGCACCACGGCTGAATCGGTCTCGCGCTTGAGCACGCCGGCGTAGGCCGCGCCGTTCTTCATCGAGATCATGGCGGTCTCGAAGCCTTGAGAGATTTGTTTGTTCGGGAACACGATGCTTTCGAGCAGGTATTCGCGGGGCTGGCGCGAGGCGAGTCCATCGAGCACCGGACCCGCGTTGCCGCCGCCGTCGTTGCCAATGTGATGACACCGCGTGCAGGCCACGGCGGCGTTTTCATAGAAGATCTTCCGGCCGCGTGCGGCATCGCCTCCGTTCAGGGTCTCGCGATAGGGCGTGAGATGATCCTGCGGGAGCTTCCATTTTCCGTAGGCTTCCAGACGCGACTTCACGGCGGTGGCGTTGCGTTTACCGGCGGCTTCGACGAGGTCGAGCATCACTTCGTTCGCCACTTCACGCTTCATGAGCTTGTCCATCCACTCGGCGAGCAGCGCGTCGGCGGCGTCTGACTTCAACGTGCCCAGCGAGGCAAAGGCCGATTGCTGTTCCGCGAGGGATCCGCTGGAGAGTTTTGCGGCGAGCTGACCGGCGGCGTCGTTGGGATTGAGTTCGGCGTTCAGCTTGGAGGCTTCGAGGCGAACCGCTTCGGTGGAATCGGTCGCGGAGAACTTCAGGAGGTCGGCCACCTGCGACTTGTCGTTCGAGACCCGAATGAAGGCACGCAGGGCCGCGACGCGACCGGCGGCGGGAATGCCGGCGTTGTGAACGAGCGCGCCCAATTGTGGGGCGGCCTGGGTGAGTCGCAGCTCGGTGATGGCCTCGGCAGCGGCTCCGAGTAGCGAGACGGCAGGGGATGATGATGACGCGGTCTCCTGCGCCGGCGCGCGACGGCTGGATTCAGCAGCGATCAAACGGGGAAGGATTCGTTCCAATGCGGCGCGGGCCGGGGCGGCATCGCGTGCTGGGAGCGGTCGATAGGTTCCCACGATGCGATCCCGCGGATGTGGCGCAGCCCAGGTGCCAAGGGCGTGGAGTGCCTCGCTGCGGATGAGATCGGAAAGGTCGGACCGGAGGACGAGCGATGCGAGACGTTCGGCGGATGCCGGCGAGCCTTCGCGGAAGTTCGCATTCACCACGCGCAGCAGCATCGGCGTGAGCTGGTCGACCGGTGCGGTGCCCCAGGGCAGCGGTTGATCGGCCCGAACGTCGCGGATTGCGACCCGGTTTTCGGTGGACGCGTTATCGCTTCCGCCGGTCTTCCAGGTGGAAAACTTCTGCAGCAATGGATCGAGCTTCGATGCCTCCGCCAACGACGCGAGGGCAGGAAAGGCCGAAGCGATGGGAACGTCGTTGATGGCTCGGGCTGCTTCGAGGACGAGCGCCGGAGAGGCATCGGAGAGATGGTGACTCACCTCGGCATCGGCGAGAATCCGGTGTGACAGCAGGGCTGCCATGCGGACCTCTGCGGAGGCGTGGGATTCGATGTCCTTCGACAGACGAACCTTGGTGCCCGGCGCGAGTTGACGGACAGCGAACAGATTCGCCGCTGTCGTGCGGATCCAGGGATCGTTCTCTCCGCTCGATTTCAACAGGGCCGCCACGAGGGAGTCGGGATTGAATCCGCGCACGGTGGTGCCTAGCCGATCCGCAGCAAGTTGCTCGGCCTTGCTTCCGGCGGCACGGGCCGCAGAGCCGACCGCCTTCTGGCGCGTGGAGAAATAGGTGACGCTGTGGCGGCGATGATCCTGCAATTTGACCTGCGCCTGGAGTGCGGCGAATTGAACGGTGCGATCGGAATCTGAGAGCAGGAGTCCGACTTCCCCGACGGCGTTGAAGAGTCCGGCATCTCCGAGCAGGCGCGCGGTGGCGGCGCGGACCTTGGGATCGGTGTCCTTCAGCAGCGGCATCATCTCGCTCAATTCCTTCGCAAAGGCGTCGTCCCCCTTGGGCGTTTCAACGCGCGCAATCTGACCGATGCCCCAAAGCGCATGCAGGCGCGCCAGCGTGTGCTTCGACTTCAGCGCGACATCGCGGAAGGCGGGGAAGGACTTCGCGCCGCGGGCCGCGAGTTCGAACTGGGCGTCCTGGCGGATGCGTAGGTCGCGGTGTTCCAAAAGAGGTACAAGCTCCGCCTCGGCGCGCTTCGTCATGCCCTCGGCGAGGAGTTTGGCGGTTTGTTGAACCACGGGGTCGGCCACCACCTCGGGGAAGTAGGCGCGATACAGACGGCCCTTGTTGCTCTTGGGCCAGCCCTCGTGCCAGTCGGCAAACCAGATGCTGCCATCGGGGCCGAGATCGACGTCGGGCACGAGCACGTTCCACACGAACTCATCATGGGCGACAAGCTCGAAGCCCGCACCCTTGGGACGGTTCAACAGGGAGTAGATTCCGCTCTTGGCGCTGGTGCCCTTGAAGTCGGCCAGGAGGAAGCGCCCCTGCAGCGACTTCGGGAAACTGGTGCCGTAGTCATAGACCAATCCGCTGGGGCCATCGCCGATGTTGGCCACGGGAGGGACGATGTAGGCGGCCTGTCCATCGAAGTGCGGCACCCAGAGGCGTTCCATGTTCCACGGACCGGCGTTGCCGAGCGGGGCGTGCTGATAGCCCACGCGCCACCCGTAGTCGCCGCCTTCGACCACGTATTCCCAGCGTTCGCGATCGCCCTGGTCGGAATCGTTGTCGCCGGTGAAGAGGTTCCCGAATTCGTCGAAGGCCAATTCCTGCGGGTTCCGCAATCCGCGGGCGAACACCTCCAGCTGGGAGCCATCGGGTTCGCAGCGGAAGACGGCGCCTTCATCCGGGAGATCGATGACCCTTCCCTCCTGCGTGACCACATGGGTGCCGCGGTCGCCGACGCTGAAGTAGAGGCGTCCGTCGGGACCAAATTTGAGGCCGTGAAGGTCGTGTCCGGTGAAGCTGAAGCGCACGCCCCAGCCGCGCAGCAGTTCGGTGGCTTCGAATCCGTCGAGATGCACCTTGGGCCGGCTGGCGAGCGGGCTGGGGGCCGGGGAGGTCTTGGGTTTGGCGTCGCGGGTTCCGGTGCCTGGGGCGAAGCGCCAGACGCTGGGAATGTCGGTGAACCAGAGTTGTCCGTAGCGGGCGAGCACGCCGCTCGCGATGCCGTCGAGCGGGGAGTTCAATCCATCGGCCACCACGGTGGACTTGTCGGCCTTGCCGGTGTGGTGGGTGTCCTCGATCAGGCGGATGACTTCGGTTTCGCGACTGAGCTCCTTTTCGCCATCGGGACCGAACCATTTGCGGATGTTGGCGAGTCGATCGTCGATGGTGCGCGACGCGAGATCGTCCTCAAGCATGAACATGTAGTGCCGGATATCGAGCACGCTGGTTCGGTAGCGATACGTCTCGCTGGTCCACACGCGGCCCTGTTCATCGACGGAGAACGCGACCGGATTGGCGAGCATTGGCTCTGCGGCCCAGAGATCGACTTTGAGTCCGGGGTGGATTTTGTACTGCTTGATGCGGGCCTGTCCCTCGCTGCTCGCCGGTGCGAGGAGGGGGGCGGCGGGTCGTTCGTCCTTCACGAGGGGACGGAACCCATTCGTGCCGGCGCCGGATTCCTTCACGGCACCGATGTCGGCCGCGAAGGCGGCTCCGGGCAGGATGGAGGCGGCGACGAGACGGACGGCGGCCGCGATGGAGCGGGAAAACGGGGACATGGCCGCGGAGAATGGCGGGCCGGGGAATTGAGTTGAACCGAAAAAGCAGGGGATGCGGAACCGGTGCGGGATGTCGGAGATCGGAGATTGGGGCGAAAGACGCGGGATGCTGGATGCTGGATGATCGGTCGGTTTTTCATCGCGCCCGATTTCGAAAGCGGTGTCGACGCTGCGCTTTGCCACCGCACTCCAAATCGATCGGCGACGCTCGGTCAAGTCCGGGTCAGGATTTGACACTCTTGCGAGTAGGTCAGGAGAGAGGCTGGGTTAGGATTGTGGAGGTCGGCGCCTGGGATAACTGCCGATTTGAGACGTCCGTTGAACCCGGGGTTCGCGGCTCAAATCGTGCATCGA
>CANGKZ010000017.1 GCA_947454705.1 Verrucomicrobiota bacterium
ACTTTGGACTTTGGACTTTGGACTTTGGACTTTGGACTTTGGACTTTGGACTTTGGACTTTGGACTTTGGACTTTGGACTTTGGACTTTGGACTTTGGACTTTGGACTTTGGACTTTGGACTTTGGACTTTGGACTTTGCCCATAGTCCGTCCTCCAACTGAACGCGTGCGTTGCAAGGAGTGACGGTTTAGGATTTGCGGCGCATGAATCCCCCGCGTTTCCCCGACGCCGGTTCGACCGCGCGCCGATGGCGTGCGGGGTTCACGCTGATTGAGCTGCTGGTCGTGATTGCGATCATCGCCATCCTCGCATCCATTCTTCTTCCCGGTCTCGCCCGCGCCCGCGCGAAGGCGCTGCAAACCGCCTGCTTCAACAACCTGCGCCAACTCGGCATTGCCACCACTCTCTACGCCGGCGAATACAGGCAATACCCGGGAACCCTGTCGGTCACCTTCGGCTACAATTACGTGTGGCCCACCCGCCTGCTCACCCAGCTCAACGGAAATCGCGCCGTGTTCCGGTGTCCGGCCGCCGCCTTGGGGAGTGCGTGGGATACCAATGTAAATCCCACCCTCGGCGCGCGCGGACCGAACGGAGTCTTCGATCCCTACGGCCTCAGTGAAAAAAGCCGCTTTTCCTACGGATACAACGACTGGGGCCTCGATATTCAACACATCCCGCAGCTCGGCATGGGAGGCGATGTGAATGGGCCGGTGAACCGCGGTCCGGTGACCGAGGACATGATTCGCAGTCCGTCCCGCATGATCGCAATCGGGGATTTGAAGCCCACGATGTCGGGCCGGGTTCGCTTCGATGCCAACCTCGACCCGGTGGATCGTGCGGCGAATCACAGTCAGTGGCCGTCCAATCGACATAACTATCGGACGGATCTGGTGTTCGCCGACGGGCATGTGGAGGCGGTTCACCGTCGGGATTTGATCAATCCAGGCAACTCCGACTGGCGTGCGCGTTGGAACAATGATGATCAGCCGCACCTGGAAGTGAAATGGGTGGTGGATGCAGCGGCTGAATCCATTTTGGATCGCTGAGAGGCGCTTGCTGGCTGCGGAGCCAATCAGGAAGAACGGCCAACGACTTGGAACCTCCGCGCTCCATCTCCGCATTCTCTCCCCGCGAGCGAAGTGACTGAATTGGGTGTCGGGGATGAATCACTGCCACCCGTGCGCTGTTCGTTTCCGAAACTGCATTCGGTCATGACAGGGAATCAGGACGCGACATCCGCGGACGACGAACCCATCAGCATTAGAACCGCCAGGAAAGGGCGGCGTTGATCCGGTAGTCGGGAACGTTTTGGAACCCGCGACCGGCGGCCCGCAGCGCGGCTTCGCCTTCCACCTGCGCGCTGAAATGGGATTTCCAGGTGAAGGTCAGCAGGGGGCCCAGGAACCACACCGTCTGGCCGGTATGAATCGACGGACGCCCGCGAAACTCATCGGATCCGCGCGTTTCGTAGGCCGTGTTCAACGCCAGACTCAGCGTGCCCTTGTTGTTGAGCCAAAGGAATCCGCCCGGTCCACCGGACAGGATCAACTCATCGGCAAAGCGGTAATGTCCGGCCCCCTCGGTTCGCGCGACGTATTGCGCCTGGGTGTTCCAAAAATACCGGTTCCAGCGTGCCGATGCGGTGATTCCAAACAGTCCGTCCACCGCACCGCTCCCCAGCGAAAGATCGTGAAGGTGCACCCCGCCGACCACGGGACCCAGCGCATCGTGGGCATGTCCCGGACCCACCACCGACTCGTAGTGGTCGATGTCCTCGCGGAGTTCTCCCAAGTGCGCCGTATCGCCCGTTGGTACGTGAATGCCACCGAGCAGGTTCACGGTGAATCCATGATCCATCGAACTCACCCCAACCACACGCCATCGACCCACGAGGGTCAGGTCTCCAATGCCAGTCTCGCTGCCCTCCCGGGGAGTGGGGGTGAATCCACCGGTCATCCGGGTGAATCGATATGATTGATGCACCACCGGCAAATTCAGGCTCACCCCGAACCGTTCCGAAAAATTCCATCCGCCGACAATGTGCGTGATGGATCGATCGAGCAGGTCGGGATTCGGACGGATGAATTCCACTCCGTTGAACTGTTCTGTCCCGAAATGGGTGAATTGCTCCGACACGCTCCAGACCGAGCCGGGGGTGAATTCCCCGCGTGCATCGGCTGCGCGGTAGATGGCGCAAAGGTCACAACCCAGGGAAACGGTCGCCAGCGACAGCGCTGCGGCGATTTTCGGAAGCCACGTGAAGGAGGGTGGCGTTGCCAGGAGTTGGGCGGATTGCATCATGGAGTGGCGATGAGGCGGAAGAAACCGACCGGTCCGTTGGTCATTTCATGATAGAAGACAAAGTGGTCGGCGAAGGGGATGGCCGGCACTACATATAAATTCGTCCAAGTCCCGGGCGGCGAGGTCAGCGCGTTGGTGGAGAACTGCAGTTCGTATTGACGGTTCGCCTCGGTGTCGAAATGAACCAGCACAGCCTTCTTGATGAAGGGCTCGATCAGGTAGAACTGGGGAGTTCCCCCCGCCGAAACGAGCATCATTCCGAGTCCAATTCCCAGGGTCCACCCCCCCAGAAGGGACCGGAGCCCGGAGCCTGTGCGGCTCAATCGCAGCGAGCCGATGCGGCTGGAATGATGGGTGGGTTTAGGGACTTGCAACGAGGCCCATTCCGTCGAAAAAAGCACTGCGCGTCAATGGCTGCGGTGCGTGCAGGCCTCCTCTCGACCGGGAGGAGATTCCCGGAGCGCGGGGGAGGCCTGCGCTCCGGAAGAATCCTATCGAATCGGAACCTGGGGCGGGGCCGGATTGTCGGAGGCGGCGCGATTCGAGTCGCCTGCCGACGATCCGGTGGTCTCGGCCGCGAGCCATTGGGTCATGTTGTTGTTGCTCGCCGGGAGGACGGTGATGCGTCCGTTGCCGGCAATCGCCTTCTGGGTTTCCAGAATGGTGAACAAGGCGGAGGCCACTTCCGGATCCCGCGAGACTTCTTCCAAGGCGCTGCCCACCAGTTCGGGTCGGATGGCCGACGCCTTGGCGAATTCGATCGCGGCACGACGTTCCGCGGTGCTGGCGATGATGCTCACCTGATTCGCACCATCCTGCTTGATGGCCGAAGTCACCTGACGCAACCGGTTCACCACCTTGCTCTCGATTTGGCGGATCATGGCATCGTCCCGGAAATGCACCTTGCGGATGTAAACCGACCCAAGCTTATAACCCCATTCGTGCGACTTCGGCGATACCTCCGCCCGTACCGTGGAGCTCATGGAGTGACGGTTGATGAGCATGGCGTTCAACGGGAGGTTGCTCAAACAACGCACCGTGGAATTGCTCACATTCGCGCCGAGCGAGCCCCGCGGATCCGTGTTCTTGAACAGGTAGGAAACGGGATCGCTGATGAACATCTCATACCAGATGCCGATGCCCATCGGTGCGCCTTCCTCGGAATTCACCGGCTGGCTGCGCAAGTATTCCTGATCGAGCCGCATGTCCAATTCATGCCGGGTGCCCAGCCAGTTCACGATGAAGGCCTGCCATCCGAGCTTGGGGAGGAGGAAGTGAAGGCCCGGCTCATCGATGGTGGCGATGACCTTGCCGAACAGAACGTACACAAAGCAGCGACGCTCCGGCACGATGGCGTAAATCCCCAGGAGCCGTGCCAATCCGAATCCGATCGGGACCAGAATACTGCAGAGGGCAAAGGTGACAGCGAATGCGACGAAGAAGTTGATCATGGCCGGGCCTCCAGGAAGATGCGTTGAGCCCGCTCATACAGGGAGAGGCGGACGTTGCGGACGTAGGCGGCGAGCGCGCCGGAACCGTTTTGTTTGAGACCGGCGAGCTGGGAGGCCAGCCGGGTGAGCGGCTCCACTTCGGCTTGCGCCCGGAGCGTTTCGATTTCCACCGCGCGGCGGGACTGCACGATCTTTTGATCCGCCGCGGCCTGCGCCAGGCTGATGTCGGACGACACCTGGTTGTAGGCCGTGTTGATTGCGGCCAGGGCCGATTCGACCTCCGGTGGTGGATCAATTCCGGTTATCAGCGAGGCATCCAACGTCATGCCGTAACGCGCGGCGGAAGAACGGCATTCCAGATCCATGTGCTCGTTCAAATCGCGCATGTTTTTGCGGATGTCGTTGATCGAGATGCCGGTGACGATTGTGGCATCCGGTCCGCCTGGCGTGATGCCCATCGGATGGGTCGCGGCAGTGGGGCCGGCCGCCGGGGCAGGGGCTTCGAAATTCGCGATGCGCTCGCGCAACACGGCGACGAAATATCCCATCACGTGGGCGATCGGACGCTTCACCCCGAAGAGATACGCGTAGAGGTTTCTCTCGGAGACGCGGAATCGAATCTGCCCGGTGAGGCCCGTGTTCAGCTGATCCTTGGTCACGGCATCGAGCATCGTGCCGCCCTGGTTTGCGGTCCGATCCTCGGGATCCCAGGCCATGTTCACGGTCTCGGTGGCAATGGAGACCTTGTACACGCGTTCCCAAGGCCATTTGAAATAAGGTCCGCCGGGCGGGATGACGCGCACCTGCGGATAGGCGTAGCGCGTTTTTTCATCCTCGTTGAGCGCCTCGGAGATGGGGTCGTCGAGGGTGGTCTGATCTCCGACCCGTTGAGCGCGGCCGAAGGAGGTTTTCACGGCGCGTTCGTTTTGATTCACCGTGTACAACCCCGCCAGCAGGTAGCGGGTGAGGAACCACGCGAGGAATCCGAGGAGGCAACCGAGGGCAATGGTCATAAGGATTTGGATCGAAGCTGCGGGATGCCTTCCTACGCTTTGCACCGGTGACTTCAAGAGGAATTCCGGTCCCGTGGTTCCAACGCGCGCGGCGCGGCGAAGCGCAACGGGGAACCGCTGAAACGCGGAGAAGGGAATGAATCTGGAAAGCATGAAAGCAGGCCGCGGAGGGAAGGCGAAAGTTCAAAGGAAGAGGCGAAACTGGAACACCGCATCGAGCATCCAGCATCCGGTATCAAGCATCCTGCATCTTGCCTCTTCCCCTCCCTGCATCGTTTCCACGTGGTCCGCGAACGAAAATGGGGCTTGGGTGGAACCAAGCCCTCCACCGAGACACGATCTCCGATCTCCGATCTTCGAGCCCCAGCTTCCAGCTCCCATCTCCCATCTCCTCCGGGGATTTATGCCCACTGTGCGTTAAAAAGATTCAGGTGTGCGCGTTGTGCACAGTTGCCGTTTTTGTTGGCAAGTGTGCAAAGATCGCACGTCACACGCGCTGCTCGAGATCTCAGTCCTTGAGACGGCGTCGGTGATGCAACGATGGAACGGTCGGGTGTTGGCGCCGTCTCAGATCCGGTCAGCCAAAGCAGAGATGGGATTGCAGTGGTTCTCTGTCACCCCCGTTCCATCGTTGGTGTTGGGGAATCCACGAAAATGCACCTCCCATGACCACAAACCCTTCAGACTACGAGCGGCAGGACTTCGGTTGGATGTCACATCCGTGGCATCGGCTTCAAACCCATGGCGGTGCGATTGCGATGGGCATTCTCTTGGGGGGGCTGGCTCTGGTGGCCGCTTCGGAGACCCGGGGCTGGGAACGAAACCGGCTGAGCGCGTCCACTCGGCGCGACGTGGCCCCGGTTGAGTCCGTCCACGAGGCCACGCGGCCGGAGCGTTCTTCCCGGGAGCAGATCCAATTGGAAGGGGCTGCAGGGGTGGGCGTTGCGCTTCTGGTGGTTGGCGTTGGGTTGCTGGTTGGACGGCGATTTCAAACCGACAGTCGGGATTCCATTTCCGCGCTGGTTCCAATTCCCACTCCCACCTTCGCCCGCGAGCAGTTTCAAGCCTTTGCCCTCGCGGCCACGGAGGCGATCCTTCTTCTCGATGGAATGTCCCTGCTCGGGGCGAATTCCGCCGCGGTGGAATTGTTCGGTCGCTCTGAATCCCAGTTCCGGAACCGGCCGATGCTCGAACTGATTGATCCCGCGGACCACGGCCGCGCGGCGGTGCAATTCCAGTCGGGGGCCGATTCCACCGGGGAATACACCGGGGTCTGTCGGGATGGATCCCGCATCGTGCTGACCATTCAATGCCGACGGATCTGGTATCAGGGCCGATTTATCCGCGCCCTGTGCCTTCGGAAGGTGGCCAATGCCGGGGAAACCAATCCCTCCGGAACCACCGAGTACCGCCTGAATGGCCTTGAAATGGAACGTCGGCGGATCGCGCGCGACATCCACGATGAACTCGGCTCAACCCTCACCAGCATCCGGCTCCTGTGCGATGACGCGGCGCTGGAGCTGACCAGTCAGGATGCGGGGGAACGGCTCATCGGACGCGAGAAGCTCCGCCGGCTCTCCAGTCTCACCGAAAGTCTCTCCACCGGACTGGACGGCATCGTCTGGACGGTTCGCCCTGAGAATGACTCTCTGGAATCAGTCGCAAGCTACCTGTGCCGCCTCGCCGCTGAGATGCTTCGAATTGGAGGAATTCGTTGCCGCCTAACGGTGCCCATTCTCTTTCCGGTTCGGACCGTTCCCGCAGTGCTGCGACGCAGCCTCATGCTGGTGGTGAAGGAAGCACTGCACAACGTCGTCAAACACTCAGAAGCCACCACTGCCGAACTGGTTCTCCGGATGGAATCCAACGAGCTCGCGGTGGAAGTCATCGACGACGGATGCGGGTTCGATCCCGTCGAGTGTGCCGATGCCGGCGATGGTCTCGCCAACATGCGCCACCGCATCCAGGAAGCCGGGGGAAGCCTGAACCTCGAAAGCCAACCCGGCCGCGGCACCAAACTCTCCATCCGCCTGCACCTCCCCGCGTCCGAAAACTAAGAGCGGACAAATCCACCGCAGATGGACGCAGATGAACGCAGATAGGGAAGAGAATCACGGCTCTACTCCCGAAGCCAAGTTGCAGGCCCCTCTCCAGCCCTCATCGAATCCCTTCCGAAATCTGTGTGAATCCGTGCAATCCGTGTCTCCCCCTTTCTTCGCGCACCCATGAATGAACTTCAGACCATGATCCGGGTTTCCGTTGTGGATGACGATCGGTCGGTCCGGGAACGGTTGGTGTCGCTGTTGAACGGGAGCCCGGGCTTCGCCTGCGCGGGAAGCCACTCCACCACGGAATCCGCCCTGGAACTAATTCCGCGGGAGCGTCCCCACGTGGTGCTGATGGACATCCAGATTCCCTCGCTCGGGGGCGTGGAATGCGTGCGACGTCTCGCGGCCGCGATGCCGGATTTGACCCTCGTGATGTTCACCGTCCACGAGGACACCGAAGCCATCTTCAACGCCCTCGCGGCGGGTGCCTGCGGATACCTCCTCAAGCACACACCCTCCCCGCAGATCCTGGACGCGATTCGTCAGGCGCGTCAGGGAGGCTCCCCGATGACCGCGCACATCGCGCGCAAGGTGGTTCAATACTTCCAACGCCCGGCCGCGCCGGATCCCCTTTCGGCCCTCTCGCCCCGGGAGCAGACCGTCCTGCAACAACTGGCCCAGGGTTTTCTGTACAAGGAAATCGGAGCCTCGTTGGGGATCAATGCCGATACCGTCCGCAAGCACCTCTGCAGCATCTACCGCAAGCTCCAAGTCCGCTCCCGGACCGAAGCAGTGATCAAGTACCTCCAAACTCCCCGCCCGCAGCAGTTCTAACCTGCCCTGAGCTAGACACGGATTTCACCGATTCACACGGATTCAGATTCTGATTCATTGTGGCAGTAGGAACAGGGTGAGGGGAGGGGCGGTCCTGTGATCCATAAACGCGATTTCAAGGAGAGACTAACCGCAGATGGACGCAGATGAACGCAGATGCGGAGGGATATAAATCGTTGGATGCGTCTCCGATTCTTTCATCGGCTGGGTGAGTCTTAAAGGCCTTCGCACTCCGGTTGACTTCCCTCTCAACTGCGGGTTTCCGGCGGAGGGGTTCCTCACGCGTTCGGAGTACCGCGTTTACGAGGCTCTGCTGTTGGACGAGGGAGCATAGAAAGGTTGAAAAACCAACCGGCTGCATCCCTCGATACGCGCCTCACTGAACCGTCTGAAGACGGGACTCCGAACGAATGAGAAACCCCACACGGTAGCGTCGGATTCCCCTTCAACGCTTCAACTTTTCAACCCTTCAACCTCCCGCTTGGGATGCCCTTCCCTCTGCACGAATCCGTGTAAATCCGTGCAATCCGTGTCTACGAAATTTTCTCACCCCGAATCTCCTGTAACTTTTTTTGTACCAAGTTTGGAAAAACGCAGCGTTCCGAGGGTGGTAAAAAACCGCCGAATCCCCAACAAAAACGCGGTTTTTGAACCCCGCTGTGACGGCGGAGTTACGCGCGGTGCGCGGGCTGTTCCCCGAATGGGGACTAGGAGGAAACGCCTCAAAAAAGATAGGTTCAATTCTGATACGTGCCCCAAGGCTGAAACCCCTGGGCGGCTCCTTCCTGGTGAGGCGGGAGCCGGTGAGTTCGGTGGACGGAGTGTCAACCACCGGACGGGGTAAGAATCCGATGGGTTCAGCCTGGGGCACGTGGAGTCGGAGGCGGTGATTCGTTCAACCAATCAGATCAAATCCAAAACTCAGGAACTCAATGAACCCTCAAAATCAGAAACAACCCTGTGAACCCGGCCGTGTGGCCCGGTTCGCCGACCGCTGGAACAAACCGGCGATCGGATCCAATCGGAATCTCGGGCTCGGCATGCGTATGAGCAATGGCATGACCCTCGCGGCGCTGGTGCTCGGGACCGCAGGATCGGCCCTGGCTGCGGACCTCACGGTGAGCATGATGCCCAGCCACCACCAAAACGAACACTATGCCAAAGCCGTGGTGGGCCAACCCATCCAAGTCTGGGGCAAAGTCTCCGGTGGAGACTACGCAGGATACACCATCGACTTCGGTGACGGGAGCGTGCCGGCGACGGGAGACTCTGTTCCCAAGCCAGAGTTTATCAACAGCCTGCACTCCTACACTCAATCCGGAACTTTTGTTGCCTCGCTTTCCGTCACGAATACGAGCGGTCTTGTGTTTGATCGAAAGGTCAACATCAAGGTGGTGGCAACGCCGTGTGAACAGGATAAAATCGACATGGCGGTCGAGAAGGGGCTCCTAAATCTCTATCAGACTTGGCCAATGTTCATGGGGCCAAACACTCAGCAGGAGACAAACCTCGATCCATTCACGATTGCGTCGATGAGTGCTACGTTGTTTGCATTTGAAAAGAACGGGCATCTTTCGGGAAATAACCCGGTCGCAGACGTCTATCAGCAGCTGGTCAACCAGGGTATTGAGTCAATTCGAATTCAAAGCCCGGAGCCTAGTATGCGAACTCTAAAATCGGACCAATCAGCAAAAGTATTTCATGACTACTACAATACACGATCACTTGCTCTGTCCACGCTGGCGCTAATTGAATCAATGCCAAACAATCCGCTCGCACCGGACTACAACCAGCGCTGGGCCGGTCCCGACGGAGATTTGATTCGTCGTTTGGTGGGCTTTTTCTCTGGGAGAATTGTCGATCAAGCCTCCGTTGGTGGCGTTGGTGATACCCTTGAGCTTCTCAGTGATGATCCTAATAAAGAAGAGGCAATGGAGTGGGTGACGTTGCTGCTGATAAAATATATGAACCAAGAGCCGGATTCTGTTATTAAGAGCAAGCTGGCAAGCGGGGTTTTTGAATCATGGATGCATTTAAGGTCTATTCGCCCACCTCGGGTTGTGATTTCGGCAGGCTCGATCCTCGGATATATTGCGAGCAATGTTGGACTCAATGCAGGATATATTCAATTTGAATCCGTCAATCTGGTTAACTACAGTTCTGCTTCGGGGGTCGGGTTTAGAATAGGCTGGGCGGGAAGGATTGACACCATGTTTATCCTTGCGAATGCATCACGCTATACTCCGGATTTCTCGAGCGATATTGCCAGGGGTGCCTATTGCCGTGATTGGACTCTTCCGATTTCTAGTTGGTTGCTTGGGAATCCTAACGGCTTATCGGTTGATACGATCAGTTATGGAACCCAAGAAATATCGCTATACGACCGGACGCCAACAAAACTGTTCGGTCAGAATCCGGATGGAAGTTGGACCGGTCCTCAGCTTCCATACCCTAACGACGTGGTTTCGACCCCTCTTGTTACGACCGCGCTCGCGGTTTCCACGTTAATTCGGGAGGATGTAGCTCCGAGCGACGATCAAATCCATGCCGAATACGGTTCGAACTTTGTGAGCGTCAGCGGCGGCGGCAATCATCCGCCGATCTTTGGAAATGATTCCAATTACAGTTCAGACGGTACGCTTACGTTTTCTGTTTCTGATGTGGATAATGATTTGATCGAGATCGATTTCGTGCTTGATGGGCTCCAGGATGGTACAATCCACGTCAATGGGAGTGGATCGATTAATTATAAAGGACCCCATGTTAAGCCGCTGTATGGCACTAACTCTGTAGTGGTAAAAATTGCTGATGGTTGGTCTGAGAGGTATAATACATGGCTCATTGAAAGGCCGGATGTGATCGCTCCCTATTTTGTGATTAATCCGGAATCCTATGAAATTGCCACCACCCCAGGCGAAAGCACTGCGGTTTTTAACCCGTTGTTCACTGCTTCTGATCGGGCTGGAGATGGAAGTGTAAGATCAATAGCTCCACAATACAGCATCCAACCGGGAGAGAAGCTCGGGATTGGAGTTCATCCTGTGATTGCTACTGCTACGGATCCTGCTACGAATAAAGTGGTAGCGATGTTCAATGTAACGGTGGTCGACCGAGAGCCGCCCCGCATTGCTCAGCGGTCTTTCCCGAAGAATACCGATCCGGGTTCTAAATTCTACAAGTTTTCTCTGCCTATACCAAGTGCAACGGATAATTCTGGTTTTTTTGAGTGGACCTACAAATTGGGTGATTCCCTCATCGGGGGATCGAGTGGTGCTTTTCCAGCCTACCCGTTCCCAATCGGAAAGAGTTCGGTCGCCTTGGAGGTAAAGGATCCTTCAAACAATGTGTCAACTTCGTGGGTTGATGTGGTTGTATCAGACCAGGAGGCACCGGTGATTAGTCCGATCGCGTCGATTAGTGTTTATTGTGATTCAGGCAGGGGCTATGCAACGATAACCGACGCCATGAAACCGGCGGTCAACGCTATGGACAATTCGGGTCAAAATCCGACGGTTGTCCAGTCGTACCCGATTAATAATCAGCTCCCAATTGGGGAAAACACGATTGTCGTGACAGCGACCGATGAAGCGCTCAATGCGAGTAGCGCTACCTACATCGTGAAGGTCATCGATAATCAGTTGCCGGTGATCACGGGTTCTACAATGTCTATTTCAACGACCACCAGTCCAGGAAAGGCCGTTGCCACGGTTTACCCGACAATTCCTTCGGCATCCGACAATTCGGGGAGCGTTGTAAAGAAGTTTGGTGTAAAAGGTGTGTACTATACAGTTTCGGATCCATGGTCTGGGGTAATTGTTCCGATTGGAACCAATGTTGTTAGCTTTGAGGTTACGGATCCATCTGGAAACACTGCTACAAAGACATTTACCGTGACGGTTCAGGATAAGGAGGCGCCTAAGTTTGGATCGATGCCCCTGGTTTCAGTGAATTCGGGCGGTGCCGCGAGTGTTGCGGTGAACTACCCGGCATTGCCAGTCACGGACAACGATGGCAAGACGCCGGTGTTGAGCTTCAGCAAAACATCCGGTAGTCTTTTTCCTAGGGGTATGACACCGGTTACGGTGACTGCTAGAGACAGTTCCGGGAATACGGCATTTAGTACGTTTACTGTTTACGTTTATTGATTTTGTAAAAATAAACGAGTCATGGGTGCCAGGTTTTCCTGGCACCCTTTTTTGTTTTTTCTGGGGTGGTTTGCGTAGCCGCCGAGGGGACGAGGCGGATCCCCCGGGGCGGTGGAGTGGTTCGCGCTGGATTGGGACGGACGGGGCTTTGGAGCGCGGAATCTGGGAGAGAGTTGTTGGTTCGAGGTCGGGCAACCCCAATTCAGGCACGGATGATTTCAATGCCGCGGGTGATCCGCCTCGTTCCCTCGGCGGCTGCGGGGAGGATGTTTCGAAGATCGGGAGAGCGTGAGAACGATGCTGGATGCTAGATGCGGTGTTCCGATTTCGCCTTTTTCCTTTGGACCTAGAAACGGCGGTTCAAACCACAGATGGACACAGATTCACACAGATAGAGAGGGAGATGCGTGACTCAAGAGGTCTCAAACGGTCTCGCCTTCTGGGTGATCCATGAATCCTTCCGTTTCGCGCGTTTCCATCTGTGTTTATCCGTGTCCATCTGTGGTTGAACTCTTCTTGAACTGCCGTTTTCAGGTTGAACTTTTGCCTTCGCTCCGAGGCCTGCTTTCGTGCTTTCCAATTTCAATTCGAACTCCTGCGTCATCGATTGGGGGGATTGCTCCAGGAATGAAACGAAATGGCGACGCCGACGGAACGCAGCAAGGGAGGGTGAGAAAATCCCCTACACCAAAAGTGGAACGGGCTTCCATTGGTTGCGGGTTTTTCCAATGCTTTCGTCTCAGTTCCTCCGGCTCGGTGCATGGGTGATGGGTATTGCCTCGTGCCCGATGCCCTCGTGAATTGCAGATCATGCCCCAGTCACAACCTATCGTCCGCGCCCGGTCTTCGAAGTCCGACGGCAAACCTTTTGCGGCTTCGGCTGCGCCTCGTTCCCTACGCAGTCGGCCTCCTGCCTGGCTGGTGGTGGCGACAGGAGCCTTGGCGGTCACGTGCCTGGTGCTGGCGATCGCAGAGACCAATCTTTGGGCGCATTACCTCATCGATGGGGGCGAGTATCTCAGCCTTTGCGGCGTGGGATTCATTCTGGTGGCGGGCGTGTTTCTCTTCCGGAAGCAGCAGTTGAAGGCATCGCTTCCGTTGGTGGTTCCCTGGTTGATGTATCCAGTGATCACGCAGGGGGACGAGATCATCGACAACCTGTCGATCAACCCCATGCGGATCATTTGCCTGGTCCTGCTTTCCGCCATTTTCGCCGCTCCGGTGAGCGCGGTGGTGTACGCGGCGCGGCTCATTTTCGGAGGACGGGAAGGCGGATCGGTCGGCGTTCCGGTCTGGCTCGCCTGGATTCCCGGGGTTCGATGGCTTGCGCAGGGGCGGATGCGCGAGGGAAGCGCCCTGTTGGCCGCGGCGTTGTTCGCCTTGGAAATCCCTGTGGCGCACTTGTTTCTGGGAGTCCTGATGGTGGGGGCCGTGGTGGTGATGATTCTGATGTCGCTGGTCTGGGCGAGCGTCCCGGGACCGGATGGCAGCGAGACCGACCGGGTGCGGCCGGATCAACGCGCGCGCGAAGAGCGGTTCGCGCTTGGATTCCTGCTCGCGGGGGTTGTGGCTTCCTTGGGGATCTACATCGGATACAAGAACCGTCCCGAGGTGTACCAGGGAAGTCCGGCGGTCTACATGGATCCGAAGCGAAAAGGCGAGGCCTACTCGATGAGTCGGATCGTGATATCGGGTCAGCCGGTTTCCATCCCGGTCCATGCCGGTTCGGTGAAGTCGGCCCTGGAGTTCTACTCGGTGTTTTTGGAGCAGCTGCTGAGCGGCCTCTCCGTGCTCGATCGGAACTACACCTGGGACTACCACAATCATTTGTTTCTCAAAAACACCCCGTTGATTCCTCAGTATCGGAAGGTGGGTTTGGACCGGATCGCCGAGGCGCGTGCCCTGTGGGAGAAGGGGTCGGCTGCTGCTGTGGCGGCGCGCAACACGCTCTCGGAGGGGGATCCTCTCCGTGCATTGCTGGACGAGTTGCAGGCGTTTTCAGCGTATCATCTGGCGCGCACCCCGCAGATGGAAACGTTGAGCCTCGGGTACGAGAAGACCCAAGCCGGGCTTCAGCATGCGGCCCATTTGTATGAGGGGGAATGCAAGGAGCTGGGCATGGGTGTGGGGGTGATTTTGAAGAAGCACGAGGCGGTTCTGTCTGCGCCGCAGATTTCCGGGGTGACGAGCGGGTTTCTGCCCGGAGCACGCCGTGTCAGCGACGCCTACGCGAAGCACGTGGTTGGGTTCTGATCTGTGCGAAGGGCGGGAGAAGAATTAAAAATTCGGAATGGGAAATTAAGAATTGGGAGTGCGGGTGGTGGTTGGAGATGTGGGGGATGGGCCAAGATGCTGGATGCTGGATGCTGGATGCTGGATGCACGATGCTGGATGTGCCTTGCGGCCTTGGACTTTGGACTTTGGACTTTGGACTTTGGACTTTGGACTTTGGACTTGTCCGCGGCGCCTCTGCCAAAAAAACAGGCCAGGGGATTTCCCTGGCCTGTTGTGGTTCACGGTCGTGCCGTGGAGGTGAATCGGAACGGGATCAGAGTCCCTTGTAGAGGTGTTCCAGAGCGGAGACCACGAAGCCGGTCACGAGTACGGGGTCTTTCTGCCACCAGCGGTTGCTCTCGTTGGCCCAGGAGCCGTCGGGGCGCTGAAGGGCGAGGAGCTTCTTGGCGAGCTCGGCGCGCCAGTTGATTTTCTGTCCGTTGGCGAGGGTCAGTTCGTTCACGCCGTAGGCCGTCAGGGCCTTCGACATGGCGTTGTAGTAGTAGTACAGACCGTCGAGCCCCATGCCGGGGTTTTCGTCGAGGGTGTAGTTCTTTTCGAGCCATTCGATCAGCGCCTTGACGCGGGGATCGTTCTTCTTGAGGTCGGCGTAGGAATAGCTCATGAGGCCGGCGTAGCTGACGCTGCCGTAGGAACGGAAGGCAACGCGCCCCGAGGCGTTGGTGGTGGTGCCGGCCATGCTGTGACCGGGATAGTAGATGAACCCGCCGACGTTCTGCGGCTCACTGGAGGCCCAGCTCTGCTTGTTGTGGCTGGGGAGGTTCTGGCAGTTCTGGAGGAACTGGATGGCGGCCTGCCAGTTGAGGTCCTGCTTGTCGCCACCGGCCTGGTCGGCGCCGATGTTCTTGCTGTAGTAGATGGCTTCGAGCGCCTGGAGGGTGTTGCCCATGTCGGAGTGCTCGTAGTGGCTGCCGTAGCCGATGCCGCCGTCGAACGGGCTGTCGTTCTTGCCCTTTTCGCCGAAGTCACCCTGAAGGCCGATGAGGTACTTGCGGGCCTTGAGGATCGTGGGGTTGAACTCCTTCCGATGCGCGGTGATCAACGCCATCATGCAGGTGGCGGTGTTGTAGGTGACGAGATTGGTGCGGTGGATTCCTCCGTCGGGCTTCACGCAGCTCATCAGGAAGCCGTAGCCCTTCTCCATCTCGGGCGTGGGATGCTTGAGGTATTTTCCGGAGGGTTCGCCGTTGTACGCGGTGAGGACCATCGCCGTGAGGGCAGGTTGGTCGGGAAGCGACCAGGATCCGTTGGCGTTCTGGTTGGTGGAGTACCAAGTGAGTCCGCGGTTGATGGCGGTTTCAACCTGGCGTTTCAACGCGGGATCGCGCTGAGGGCCGGCGGCGAAGGCGGTTTCGGAAGCGAGGCAGCAAAGGGCAACGATTCCGCTCAAGGCCTTGCCCAGAATGGAGGCGGATTTTCTCGCGTCGGCAATTTGCATGGATGTTGGCAGGTTCACGGGTGCAGTTTGGATTCGGGTCGAAAGGGGCCAGGGTTGTCTTCAATTCGAGCCCATGACGGGGTCGAGTAGGCAACCCAATGGACCGGTTGAATCGGCGTTCCGACCGTGTGTGAGCGGTCACATTAGGGGGTGGTTCGAACGGCGGAGAAGAAAAAAGTGTTACACCTCTCGGCGCAAAGCCGGGATGCTTAGGGGATGGAATCCCGACGGCAAAACGCGAACTGCCTCCCGTCCAATGGACGGCGGGGACCGCGTGTTTCGCCACGCGGATGGGATGACGTTGGAGATTTATTTCGCTCCTTCCTGAATCGAAGCCGGGGATGCGTGTGGCTGCTGTGGGTGTGGTTGGGGTTCACGACAGTCTTGTGGGCGGCCGATTCCGCCGCCCAGGAGGAGGGCTTTGTTTCCGAGGTGTGGCAGGTGGCCGACGGGCTGCCGGACAACGGAGTGACCTCGGTGGCGCAGACGCTGGATGGCTATCTGTGGGTGGGCACCCGCGGGGGATTGGCCCGGTTTGACGGGGTGCGATTCGAGGTCTTCAAGTCCAGTACGCCGGGACTCGGGGACCGCTCGATCGGTCGTGTGTTCGTGGATGCCGAGGGGGTGCTGTGGGTGTCAATGGAGTCGGGCCTGCTCTCGCGCTACGTGAAGGGGCGTTTTGTGCCGTGCGGGACGGCGGAGGGCTGGTCCATGAAACCGGTTGCCGCGTTTGGTCTCACTTCAAGACATGAACCGTGGATGGTGGATGAGTCGGGGCAGGTGTTTCTTTACGCGGAGGGGCGGTTTGAACGCCTGAGCGGGCCGGAATCGGCGCCGTCGTTGAAATTGCGATCGTGGACGATGGATCGCGCCGGAAACGCCTGGGCGTTGGATGAGGTGCGTCACCTGTATCAATGGCGGGGCGCGGGATGGGAACCGATGCCGGAGGTGGGGGGCGGTGCGAGCGGGCGCGTGATGAAAACTTCCGTGGTGCGCGACGGCGGACTTCGGGTGGTGGAGGACGGTGCGATCCGGCGCATTGCCGACGGTTTGTGGGCCAACGAGTTCACCGAGATTCCGGTGAGCACGGATTTTCTTTCCGCGGTGACGGAGGATTCCCAGGGCAATCTCTGGCTTGGAACCAGTGATTCGAAACTCTACCGCGTGGCGCTGCGGCAACCGGTGGTGTCGTTTCGTTCCCAGGAGGGATTGCCAACCGGTGCGGTGAGCGAGGTGTCGGAGGATCGGGAGGGAAACCTGTGGATCGCCAGCGATGGAGGCGGGTTGATTCGATTGAAGCGGGCAGTGTTCCGATCGTATGGGATTCCGGAGGGCTTGCCGGCGCAGCCGATTCTTTCCATCGCCGAGGAGGCACCCGGCCGTTTGGTGGTGGGGACCCATGGGGGTGGCATGTATGTCTTTGAAGGTGGCCGCTTCTTTGGTCCGGTGGCGATGCTGGGACGCACGGCGTCGGTGGCCGCGCTGCTTCCCGCCCGGGAAGGGGGAACCTGGGTGGGAACCGAGGGCGCTGGATTGCTCCGGTTGCACGGAATGAAATCGGCTCAGTGGACCACGCCGCAGGGGCTCGCGCATCCCTCGGTGCTCGCGTTGTGCGAGGATCGCAGCGGAGGCCTCTGGCTGGGCGGGCCTGCGGGCCTCAGCCGCTTCGACGGGACGCGGTTCACTCACTACACGAAGTCGGACGGACTGATCGACAACGCCGTGCGCGCGGTGGCGGAGGATTCCGAGGGAGCCCTGTGGGTGGGAACGCCTCGTGGATTGAGCTGTTTCAAAAAAGGGAAGTTCTCCAACTGGACGCGGACGAATGGGCTGGGGAGCGATCAGATTGTGGCGGTATTGCCGGGCGCGGGCGGGGTGGTTTGGATTGGCACCACGGATGGGGGGCTGAGTCGGCTGAAGGACGGGCGGTTTGTGAATTTCTCGACGCGGCAGGGGCTTCCGGAGGATTCGGTATCGACGTTGATTGAAGACGGGCAGGGGAATCTTTGGCTGGGAATGGGGCGGGGGGTGTGTCGTGTGGCGGTTTCCGAATTGGAGGCCGTGGCGGAGGGGCGGCAGTCGATGGTGGAATGCATTCATTTTCTCGCGCGGGATGGGTTCGCCCCGTTTCCGGCGTCGGTGGGGCCGGCGTCGGGTTTTCGCTCGGCGGGCGGTGATCTTTGGTTTGCCACGAGTCATGCCCTGAGCGTGGTGTCGCTTTCGCGCATGCCGCGAAATTCGGTTCCTCCTCCGGTTGTAGTGGAGGAGGTGACGGTGGATGGCGAGGTGATTTATTCGAATCGGCGGGCGGATGGCACGGAGGCCGGCGCCGGGACTGCGGCACCGGTTCTCAGGATTCCGGCGGGCAAGCGTCACATCGAAATCGCCTACGCGGCCCCGACCTTCACGAGTCCAACGCAGACCCGGTTTCGCATCGAGATGGGGGAGAAGTCTGGAGTCGGACGCGATGTGGGGAATCGGCGCGTGGCGTTCTACGACGGGCTTGCGGCGGGGCGGTACCAGTTTCGGGTGATGGCGGCGAACCGCGACGGGGTGTGGAGCCGGGAGCCGGCGGTCGTGGGATTTGTCCTCGCGCCGTACGTGTGGGAGACATGGTGGTTTCGCGGTGGCGTTGTCTGCGCGGTGTTTGCGGCGGGATGGGTTCTGTTGCGGCGCCGGATTGAGTTGAGGGAACGCATGCGCGTGGCGGAGACACTGCGCGTCCAGGCGGCCGCACTCGCGGAAAGTGAAGAGCGGTTGAGAACCCTGGCTCTCGCGACGTTGGAGGCGGTGATTATTTATGACGGACTCGAGATCCTGGAGGCCAATCCCGCAGCGATGAAGCTGTTCGCTCGAACGGAAGCGGAGCTGATCGGAGGATCGCTTTCGGATTTGATGGATTCGGGAGACCGGGAAAAGGCGGAGATTCATTTTCGTTCGGAATCCGAGGCAACGCAGGAGTATCGCGGGATCCGCAGCGACGGGGTGAGTTTCGATCTGGAGGTTCACTGCCGACGTTTTCCGTATCGTGGCAGGACGATGCAGGTGGCAGCGATGCGCGACGTCACCGAGGCCCGTCAGGCGCAGCAGCGCATTCAGTCGCTCGTTCAGCAGAGGGCGCTGGAAATGGAACGGAGCCGGATCGCGCGCGACATGCACGATGAGATGGGGTCGAGCCTCACGCGTATCACTCTTCTGAGCGAGGCGGCGGAGCTGGGAATGGAGAGCGGGGATGCGTCGGAGCGGGCCGATGCGCGTTCGCGTCTGCAACGAATTTCAGCGCTCGGTCGTTCCCTCGTGACGAGCATGGATGAAATCGTCTGGGCGGTGAACCCGGGGAACGATTCGCTCGAGGAATGCGCGAGCTACCTCTGCCATTTTGCACCGGATTTGCTGCGAACCGCGGGCATTCAGTGCCGGTTGATCGTTCCGGAGGTCCTTCCCGCGCGAATCGTTTCCTCGGAGCTGCGGCACAATCTCTTCCTGGTGGTGAAGGAGGCGCTCCACAACATCGTGAAACATTCCGGGGCCTCGGCGGTGACCCTGTCGATGGCCATGCGCGGGGAGGCGTTGTGGATCCAGATCGTGGATGATGGCCAGGGGTTTGATCCTGTCCGGCAGGAGGGAGCGGGGAACGGCCTCGCCAACATGCGTGAACGAATGCGGGAAGCCCGCGCCGAGCTGGACCTCTGGAGTGAGCCCGGAAAGGGGTCCCGGTTGACGGTGCTGGTTCCCATCGCACCGGCCGCTGAATGACAAAAGCGTTTCAATCGTTTCAAATTTGGAGCACTTGTTCGGGCGTGATTCCACTTTGATGTCTCATCCCATGACTTTGCGGATATCGATTGTCGAAGATGATGCGGAAATTCGGGACGGGATTGTCTTCCTGCTGAACAAAACACCGGGGTTCGCGTGCGTGAGCAACTACGCGACCGCGGAAGCGGCGCTGTTTGGCATCCCCAACGACCAGCCGGACGTGGTCCTGATGGACATCAACCTGCCCGCAATGAATGGCGTGGAGTGTGTGCGACAGCTGACCGCCGCGCTCCCGGACCTGATTGTGTTGATGTTGACGGTGTACGAGGACACGGACGCGATTTTCAAATCCCTCACGGCCGGGGCCTCGGGTTACCTGCTCAAGCGGACGTCATCGGCGGAGTTGCTTGAATCCATCCGTCAGGCCCGCGAGGGCAGTTCCCCGATGTCGGGTCACATTGCGCGCAAGGTGGTCCAGTATTTCCACCGTCCGCCGGTGTCGGATCCCATCGAAGAATTGTCTCCGCGCGAGCAGGCAGTGTTGGAGCGGCTGGCTCAGGGGTGTCTCTACAAGGAAATTGGAGACCAGCTGGGCATCAGCATCGACACGGTGCGGAAACATCTCGGGCAGGTGTACAAGAAGCTGCATGTCCGTTCGCGAACGGAAGCTGTGGTGAAGTATTTGAACCGAAAATAGGCCGGTCTGAGGGTTCCGCGGCGAACGGGTCGGAGCCGGAGGATGGGATGATTCGGTGATGCGATAATGCGAAACCATTGAGCCATTTCGAATGATTTGGATAGGCTCCGGTCCACAACCGCGTTGAGCTCGGGCTGAGGCATTGATTTGATTTGATTCGTCCATTTTCCATGAACGCTGATTGCTCCCGGAATCGCCGCCTATTTTGGCCGGCAATCGGTGTGCTGCTTTCGTTCGGTGTGGAATCTGCGGAGCCGGTGCCCGCCGCATCGGGCAAGGTGCCGCTGCCCGTCGCGAAACCCGGTGTGAAGGCAGGCTCCCCGTCCGGCACCGTCCCGCGAACCCAGGGGGCCGAACCGTTGCCGCTCCGGATGATTTCTCCCGGGGTGTTTCAAATCGGAAACGTCACCATCGATCGTCAAAAGCGGACCGTCTCTTTTCCAGCCGTTGTGAATCTGGTTCAGGGCCCGATGGAATATCTTCTGGTGAGCAATTACGGGAAGGTCCACGAGAGCATCCTTCGAACGGAAGCGGCGCCTGAGCACATTCACGTCGCCATGCTCCTGCTGGATGCGAAGCCGGGACCCGCGGCGGACGGAGGCATTCGGGGCGCAGGGCGAAACCGAATTGAAACCCCTTCAGCAGAACTGTTGGCGGGCGCACGAGTGGGCATTGAACTGAGTTGGATCGAAAATGGTCAGGAGCGACGTCGCCCGGCCGAGGAAACAGTGGCGGACCTTCGAACCAAGGGTCCCCTCGAAAAAGGAAAGTGGATCTACAACGGATCGGAAACCGTCGGCGGAGTGTTTCAGGCGCAGGCCAGCGGATCATTGGTGTCGCTGATCACCGACCGATCGGCGTTGCTGAACAACGTCGCCACCGGACATGAGAACGACGACAATTGGTCGGTAATCCGTCAAAATCTTCCAGCACCTGGAACTTCTGTGGTGTTTTCGCTGCGGATTGAGGACGCCAAGACGGTGAATTAGTCGGACTCGATTCGGGTGCAATTCGGGCGGAGGAGACGTTCGGTTCCGGTCGAATGATTTTCCCGTCCGAATTCAAAAGCCGGGTCGGCTCCACCCTCTGACACCGAATTTCGAATTGCGAACCGTCCAGTCGCGGTGCGAGTGAAATTCCCATCCTGGGTGATCCGCGTTCCCCTCCGTGGCACTTCGCTCGACCGGGGTAGGGAGAGATTCAAGTGGTTTCGCTGGCCACCATTTTCACCACTTCGAAGCCCAAAAACTTAGAAAGTACGAAAAATCCCTAGCAGTTATCAGGTGTAACCTAGGGATTGTTGGTTTGTGCGGCGACGCTTGCGTCCGAGGAGATAAAACATTCGAAACAGGCCGCTTTTTGTACCTTTTCTGGTTCGTTTGGCGATTTCAGGAAGGGGGTGGAGTGAAGAGCGGGCGATGCAGGGTGCCTGAAGATGTAATAGGTCGCGCATGGGTGTGCTCCCTACGGTGAACCACGAACGATGCACTCAAAGCGTGCGCGTCGTTTGTTTCTTTGCCGGGACGTTCCCGGATGCGGTGTCCACGCGTCCGAGAAACCCTGGGAAAAAAGCGAAACGACCCAGTTTTCCGCCGTTTGAAGGCCCGTTTGAATCCGTATTAAGTCACATATGAACCCAAAAAACCTACCCAACGGCCTCCATTGGCTGCTGCAGATCGCAGCGCAATGGGGTCGAAAACTCGTGGCGTCCTGGGGCGCTCTCGCAACGCTCGTTTTGCTCTCCACCGGTGCTGCGCAAGCCGCGGCACTGTCGGTCAGCATGATGCCGAGCTTTGACCAAAACCCGACCTACGCGAATGCCGCGTTGAACGAGTCCATCCAGGTTTGGGGCCGAGTCTTCGGCGGAACCGGATCCTACACGACCTACACGCTGGATTTCGGTGACGGCACCCCGGTTGCAACCGGTACGGTTTCGGATCCCAAGTTCATCAAGGTGGACCACACGTACACCACGGGCGGCACCAAGACGGCGACCCTGACAGTGACGGATAGTGCAAACACGGTGGTTTCCCGTTCGGCCAAGATCCGCGTGCTGCTCGCCCCGACTCACTCGGAGCGCGTCAACATGGCGATCGAGAAGGGCTTGGTTTATCTGTACCTGAACCAATTCGCCAACGGCGCGGCCCAATCCTACTGGTTCGCTTCGGGCGCGAATGAAATCGGTTACGCCTCGACCGGTGCCGCACTGCTTTCCTTCGAAGAAAACGGGCATCTTCCCGGCAATGATTTTGTGGCAGACGTTTATGCCGAAACGGTGTCCAAAGGTTTGGTCTATATCGCTGGCCAGGCTTCTTCCCAGTCGATTGGAGTCCAGGCCGGTGGCAATCCTGACATCAACGGCAACGGCCTCGGTGCCCATTTCACCGGTCAGCACGTTTACGCCCACTCCTACTTTACCCTGGCGCTGATCAACGCCTTTCCCTCGATCGCGGCGGCACAGGCGGTCACGATTCCTGCTGGAGTCGGCGCATACGCCGGCAAAAGCTACTACACTCTGGCTCAGGATGCGATGGACACGCTCTACTGGGCGCAGAGCGAAAACGGCATCCCGGGCGGCTGGTTCTACTACGTCACCCAGGCCAATTCATCGAACGCAGACGGTTCCACCCATCAGTGGCCCAACATCGTCGCGCTGACCGCCAAGGAACGCTGGGGTCAGACGATTCCCGCCTGGGTCGTGAGCGGATCGCAAACCGCCTGGGACCTGCTCCAGACCTATACCTCGGGTGTGAATGATGCCGCCTACGGTGGCTGCGGATACAACCCGGGTGGGTGGCGCAATCTTGCCAAGACCGGTGGTCTGCTCGTGGGTCATACCCTCGGCGGACGCAAGCCCGGTGTGGATCCCCGCACCGATGCGGCGCTCAAGTTCATTGGAAAGTACTGGATCAATAATGGCGATTGGAGCGCTGACCTGGCTGGTTGGACTGGCACCTGGTACGCCATGTACGGTCTCAAGAAGGGTCTGCAGGTTGCCGAGGTCACCACGGTTTCCACCCCCTACGGAAATCGCGATTGGTATCAGGATCTTTCCGCCTGGTTGCTCGGAAACGCGACCTTGCTTGATTCCCAGAGCCCGAATCCGGCCACCCAGAAGATCTCCACCGGATTCCGCAATCAGAACTATATGTTCGGCCAGCGAACCGACGGTTCCTGGGCGAGTTCGGTCATCCCGGGTGCGGTCGCCTGGTCCGGCAGCTACTCCCTCGATACCGCTTCTGGCGTCCTGATCCTCACCCGCGCGGTCACCAAGCCGCTGCCGGTCGCCGTGATCACCACCCCGATCGCCGATCAATCGGCCCGCAATCCGTCGCCGTTCTCGATCGACGGAAGCGGCTCGTACCACCTCGACCCGAACTCCACGATCTCCGAGTACCTCTGGATCCTGGATCCTCCGGCGAATCCTGACTGGACCCATCCCACCGCTTCCGGCCCGAACCCCACGGTCAACCCGGGTTGGAACGCAGTTGGAACCCACACCATCATGCTCCGCGTCGGGGACAATCAGAACCCGGTGAACTACGCGACCACGACCGCCACGGTGAACGTGACGCTCGCGGACGTGGCTCCGGTTGCTGTTCCGATGCCGCCTTCCCGCGTGCCTCAGATCTACACCGGCAACATTGGTGACACGATCGTCCTCGACGGTTCCGCCTCCTTCGATGTCGATGGCGACGCCATTGCCACCTACGCGTGGGACTTGAACGGTGACGGCCTGTATGCCACCGCGGCTGACATCGCTTTGGACACCTCCGGTGGCCTGGCGGTCGGTTCCACGGCCTCCGTGGTGTTCACCAGCACCCACAGCGGTCAGATCGGCCTCAAGGTCGGAAGCTATCCCCACGACGGCAATGGAAACATCGTCGGTCCGATCAAGTTCGGTACCAGCTCCAAGCCGGTCGACATCTATGCCTCCCCGAACGACCTCTACGTCGCGAGCCTGACGGTTGCGAATCTCAACCCGACGGTTTCGGGCGACGTGACCGCGGTCATCGCCAGCCAGGCTGGCAGCGCGGCGCTGAACAACGTCGTGGTCCGCTTCTACAACGGCAATCCGCTCTCGGGCGGCGCGCAGCTGGGAGCGAATTACACGGTGAACGTTCCTGCCGGCGGCGGCGTGAGCCTGACGGTTCCGGGCCTTGCCTTCGGCGGTTCGCAGACCCTCTGGGTGTTTGCCGACGCGAACAACGCGGTGGCTGAATACGACGAGACCAACAACACCAAGTCCGCGAACGTGGCGAATCAGCCTCCGACCGCTGGCTTTGCTGGTGTCGGCAACGTTCAGTGCAACGACGCCCTGACCATCTCGGTCAGTGTGAACGATCCGGATCGTGATCCTCTCACGGTCACCTGGACCGTGGATAATGTGGTCTTCGCGACCCACTCGGTGGCTGGCGGCGCGGCTTCCGATTCCATCACCAAGGTGTTTGGATTCGGTTCCCACACCGTCAAGGCCTCGGTGACCGACGGCAAGTCGGCCGCTGTGGTGACCACGACGAGCTTCACCATCGCGGACACGATCGCTCCGACGATCGCAACCCTCCCGAACGTCTCTCAGACTGCAGACCCCCTGGCGTGCAGCGCGGTGGTGACCTTCGGGCTGCCTGACGCCTCCGACAACTGCGGCGTCGTCAGCGTGGTGAACAACCCGCCTTCCGGCAGTGTGTTCCCGGTTGGAACCACTACGGTGACCTCCACGGCGACGGATGCTGCAGGCCTTGTTGCCTCCTCGACCTTCACGGTGACCGTGACGGACGACGAAAAGCCGGTGATCTCCACCAACGCCGACATCGCGGTCAACACGGATGCCGGATCCCCTGGTGCAGTGGTGACCTACTTGGCCCCGACTGCGACGGACAACTGCCCTGGCGTGGTTGTGTCCTGCGTGCCCGCCTCGGGAAGCCTCTTCCCGATCGGCCAGTCCACGGTGGTCTGCACCGCGACGGATGCTGCCGGCAACACCTCGACCTCCACCTTCAAGGTGACGGTGACGGACCTCGAAGCTCCGGTGCTGAGTGTGACCCCTGGCATCAACGCCAACATCGATGCCGGCACCTGCGGCGCGGTGGTGACGTTTGACCTGCCGACCGCCTCGGACAACTCCGGCAGCGTGACCGTGGTGGCTGTGCCGCCCTCCGGCAGCACGTTCCCTGTGGGTAATACCACGGTGACGCTCACCGCGACGGATGCTTCCGGCAACGTCAGCACCTCGACCTTCGTTGTCACCATCAAGGACAACGAGGCTCCGAAGATTGGGCTGAACACCGACATCAGCGTGAACAACGAAGCTGGCAAGTGCAGCGCGGTGGTCACGTTCCTCCCGCCGACTGTCTCCGACAACTGCCCTGGTGTGAGTGTTGTGTGCTCGCCGGCCTCCGGCAGCGTGTTCCCGGTTGGAACGACGCTCGTCACCTGCACTGCGACCGATGCTGCCGGCCTGACTGCCAGCTCCACGTTCAACGTGACTGTGGTGGATGCCGAGAAGCCGACCATCGGCAAGAATGCCGACATCGTCGTGAACAACGACGCCGGCCGCTGCGGAGCGGTGGTGAACTACGGTCTGCCCACTGCGGCTGACAACTGCGCGATCGCCACGGTCGTGAACAACCCGCCCACGGGCAGCACGTTCCCGGTCGGCGTCACGACGGTCACCTCGACCGCCACTGACACCGCTGGCAACAGCATCAGCTCCACCTTCACGGTCACCGTGAAGGACAACGAGAAGCCCACGATCGGGCGCAATGGCGACATCGTGGTGGGCACTGACCTCGGTCAATGCGGCGCCGTGGTGACCTACGGCCTGCCTGCGGCCACCGACAACTGCGGTGTGAGCAGCGTGGTGAATGTGCCGCCTTCCGGCAGCGTGTTCCCTGTGGGCGTCACGACCGTGACCTCGATTGCGACCGACGCCGCTGGCAACAGCATCAGCTCGAGCTTCACCGTCACGGTGAAGGACACCGAGGCTCCGAAGATTGCGACCAACGCCAACGTGGTTCAGGGCACGGATCCTGGACAGTGCGGCGCGGTGGTTTCCTTCGTTCTGCCTTCGGCGACCGACAACTGCGGTGTGGTCAGCGTGGTGAACGTGCCGCCTTCCGGCAGCGTGTTCCCCGTGGGCGTCACCACGGTGAAGTCGACTGCGACCGATGCGGCTGGCAACACCTCGAGCTCCTCCTTCACTGTTACGGTGAACGACGTGGAAGCTCCGAAGGTGACCTGCTCGCCTGACATCACCATCGAGTTCGCCAATGAAAATGGCGCGGTGGTCAACTACACGGCTCCGGTCGTGACCGACAACTGCCCTGGCGTGACCTACACGATCTCCCAGGCGTCAGGCACGGTGTTCCCGATCGGTGTGACCACGGTGACCACCACCGCAACGGACAAGGCCGGCAACAAGACGACCTGCTCGTTCGTGGTTCGCGTCCTCGGCGCCAATGGCACCAAGCTCAACGTTCTCGCCGAAATGAAGGCGGCGAACGTCAAGTGGCCTTCGAAATCCAAGAAGGACGACGATGACGAAGACGCCCGCGGCGTGCTCAGCGAAGCGATCTCGGAGTTGACTGACTCCCTGAACCGCTACAACTGGGTCGATCAGACCCACCTCACCTGCAAGCGTGGCGACAACGCCATCCAGGAAGAGCGCGAGACGGTGAACCAGCTGGTCCAGCTCCTTCGCAAGAAGGGCAACCCGATTGCTCCGGCTCTCATCCAGAACTGGATCAACCGCATCGTCGCCTGCGACCGCCTCCTCGCGGTGGTGGCCATTGCCGATGCGATCACCGCCAAGGCCGATCTCAAGAAGATCGCCAAGGCCCAGGCTGAAGTGGCTGCGGGTGATGCGGACATCGCCGGCACCAAGACCGAGAAGTATAACTCGGGCATCAACCACTACGAGAACGCGTGGAACTTCGCCACTGCGCTGACCTGCAAGGAAAGCAGCAAGGGCTATGAAGACCGCGACGAGTGCAAGGGTGGCTCCGACGACAAGCGCGACAGCGACGGTCACCGCTTGAACGAGAAGCACTAACAAACCCAGAAGGGGTGCGGCCCAGGCCGCATCCCTTCCGAGGTGATTTCAAAAGACACCG
The DNA here is from genome assembly GCA_947454705.1 of Verrucomicrobiota bacterium. Lineage (GTDB taxonomy): Bacteria > Verrucomicrobiota > Verrucomicrobiia > Limisphaerales > UBA9464 > CAIVQB01. The sequence goes on from CANGKZ010000017.1 coordinate 27,095, forward strand.
GTGAAAGCCGGTGTCTTTTTTTTATCCATTTGACAGTCGACCCACGCATTTCGTCCTATCGCCACCCTGTTCCATAAAAGAATCAGACCCAAAGTGCTATTACGATGACCTCTTCTAATCCGTTGTTTTCGTCCCAATCATGGTACGTATCAGCCGGTGCAATTGTTGGAATGCTGACCCTTTCCGCGGTTGTGCGTGCTGATTCGGGGACTCCTTCCGCCATGCCTCAAGTGACCGTCAATGGCGGAAGCGAGCTTGCCGAAGAGATGAAAACCGGGCCGTACAACGCCCCGGAGTGGACGCAGCATCGTCGATTCCCCACTACCCGGGTTTATCTCCAAAAGGCCGAATGGGAAGTCGGGGTTGAGCAGTGGTGGCGTGGCCGTTTCTTCCGTGACGGTTCAGCCAAGCAGAAGCTGCAGGAGGAAATTGAAGTGGGCCTTCCGTATCGAATGCAGTTCGATCTCTACGAGAACTGGACCATCGACAAGAACCGCCGCATGCGGCACGACAGCATTGCTCCGGAACTGCGTTGGGCGCCGGCGGACTGGGGTAAAATCCCCCTGAATCCCACGCTCTACGGCGAGTGGACCTTCACCGATAAATCCGTCGGCCCCGACCTGTTTGAGGTCAAGCTGCTCCTCGGTGAGGAGCTGGCTCCGCGCTGGCACTGGGGATTCAATGCCGCGTATGAACAGGAAGTGGGCGGCAGTCGCGCCACCGAACTCGCATTGAGCCAGGCCATCAGCTACTCGCTCATCGACAATAAATTCGGGGTCGGTGCAGAAATGGTGTTCCGCCATGAATCGGAAGCCGGCGCCCGTAGCCGTCCGGCCTACACCTTCCTCGCCGGACCGAGCGCCCAGTGGCACATCACGCCTTCGGTGCACTTGGATGTGGTTCCGCTGGTTGGCGCCACGGCGGATTCTCCGCGGGTGGAGTCCTATGTGGTGCTCTCCATCGATGTCTGGCCCGGGGAGCACGGCCCATCCCGTCCTCACGGTCCCACGTCCACGCGGGCGAATTGATATCCCTCCGCTGACCCATTCAACAAAAGGCCCGACCTGTTCAGGTTGGGCCTTTTTCTTTCTGTCAGGAACGGACAATTCCACTATCGTCCCGCCATGTCTTCCTCCGCTGGAATTCAGCGAATCATTCTTGGTCTGTCCTCGGCAGTGGTGTCGTTCACCCTCCTGTTCGGGCAGGTGACGGAAACGAAGCCGGCCACGGGTGCCGCTCCGAAGGGATCCGATCCCAAGGCGCTCAGTTTTCCCGAAGGCCCAAAGGCGCCCACGAAGACATCTGTGGCGGAGGCGGCGCGACAGCCGATCAAGAATCTCGGTGCAGGAATTGCCGAGATCGGTCTGGTTCGGATCGACAACAATCTGCGCACGGTTTCATTTCCCGCCCGCCTGAACATTTCCAGTGTGTCGTTTCCCTTGGAATACGTGCTTGTGAATCATGCCGGGAAAACCCACGAGAGCCTCCTCTCGACGATGGTTGAACCGTATCATTTGCAACTGGGGCTCCTTTTGCTCGGGGCGAAGCCCGGCGGGTCTCCCGAGTCGGTCAAGGCGATGATGAAGGGGCAGGTGACCAACACCGTGATGAGCACCGGATCCTCCCAATTGGTCCGGCCTGGTGCCGAAAAGCTTCCCGGAGAGCGCATTGAAATCGAGGTTTCCTGGCATACCCCCGCGGGCGCGGTTCGCAAGCGAGCCGAGGAGCTGATCCAAAACACCGCCGTAAAGTCCTCTGCGAAATCCACCGACTGGGTGTTCAATGGATCCCGCATCGCAAATGGCATGTTTTACGCGCAGGCCGAGGGCTCGATGATCTCGCTCGTGACCGACGCCAACGCGGTCATCAACTACGAGGGGGCGGGTCACGACAATGACAAGGCTTGGATCGTGCGGACCAATGCCGTGCCCCCTTCGGAGGTTCCCATCCTTGTGACCATCCGTGTGCCCAAGAAGGGCCGGAATTGATTCACTCGTCGCCGGGCAGGGACCGTTTTCCCCGATGCTGAAAAGCTCCAGAGCTTTGTTTTTGGGAGACATCGCCAGGCCGGGTGGGCGCAGTTGGAGTACCTCGGAGGAGTTTCCCGTGATTCTTCGGACTTCGACCTGGAGGTTTCTCTCCGCGTGTTTGCTGTCCTGTCTTTTGTGCGGTGGATTCATCGAAGCCAAGGCGTCGCCTCCGCTCGGGGATATTTCCGTCCGATTTGAACTGCAGCACGCCATTGATCTCGCGCTGAACCGCCTGGGCTCGCTTCAGCGGGCGAGCGGTGGCTGGGGCAATGACACGAATTCGCTGCATGAATTAACCGCCTGGGTGCTGCTGTCGGCCGCGGGGGATCCGGAACACCGCGATCGGAGCGAAAGCGGATTCAAAGTCTCCCGGGCGCTGGGGTTGCTCGCCGGCGGCGCTCGCACCTCCACTGGGCTCCTGATCGGAACTCATCCGGTGCGAGCAACCGCGGCCAGCCTCGTTGCTTTCCGAACCCATCTCACGGCATCGCATGAGGAGTCGGCACGAAACCTCTACGAAGCCCTGGTGCGAAGCGTGAGCTCGGGTGGGGGATGGAATTCCGGGGATCCGAACCGTGGTCCGGGGGCCGACATCGGCAGCACCACGATGGCCCTTCGCGCCCTGTATTTGCGTGGCGAGACCTTTGGAAACGCGGGGGCAAAGTCCACCAATGCCAACGCCTCCGCGGCGGCAATAAAGGCGCGCGAGTTTCTTTTGCGGTGCCAGTCCTTTCCAGTCGATGGGACTGACTCGAAGACTAAAGCGTCCTACCGATCTCCGGAACCGGTTGCACCCGGCAGTTCTCGGTTCCTTGAAACCTGCGAGGCAATCCTTGGGCTTCTCTACAGCGGCATGTCGCCCGGGGATCCGCAGATCGTTTCTGCATTGGATTGGATCGCGGATCATTACGGGGAATTGCAGGCCAGTTCTGCCAAAGAGGTGAACACCTACCGGCTGTATTATACCTTCGCGAGTGTGATGAGTGTCCTGCGGGTGGATGTATTAAACGATACCGCCAAGCGCCGGCTGGACTGGCGATATGACGTAGTAAGACGCCTCTCGAACCTACAGGAAACAAACGGGGAGTGGGGCCCCTCCGCCGGAACGGAAACCGAACGGGTGTGGTGCACCGCGTACGCCACGCTTGCGTTGGAAATTGCGTTCAACGCCCTCGATCACTGAATCGTCCACGCCTTCCTCACGATGAACACCAAAGCAATCCTCATCGCCGCCGCCCTTGTGGTTGCGTCGCTCCTGTTCGCCGCCCGCCAGTCCTGGCAGGTGTCGCGCCTGGAAACCGAGTTGTCGGATTTGAAGGCATCGGCATCCGCCCTGAACGAGGAGATCGAAACCCTGCGCGGCGAGCGCGACGGCGGGCAGGTGCGTCGCTCACCGGCCGCTGTGCCCCGGACGCCGGGAGCCGTGGAAGCCGCCGGAGCCGGGGATGCCTCAGAATTGATGCGTCTGCGTTCCCAGGTGGCGAATCTGAGCCGCAGACTCGCGGAACAGAGTGGTGCTGCGGCAGTAGGTCAGAAACGTGCAGCGGTGGCTGCGGAGGCGAATGCCGGACTTCCTGCGGATGGAACCAACATGGCCGGGCTGCTGGAAACCGTGGTGGCGGCGCGTGTGACCCAGCTCCGGGACAAGTTGGAACAGAATCCGGCATTGAAGATTCCGGAGCTCAGCCTGCTGAACGAGCAGGATTGGAAGGAAGTGGTGAAGCAGGGGAATTGGGAGAATTCCGATGAAATGCTTGAGGCGTTCAAGACCCTCCGGATTCGGGCCAAGGCCCGGTTTGCCGGCACCCTTGGACCGGCGCTTCGCCGCTTTGCGTTGAACAACGGTGGGAATCTACCCGGCGATTTGAACCAGGTGGCGCCGTTTTTTGATCCGCCCGTGGATCCTGGAATCCTGTCACGGTATTCGATGATTCAGTCGGGGCCGCTTCAGAACCTTGCACCGAACCAGTACGTGGTGAAGGAGACGATGGTGGTCGATCCCCAGCACGACACGCAGTTCTCCATCGGTCTTTCGGGATACCTGCAGGGCTCGGTTGTGGGACGCGTCCCCGGACGCTGAACCAGTTGGCGGAGTTCTCCGCTCGGGCGTCTTAGCGTGAGGTGGCAAAGACATCGTAGCGCGGACCGAATTGCGCCAGAAAGGTGAGCGACAAGGCCCGACGGAACACGAGCACCGGCAGCAGAACCACCGTTCCAACAAACGGGATCATCATCACGCATCCCAGGATGCAGCAGGTCATCACCATGAGGGTCAACACCGCCACTCCAATGCCGATGGAGGTGAGGAAGATCATCAACAGATAGCGGAAAAACGCGCCGGTTCGAACCGTGAGGAGGGTTCCGAATTCCTTCCATGCCGCGACGCATCCGGATCGATGGAGCCACATGAGCGGGATGATAAAGTCATCGAGGACGATGACTCCAAGAATGGCCGCAAAGAGCAGCACGAGCCACAGGAGCACTCCCACCACGGCGATCGCCGCGGTCCACACCTTGGGAAGAGTTCCCTCATGGTATCCGTAGGCGACCAACGCCCCGAGACCGACGGTCAGCAGAAAGAGGGACACCGAGACCGCGACCGTAACCACCCGAAATAGGAAGAGGCTGTCGCCCTGCACGGCGAATTCCTTCCACGGCGCGGCAACCGCAGATCGGTTACGGGCAATGCTATCCAGAAACAGGAATTGTCCCCGACTCGAGATCCAGAGGATGACGAGCCATACCGCGATTGCCGCCACGACGAGAAACGCGGCGAGTGGGACCAGCCATAGGACGTTGGTGCTGACGTAGTTTTCGACCTTGGGAACCCACGATTGAATCGTTTCGCGGATTTGGGGTTGGCTGTTCTTTTGAGGGAATGAGCCGAATGGGTTTCCGCTGAATCCTCCGCCCTGACCAAGCAGGGACAGCCAGGCGCAGAATCCGAGGGTGATCCATTTTTCGATGTCGAAGGGCGAGAAAAGCACGGTTCGCATGACGGCCCACGCGCGTTCAAAGGCCAGCGTACAGCGGATTGGAGCGTCCGGCTCGGGAAGGGAAGACATGCGATTCCTTGGGTTTGCGACGGCTCATTAGCAATGCGCCGTCGGGTATTTCCTGGAACCTTACACACAGCGGCCGCGATTTGAATACAGAGAATAAGAGACCCTGTGCGCGGAAGTATCGGAATCGAAGATCGGAGATCGGAGATCGTTTCTCGGTGGAGGGATGTGGAAGGGGGGAGGAGATGGGAGTTGGGAGCTGGCAGATTGGGCGGGAATGCGGGCGATGCTGGATATTTGATGCTAGATGCGGTTTTCCAATTTCGCCTTTTTCCTTTGAACTTTTGCCTTCGCTCCGAGGCCTGCTTTCATGCTTTCCAAATTCACTCCCTCCTCCTTCCTCTGCGGTTCGACTTTTATTGGGCCCAAAGGGGGTGCGGGGCTTCGAAGGTCACTGGCTTCAACGTGAGCGGGTGACGGAATTCGATGCGCAAGGCGTGCAGGCAGAGCGGTTGATCTTCCATCGACAGCGTTTGGCGGTCGCCTCGGGTTCCCAAACCGGAATAGGTCTGGTCTCCCACCAGCGGGAATCCCAGTTGCTCCAGATGAATCCGAATCTGGTTCGTCCGACCGGTGAACGGTTTCACTTCGAGCAGCGTGGTGCCGTCCAACTCGGTGTCGCGTCGGAGGACCCGGAACTCCGTCCGCGCAGGCAGGCCCTGTTCGTGGTCCACGGCGCGGGCTCCGAGTTCGCGCGGAGCCGATGCAATGGGGCACTCGCAGAGGAAGTGATCTTCAGCCGGAGTTCCGCGAACGCGGGCAAGATAGGTCTTCACCACTTCGTTGCGCTCGAACTGCGGTTGCAGGCGTCCGGCGAAGTGTCGCGTGCGGGTGAAGAGCACAACTCCGGTGGTGTTGGCATCCAGCCGATGCGCGGGATGCGGCCGCTGCGGATGATACAGCACATCGATGAAATGCTGCAGGGTGTTGCGATAATACCGTCCGCCGGGATGCATCGGAAGCGGCGCCGGTTTGCTGAGGACGATCAGGGCTTCGTCTTCATGCAGAATCTCGAAGCGCGGATTCACCGGCGGTTCCACAACATCTACGATGCGGTGCCGGTACCGGACGCCGGCCTTGGCGGTGTCGGCGGTGGATGCGGGTTGGTCGTTGTCCTGGAGGACGCGTCCGGCTTCGATTTCGCGGGTCCAATCGGTCACCGACAGGGCGGGAATCATGGCCCCGAGGGCTTCTGCGAGCGGGAGTCCGGCGCATTTTTCCGAAATGCGAACCGGCTTGAAGTGATCAGCCGGAACGCTGCCGGGAAGCGGATCGATGAGCGTTTCGAGTTTCTGATGCCGCTTCTGGATCGAGCGCTGGTGCTGTTCCTCCGGGGTGAGAAAGCAGTAGGGGCACGAGACTCCGGGGACGTGCCGGGGATCGGTCTGTTCGGCAACGGTCAGCGGGGACTGGCATTTGAAGCACACGCCGGATCCGGTTTCGCGGAGATTGGGTCCAACACCCACGCGTTGATCAAAAACGAAACATTCGCCCCGATAATGCGCCCCGCCGCATTCCTCGAAGTACTTCAGGATTCCGCCATCGAGCTGGAATACGTTTTCGAATCCGGCTTGTTCCATGAAGGGACCGGCCTTCTCGCATCGGATCCCGCCGGTGCAGAACATCACCACGGGCCGATTCTTGAGATCGGCCGGGAGCTTGTTCACCGCGCTGGGGAAATCGCGAAAGTGATCGATGCCGATGGGCAGTGCGTTCTCGAAGGTGCCCATGCGCACCTCGTAGTCGTTGCGGGTGTCGAGCAGGGTGAGGGGGCGTCCCTCGTCGAGCCACTGCTTGAGCGTGCGCGCGGGGAGCTTGGGCGAGGTGCGTCGCGCGGGTTCGATTCCGTCGATGCCGAAGGCGATGATCTCCTTCTTCAACCGCACCAGCATGCGGTGAAAGGGCACGTGATCGGTCTCGCTGTATTTCGGAGTGAGCGTTTCCAGGCCGGGCCAGGAACGGAGCTCGGCCAGCACGCGATCGATCGATCCCGCGGAGCCGGCGAGGAAGAGGTTGATGCCTTCGTGGCTGAGAAGAATGGTTCCCTTGAGGTTCCAATCGCGGCACTTCGCGAGTAGGTCGGCACGACGCGTACGCAGGTCGGTCAGCGTGGCGAACTGGTAGGCGGCAATGTTGGTGATCTTTTCCGTGGGCGTATGCATCCGGCTTGGACGCGAGCCTACCGGAGGTCGCGTCGCGCGTCAGCACGCGATCAAGCCGATGCCGGAACCCCGGGATTGTGCAGCGCAAGGAGTCCGGCAAGGTCCAGCGGTTCACTCACCATGGATAGTTCGCCCCGGGCATCGCGCGGCCATTCGGATTCGGGATAATCCCAGTAAAGCTCCACCCCGTTGCCGTCGGGATCGCGCAGGTAAATGGCCTGGCTGACTCCATGGTCGGCCGCGCCGTCGAGCGGGATGCCCGCGCGAATCACGCGATGCAGCACTTCCGAAAGTCCCTCGCGCGTGGGCAGCAACACGGCGACGTGGTACAGGCCGGTGGTTCCCGGGCCCGGGGGATTCCCGCCGTGGCTTTCCCAGGTGTTGAGGCCGATGTGGTGGTGATACCCGCCGGCGCTGAGGAACACGGCCTGGCGTCCGTAACGCTGGGTAACCTGGAACCCGATCACATCGCGCCAGAAGGCGAGGGAGCGTTCCAAATCCGATACCTTGAGGTGCACGTGTCCGATCCGCGTTGCGGCGGGAAGGACGGCATGTGGAGAGGCTGCGACGTTCGCCATGCCGGAGGCTAATTCAGCGCGGGCTCGCGCGCGAATCTGTCTTCGAAGCTGGAGGCAACGCTGTGGCGTCCGGGGTGATGCGCCACCGGGTGACGCGGCCCATGCGGTCGTTGGGCGGGAATCCGTGCATGCCGGAGGCGAGGACATCGAGCGTGCCGGGGGCTTCCAGTGTTCCGACCGCGAGCGAGATCAACTGCGTGGGCGTGCGGGCCAGGGTGTGGGCGGTGAAGCGCTGGTGTCCGTCGTTCCTCAACCAGAACAGGGAACCTCGGGCGGGATCGTCCCAATCGTTGAAGAGGCTGGTGACGAGGACATCTGTAAACCCATCGCGATCGACATCCTCGGCCACCGCGGCGTAAGCCCCGTAGATTCGGTGGATGTCGTGCCATTCGAAGCGGAGTTGCCCTTTGTTTTCGAGCCACTGCACGCCGTGAAAGGCCCGTGGGGTGCGGGTGGCGAGGTCCATGGCGTCGCCGTTGGTGTACAGAATGTCGAGGTCGCCATCGCCATCGAGATCCACCAGCGAGATCCCGGCCGAGCCGTACGCGGGGGTGCCGGCTTCGAACAGGATGCGCTCGCGAAATCCGCCGCGGCCGTCGTTGAGGAATGCGGAAATCCGTTCGTGTTCCTGTCCAAACAGGGCCACGAAATCGAGTCGCCCGTCGCCATCGAGATCCACCGGGATCACCTCGATGGCTCCGGTGCGGGACACCACCGTGCGGTAGCTCCATTGATCCGTGCCCCGGTTTTCGAGCATTCCGATTTCCCCGGTTCGAAGGAATCCGAACGCGGCCACGACGAAGTCCATTCGACCGTCGGCGTTGAAATCCCCGGGGGCGACATCCGCCACGCGGCCGAGTCCCTCGACCAGGGTTTGGTTCGTAAATGTGCCGTCGGGTTGTTGACGCATCCAGACCACGCGGCCCACGGGGTCCTCGGTGGGATCAATGCGGGTCTGTGCGGCCGCGATCAAATCGATGCGTCCGGTGGCTGAGTTGGTCCACGCATGCGCGCGTGAGGGATGGGGAATCGCGGCCAGGGTGTCTTCGATCCAATCAACGGATGCGGTACCAGAATTGGTTCGGCCCTTTGGGTGGATCCAGTTCACGCGCGAGGATTCGGTGTCGCACACGATCACGCCGGGGTGGCCGTTCTGTTGGAGATCGACGATGCGCAGGTTGCCGATCATCGGGTGGAAGCGGGTGTCGGGAGGGCGCGGGGTTCCGAACGGGGTTCCGTGGGTGATGCGAATGAGCCGGGTGGCGGTCGAGACCGGCGGGTCGGCGGCGAGTGCGGGGGGCGAGGCCGGGCTGAAGGTCAGGTAGTAGTGAAGCAGGTCGGAGCGCTGGTCTGCGGTGAGGGCGGGGAGTCCCTTGTTGGTGCGGATAGTGCCCATGCGGTCGAACACCTCGATCCAGTTGGTGTGTCCGAGCGATGCGGGACCGGGCACGGCGTGGCAGGCGCCGCAATGGGGCGTGAGGTTGGCCGCGAGGGCCCATGCGGAGGGTTTGAGCTGGGAGCGTTTCGACACGGCGTCCCAGCGGGCGCGCGGGAAGGCATCGGGCTTGGCATGGCATTCCACGCACCCGGTGTGAAACGGCGAGGCGACCCCGGCGGCGGGGTAGAGGTGGGTGATGCGAAAGGCGGCCTCGGATTGCGGTGGATTCCCGGGACCTGAAAAGGAGTCGGGAGGAGCGGCCGGTGGTATGAACCGATTTTGATACAGAATCCACGCCGCCAACAGCGCGCCCAGCGTGCCGAGGGTGAACACGGTGGAGCGAACGGTCGATGCGTTGGTGCGGCGGGATGGCATCCGGCGGGATGGAGTGCGGCGAAACGGTATCGAAGCGAGTGCCGGTTGCCGAGTGCGGTTCGATACTGGATCGAAATGCAAAAACGCCTCCGGCGGACCGGAGGCGTGTGGGTGGTTGTGGAATGGAATTCCGACGCGGTGCGTCAGCCGAGGAAGCCGAGATTCTGCGAGCCGAAGCCGGTGAGATTCGGGAACACGCTGGCGAGTTGATTCGCAGGGACGCCGAACCAGGAGGCGAGGGTGGCGCCGTATTGATCGACCGAGGTCGAGGGGATGAGCGCACCACGGGAGCCGGAGTCGTCGGGTCCGCCGAGTCCGAGCGTGGGGAAGGTGCCGTAGAGTTGGCCGCCCTGGACGGCGCCGCCGAGGATGAGGTGGTGGTTGCCCCAGCCGTGGTCGGAGCCGGTGCCACTGGGCTGAAGCGTGCGGCCGAAGTCGGACAGGGTGAAGCTGGTGACCTTGTCGGGCAGGCCGAGTTCGACGGTGGATTTGTAAAACGCGTCGAGGGCTTCACCGAGCTGGCTGAGCAGGTCCCAGTGCTGCCAGCTCTGGGAGCCGTGGGTGTCGAATCCGCCAATGGTGCAGAAGAAGATCTGCCGGTTCATTCCCACGGTGCCGCGGAGCTTGATGATCTGCGCGATTTGCTTGAGCTGATTGCCAATCGAGGTGCCGGGGAAGGGCGTGGCGATGGTGGCGCTGTTGCCGGTGAGCAGGGCGTTCAGGCCCATGGCGTCCTGACGCACCTTGTTGGCGGCCTGTACGAGGGTGACGCCGCTGTTGAGCGAGAGCACCTGCTGGAGGCCGGTCTTGCGGGCATCACCTGCGGCCTGTGGCCAGAGCTGCATGCCCGACGGATCGAGGTTGAAGCCCGGGAGCAGGCTCGCGGATTGGACGATCTTGCCGGCGCAGAAGAGTGCGGGTCCGGAGATGGAGACCGCGGCGGGGAAGCTCGATGAGCCGTTGAGCGGATTGACCACATCGGCCACCCGCGCGCCCCAGCCGGTGCCGCCGGAGGAGGAGGGAATGCCGCTCTGCATCTGCTGCACCTGGTCGGAGTGGGAGAACAGGTTGGTGGGCAGCGGAACGGCGTTGGCCAGGAACTGCTGCCGGGTGACCGGCTGCACGAGCATGCCGACGTTGGCCAGCACGGCGAGTTGGCCCGAGTTCCAGTACGGATGAATCGCGGCCAGGCCGGGATTGAGTCCGTAGGGGGTACCATTTTTGGTCTGAACCTGGAGCAGCGGGCCGTTGCTGTCGGGCAGGGCGAGGCTGCCGCGGGCGTTTTTGTAGAGGTTGAACTCGGACTGGGTGAGCGGGACGACGGTGTTGTGTCCGTCGTTGCCACCGGCGAGGAAGACGCAGACGAGGGCCTTGTAATCGGTTTGAGCCGATTGGGCGAAGGCGCTCATGCGGCCGAGGTAGGGAAGCAGCGCGGCGGCACCGATTCCGCGGATCATCCGTCGACGGGAGAAGCGAAGCGTGTTCATGGAGATTCCTGGGAAGGGATTGGATTGGGAGTTCGAATCAGGATCGGTGTCGGGATCAATATTGGACCGCGTACTGTCCGCTGAGGGCGGTGAGGTAGAGGACGGTTTCGATGCGTGTGGCGGCGTCGTAACCCGGGGTGGCGGCGGTGATGAGCGCGGTCTTCATCGCGGCCGGCATGCGTCCGTAGAGGAGCACCTGGTTCACGGCTTCGACGAGGCCCGGCATGTCGTTGCCGTAGGGCTGGAAGGGCGAGAGGTCGAGGACCATGTCGGTGGCCGGATAGTGGATGGCGCTGAAGATCAGGTTCCCGCGGAGGACGGCCTCGGTGGGGCTGTAGATCTGGAACTCGGGTCCGAACATCGGGCTCTTCGGCACGTGGTACATCGGGGAGAACCAGCTGAACACCGAGGGCGGGCTCAGCACGGATTGACCAAGGTAGTCGTAGAGGTAGGTGAGTCCGTTGTCGGGAGCGAAGTGTCCGTTCACGGCGCGGAGGAATCCGCAGGTTTGCACGATGGCGTCCTTCAGTCGGCCTCCGTTGGCGGGCGCGGAGTCATCGCGCGCCTCGGGATCAAGCAGGATGGCGCGGACCACAGCAGCGAGATCCCCGCGAACGCCCGATCCGTTGTCGGCAAACACCGAGCTGATGCGCTGGATATAAGCCGGGCTGGGATTGCTGGTGACCAGGCTGCGGATCAACCGGGTGGCGACGAACGGCGCGGTGTTCGGGTGGTTGAACAGGATGTCGAGAAGCATGTCGAGATCGGCATCGACGGAGAGCCCGGCCGGCACGTTGACGCCGAGGTAGGTCTTGGGTCCGTTGTCGTGATTGGCCGGGCGGGTCTCGAGCGGAGCGCCGAAGTATTCCCAGTTGTTCGGCTGCGGCGTGGCACCGGGCGCGGTGGCATAAGTCCAGCCGGTGAGGGCGAGGGCGACCTGATGCACGGTGGCTTGATCGTAGGTGGGAATCGGATTGCCGTTGGCATCGAGTTTCTGCGATCCGTCGGGGTTCAACTGCCAGAGTCCGATGGTGAACAGCTGCATGAGTTCACGGGCGTAATTCTCGTTCGCGCCGCCGGCGAGACCGGGCTTCATGGAATTCGCGAGATCCAGATACTTGGCCATCGAGGGGCAGACAGTGACTTCGCGCAGGAGCGTGCGGTAATTGCCGAAGGCGTTTTTGCTCAACACCTGCATCCAGGGGATGATTTCGTTGGCGTACACGAGCTTCGCCCCGGAGGTGACGATGATCTGGCTCAGGGCGAAGGAAACACGCTGACGCAACTGGTCGGGGGCCGTGGTGTAGTTGTAGAGGGCCCATTGCTTCACGGATCCCATGTTGTTGTCGGCGGGCTGCGGAATGACGGTCTCGGGCAGCGCCATTTGTTCATCGAGATATCCCTGCAAACCCACCTGCTGCAGGTGCGCGAGCGACGCCGGGGAGGGGCCGAATGAGGCTTGTTCCAGGAATCGCGCACCGGTCAGCCACGCCGCGGGAAACGGCGGGGCGGTGAGGGTGATGTTGGCGTTGGCGTACGTGGAGGGGGCGGCTGCTGCGGCTGCGCGAATGACCACCGAACTGCTCGCGGGCATCGAAGCCGGCGGCGTGTAGAGGCCGGCGGGGGTGATGGTTCCGACGAGCGCATTGCCGCCGGAGACACCATTGACGGACCAAATGACCCCGGTGTTGGCGTTGCCCGTCACGGTTGCGGTGAGGGCGAGCGTCGTGCCCAGCGGTACCGAGGCCACGGAGGGCGTGAGGGTGATCGACACCGGCGGCAACACCGTGACGGTGGCCGACGCACTGGAATTGGAATTCGCAGCGGAAGTCGCGGTGACGGTGACCGCGGCCGGCGAAGGCACCGCAGCGGGCGCTGTGTAGAGGCCGGCGGAGCTAATGGTTCCCACGGTTGAATTTCCGCCGCTGACTCCGTTGACCGACCAGGTGACCGCAGAGTTGGCGCTGCCGGAAATGGAGGCGGTGAAGGCCTGCGAGGCGTTGACCTGAACCGAGGACGTGGCGGGCGAAACGGTCACGATCACCGGCGGCGGTGGCGGGGCGAGGGTGACGGTGGCCTGACCGGAGCTCGCCGGGTTGGCGGTGGAGATTGCTTGGATCGTGACGGTCGTGGAGGCCGGCATCGCGGCCGGTGCCGAATAGAGACCTGCACCAGAAATGGTGCCCACGGTGGCGTTGCCGCCGGCGATGCCGTTGACCGACCAGGTGACGGCGGTATTGGCGGATCCGGAAACGGTGGCGGTGAAGGCCTTGGTGGTGCTGAGCGGGACCGAGGCGGTGGTGGGCGACACGCTCACGGTGACGCTGGGGACGGCGACGGTGACCGAGACCGTATTGCCGGTGACGGCACCGTTTCCGGGCTGTTGAACCGAGAAGACGATCGTGCCCGCCTGAGCGGCGTTTCCAGTGGCCTTGATCTGGGTGGAGGAAATGTAGGTGGTGGGGACCGGCACGCCGTTGGCGAGGGCCACGGAATCGGGTGCAAAATTCGCGCCGTTAAAACTGACCACGTAGTTGCCTGGAGCGAGCTTCGAAGGCGAAACGCTCCACAACCACGGATACTTGCGAGTGATGGTGAGCGAGGCGGTGCCGAAGGTGGCGGGGAAGGCGGTGCTCTTGGCCTTCACCGTGACGACATTCGCCGCGGGTGCGGTCGCAGGGGCCTGATAAAAGCCGGTGGAGCTGATCGTTCCGACGGTGGTGTCTCCGCCGGGAATGTCATTCACGAGCCAGGTGACGGTGTTCGGCGAGATCGGAACGTAGCCGGTGAATTGCCGGGTGGATCCGACTTCGATGCTCGAGGTCGTCGGATAGACCGTAATGGGCCCTGCAACCTGAGCCCGAACCGTCGAGGGCCAGGCGGAAATCATGAGCAGGAACAGGGCGGTCCAGCGCGTGAGGATCGACTGGAATCGATCCTGTGGCCCTGCCGCCCGGAGAGGGGTGGAGTTGACGTTCATCGGTGTGTGGTGGTTTCGGTGCAGGCGGGGTGGATCGAACCCGTTTGCAGCACGCAAACCGTGTAAGACACCGCCCCATTTCCCCCGTTCTACGTCAGGTGGTGTGAAAGGTTACAGGGGGAGGATCATTCCCGAGACCCATGCTTGCCGTGCGCGGGAATCCGATGGATCCTCACGGCCATGGCAGCGCCCGCCAACCGACCCAAACCGGTGCGTCGAAGCAAACCCGTGCCCGCGGCGGACTTCTCACTGGAAGAACTTCTCAATCAACTCGGCCGTGGTGTCGTGGATCTCGATTCCCGCTCCCTGGTTTCCCAGCGTCCCATTCATGGTACGACGCTTTTCGTCGCCTCCTGTTCCATCGAAAGCCGGATGGGATTGTTCCAGGCCCACGTGTTTCAGGACCTGATCCACAAGGGGTACATCATTGCCCTGGCGCACGGCTCGTTGAAGTCGAAGACGCTCTACACCCGCATCCATTCCTCCTGCGTGACCAGCGAGACGCTGCGCGGCTGCGACTGCGACTGCGTGCAGCAGTTGGAGGGCGCCCTGGAGGTCATCGCCAAGAAGGGCAACGGCATTCTGTTCTACCTCATGCAGGAGGGGCGCGGCGTGGGCTACGTCGCGAAGGCGCGTGACCGCATGCTGGTGCAGGCGAGTTCCGACCGCATTTCCACCTTCCAGGCCTATGCGGCCATGGGGTTGAAGAAGGACTATCGGAATTACGAGGACGTGGCGCACGTGTGTCATTTGCTCGGGTTGAAGAAGACGGGCTTCGTCCTGCTCACCAACAATCCCGACAAGATCTCCGCGATGAGCGCGGCGGGATTGAAGGTGATCCGTGCGGAGCCGCTGGAGTTCGAGCCCTCGCCATTCAACTTGGCCTATCTCACCAGCAAGGCGGCGAGCGGACACATCCTGAAGCGTCCCTCGGACCAGACGTTGAAGGCGGCGCTTCCGCCGGAGCCGGTGCAGCCGTTCCAACCGCATGCGCTCGCCGAGGCCAGCCGGTTCATTTACGCCGCGAGCTACTTCCTGCCGGTGAAGCCGGTGGACAGCGAGATCCTCATCACCGAGGCGCAGTTCAAGGCCTTCCAACCGGACATCGAACGCCACATGAGCGGATCGATGCCGCTGGTGAAGGACTGCTACCTGATTCGGGATCACCGGTTCATCGTGCAGTTGAACCGCGACCGCTTTGCGCGGCACCGACAGGAGCATCCGGACGATCCGCTGGTGAGCCTGTTGACGGCACCGTATTGGTTCCGGGTTCACGTGTATTACGACATCGTGACCGGTCACGAGTTCGTGCTGCTGACCTACAACAAGCCGAAGATCTACGACCTGCCGATCATCCGCCTGCAAAGTGAATCGCTGTTCAACCGGTTCCCGCTGGCGAACATGGACAACCGGGACAAGTTCAAGCGCAGCGTTCGCCACATCGTGCACTACGGCGTCGGAGCGATCTGCCTGTTGTACTTCGATGGGCGCGGCGCGGGCTTCGGCGCGCATGCCACCGACCGCATGCTCACGGAACGCGG
The DNA here is from genome assembly GCA_947454705.1 of Verrucomicrobiota bacterium. GTDB lineage: Bacteria > Verrucomicrobiota > Verrucomicrobiia > Limisphaerales > UBA9464 > CAIVQB01. The sequence continues at coordinate 42,748 of CANGKZ010000017.1, forward strand.
CGGCGCGTTGTCGTCGGACGAGGCGTATCGCAAGCTCGGCATCAGCTATGACAGCCGCGATTATGATGCCTGCTTCCTGCTGCTGCGGCATCATCTATCCAACTCCCGGGTGCAGATGATCATGAACAGCCCCTCCAGCCTGGTGAAGAAAACCGAATACGCCGCCGCGCTGAACAAGCACGGACTGGAGGTGGAGAAGTGGATCTTCCTCGATGACCATGCGATTGCCGATTGACCCTGAGCCGCGACGTGCGGGGAAGGGTGTGCAATGAACCCGCCTGCTGCAGATCCGCTGGGGCACGGCGTGCTCGCCGCACGGCTGGGGGCCATTCCCGGGTATCTCCGAGAAATGGCGTCGTCGGCTGCCGGATTTCAGGCGCGCTCCTTTGCGCCGGGGGAATCTTTTTTGGTCACCGGCATCGGAAGCTCCGAGGCGCATGCCCGGTTTCTCACCTGGGAGTTGAACCGATCGGGAACCGTTCGCGCGGAGTTTGTTCCGCTCGCTGCGATGGATTCGTCCGCGGGATTCGACGCCGCGGGTCGAACGCTGGTGCTGTTCAGCCAGGGACTGTCGCGAAACGTCCGACTGGTGCTGGATCAACGCGCTCGGTTCTCGCGCACCGTGTTGTTCACGGCGTCCACGACCCAGGGACTCCTAACTGCCGGACAACGCGAGCGCGGGGACCTGTTGAGCGCGCTTCAATCGGAGGATGCGGAGATTGTCCGATTCCCGCTCGAGCAGGAGTACGAGATTCTGATCCGCGTCATCGGACCGGCCTGTGGATTTCTCGCGGTGCGTTTGTGGGTGGATTCGTTGCGTGGCGCGAATGGAAGTGCACCGAGTATCGAGACCCTGAGTGCGATGGTCTCCGCCGAAGAGGATGGGCTTGCCTCATTTTTGGAAACCCACGCGGCGGCTGGTGCCACTGGGCTCAGACTCCTCGCGCCGCCGGCACTCGCGCAGTTCGGTCAGAACCTGGTGTGCAAGGCAGTGGAGGGACTCTTCTGGTCGCCGCCTCAGTTGCTCGATTTTCTCTCGTTCGCACACGGACCGTTCCAACAGCTCGCGGCACGTCCGGCGCCGGTGATGATTCTGCGTCCGACCCACGATCTGCAGCAGGCGGGGCTTGCAGACCGGGCTCTCGCGATGTGCCGGTCGATTGGGCTTCCGGTGCATGTGATTCCGCTCAATGCGCCGGCGGGATGGGAAGTGGTGGAGTCGGAACTGCGGTTTAATCGGGCCCTGCTTCCGCTGGTGCGCCTGCTCGGCGTGAACCAGCGCGACTGGCCGGGGCGCGGTGCGGATGCGCCGCTGTACGCCTATCCGTGAGGCATGCTGACCGGTGGCTCCGGCAGCAGGGAATGAAAGGGCAACGTTGAGGCATCGGGCGGAAGCGCCGGATCGCCCAGCATCGCATGCCACCAAGCGTAGCCCGATGCCCCCTCATGGAGTGGTGCGTTCATGCGATCGCGGATGTTTCCAAGCTGCGACTCCATCGTCTCCTGGGTTGGAAACTGGTTGTAGTAGCCGGTATCCAACTGGAAACGCCGCGCCCATTCAGGTCCGGATCCCGGGGTGCTGCGGGCGAGCAGTTGAACGATGCAGGTTCGTGCGAGCTGGCGGAGGAACCACACATCGATGAGGTCAAAGAGGCCATCGCTGGCGAACTTCTGCTGCGCGCCGAGCACCACGTATTTCTGGGAGAAGGTGAAGGTGCAGAGGCCGAGTCCCTGCCACGAACGGAGGGTGTCGATCACCGTCATTTCCCCGCCGGTGTGAAGCCCTCCCGCGGTGGCGAAGGCGGTGGCGAGACCGCCCCAAAGTTGGAGCCCGGCCCCGAGTTCGAGGAAGCGTCGGACAAACCAGGGCGATCCCTGCGCGTAGGTGGGAGAGGCGAGCACGAGGAGATCGGCCCCGGTGAGCAGCGCCTGTGCGGCAGGCTTCGAGGTGATGGAGGGCAGCGCCCAGACCTGTTCAACCTCGATGCGAACCCCGGACTGCGCGAGGGCTTCGTTCGCGGCCTCGCGGGCGAAGGAGTGAAATCCCAGTGTGGCGCGATGGCTGTCGTGGCGGCCTGTCGCGGTGCTGGGCGAGAAGTGGAGCAGACGCAACCGCACGACTACGGGCCTCCCACCTTGGGCAGTGAGGACATCATGCCGTAATCGATCCACGAATCATTGAGCGACTTCGGAATATCCTGAAGAAGCTGGAACTGCTTGAGCGCGCCCCGCCAGGTCTTGCGCTGCATTTGGCCCAATCCTGAGGCACCTGTTTCGTAGATGGCGAGGCGGCTGATGGCTTCGAGCGACCGGCGCTGGTACTCGGGATCGAGCTTTGGCGCGAAGTGCTGGACCACGATCCGGCTCGCCGCCGCTGGATCGGCAAAGGCGGCGCGCCATCCGCGGTTGGACACGGCGAGGAATCGTTTCGCGACGTCCTTGTTCGACTTCAAAAATGCTTCGCTGCCGAAGTACACCTGCGAATACGCGCTGTAGCCGTGCGCGTGATACGGGATCATGTGAATGGGAATCCCGCGCGATTCGAGGGCCACGGCTTCATCGATCGAGTAACCCTGCACCGCATCGCAATCCCCGTTCAGGAGTGGCGTGAGGTCGTGGTCCTTTTCCACGATGGTGAACTCGGAGGGTTTGAATCCCTCGTGGGCGAGCACGAGCTCGAGCGCCTTGCGTCCATCGGGATGAATGCCCAGCCGCTTTCCCCGCAGGCGGGCGAGGGAGTCGAAGCCTTTTTCGCGAAGGCTGATCAATCCCATCGGACTTCCCTGCAGCATGGTTCCAATCGCGCGGATCGGAGCACCGGAGGCCTTGGCTGCGATCAACACGCCGCTCTCGGAGCATCCGAGCCAGTTCCCACCGGACACGACGGTGTTCACCACCTTCATCTCGGTATCGACCGGCACAAAGGTCACATCGAGCCCCGCCTCGCGGTACCAGCCGTTGTGCTGGGCGAGCAGAAGACCGGCGAATTGCGCGTTGGGGTGCCAGTCGAGCTGGAAGGAGAGCTTGGTCAGTTCCGCGCCCAGCAGCGGCGCGATGGAACCGAGCACGGCAAGGATCCGCAGCAGGGAGTTCCAAGAATGGGACACCGAGGATCGCGGGATGGGGCGTGAGGCGCTCATGGGTGCAGATGGACCGACAGCATCACGGTGGGGGCGGCGTGGTAGAGTTGCTCGAGGGTTTTGGAATCCGGGAAGGTGTCGCCGGTGACCGGGCGGCCGGGAATTTCGAAGGTGAGGGAAGGGGCGTTAAACGGCCAGGGATCGAGTCGGAAGCTGCGGAGGGCGGTCCGTTGGACGCTCACGGTTTTTGTCGTGCCGTCGATCTGCGCCAGCGGATGCAGGAGGGAGGCGGCCTTGGGATAATCCACGCAGGAGAGCAGGGACATGTTGTCGCACGCCTGGAGGAGTCGGAAGTGTTCGAAGAGGCGTTCGACCGTGAGATCGGCATCGCGGAACCGTCCGGAATCCGCGGCCTCGGCACGGAGTTCGAGCTGTCGGTGCCGCTGATGATCGACGAAGCGGTCGAGCAGGTGGAGTTCGTCGGGCTTGATGGTGGATCGATCGGCGTGCTCCGTCAGCAGGTTGCAGGTATGCATCGAGATGAGGATCGCGGCATACGGATTGTCCTCGGCGACGATCTCCATCGCGCGTCCGCGGACGCCGAGATACTCGGGCAGATCGATCTCCTCGAACGCGGTGTACCCTCCCACGAGATCCGCACCGAAGGCGCTGGGCTTGCCGGCGCGGGTGATGGTGGGGGTCTCATCGCGCTTGGCCCATCCGTCATCGTGCCGACTGATTCCCTCCACGACATCGGCAAACGGATGCGGCTTGCGGAAGGATTCGTTTCCCCAGGCCTCGGCGAATTTTCCGGCCAGGGCGGCGTGGTCGGGGTGTCGGATGAGGAACCAGCCTTCGGGAGTTTTTTGACGGAGCATGGCGTGGATGGATTGGAAAAAACGCGCGGCGGAATTCGGATGCGGGGCTATTCCGCGTCGGCCTTCATTGCCGATTCGTGCCAGTGGTGGAGGAACCACCATTCAAGGCCGACCACGAGAAAGAAGAACATAAAGCCCAGCACGCTCGCGGTGAGGACCAGGGCGAAGAGGTAATCGGTCTGGAGCTGGCTGTTGGCGTAGACAATCGAGTATCCGAGTCCGCCTTGTCCCACGGCGTTGGAGCTGGCGAACAATTCTCCGGTGATGGCGCCGATCACCGAGATTCCCGACGAGATCCGCAATCCAACGAACAACGCTGGAACCGCGTGCGGGAGCTGGAGTCGCATGAGGGTCTGTGCCCGCGAGGCATTGGACATGCGGAACAAATCCATGAGGTTTCTCGGCACGCTCACCAATCCCTGGGTGGTGTTGGCGATGATCGGGAAGAGGCAGATGATGAAGGCGACCCCCATGACCGAGCGGACGCCGGACCCGAACCACATGAGAATCAGCGGCGCGATGGCCACGATGGGAACCGTCTGCAACACCAGCGTGTAGGGATAGAGCGAGCGGCGGATGATCGGCGATTGCGCGAAGAGCAGGGCGATGGAGATTCCGCCGAGGATCGAGAGCAGGAATCCCCCGGCGGCTTCCACGGCGGTGATTTGAAAGGCGTGAATCAGGTTTTGATGGCGCTCGGCCACCGCCGCCGCCACGGCCGAGGGCGGGGGAAGGATGTAGGCGGGGATCTTGAAGGCGATGCAGGCGCCGTGCCATGCGAGGATCACGACGACGAACACCGCGAGGGGCCACCGGAGGTTGAGAATGGCGCGTTTCATACGGCGGTTTTCACGGCTCGGAGGGCGGCGCTGACTTCACCCACCTTGGAGAGGAATTCCGGTGCGCTGCGCAGCGCCGGGGTGCGGGGGATCGAAAAAGATACGGGAATTTCCCGGGCGATCTCCCCGGGATTGGCGCGCAGCACCAGGATGCGCGTCGAGAGAAACACGGCTTCGGCAACGCTGTGGGTGACGAAAAAGGTGGTGAACTGATCGTTGTCGCGGAGTCGGAGAACTTCCTCGTTGAGAAAATCGCGCGTCATTTCGTCGAGCGCTCCGAACGGTTCATCCATCAGGAGAATGCGCGGACGAATGGCGAGGGCGCGGGCGATGGACACCCGCATGCGCATGCCGCCGCTGAGTTGTCGCGGGTAGTGTCCCGCCACGGCGCTGAGGCCGACCAGTTCGATGAGCTTGGTGGCCCGTTCGCGTCGTTGATCGCGGGTGAGGCGGCCTTCGAGTTCGAGTCCCAACTCCACATTGCCCTGCACCGTGCGCCAGGGGAGGAGGGTGGCGTCCTGGAAGATGAAGGACATGATTTCCCGGGCGTTGTCCGGGGTCATGCCGTCGAGACGGATGGATCCCGAGGTCAGCGGGGACAATCCCGAGAGCAGTCGGAGCAGTGTGGATTTGCCGCATCCGCTGGGGCCGATGAGGGAGATGAATTCACCGCGTTCCACCGAGAGATCGAGTCCGTTGAGGACCACTGATCCGTTCGGCCAGCGTTTGGTGACCTGATTCAGCCGGATGAACTCCGGTTGGGAGTCGGCCGGTGCGGCGGGTTTGGATTCCGGGGACGGATTCATTCGGCGAGCGGAAGCCAGATCGAGCTGGGGTGTTCCGGAGTGTGAACGAGTTGCTGCGAATTGATCTTCCAGTCGCGCGGCGAGGCCAGATGCGCGGCGACCTTGCCGCCGGGGTTGCGGTCGTAGAGCGGAAATGCGGCACCGGCCACCTCGATGCCGATGCGCTCGCCGGCCGCGAACACGCAACTGGTGGGCTCCAATTCAAATCGCCACCGCTGGATCGCATCGGCCGTGTGTCCGCCCGCGCCGAACATCCACGAACTGCGCGCAATGCCGTGACACACGTTGAGCGCCTTCCCGTCGGTGGTGTGGCGCACCAATTTTACAAACACGTCGGCCTGCTGCTGTCGGCTCGTGACATAGAGATCGACCCACGGGGCACCGCAGACGTGCACGGGTTGTTCGAGGGTTTGCGACACGTACACAAGGACGTTGTTCAGCTGACTGGACCGGATTTGATTGAACTGTCCCGGGGCTCCGCCGGGGCCGGGGGAAAGTGCCGGCACCTCGGGTTCGTGCACCCAGGTGTCCCGCGGTTCCTCGCGATGCGGGGCGCGCGCGTCGAGCCATCCATCGCCCTTGGCGGAATTGGCGCGGCCCTCGGATCGGACGTGAAGACGCAGTCCCTGCGCACCGGTTTCGTAGGGCGGACGCGCGCCGGGCAGGGTGGCGAGGGAGACCCGCGTGGGCGCGTGCCAGCGTTGGGTGCCTTGCGCGAAGAGCCGCACTTTCGGTTCGTGGGCGAAGGTCCCCGCATCCTTCAGCCAGTGATCGAACCAGCGAAGGTGCAATTGATCGGTGTCGAGGGCGGCCTCGGAACCAAAATCGGTCTCCCCGGCAAAACGCGACCACGGGATGTGGGTCCAGGGACCGGCAACGAGATACTGCTGGTCGCGCGCGGGTGCGGTGCCGGCGGAGGCGCGGAGGGACTCGAACAAATGCGCGCTGCCGTGCAGGTAGGTGTCGAACCAACCGAGAATGTGAAGCGCGGGGATCTGGATGTCGTGATATCGCGCGGAGATGTCGAAGGATTCCCACCAGGCGCCGGATCCGCGGCGGGTGACCCAATCCTGGTAATACGAGGCGAGTCCGGTGGCGGAAAGTTCGGGGATCTCGGCGTACGGGGCCTGGGCAAACAGGCGCGGGAGTTGAAGCCACGCCGCTTCAAGGGCTTCGCCCACGCCGCGGGCGCGGAGGCGTCGTGCATCGGACTTCAGCATCTGCGTGGCCCATCCCACCGTGCTGGCAAGACGCAGCGCGCCATGGTGATAAAACCATCCGCTGTGGAGATCGCCGGCAGTCTGTGCGGGAACGATGCACTTGAGGGCGGCGGGTTTTTCCGCGGCGGCGAGCAGCTGGGTGAGCCCCTGGTAGCTGAAGCCGTACATGCCGATCCGTCCGTTGCACTCGGGTCGGCTGGCCAGCCAGTCGATGGTGTCGGCCCCATCGCGGGCCTCGTCGCGAAAGGGGTAGAATCGTCCGCTGCTGTCGCCGCGCCCGCGGACATCCTGGATCACGACGTTGTAGCCGTGTCGGGCGAACCAGACCGGCTGGGCGCAGACGACGGTGGTGGCGATGGCGCGTCCGTAGGGCTGCCGGACCAGCAGGGTGGGGGCGGGCTTTCCGCCGCGTCCGCCGGGTGGGTAGTAGTGGTCGGAGACCAGGTACGTACCATCTTTGAGACGGAACCGGACGTCCCGCTCCACCATGACTCCGGAGCCGCAGTCCACGAGGGCGGTGGCCGGAGCTCCCGGCGTCGGGCGACGGCGGGGGGATGGGGAATTCCGCGTCGTCGTGTTTCCCGACATGAGGTCAGAGTTTGAGGAGATTCTCGTACGCCGCCATTTCCACCAGCGCGGCGGCGATGCGGGTGCTCATTTCGTCGCACCACTTTTGTCCCTTTTCGGCGGTGCTCGGATTGGGATCCCCCATCACGCCGCTCGGCGCGATGTCGCGCGTGAGCCAGGCGTAGGTGGCGCTGGCGAACTCGGGTTTCAGCACGCCCGGGTCTCCGACCTTGGCGATGTAGTTGACCGTGTATTTGTCGGTGTGGACCAACTCCGGGGTCGCGGCGAGGAGGAGCGAGGTTTCGACTTCGCCGGCGTGGAATCCGTAGGCCGCTTCCTGCGCGCCGAGTCCCGAGGCGGGGCCGCCGCCGAACAGGCAGAAGGTGCGCATACCGAATTCCTCCCGGAGGTCACGCGCCATGACGTCGAGCAGCGAGTGATTCCCGCCGTGGCTGTTGAAGAACACCAGCTTCTTGAATCCTGCGGCGTGCAGACTCGCAGCGAGATCGTGCAGGACGCCGATGAAGGTCTCGCGGCTGAGGCTGAGCGTGCCGGGGTAGCCGACGTGTTCGTTGCTCTTGCCGTAGCAGACCGGCGCGAGGGCGTAGATGGGCAGCTCCTTCGGAATCTTTTGCAGGGCGTGGCCGAGCATCAGGTTGTTGAGGAGGGTGTCGGTCGCGAGCGGGAGATGATGTCCGTGTTGTTCGATCGCCGCGGTGGGGAGCACGAGCAAAGTTTTGTCGCGCGGGAGGGCATCGACCTGCTTCCAGGTGAGGTAGGGAAGGAAGCGTTCCGGCGGGATCCAGGTTTTCACGGGTAAATCGGGGAATGCAGCAGGTTTCGGGTTTAGGGGGCTCAGGCTGCGATGGCCGGGGGAGTGGGGGCGGCCTGTTCGAGCGTGGCGGCGAATCCGCGCATCTTGCCCGGATTCAGCAGGCCGCGGGGATCGTAGGTTTGCTTGGCGACGAGTTTCGCATCATCGGGACGCCAACGGCCGGAGCCTTCGAGGAAGTTCACGTGCGGATTGGCGATGCCGATACCAAGTTCGGTACAGGCTTGGATCACCTCCTGGAGTTGCGCATCGGAGTGGTAGCGAATCACCGGAATGGAACCCGGAGTGTACACCCCGTCGGATTTCACGAACTCGACATGGAGGAGGAAGTCGTCGCCGTAACGGGCCTTGAGCTGTCGGTACTGTTCGCGGAAACGCGTGGGAGAGAATCCGCACTGGAGATAAGTCAGCGAGGGATCCGCCTTGAGCGCCCAGAGCGTGGTGTGGTTCCAGGTGTAGTCGCTGAGCTGGGCCCCGCGGCGAACCTCGGTGTACGGGGCGGTGAACACGACCTGTCCGCCGGTGGAGGTGGCAACGTGCGCGAGGCGTTCCAACTGGTCGTCCGCGACTTCGATGAAGGCGAGGGCCTTTCCGGTGGGGACCCATTTTTGGAGCGGGGCAAAATGCGAGGGCAGGGGCCACTCGAAATTGGAGAGCAGGCGCTTCTTGAAGGATTCGTTGTGCGCGATGGCCTCGATGAAGTCGAAGGACTGTCCGTAGGTGTCGTGCGCCACGGCGAGCTGGGCCCAGTTGCTGCGGGGAGCGAGCTTCAGTTCGACTTCGACGATGATTCCATTGGTGCCCCAGGCGTGGAGCACGCGGAAGATTTCGGATCCGGTCAGTTTGATGCGCTTGGGCTCGGCCTCCATCGTGAGGACGGTGAGCGAGTGGACGGTTCCATTCTCACGCAGGCTTCCCCAAGTGATGCTGCCGATGCCGCCGCTGCCGCCAGCGCAGAAGCCGGCGACGCTGGCCTTCACCCAGGTGCTCGGGTAGCAGCGGAGCTCCCATCCGGATTTCCGCGCGGTGCTTTCAATATTGATCAATCTCGCCGCGGGTTCGCATCGGGCAATGCCGTCGGCAGTGATCTCGATCACCTTGTCGAGTCCGGCGAGGTCCACCACGAGTCCGCCCTGGGTGGGGATGCACTGGCCGTAGTTGCCGGTGCCAGCGCCGCGCAGGGTGACGGGGATCCGCTGTTCGAAGGCGAATTTGATGATGTCGCGCAACTGTTCCTCGGATCGCGGTTGCACCACGGCATCGGCCAGCCGGCCTTCGAGTTCCCGTTTCAGCACCGGGGAGTACCAGTAGAAGTCGCGACTGAGGGACTCGAGCTGGGAGGGCTGGGTGAGGATTTGCTCGGCGGGGAGCACACGGGCGAGGGCGCTGAGGGCGGCGGAAGTCATCGGTGAGGTTGGCGTTGCGTTGGCCGGGGAGATGGGGGATTCGGGCGAACGGTTGAGGTTGAAACAGGGCGAAAAGTGGAGGCGGCGGTTTGGGATGAATCGCTATTTGGACTTCGGAGTCTTCCGATGCCGCCACGTTCGGATCATCGCCTGCATTCGCGGATCCTCAAATATCGACACACAAGCGGCACGGGCCACGGGGCCCACGACCTCGCACTTCATGTCTGACTTTCGGGCCAGCGTTTTCGCCGGGATGTAAATTTGAGAGCAGTGCTTCGAGGCGTCGGAAATCGTGGCCCCGAACACGACCCGATCGATCCCCGACCACAGGGCCATGCTCATGCACATGGGGCACGGTTCGCAGGTGGTGTAGAGGGTGTGGCCGGTGAGGGTGAGCTTCTTCAGTCGCTTGCAGGTGGCGCGGAGGACACGGACTTCGGCGTGCGAACTGGGGTCCCATTCGGCGGCGACTGCGTTGAGCCGGCGCATCACGAGTCGGCCAGTGGCGGTCTCGACCACGTCGGCGCAGAAGGGCGATTGCTTGGGCGTGCCGAGCTTGCGCGCGGTCCAGTCGGCCAGGCGCGTCATGCACTCCAGATCGCTGATGCTTCCGCTCGTTTCCTTGGGTTTCGCCATGCTGACCCTCCACGGAAGCAATCGGCAAGCCAGCCGCGTGGCGCGGCTCGTGCAAGATTGCGTTTTGCCGCATTCACGGCGTGAATCCTGCATGTCGTGGATCGAGTCGACACGATCCCACCCCTGCTTTGTTTTGGATGAACCGCCAAAAAATCACCACACGCCCGCTCAAAGAGTTGCATGCGCAACGTCTTCGCGGGGAAGTCACCACCGAGCAACTCCTGCAGTCCGCCGCGGAGTGCGACGCCGCTTTTCCGGGGCACCCGATGGTGGCGTGGCGTGTTCCAGAGTTGATGCAATCGGCGGGTCGCCTGACCGCCGATCCGCGGGGCGCGTTGTTCGGTCTTCCCGTGTCGGTGAAGGATTTGTTCGATCTCGCCGGAGCGCCGACCACCTGCGGTTCGCCCTTCTTCGCCTCGACGCGTCCGGTGCCGACCGAGGACGCAGGCTATGTGAAACGCTGGCGGGCCTCGGGCGTGGTGTTCACGGGGAAGACGCATCTGAACGAGTTCGCCTACGGAATCACCGGGGAGAACAAGTGGTTTGGTGACTGCTGGGTGCCGGGATTTCCTGACCGTCTTACCGGTGGATCCAGCAGCGGGGCGGCGGCCACGGTGGCGGCCGGAGCGGCCTGTCTTGCGCTCGGAACCGACACCGGAGGATCGCTTCGCGTTCCTGCGGCGATGTGTGGACTGGTCAGCATTCGACAGTCGCTGGATTTCGCGGAACACGACGGCGCGTTCCCGCTCGCGCAGTCGTTTGACACCGTGGGCTGGCTGCAGCGGCACCTGTCGGAGGTTCGCTGGGTGGCCCACGCGCTGCATCCCGAGATTCAACCGGTCGAGACGCCGGCCTCGCCGCGTCTGGGCTGGGTCCGAGGATCCTTCCTCGAAGGCATGAGCCCGGAGGTGGCTTCTGCGGTGACCGAATTTGATACACTGCTCCGTCAGGCCGGAGCCGCGGTGGATGCGGTGGATGCGCCGGGCTGGGAGGGGGCGGTGAAATTGTTTGTGCCGATCCAGGCGGGCGATGCGGCGCGCAATCACGCCTCATATTTGGTACACCATCGGGAGGAATATGATCCCGCGCTGCTGGAGCGATTTGCCCTCGGTGCCGCGGTCACTCCGGAGCAGTTGAAGGGATTGCGCGCGGAGCGTGAGGCGTTCCGCAGCGATTCGGTGGAGGCCTTGTTTGAGGGGCGGGATTTCCTGCTGGTTCCGGCGGCGCCGGTGGTGCGGCTGGGGGTGGGGGAGGATCACCGCAACACGCGTCCGCGACTGCTTCGCTACACCGCACCGGCGAGTCTGGGCGGGTTGCCGGTGTTGACGGTGCCGTGGGTGAAAAACGGCGTGCCCTCGGGCGGATTCCAGGTGCTGGCGCGACGCGGTGACGATGCGCGGCTGTGGGCCTTTGCCGATTGGCTGGCGGCGCGCTGGACGTGATCGTCCACGGCGGGAGGTTTTCTTCGCGACCTCATTAGCCGTAGCCATCTTGGATAATTCGCAACAGTTAGACAAAGCTCCCGGTCGCGAGCGCTGGTGCGGCGGGACTTGAAATTCACTCATTCTCCGGAGTTGAGGTGAGGAATGACCTTCATGTTACCACTGGGCGAACTCTGCGGTCTTTCCTCGGCTTTTCGGCTGTTTTCCGCGGTTTCGTTTGGAAGTGATGGGTGAAAATGCAGCGGAGTTGTAGTGCGGTTCTGGAAAGGGGGAGGCGCGAACCGAATCGAATGGCACGGCCCATGTTGGAGGGGAGGTGCCTGCGACCCACAGGCCAAGCTGTTTGCGTCAGTCAACCGCACTCCATTCCAAACGATGAATCGAACTCCCTCTCCCTGCATCCCCGCTCGCGTGGGCGGTGTCGCCACCCTGGCGTTCCTCTCTGCGATCTCCGCGATGGCGCAATCCAGCTCGTCCACCAATGGACCCGCAGTGATGGACAAGTCCGTGGTGGAGGGGCTTTCCCTGAACGAAACGATTCTTCCCACGGCGCGTCCGCTGAACTCGGTGCTCGGGGACGACCGCGGCATCGTGGACACCCCCCGCTCGGTGACGCTCGTCACCAAGGCGCAGATGGAGGCGCGCAACATTTCCCGCACCACCGACTTCGGTCAGTACTCGCCCGGTGTTTATACCCCGAGCCGCTACGGTCTGGCCGGTGTGCCGGTGATGCGTGGTGACCTTGCTGAAATCTATCAGAACGGCCAGCGCGTCATCTACAACCGCAATTCGCTGCTCCCGAGCTTCAACGGCGTCGAAGCGCTCGACATCGTGAAGGGACCCGGTTCCGCGGTGTTCGGTCCGCAGGGACAGGGCCCTGGCGGTTATGTGAACTTCGTCACCAAGGTTCCCTATTTTGATTCCTTCCACGGGGATCTCACCACCCGCCTCGGAACCTACGTCCCGGGCGGCCAGTCGTTCTTCAATCCGGAGTGGACCCTCGACTTCGGCGGCCCGGTGAATGAGAAGCTCGCGTATCGCGTGAGCTATCTCGGTCGCGAAGGGGACACCTACTACCGCAACACGAAGGACAACACCCAGGACATCTTCACGGCGCTGACCTGGCGTCCGAATGAGACCTGGACCTTTGATTGGAATGCCCAGCTTCTCACCCAGCGCATCAATGAAGTCATCGGCATCAACCGCGTCACGCAGGAGTTGATCGATGACCGCATCTACAACGCCGGCCCGGTGCTGCCGAACAACAAGTTTGGCGATCCGCTGACCTCCACCGGTGCGTTCGGATCCAACTCCAGCTTCGGGTTGCTGGATGTGTCGAAGACCTACAAGACCAAGATCTATCCGTTCAACACCATCAACGGTGTGTTCGACAGTTCCGGTGGTCACCTCTTCCACTCGCAGCTCATCTCCACCTACATCATCAGCGACACGGCCAAGGTCGTGAATCGCGCCTATGGTGAAATGCAGGAGAACAAGAAGCTGTCCGGCTACGGCTACACGGAATACGTGCCCGAGGACTGGATGATCAACGATCGCACCGAGCTCCACTACGAGTTCGATCCCAAGCTCGGAAACTGGGAAGTGCCGATCAAGACCATCAGCGGCGTCGATTTCCGCTACTCCAAGCTGATTTCCTACCAGGACTTCTCTGCGGAGCCGTTCTTCCTCTACGACGCGGTGGCCTCCCCCACCACGTACCTGCTGCCCAGCTACACCAAGGGCACGAGCTACGGCGGCGGCTTCAATGTTCCCGGAGCCCCGGGCTACGGCGGCAATCCGTTCCCGAGCTCCGGCAACCAGGACTCCACGCTCTCCCAGACCGGGTTCTTCACCCAGTGGGACATGCAGCTCTTCGAGAAGTTCTCGATCGTGGCGGGTGGACGCGGCGACTACATGGACGCCAGCGCGGCGAGCCCCGAGTTCGTCGAGAAGAAGCGCGGCGCGATGTATGATTCCTCGGCATCGGTCTTCGACGGATCGGTGTTTGTGTCCGGCATCTACAAGTTCACCCCGCAGGTTTCGAGCTACGTCACCTACGATCTCGTGAACGCGGTTTCCGGAAGCTCGAACTTCGGTGGCGTGGACGGCACCGGTGGCGATTCCCGGTTGAAGCGCTCGCTCTCCACCGAAAGCGAACTCGTGGAAGTCGGCTCCAAGGCGAGCCTCTTCAAGAACACGGTGTTCGTGGGTGGCGCGCTGTTCACCCAGTCGCGTGTGGCTCCGCAGCTCGCGGGTCCCCCGATCGGCATCGACACGCGCGGCATCGAGTTGGAGGCCTACTACCAGCCGAATCGCAACTTCAACGCCAGCGCGAACCTCACGGCGCAGGAAGCCTATCAGGGTGACACCGGATACCAGCAGACCGGCAACTACCTCGACGGCTATCCCACGACCTTCATCCAGGACGGCAAGCCTGGCACCGGCGCCGGCAGCCCGAACTACAATTTCACCCCGCGTGGAAAAGTTCGCGCCGCGAGCGTGCCGAAGTTCCTGTTCAACGCCTACCTGACCTACCAGTTCGACAACGGGTTCGGTGCGAGCTTCGGCCCGCAGGTGCAGGGCAGCCAGTGGCAGAATCAGCAGGGCACGCTGATCATCCCGGCCCAGTACTCCATCAACGCCTTCGTCTTCTACAAGCAGCCGAAGTGGGAGGTGCAGGTTAACTTCTTCAACGTGACCGACGAACGCAACTGGACCTCGATTGATCCAGGCTTCGCCGGCAACGACGTGATCTACGCGGAAATGCCCTTCCGTGTGAGCGGTCAGTTGAAGTTCAAATTTTGAGTGTTGCTGCGTGTGTGTGCACCCTCCGTCCGGGCAACCGGCGGAGGGCTTTTTTCAGCGTGGGTTCCTTTCACCTGGATGACTCTTTCCTGATGCACCTCCGATCCTCCCGACGCGCGGCGGTTTTCCTCGCGATGTGTTCCTCCCTCGTCGTCGCGGCCCTCCTGAGCGGATGCCGCCCATCGGAACCAGCGGCCACAACCCAGTCCGCAGCCGCCGCCCCGGGGCCGGTTCTGAATTTTATCCACGATTGGTACCCTGAACCCGAGCACGGTGGATATTACACCGCCTCGTTGAAGGGCATCTGGAAGGAGCTCGGCGTGGAGGTGAAACTCCACGTGGGCGGGCCCAATTCCGAGATCGAAAAGCGCGTGGCGCTCGATCCGTACGGACTCGGCATCGTGCGCGGCGACGCCGTGTTCATCGCTGCGGAGCGCGGGTTGCCGATTATCGCCGTGAACGCCTATTTCCAGCACGACCCCCAGGGCGTGATGGTTCGGGCCGATTCGCCGGTGAAGACCTTTGCCGATCTCGACAATCGCGACGTGGCCATGCAGGTGGGCGCGCCGTGGTTGATTTACCTCCAAAAAAAGTACTCTTTGAGCCGCATCCGGGTGCGTCCGGTGACCGGCAGTGTGGCCAACTTCGTGAAGGATCCCGACTGGATCACCCAGGCCTATCCCTCCTGCGAACCCTACTACGCCGCGAAGGAAGGCGTGGCCGCGCGCGTGTTGCAGATTAGTGATTCCGGGTTCGATCCGTATCGCGTGATCATCGCCAACAAGGAACTGGTCGCCAAACACCCGGAACTGGTGGCCAAGTTCAGTCTGGGTGCCTACCGCGGATGGCAGGAGTACTTCCGCGATCCGCAGCCCATTCATGATCACATCCTGAAAATCTCCCCCACGATGGAAATGGGCGGCATGCGGTTCAGCTATGTGAAGATGCGCGAATTGAAGCTGGTGGAAGGCGACCCGGCCCGCGGCGAGTCCATGGGGGCACTCGAACCGAAGCGCTGGGAGGAGCTGGGACGGATCCTGCTCGACCTCGGTGTGATTCGCAAAGCCGTGCCGATTTCAGAAGTGGTCACCTTCCAGTTCACCCCCGCCGTGTTGAAGCACGATCCGGCGCTTCCTCCGCCGGTGTGGACCGACGCCCCGATTCCCGGACACTGACAGCAACGCAGGATTGGAAGAGACTCATCCCATGGAGAAGCAAACACGGCTGGTGGTTCGGAACATCGGGCACTTGGTGACGATGGATCCGCAGCGCAGGGTGCTGAAGAACGCATGGCTCGTGGCCGTGAATGGATTCATCCAGTCGATGGGCACGGGCCCCGTCCCCCGGGTGTCTGGCGCGGAGCGGGTGGATGCCAAGGGCGGATTGGTGACGCCCGGGTTCATCAACACGCACCACCACATGTTCCAGAACCTGGCCCGATCGTTCGGACCGGTGTCGAATCTTCCCCTGCTTCCGTGGCTGGAGGGGCACATGCCATTGTGGCGGAATTTCAATCCCGATGCCCTGGGCGTTGCCACGCGGGTCGCGTGCGCGGAGTTGATGCTCTCCGGTTGCACGATGACCAGTGATCATCACTACCTGTTTCCCCGCGATGGGACGACGGAGATGCTCGATGCGGGATTTGAAGCCGCAGCGGCGATGGGAATCCGCTACGTGGGCTGCCGCGGGTCGGTGAACCAGCCCAGCGACATCATGCCGCGCTGGGCCACGCAGGATCTCGATGTGATCCTGGCCGACTGCGACCGTCTGGCCGCGAAGTTTCACCAAAGCGGTCCGGGCGCGATGGCCCATGTGGCGTTCGCTCCGTGTACCGTTTTTGGTTGCAGCGGCGAGCACTACATCGAGACCGCGCGGCTGGCGCGCCGGCTGAAGGTGCGGCTTCACACCCATTGCGGTGAAACCGTTCCCGAGAACAAGGATTCAGTGGAGCGCCTGGGAAGCCGTCCGTTCGCCTACATGGCACGGCACGAATGGGAGGGCGACGATGTGTGGCTGGCACACGGCATTCATTTCAATGATCGCGAGGTCGCGCATCTGGGCCGCACCCGCACCGGCATTGCGCATTGTCCATGCTCGAACATGCGCCTCGGGTCGGGCGTGTGCCGCGTGAACGATCTCCGCAAGGCCGGCAGCGCCGTGAGCCTGGGCGTGGATGGATCTGCATCGAACGATTCGGGCCACATGATGAACGAGGTGCGCCAAGCCCTCCTGCTCACGCGCGTGGTGCACGGGGCGGAGAGCATGACCCCGATGCAGGCGCTTGAACTCGCCACGTTGGAAGGGGCGAAGAACCTCGGAAGGTCCGCCGATCTCGGGTCGCTCGAGCCCGGCAAGTGCGCGGATCTCGCCATTTTTCCGGCCGAAGACCTTTACTCCAGCGCCGCGGAAAATCCGGTCGATGCCCTCGTGCTTTGTCATGCGCGTCAGGTGGACACGTTGGTGGTCCATGGCCGCGTGCTCGTGGCGGAGGGGCGGCTGGTGGATGTGGACCTGGACCGACTAATCATTCAACACGGCCGGATCGCCCGGAAAATCCACCAGGGATACCCTCGATGAACCGATTCCATTCCTTCCTCCGTCTGCGCGGTCTCGCGCTGCTGTTCCTTGTTGCATCGATCGGCGCGGTTCGGGCCGGCACGCCGATCCGGCTGGTGACCGACTGGTATCCCCAGCCGGAGCACGGCGGCTTTTATCAAGCGATGCTCAAGGGTTACTACCGCGAGGCGGGCATCGATGTGGAGATCCTTCCCGGCGGTCCCAACACCTTCGCGGTTCAACGCGTGGGCATGTCCCGCGCCGACTTCGGCATGGGCAGCGGGGACGATGTGCTGATGGCGAATGACCGGGGAATCCCGATCGTCGCCGTCGGCATGACCATGCAGTACGACCCGCAGGGGATCATGGTTCACGACGCCTCACCGGTTCGTACGCTGGCCGACCTGGAGGGACACACCGTGGCGGTGGTTCCGGGCACCGCGTGGTTTCCATTTTTGGTCCGCAAGTACGGGTTCAAGAACCTGCGCGAAGTGCCCCATACCTTCAGCGTCGGGAGTTTCGTGAAGGATCCGAATTACATTCAGATGTGCTTCATCACCAGCGAGCCGTTTTTTGCGCGCCTCCAGGGAGCGAATCCGCGCGTGATCCTGATCCGTGAATCCGGCTATGCGCCGTACCGCGTGTTCTTCACCCGACGCGAACTGGTGGAGAAAAATCCGAAACTGGTGAAGGCGTTTGTTGAGGCGAGCTATCGCGGATGGCGTGAGTACCTGACGAATTCCACCGAAGTGAACCAGGAACTCGCCCGGCGAAATCCCGAACTGACTCCGGCGAAGATGGAGTACTCGGTGAAGGTGCTGGCGGATCAAAAGTTCGTGATCGGCGATCCGGCCAAGGGCGAGGTGCACGGACGCATGCTCGCCAAGCGCTGGCAGGCGCAGTTCGACCTGCTCAAGGATCTGAAAGTGATCAAGGGCAACTACAACCTCGCCGACGCCTGGACCGACGCCTTCGGCCCCAAACCCTGAACTCCGTAAGCGGTGCCTTTAACCACAGATGGACACAGATGAACACAGATAGGGGAGGCGGCGAAAGGATCCGAGCTGGGGGCGAACCGGTTCGCCTCCCGAGTGATTCTTCAATCGGTCGGCTTCGTTTCTTTTGATCTGTGTTTATCGGTGTCCATCTGTGGTTGAAGCGTTTTCCGTTCGTTTAAATCCGCTCACCCCATGCTGGAACGAATCTCAAAAATCGCGCTGGTCGCCTCGGTGGCGTTGTTCCTTGGCATCGTGGCGCTCAACAACGTCATCGATTACGGATCGAACTTCGACTTCGTGAAGCACGTGCTGTCGATGGACACCACGTTTTCCGGCAACAAGCTGAAGGGCCGCGCGCTCACGGAGCCGGCGATTCATCATGTGTTCTACGCCGGGATCATAGCGTGGGAATGGATCGGCACCTTTTCCATCGGGGGCAGCGCGCTGTACCTCTGGATGCGCCGCCGTGCGACGGCCGCGGAGTTTGATCGCGCGAAGTCCCCGGCCATTGCATCGCTCACGCTCAACATGCTGCTCTGGTTCACCGCCTTCATCACGGTCGGAGGAGAATGGTTCGTCATGTGGCAGTCCCAGATTTGGAACGGTCAGACGGCGGCGTTCCGGATGTTTGCGTGCATCGGAATCATCCTGCTGTTTTTGAAGACGCCGGATTCCGAACTTTCCCCGGCTTCGAAGGCGTAGCAGGCTTTCCTCCCGTCATGAGCCTTCGACTCCAACGCCTCGCCGACCTCGGTCTGACCCTTCCCAATCCGCCTCCGCCGGGAGGGAATTATCTCCCGTTCCGCCGCGTAGGAACGCTCCTGTATCTGCCGGGCACCATCGCCAGTCGGAACGGCGAACTGCAGTTTCGCGGCAAGGTGGGCGTGGATCTGACGATCGAGCAGGGCTACGAGGCCGCGCGGCTTTGTGCCTTGAATCTCCTGGCCTGCGTGCAGGCGGCGACGGGTTCGCTCGATTCGATCCGCCAGGTGGTGAGCGTGAGCGGATACGTGAATTGCGCCGCGGGATTTGCCGACAGCCCCAAGGTGATCAACGGCGCGAGCGATCTTTTGGTGGCGCTCTACGACGATGCCGGACGTCACGTGCGTGCGGCCGTGGGCGTGGCCGGACTTCCGCAGAATTCCGCCGTTGAGGTGCAGATGATCGTCGAGCTCAACTCGTAATCCGGGGTGACCTGGATCGGCGTCTACTTCGCCGGAGCGGGTGCCGTTGGGGCGGTCAGTGATTCCTTCGACGCGAGATCGCGTTCGAGTCGCTTTTTCACTTCGAGGTAGGTCGCGTTGGTGATCGCGTTCAGATGGGTTCGCGCGTCGGCAAAGCGCGAGGCGCGGATATTCCATCGGGCAAGATGCAGGCGGATGCCTTCGCGTTCCACGTCCCCTGGCGCGAGTTGGTACACGTTTGTCCACGACTTCATCGCGGTATGGATGAGGTTCGCTTCCTCGATCCGCGATTCCTCGGCTGATTTCCCCGGAGTGCGGGGAATGCCGTAGTAGGTTTGGGCGACGTCGGAGGCCAGGGTGAAGTTCTTCGGATCGAGCTCGATCGCTTTTCGGTAAAGCTCCAACGCGCGGGAAAAGGCCCCCGCGTCGTCGCACTTGAAGTACGTCTTCGCATCCTTTCGGAAGAGGAAGATCAGGGTGCCGAAGTTGTGCAGGTAGAGAGACTCATCGGGTTTGAGCCGGATCGCTTCCTCGTAGTAGGGGAAGGCTTTTTCGACCGGCCCCGAATGGGCGTAAATGTTGGCGAGGTTGTTCCACGCGGCGGGATCTTTGGGATTCTGGGTTCGCGCCGTTTCGTAGTGTTCCACCGCTTCGGCCTCGTTGCCGGTGTCGCTCAGAAAACTTGCGAACGCCATGTGCGCCCGGGTGTATCCGGGGTTTTGTTTGAGGAATTCCTCGTAGGCCTTTCGCACCGGCCCGACCCTGGCATCGATCCTCGCCCGCGTGGTGATCGGCAGCGGCGCCGTCAGCGGATCCTTGGCATTGGCCACTTCATCGAGAATCGCCTGCGCCGCCTCGTGCGCCTCGTCGTCGAGTTTGAGAATCTTTTGAAACTCCACCTCCAACGGATCGGTGGACGCCGCCGGCGTATTCGTGGCGATGGCCGCAGTCGCCGGCTTGCTGCCAGTGGTCGCATTGGGCGCGCTGGGAGCGTCTTCGGCGAAGGCGCTCGAACAGGATCCGAAGGCGAGGACGGACAGAATCAGGACTGAAGGTGAAAACCGGGTCACCGGGCGACGCTAGCAGGGGATCGGGGGAGGACAAGGGGTGGAGTTGGGCGAGTGGGCGAGTGGGCGAGTGGGCGAGTGGGCGAGTGGGTGAGTGCGACGGGCTTGAAGACTGGGTGTAACCGGCGGGGAGCTGCGGACGTCCATGTTGGCGTGGGTGAGTTCCGTCGGGCGGAGTCGGGAGAAGACTGAACAAAGCAGGCTCCGTCCGCGTCATCACCCTCTGCAGTCGTCAACACACACACATCGTTCGTTATGAACTCTCTGGTTCGATCCACTCTGTTTGCCGGTCTTTTGGCCGGTTCCGCTCTCGTCGCCCGCGCTGAAGATCCCGCCGCCCCGGCGTCGGCTCCAACTCCAGCGCCCGCCGCCGCCACCGCGCACAAGAAGACTCACGCCGCGCCCGCCCCCGAGGCCAAGAAGCTCACCCCGGAGGAACGCAAGGCCCGCACCGAGGCCCGCATCAAGGATCTCCGCGCCAAGAAGGCCGCGGGCAAGATCAGCGAGAAGGAATCGCAGCAGCTCGAACGCCTCGAGAAGCGCACCGGTGAACCGGCGAAGCACGCGGCCAAGGCTCCCGCCAAGGCCCACAAGGCTCCTCCCGCCCCGGCTCCGGCCTCCTCCCCTGCAGCCGCTCCCGCAAAGACCGACTCCCAGGGCGCGACCAAGTAACCCACCCATTTCACCCACGCGAAGGGCCGTCCGCTGATTCCAGCGGCGGCCCTTTTGGATTCCAGACCCGGTTGGCTGGGTCCAACACCTCGGCCGCGCAACTGGGCCCAATGAGCACGCTTTCGGCGCTCAAGAATTCCTGTCACGTTTGACGCCAGTGGAAACCGAACCAAGTGATGCTGAGATCGTTGCCGCAGTTTGCGGCGGCGATACCGAGCGTTTCTCGGAGCTGGTCACCCGCTATCAGTCGCGTTTGTTTGCCACCGCGCGGCGCTACGCACGACGGGAGAGCGAGGTGCAGGACATCGTTCAGGACATTTTTCTCAAAGCCTTTTCCAAACTCTCCTCGTGGCGCGGGGAGGCACCGTTCGAGCACTGGTTGATGCGGCTCGCGGTTCGCACGTGTTACGACAGCCTCCGCGTCCATCAGAAGAACCGGGAGCATTCGGTCAGCGACCTGACCGAGGACGAAGTGGGGTGGATCGATCAGTTTGCCGTCGCCCCGGAGGAGGCGCATCCCGATGCCGATGCCGCGAGGACACTGGTGGCAAAGGTGTTGGAGAAGATGTCACCCGCCGCCCGGTTGATCATCACGCTGCTGGAGATCGAGGATCGCAGCGTGCGCGAGATTGCCGATCTGACCGGTTGGTCCATTCCGCTGGTGAAGGTGCGCGCCTTCCGGGCCCGGGCTGAGATGAAGAAAATCCTCCAAAGACTGGCGCAGGACAAGTATCTGTAACCCGCTCCTCGAGCTCATCGTCAGACCCAACAGCCATGAACCTGGACTCACTCAAAACCAGCCTGATCTCCGCCGCGCGGCAGCAAGCGCCGTCGGACTCCGTGCCCTTGGGATTTGAGCATCGCGTTATGTCCCGGGTTCGTGCCAAGGCTGCCGGTGGGGTCGAAGCCGCTGCCGATCAGCTGGCTGAATGGACTCAGGGATTTTGGCGGGCGGCCGTTTCCAGCGTTGGGCTTTGCGTGCTCGCTCTGGCCTTTCACGTTTCCGTTCCGGCTCCGACCCAGGATTGGGCGGACTCGATGGAAGTGCTGTCCGCAGACCTCGATTCCGGCGCCGCGCCGGGCGTCGAGTTGAGCCCCGAGTAAGAGCAATCGATGAAGGCCCTGAAGCTCATCGTGGCGACCCTGGTGATTTTCGGGGCGGGCATCGTGGTGGGGACCCTGTTGGAGTCGCGCCGCATGGCGCAGGCTCGCCGGACCGAGATTGATCGTCGCGGCGCGGTTCCGCTGGCCCTGTGGCAGCGGTTTGAAACGCTGCGCCGCACCATGCGCCAACTCGAACTCTCCCCGGAGCAAAACGCGCGCATCGAGGGAATCATCAAGGAAAGCCACGCCCGTTTCCAAAAGCTCTGGGAACCCATGGCCCCGATGGCCCGTGCGGAACTGGAGCAATTGAAGTCCCGAATCGCCGCGGAATTGGGACCGGAGAAGCAGGCCAAGTTTGAGGAGATCCTGCGCCAGCGAAGCCAGCGCCGTCCGCATCCTTCCACCAATTCCGTTCCTGCTGAGCCGAAGTCTCCGCAAACGCTCATCGGCGCCCCTCCCGCCAAGTAAGCGCTCCTACTGCGACGAAGCGGTGCCTGCGGAACAAATCGCCTCGGGAAACCCGGCACCCCGAAGCAGCTGTTCCAATTCTGGTACCGACGATTCCAGGCTCGCTGCGGCCCGGAAGAGCGGGGCGGTTTCCACCGGATGCCAACGGTCGCGACCCGGATCAAACCATCCCCCAACGTCCACGCGTGCCACCGTCCTTTGGATCCGTTCCACGAATCCCGGGGTCACGACTGCGTTCGGAGTTTCAACCGCCTCGCGTAACATTGCCGCGCTCTCGGGTCCAAATTGCGGATGGCCGTGCAAAAGAAATCCCGGCGCCAGATGACCTCGACCCAGGCGACGTGCGGTTTCGGAATAGCTCGCCGCTGCGAAGTACAGCATGAGGAGAGTTGAAAAAGCCGCAGGACGCTCGAAGTGGGCCTGCAGTGCGCCGATCATTCGTCCCGCCGCGAGCAGGTCGGATTCGGTGGCGTGCTCGTGATGCGCGAGTGCCTCGGGATTGGGCAACTCGTCGCGCTCCAGCGCAGTGGCGATGCGTTCGATTCCGAGAAGGTTCAACGCGAATCCCGTGGAGAGCAGGGGATCGACAAACCCCATCGCCGAGGGAAGTCGCGTCCAGCGGGGGGAGGGTGCGATCGGCCCGCGGAACGACATCTTTCGCACATGCGTGAAGGGGCGGGTTGGACGCGCCCCGGCGAATTGCTCGGCCACCGACGGGATCCGTTGCAGCAGCCGTTCCCAGGCCGCCGCGCCTTCCGATAGATTGAGCTCCGCGGCGAGCGACGGCAGCACGGAGACGCCAGCGCTGGTGATGCCCTGATTGAATCGGAGCACCCACATCCATCCTCCGGGAAACACGTGATGCAGGGCCGCGTCGTCGGCGGGAAACGGAACGCCTGATGCGGCCGGATGCCGGGCGTCCCATCGATCCACTCCGGTGAAATGGGTGAACAACGCCTCGGCTTCGGACACGCCCGGGATCGGGAGTTCGCCCCAGGATTGATGCCGGTGCAGAAATCCCCGCGGTCCGCTGGCATCGATGAGAAACCGGGACCGAATCAAAACTGGGGCGCCAGTTCCATCGGTGCCGCGGAGGGTCACGCCCTCTTCGGTGGGGTCGAGGTGGGTGAGCTCCACCTGATCGCAATACTCCGCGCCGAGCGCCACGGCCTCCTGTTGGAAGAAGTGATCCACATCGGGCCGATACCATTGGGTGTCGGCGATGGCATCGGTGGGACTGGCCGCCACAAGCAGTTCGTTGCGGAGTGCTGGATCCCACTGATGCGGCTGACCGAACCGATGGTGCAAAAAGGTGAACCCCCGTTTGAGTCCACCGGCGAGCTCCGGGCGTTCGCGTTGCCACGATCCCCATTTGGTGAGTGGAAGCAGCCGTGGGAGATCGAATCGACGTGCGAGCGATTCGAGCAGCAGGTTGGAAAGGGGCGTGGTGGATTCGCCGATGGCGAAGCGGGGATGTCGATCGCGTTCGATCAGGATGACGGATCGTCCGAGCCGACGCGCGATCATCGCGATGAGGGAACCCCCAAACGCGGAACCAACGACGGCGATGTCGTAAACCCGGGACACGGCGCGAGTGTGTGGCGAAGCAAAATCGAAGGCGAGTCGAACACCGCGCTGGAGTTCGTGTAGCCGCCGACGGGAGGAGGCGGATCACCCGAAGGTTTGAAGTGGTCCCGATATTCTTGGGCGAGACAGGCACGGCGGAGGCGCAGCATTCTTGGTGAGACCGGGCAACCCCAATGGGACTGCGGTGTTCATTGGGCACCCGGATGATCCGCCTCGTTCCCTCGGCGGCTACGAGGGGATGGGGACTCATGAGTTCGGCGGCGGATTGGAGGAACGAGTTTTCGCTGCCGCCGACGGGAGGCGGCGGATCACCCGAAGGTTTGAAGTGGGCCCGATACTCTTGGGCGAGCCAGGCACGGCGGAGGCGCAGCATTCTTGGTGAGTCCAGGCAACCCCAATGGGAGTGCGGTGTTCATCGGGCACCCGGATGATCCGCCTCGTTCCCTCGGCGGCTACGAGGGGAGGGGCGAGGATCCGAGTTGCCTTGGGTCGGTGGGAAGCGCGAGGTTGCCGCGGTGAGCGGTAAACAGATCGACCGGTTTCAGCACGAGCGCGAACTCGCGTCGCGCGGGATCGTGCGCATCGCCGGCGTGGACGAGGCCGGCCGGGGCCCACTCGCCGGTCCAGTGGTGGCTGCTGCGGTCATTTTTCCCGCGGCCTGGTTCACGGACGGAATCCCGGAGGTGTTCCGTTCCCTCAATGATTCCAAACAGCTTTCGGAATTGCAGCGGGAGTTGTTCTTCGAGCAATTGACCACGCATGCCGACGTGGAGTTCGCCATCGCTGAATCCGCACCGGCCGAGATCGATTCGATCAACATTCTCCAGGCCACCCACCGGGCCATGAACAGTGCGCTTGCGGCGCTCAAGCCAGCACCCAAGCACGTGCTGGTGGACGGACTCGCGGTGAAGTCGATGCGCCTCCCTCAGACCCCGCTCGTGAAAGGGGATTCGCGAAGCTATTCCATCGCGGCAGCGAGCGTTCTGGCGAAGGTGACGCGGGATCGCATTCTGGTCGAAGCCGAGGCGCGCTGGCCGGGATACGGCTTCGCACGTCACAAGGGCTATCCCACCGCGGAACATCTCGCCGCGATCGAGAAGCTGGGGCCGTGTCCGATTCACCGTCGGAGCTTTGCCCCGTTGCGACAGCCCGAGCCGGACTTGTTTTCCCGATGAGCTGGTTCTCGTGGTTCACGCGCTGGATGCCGGGGTCGCATCGAAGCGACGAGCCCGAGCCCGAGCATTTGCGCCGGGGCCGATTGGGCGAGGATGCGGCGGCCGCGGAACTTCGACGTCGAGGATGTTCGATTCTCACCAAGAATTTTCGCGGGCCGCGCGGGGAGTTGGATCTCGTGGTTCGCGACGGAGACTTTCTTGTCTTCGTGGAGGTGAAGACCCGTTCTTCCGAGGCGTGGGTTCGTCCTGCGGCCGCGGTGAATGCGGCAAAGCGACGCCGTCTGGTGCTCACGGCGCAGCACTACCTGCGTCAGCTTGAGGATCCCTGCGTGAAGTGGCGGTTCGATGTGGTGGAAGTGCTGCTTGAGGACGGCCGGGTCCGCGAGGTGCGCGTCCTGGTGAACGCGTTCCATCACTGACCCGGCCCATTCCTGGTACGTGCCGATGGTTCAGAAGTGCAGGCTGGCGGAGCCGAACACGCCGAAGCGCGCGCCGTATTGCGAGGCATTCACGCCAATGCCGGATCCGTCCCGCAGCAGATAACGGGAGTCGGCGAGGTTCACCGTTTCCACGCGCAGTTTCAGCATGCGGTGCGATTCGAGGGGAATTCGATGTTCCACCCCGAGATTGACCGTGGCGTATTCCGGCACGGTGGCCCCGTTGGGAATCGTTTGGCCGGTGGGCAGGTCGAGGTCGCGCCGGAGTCCGCTGCCGTACAGGGCATCGACAAACACCCGCGTGCGGCCCCATCCGTAGGCGGCGCCGGTGGACATCGTGACCCGCTGGTCGTGATCGAGCGCGGCCCAGTGGTTCTTCAGGTAGGCGAGGTCATCGGCGCCGAAGAAGAATTCACCCGACATGACCTCGCGTCCGCGCGCCTGCGAGAGCGCCACGTTGGCGAAGGCGCTGAACCCGCCTCGGTTGAAGCTGAGGGTCCATTCGATTCCGGTGATGCGGCCTTCCCGATAATTGAACGGCGCGGGAATGAGGGTGGGGCCAAAGAAACCGTCATCGAGCTGGTTGCGGGCGATCTTGGCGTAGGCGTCCACCCCGAGGGTGAGTTCCGCCGTCACGGCGTGGGAGATGCCCACATCGAACGAGTGCATCCGTTCGGCGCGCACCGGGGACGAGGTGAGGATTTCGGCCGCGTTGGAGGTGTTGACGAACTGGGTCAGGGCATCGGTCCGGATGCGATCCATCGGGGGCGGCGTGAAGTAGCGCGCGTAGCCGAGGTGGAGTGTGGTGGTGGGGAGCGCTTCCCAAACCAGGTTGGCCCGGGGCGAGAATTGATTCTCGGTGGTGCCAGTGTCCGCGATGTCGAAACGTCCGCCGTAGTTGAAGGTGACTCCGCGAACGATCTTCCATTCGTCCTGGAGATACACCCCGCCCATTCCGCCAGTGCGGGAGTTCGAGCTGGCGATGTCGTAGGCGCTTCCCACCGCGTTCCCCGCTGCGTCGAGGGCGAACACCGAAGTCAGCGAATCCGTCTCGGTGTGCTGCCCGATGTAGGTCGCGCCGGCGCGGAGGATGTGGGATTCGGTGAGCTCGTATCGGGCGTCGAATTCGAGTCCGCCCGAAAGAATCCGGCGGTCCACCGAAGCCGCTACACCGTCGAAATAAAGATCCCCGGTGCGGTCGGGTTTGAACTCGATGCCGCTGGTGCGGACGAATCCGGCCACCTGCAGATCGAACCGTTCGGCCGATTTCTGATAGGCCAGCACGGCATAGCCATTTCGCTCAAACTGGTTTTCGTCCAGATGCGCGGAGCTCGGGGCCGGACCGCTGATGGGAAAGGGATTTCCGGCCGGATCGGATCCCGCGGGATGGTTGGGGACGTTGGGGATTTGGAAGTCCGCAGCGAATCCGGAGACGATCCAGCTGAGCCGGCTGGATTCATCGAGCAGGTAGGAGAAGTAGCCGAAGCCCCGGTATTGGTTCGATTCATCATGAAGCGCGGTCGCGGAATCCGTGGGATTCTCCAGCCCCAGCCCGGTGTGGGAATAGCTGGTGGTGACGTAGTAGTTCAGTGCGCCGCGGGTGCCGCCGTATTCGAGGCTGGGACGGTAGGTGTCGTGACTGCCGCCGTGGATTCCCACCTCACCTCCCTGGACGAACGCGCCGCTGCGGGTGTGGATGTCCACCACTCCGGCGGTGCGGAATCCGTACTGCGCGGGGAGCGTGCCGGCGATCACCTGCATCTGATCCACGAACCGCGTGTCGAGCTCCTGACCGAATCCGCTGAGGCCCTCGGGCAGCAGCACATCATTGATCCGGTATTGCAGGTTCGCGTGTTCGCCGCGGAGGTGGATCTGACCGTAGGAATCCTGCGCTGCGCCCGGGGTTCGCAGCATGACTTCGTTGAACGGGCTGTTCGCGCCCTGGACCTGGTCGCCGATGCGGTCGGCCGAGACCTGGTAGGCGTTGGCTCCGAGGCTGGAGACGATCTGCTCGCGGGCGACGTCGAGTTTGCCGATCACGGTGGATTTCTCCATCACCACGGCATTGGTGGCGGATTCTCCCAACACCACCGGAAGCGGCAGTGCGAGGACGGCGAGGATCGAAATGCGAAGCGGGGAATAACGGTCGGCTGAAGACGAACGGGAAGAATGCGGTTTCATCGGAACAAGAGAGTGTAGAACGGACGTGGGGAACGGGGCCGCGGTGCAGCGGCCATGGATTCGGAAACCGGCCGGAATTCCCGTGGGAACCGCCGCCGGCGAAGGTGCCTCAAAAAAGAGGCATCCGGCGGGTCAAGCCGGGCCGAACCGCGTTCTGCGCCTGGGGGCGCGTCCGCACTCGAACTCCACTCAATCCCGATGCCGGAATGGAGCGTGAACCGGAGGACCGCGCGTGGGGGCTGCACGGTCCAACTGAAGGGAAACTAATCGGGAAATCGGCGTCTCCACCGCGGGAGCCGCCATGCCGAGGACCACCACGGCCGCGAAGCCCGCAGTTAGGGCCTGGTCCACCGCGCCGGTGGCGAACAGATCGATCGCGCATCCCACCTCGGAGTGCGACGCATCGCCCGAAACATGGTGCAAATGCTCGTGCCACGCGGGGCTCAAGGCCACCGTGCTGCAGATCAACACCCACGCGCACAACCCCAGCGCCACGAGGGCGCGCCAGACCGATGGACGGTCGGAGGGAGAGTGGTGGTGTTGCAAATCGATTGCAAAATAGGGGGTCGGGATTTGCGTTGGCAAGCAAAGGGTGATGGCTCGCGAAAAAAACTCTGCGATCCTTCTAAGGAAGTCCCGATCGGCCCGTTGATCCAACAGCACGGCATGGAGTCCCACGACAGCATTACATCCCCACCCGGGGGCAGTTCGGATCCGGCAGACTGGATCCGTCAGGCCCTTCAGCGGCATGAGGTCGCATTGGTCCGTTACGCCCTGGGCATTACGGGCGACCTGGAGACGGCGCGGGATGTGGTTCAGGACACCTTCCTGAAGTTGTGCAGCCAGGATCCGGCATCGCTGGAAGGGCGGGTCGCCCCCTGGTTGTTCACGGTCTGTCGGAGGCGGGCGCTCGACGTGCTGCGAAAGGATCATCGAATGACCCCGTTGAGTGATGTCGTCCTCGAGACGCAGCCGGATACCAATCCACCGCCGGACCAGGTGAGCGACACCCGCGAGCAAACCCACCATGCGCTCCGTCTGTTGTCGCTCCTGCCGCTGAACCAGCGCGAGGTGGTGCGCCTGAAGTTTCAGAATCAGCTCAGCTACGAGGAGATCGCGGCGATCACCTCCCTCAGCGTGAGCAACGTGGGATTCCTCCTCCACACCGCACTCAAGACGCTGCGGTCCCGCATGGCGGAACTGGAATCCGGCACCCCGAACGCCGCCACCCGTCCGTAAACCCCGTACCGATTCTGATCATGACTTTTTCCCCTGATTCCCCGGAGCTCACCGCGTACCTGCTGGACGAGCTGGATCCCGACACCCGTGCGGCGCTGGAAGCCGCGGTGGCGGCATCGCCTGAACTGGCCGCCGAGCTCAATGCACTGCGCCAGACGCTGGGCACCGTTTCGGAGGCCTTTGCCTCGGAGCCCGCACTGGGACTTTCCCCGGCCCAGCATCAGCGCGTGCTCGAAGCCGTCGGACCGGTCGCGCCGGAGCGTGGACCAAAAATGGAACTCACGTCGGCGCGTCGTCGTTCCTCCGAATCCGTCCCATTGGCGTCGATCCTTCTGAATTGGCTCGGCTGGCGCGGTGGGTTTCTCGCTGCAGGCGGGCTGGCGGTCCTCGTGACGCTGGTTTCGCTGATGCGGCCGGAGAAGAAAACCGAGGCCACGCTGGCATTGACGGACACGCTTCGGTATCAGCCAAACTGGCAGCCGCCGAAACCAATGGTGGCGGAAACAAAGGATGCCGCGACCGCGATCAAGCCCGCTGACCAACCCGCGAATCAGCCCACCTCGCTCGCCTTGAAGGTGTCGACCGCTCCGGTGCCTCCTCCCGCGGCGACGCGAGACCTCGTCGCCGCCAGGCCTACCGTTCAATTGGATTCATTGTCGACCGCGGCCGCCCCCGCATCCGCGCCTACGAGCGCACGATCGCTCCAGGAGGTGGAAGTGCGCTTTGGGTCGGCGGTGACTTCACCTGGAATCCAACCCAGCACCGATGCGAAATCCGCTGCTGCTTCGTCGCAACGCTGGCTTGAGCGTTCCAAGGCCACGGAGCGGTACTATTACGAGACCGCCGAATCGCAGTCGGCAGGCAGGCGCGTTGAGTCTCTTGCCAGGAGTGAGTCGCTCGGCAAGACGACAGCCCTTTCGCTCGGGGCTTCGGCTCAACCGGATTCCTACGGACTAGTCGTCGGCCAGGGCGGCATGCGGACACTGCCCCGAGTTATCACGGGGAGTCTCGAATCGAAGGCAAAGGAGTATGCCCGATTTGGGGAGCCCCCCGCGTTCTCTCCGGGAAACGCGAGTGCGGGCGGTGCTGTCCCCGTTGGTTTAGGCATGCACAATGTCCAGCTTCAGCAGGTCGAATCCCTCTCCGATGATACCATCACTCCCAACGCCGCGTTTTCTCGGGTCGAGGACAATCCGTTCCACCCCGCACTCACCGCGCCGCTCTCCACCTTTGGCATGGATGTGGACACCGCGAGCTACTCTCTCGTGCGACGCATGCTGCGCGAACAATCGCTTCCTCCCGCAGATGCAGTGCGACTCGAGGAGTTGTTGAATTACTTCAGCTACGAGTATCCGCAGCCCACCGGGGATCATCCGCTCGGGGCCACCGTGGAAGTGGCGGGATGCCCTTGGAACGAGGCCCACAAGCTGGTGCGAATTGGCGTGAAGGCGCGCGAGATTCCGCAGAAGGAACGTCCGCGATCCAACCTGGTGTTCCTGCTCGATGTCAGCGGATCGATGCAGCCGGAGACCCGTCTGCCGCTCGTGAAACGTGCGATGCGACTGCTGCTCGACCGTCTCTCATCGAAGGATTCCGTGGGAATCGTGACCTATGCCGGTGAGGCCGGAGTGGCGATCCCCTCCACCGCCATCACCGATGCGGGACGCCAACAGGTGCTCGCCGTGCTCGACCGCCTCAAAGCGGGCAGCGGCACCCGCGGTTCGGCTGGCATTGAGGCGGCCTACGCCATGGCCACCAATCAGTTCATCAAGGAAGGCGTGAATCGCGTGATCCTGTGCACCGATGGCGATTTCAATCTTGGCATCACGGATCGTGACGAGCTGCTGAGCCTCATCACCGACCGCGCCAAGTCCGGCGTGTTCCTGAGCGTGCTTGGCTTCGGGATGGACAACCTGAAGGACTCCACCCTCGAACTCCTCGCCGATCGTGGGAATGGGAACTACGCCTACATCGATTCCTTCGCCGAGGCGCGCAAGGTGCTGGTGAAGCAGCTCGATGGAACCCTGGTGACCGTGGCCAAGGACGCCAAGATCCAGGTGGAGTTCAATCCCACCCGCGTCGCCAAGTACCGCCTGCTCGGATACGAGAAGCGTCTCCTGCGCGATCGCGATTTCAATGACGACGCCAAGGACGCCGGCGATGTGGGGGCGGGGCATTCGGTGACGGTGCTCTATGAAATCGAACCGGTGGCCGGATTCGGTGCGGGTGTGGATCCGCTGCGCTACCGCGCCGAGCCGGCCGCCGGGAACGGAATTGGAAATGGAAATGAATCGCGCACCAAGCCCGTGCATCCGGAGGAACTGCTGAATCTCAAGATCCGCTACAAGCAGCCCGATAGCGACCGCAGCCGGCTGATGGAACTGCCGGTGAAGGATGTGGACCACGACTTCGCCAAGGCGTCCTTCGACTTCAAGTTCGCCGCCGCGGTGGCAGGATATGGAATGCTGCTGCGTCATTCGCCGCACGCGGGCTCGCTGACCTGGGAACAGGTCCTGCGACTCGCCGAGCTGGGGCAGGGGCTCGATCCCGAAGGCTATCGCGCGGAGTTCATCGACCTCGCCCGCAAGGCGCAGCAACTCAACGCACGTCCCTGAATCCAAACCTTCGCAACCTGAAGCGGCGATTTGAACCGCAGATGGACGCAGATGAACGCAGATGTGGATGGGAACGGCTTCTTTGAAGCGCTTCTGAATTGTTCATCGGCTGGGTGAGTTTCAATTCCCTCCGTTCTCCGCATTCGAATCTGCGTTCATCTGCGTCCATCTGCGTCCATCTGCGGTTGTTATTTTCCTGAATTCCCTAATTTAGAATCAACATTCCTCATCTCATGAAACTGCGTGTCTGGATTCCCCTCGCGATGCTTTCACTGGCCGCGGCACTGCCGGCGAAGGCGCTGCTCACCACCTCGGGTCGTGAACCGATTCACAGCTCGGCCTGGAAGGGCCCGGCCGAGAAAGTCATTAACCATCCCGCCCGGTATCGGGGCACGATTGGTCCCATCGCACCCATCGCAGAGTTTTTCTACACCGGACGCGGTGAGGAGCTGAACCAGTTGCTCGAACTCTACGAAAAGATCCCCGAGCGACAGTCCACCCTCTACCTCACCACCGATCCCGGTGAGGGCAACGTGCTGGTACGGTCGTCGATCAAAGGAGAGCTCACCGTCACGCTGCGCGTTTCCAATGCATCAGAATTGAAACGCTGGCGGATTCCGAAGGGGCTCCGGGTGGAGCGGCTTGATGTGTTGGGTGGTTCCTCGGCGTCCAAGCAGGGGGAGTTGGAGCAGGCCGTTCGGGAGTTTATCGGACGCCACTCCGCGGCACCGGACGATCGGCACGAGTCCCGATCAAAGCGCTTCAGCCAGTAGCGCGTTGAGGTCCGCGCTGGAGAGCACGAGCGGATTCCCTTTCATGCTTCCGGCGGCGGCTGCCTTGGTGCTGATTTCGTCGAAGGCCGCCGGTGCAATTCCCCAGTGCCCGAGGCCAGGATTTGCAGCCAGCGACACCTGCTCCCGGATCCAGCGGAATCCATCGGCTGCAGTCGCGGCGGATTTGCCGGTCAGCAGGCGCGCGATTTCGTCGAAGCGGGAAAGCGCGAGCTGAGACGCGGATCCATTGAGCTGACTCAATCGACGCCAGTTCAGTTCACACACCGGGGCCAGCAGCGCGGCGCAAATCGCGCCATGAGGTGCGGGATAAATGCCGCCCAGCGGACCTGCAAATCCGTGCACGGCTCCGAGCCCTGCGTTCGCGAGGGCGAGTCCGCCCAGGAGGCTGGCCAGAGCCATGTCCTCGCGCGCGGAGCGGTCCGAGCCATCGGCCATCACGCGCGGGAACGCGCGGGCGAAGCGAACCATTCCCTCGCGGCACAACGCATCGGTCATCGGCGTCGCACGAATCGAAACGAACGGTTCGATCAACTGGGTCAACGCATCGAGTCCGGTCGATGCACTCAATGCCCGCGGCAAACCGAGCGTGAGATCCGAATCCACCAGCGCGAGGGTGGGCAGCATGCGCGGGCTTCGCAGGCTCACCTTCACCCGTTTTTCCGGCACGGAGAGAACGGAGTTGCGCGTCACCTCGGCGCCGGTTCCCGCAGTGGTCGGAATCGCCACAAACGGAAGCGGTGCCTCGGTCAGGGGTTGGCCGCGTCCGACGATTTCCAGGTAATCCAGGACCGGCCGCCGGTTGGTGACCAGCGCGGCGATGGCCTTGCCGGCATCGATGACGCTTCCTCCCCCGCACGCCGCCACCCACTGGCAATCATGACGCCGCGCAAGTTTGACGCCTTCGAGCACGTCGCCCACGGCGGGCTCGCCGTGTACCGAAAATGGAACGCTCTCCACGCCCGCGCGGGTCAGGTGCGCGCGAACGGATTCCACGCGGTTGGGATTCGATCCGGTCACCCAAAGCACGCGCGGGCCGAACCCGGCGGCGACCGCTTCCAATTCCGAGGCCCGTCCGGGACCAAAAACGATCCGGGTGGCGGTGGCGAATTCGAAGGGCATCGGGAAAGAACCGGACCGGAAAATCAAACCGGCTCGATGCGGAGGTACTTCAAGGGCGACCGGGGCGAGGCCATCATCGGGGCCACCGTATCGCGCCACACCGCGTAGTGCGGGGTTTCACGATGACTCAGCTGCGCCTCGGGATTGCGGTATTCCTCGACGAGCACAAATCGATCCGAGGCATCGGTCTGCTGCAGCAATTCAAACCGCAGGATCCCGGGCTCCAGACGCGAGGCCTTCGCGTTCACCATCGTTGCGGCCCGAAACGCATCCACGCACTCGGGCTTCACGTGGACCTGGATGATGGCGGTGTAGGCGGACATTGAAATCGAAGATCGGAGTTCGGAGATCGAAGATCGCGGATCGATCAGAGGGATTGGATCAGGGTGTCGTAGAGTTCGACGTAGTGGCGGGATTGGCGTTCCCAGGAGAAGTCGGACTCCATGCCGTTGCGACGGTACCGGGCGATCCAGTACGGATCGGCAAACAGGGCCAGGGCTTTTCGGATGGCGTGGGCCAGGGCATCGGGCGTGGGTTCGGTGAACTTGATTCCGGTGGCCAGGTTTCCGTCCTCGCTCGCAGCGTCGCGCGCATCGATCACGGAGTCGTCGAGCCCGCCCGTGGCGCGCACCACCGGGATGGTGCCGTAGCGCAGGGAGTAAAGCTGGTTGAGTCCGCAGGGTTCGAAGCGCGACGGCATCAGGTAGAAATCCGCGCCGGCCTCGAGTCGGTGCGCGAGCTTGGGATCAAATCCGATCCGCGCCGCGACCTGCCCGGGGAATTTCACCGCAAGCGCGCGGTACCCGGCTTCGAGCACCGGATCACCACTGCCCAGCAGCGCAAACTGCAGCGATTCGCCGGCTTCGAGCACCTCCTCCAGCGCGGTCAGTTGGAAGTCGGCGCCCTTCTGGTCGGTCAATCGCGTGATGTTGGTGAACAACGGCACCGCGGCATCGAGCTTCAGTCCGAGTTCCTCCTGGAGGGCGCGTTTGTTGGCGGCCTTGCCGGCGAGGTGATTGGAGTCGTAGGCGTGCGGCAGCGCGGGGTTGCTGGTGGTATTCCACTCGCCGTAGTCCACGCCGTTGAGGATGCCGGTGAGTTCGTGTTCGCGACGGCGCAGGAGCGGGTCAAGTCCGCATCCGAACTCCGGCG
Source organism: Verrucomicrobiota bacterium (assembly GCA_947454705.1). Lineage (GTDB taxonomy): Bacteria > Verrucomicrobiota > Verrucomicrobiia > Limisphaerales > UBA9464 > CAIVQB01. Next base: position 77,607 of record CANGKZ010000017.1, read on the forward strand.
TGCAGATTTCCCGGGCATAGCGCGGGCTCACAGTGGAGAGCGCGTCGGACAAATTCAGCCCCGCCTTGAGGCAGTTCATCTGCTGCCAGGCCTCGGCACTTTCCTGGTGGAACCAGGCAGGGGGTAGGTTGGTGAACCCGAAGGCCGTGGAGGGGAACCAACCTTGATACGCGAGGTTGTGGATGGTCAGCAGCGTCTTCGGGGCCGAACTCCACGCGCCCCGGGTCGCGGCCTCGCGAACGAGCATGGGAATCAGGCCGGTCTGCCAATCGTGGCAGTGCAGGATCTGCGGGAATCCGCCGCCGTGCCGCGCGAGGAGTGCGGCGGCCTTGGAGAAAAAGGTGAAGCGTTCGGCGTTGTCGGGGTAGTCGACGTTGCGCTCGTTGTAGATGCCGGCGCGGTCGAAGTACTCGGGCTGATCGACGAACCACAGCGTGAGATTGGCCTCGGGCTGGAGCTTCCAGAATTCTCCAGAGACCAATTTTGGTCCCAGCGGGAGATCGAATCGCCAGTTCGCCGGGGCGATGCCCGGATGCCGGATGCGGATGCCGCGGTAGAGTGGCGTGACGACGTCCACGCGATGCCCCGCGCGGGCGAGCGCCTGCGCGAGCGCACCGACCATATCGGCCAGCCCACCCGTTTTGCTGAACGGGTGCAGCTCACTCGTGGCATGGACGATATGCATGCCCGACGTTCGCAACTCGCCGGTCGCCCTCACAAGCGGGAAAAGAGTTGGATGGCATTCGGCCTGGGTGGGCGAGAAGGGAGTGGTTTGCCGGGATTTGGGTGCCGGGAAGGCGGTGGAGGGGTTGAAACGTTGAAATGTTGAAGGGTTGAAGAGGAAAAGCGCACTGGCACCGAGGCACACAAGAGGAGGGTCGAAAGCGCGTCTTGCATCCTAAAGCGCCAGAGGACTGGCGCACTCCACGACGCTGTCGCGACTCCACTCCCCGTTGGTGGAAATCCGCCAGGTCTTGGACTGCGGTAGTCCTCTACCGCTTTGGATGAAGCCAATGCCGCAGCGTCGGATTCCCCTTCAACGCTTCAACTTTTTAACCCTTCAACTCCCGTTTCCAGGTTGAAGCGGCAGAGCAAGACGGCGGCGCGGGCGCGCCGTCGTTGCCGGATTGGAAGCCTGTCCCCAAGCGGCTCACGCTAGAATTCGTGCGCGGTCCGGATCCACGGGAGATTTCGCGTGGTACGTGGCGGGGATGCGAACTCCATTGAGGAGGATTTCGTATCGGCCCGAGGCCAGGAATTCCGGCGTGACCACTTCCGGTCCGCGAACGTACGCCATCGCAACCGAGCGTCCCACTGTGTGTCCATACGCACCGCTGGTGGTGTAGCCCACCGCCACGCCGTCGCGGAACACAGGCTCGCTTCCCCACAGCACGGCTTCCGGATCGTCGAGCGTGAGCAGGGCCAGACGCTTCCGAACGCCGCGGGCGCGTTGTTCGAGCAACGCATCGCGTCCAATGAACCCACCGGCTTTGTCCCACGCGACGGCGAATGCCAGTCCTGCATCGAGCGGCGTTTCGTCCGGACTCAATTCCGCCCCGAAGGCGCGATAGCCTTTTTCCAATCGCAGCGAATTGATCGCGTAGTGACCCGCCGGGGTGACGCCGAGGTCGCGTCCGGCTTCGAGCAGGAGATCGTACACCAGCGTCATTTGCTCGACCGGCACCTGGAGTTCCCAGCCGAGTTCGCCCACGTAGGTGAGACGCACGGCGCGAACCGTGGCCGGACCCACACCGATCAATCGGGCCGTGCCGAAGGGGTAGGCGGCGTTGGAAAGGTCGGCATCGGTGAGACGCGACAGCAGCGCGCGCGAGTTGGGTCCCATCACGCCGATCACGCCCTGGCTGGTGGTGATGTCCTGAATCGCGACGCGTGCTCCCGGCGGCGTGTTGCGGCGAATCCAGTCGCGATCGCGAACGCCCTGGGTGGTTCCGGTGATCAGCAGAAACGACTCCGTGCCGGTGCGGATGACGGTGAGATCGCTCTCAATGCCGCCCCTTCGATTCAACATGGCGGTGTACACCACGCGGTCGATGGCGACATCAATGTTGTTGGCGCAGGTTTGCTGGAGCACGGCCACGGCGTCGGGCCCGGTCACCTGGAGCTTGGCGAATCCGGATTGATCGAACAGCGCCACGGTTTCGCGCGTGGCCCGGTGTTCGGTGGCGTGGTTTTGGAACCAGTTCTGTCGGCCAAAGCTGTATTCCATCGCCGGTTGTGCGGCGTGCCCGGGACGTGTCGAGGTGAACCAGTTCGGACGCTCCCATCCGCCCTTTTGTCCAAACGATGCGCCGGCGGCGGCCAGGCGATCGTGAAGCGGAGAGCGGCGAATGTTGCGGCCGGTCTCCTGTTCGCGATTCGGCCAGGCCATCTGGTAATGCAGGCCGAGGACTTCGATGACGCGCGACCGAAGAAACGACCGGTTGTTGGCCCAGGGGCCGAAGCGCCGGACATCCACGCTGGAAAGATCGAGCGAGGGCTGTCCGTCGATGATCCATTCTGCGAGGTATTTTCCCGCACCGCCTGCGCTGGCGATGCCGACAGAATTGAATCCGCAGGCCACGAACAGATTTCGCATCTCCGCCGTTTCGCCGAGAAGGAATTGATTGTCGGGGGTGAAGCTCTCGGGTCCGTTGACGAATTTTTGGAAGCCGCTGGTTTCGAGCGCCGGGATGCGGTGCTTTCCGTTGCGCAGCGGTTCGGCGAATTTCTCCCAATCAGGGTCGAGCAACTGAAACGAGAATCCGGCGGGGACGGAATCCACGTTCCAGAATTTCGATTCGGCCTGGAAGGCACCGAGCATCACCGAGTCGCCTTCGCCGCGAAAATACAGGCAGAGGTCCGGATCGCGTCCCACGGGGAGTTCATCAAAGGCTCCGGGGATCGGATTGCTGACGGCGTAGTGGTGTTCCACCGGGTGCAGCGGAAGCGAGACGCCACAGCGCAGGCCGAGTTCGCGCGCCCACATGCCGCCGGTGAGCACCACGATCTCGGCTTGGATGGTGCCCTGGCTGGTCTCCACGCCGGTGGCGCGTCCGTCCTTGTGTTGGATGCCGGTGACGCGAACGCCTTCCACGATGGTGGCTCCGCGCGACTGGGCGCCCTTGGCCAGGGCGAGAGTGACTTCCTTGGGGATGACCTTGCCGTCGTGCGGGAGCCACGCCGCGCCAAGGATGTCGTCCACGCGCAGCGGCGGCCACTTGGCCTTGGCTTCGTCTGCCGAAATCAAATGCGACTCCACCCCGAACCATTCGGCCATGGCCATGGTGCGGCGGAGCTGGGTCATGCGCGCCTCGGAGCGTCCCAGAATGAGGCTTCCCACCTGCTTCCATCCGGTCGGGTGCCCGGTGAGCTTCTCCAGTTTTTGGTACAGGTCGGCGCTGTACTGGTTGATGGCGGTGAGGCTGGTGGAGGTGCGGAGGCGTCCCACCAATCCCGCCGCGTGCCAGGTGGTGCCGCCGGCGAGGAGGTTTTGTTCGAGGACCACCACATCACGCCAGCCGAGTTCGGTCAGGTGATAGGCAAGGCTGCACCCAGCGATGCCGCCGCCGATGATGACAACGCGTGAGGAGGAGGGCAGGGAAGTGCTCACCACCAAGGCTTACCGCGACCCGCCGTTCGGGGATAGCCCCGATTCAGTGGAGGAGAGAAAAGTCCGGTTCCTGAGGGGATTCGTGACCGGTTTGTCAGAATTGGTACGAACCGATGGGCTCGCGGGCTCAGGTCATCTGTTGGTGTCTGGCCCTGCCCGTGCGTTGACGGTGTTCCGCGAGCAGGATCAGCGCGCCGCCCGCGAGGTTCAGACCGAGAAGCCAGGGCAGGGCGGGTCCCAAGCCGAACCAGGAGTTCTGAACTTCAATTCCGCTGGGTACGGATCGGGTTTCTAGATCGGCGGCGCCGGAGGGGAAGTTCGCGTTGAGAGTCAGCTCCTGCTGTCGCTCGTCGCGTCGATGACTGAGAACCGTCAGACCCGGTGCCTTGGGAACGAGCCCGTGGGTTTGGTACGCAGTGGAGATGGGTTCGTAGCGATTGATGCAGGTGATGACGCGGGATCCCCGGTTCAGTACGCCGAGTTCTGCGGTGTAGTGCACCACGATCTCGGCGTGCCCATCGCCCATTTCTGATACTGGGCTCATGCGGAGGTCCGCAAGTTTCAAGGGAAGCGGGTGTCCGTCCACGAGGACCTGCTGCCCCGCCATGAACTGCGCGGACCACTCGGCCGATTCGGCCGCGGAAACGATTCCGTCGGAGTTCGCATCGAGCAATCGGACAAACTTCGGTGCGATGTCGATCCCGGGAATCAGGGTGACTTCAACCCCGACCTGCGCGGGGAGAAGCTCCACCAGGGAGGCTTGCAGCAGCCCTTCGACCCGGTGGGCCTGCAGGGAGCTGGTGAGCGCGAATCCAAGAACGACGGTGGTCAGGGCGGTGCGCATGTTCACTCCGGGATCTGGGCGCCATAGTCGTTGCTGAACTCGCGATACATCGCGTGGATGTGGTTCGCTGGTGAACCCCCGAGGCTCTGCGGGGAGTACTCGATGAACAGGTTCGGGCCCTGCACCCGGAAGTACACCGCGCTGCCCGCGGTGGTCGGACCGTGCCAGGAAAAGTACGTGGCGTTGGTCGGATCGGTGAGGTTTGCGCGGATCGAGGCCATTTTCCGGGCCGATGCGTCATCGTGGATGATGTTCACATATTTCCCGATGAGATCGAGCAGGATGGCCCGCTGGGCTGCGGTGAGATCGGACGCCTTGATCCCTTCCGGCAGCACGGTCACTCCATCCTTCCCCGGGCCGAGCACGAGATCGATGGTGCTGCTGCCCACCACGGTGGTGCTGCGCTGCGCGGTGGTCAGGGAATTGAGCAGTGCGAAGGCGAGATCGTATTCATCGCCGAGCGGTCGAACGGTGCGTCCGTTGTAGGTGTAGGTGCCCGGCTGCACGCCCGGCAGTGCGGGCGCGATGGTGGCCTCGGAGCCCTTGATGGTGATGTTGAGGGCGAGGTGGTGTCCGCCGTACTGGAGGAGGTACTTCGCGGTCGGCGAGGGCGTGCCCACGAAGGACACGTAGTATTCGTTGGTGCCGTAGTTGCCGCCGCTCAGGGTCTGGTCACCGGTCATGATGCGGCTGACTTTTTGGAATCCCTCGGGACTCAGTACGGTTCCAAGCATCGCGTAAAGTGCCTGAACTTGCGTGGCCGTCATGCTGCCAATTTTGAGACCGTTGCGTTGAAAGATGCCGGTCGGGAAGTTGGACCACTTGGCCCGTTGCGTGGTGTCCCCGGCCGCGAAAATCACCGTGGTGAGCTGGGCCGATGTCAGCGTGTTTACGAATCCGCTGACCGCGGAATAAATCGCTGCCGCTCGATCCACTTCCGGACTCGGGGCCAGTGCGCGGTAGAATCGGCCGGTATTGGCCGATGCATCCGCGATGGAGAGTGTGGTGATCGGCGAGCCTGGAGTGAGCCATTGATCCAACGTCCAGGTGCCCGATGCGAGATCGTCGGAGCGTTCCAGCCGGACGCGGTGTCCGGGCGTGGTGCTCACTTGCAACTCGCGAGCGGAGGTCGGACCGCTGCCGGATTTCATCGCGAGGTTGATGCTGGAGAAATCAAACAATCCGTACGGGGAGAACAGGTCGAGTGCCGCTCCGGCGTTGGCGTTGGTTCCGGTTTGCACGATGCGCAACTGAACGACATCGGCTTGCGGACGCACGATGGCCCACGGAGTGGCGAGCTGATCGCCGGTTCCAGACGAGCCGCCGGTCAGCACCGTTTCCGCCACGAGCGTGTTGCCGGCGTCGCTGTACGCGCGGATGGCCCAGGTTTCATCTGCATCCACATCCAGGATCAATCCGGCGGCTGCGGAGGTCGGATAGTCGTAATCAATGACGAGCGCCGTGGAAGCCGTGCCGGAAAGTCGGACGAAGAAATCTCCCACGCTGGCCGCCCATGGATCCGAAGATGAAAGGGTATCGCCCGAAGTCCATTGGGCCCCGTCCTGTCCGGCGGCAAACGCCGTCGCGGGCGCACCGGCCTTGGCCAGGGTGACCGATCCTCCATCCGCGCGGCTGAAGCGGATGCCGTTCGCGGGCCGGAACTGATCGGTGAGAACAAGGCCGTCGGTGGCTGCGTTGGGGCCCACCGTTTCAAATCGGATCACGCTCCCGGCCCGCATCCAGTGCGGAGCCAGGAACAACAGAAGGCAGGGGGCCAGGGTTCGGAGGAAGCGGTTGGTTTTCATATCGGCTGCTCAGAGTTTGCGGGTGGATCCGTCGATCCGTGCCGCGTGGTACGGATGCCGCGGGGCGGGGCGGATGTCATGTTAAGGAGTGTTAAGGAAGGCTCGCCTCCATTGACCCGCGCGCAGCCCGATGGATAACGTTTCACCGGGTTGAGGATCCAACCGTGCTCATTCACCGATACATATCCCAGACCGACTGGCTGCTGGGCGGCGTGATGTTCCTGCTCTGTGCCGTGCTCACCGTCCTGCAGTACCGCTGGACGGGCGAGATCGCGCGGGCCGAAATGTCCCGTCGCTCCGGCAATCTCGTCACGGGAGCCCAGGCCATCGCCACCGCGTTTGATGCGGAACTGAGTGCGGCCTGCGATCAGCTTTCGCCCGACCGGACTGAATTCACCAGTGCGTCGCGCGAGGCGGCCCACCTTGCCCGCTACTTGGAATGGCGGACGCAGAATCCGCGTCCGATCTTCCGCCGCATTGCCCTCGCTGAATCGATCGACAATCAGGTGCAGTTGCTGCTGCTGGATCCGGAATCGGCCCGCTTCAATCGCACGAACTGGCCGCCGGAATGGAGCTTCATGGAAACTTCGATCACCCAGCGCGCGCGGGGCGGTGCGCCGCCGGCGGCGGATCGACGGGGGGTGTTGCTCGAATTCCCAGTGTTCGCGGGCGGAGGGCGTCCGGGGCGATCCGGTGAGCACTGGGTGATTCTGGAATTGGATTCCGAATTCCTGCGAACTCAATGGCTGCCGGAACTGGTCGCCACCCATCTCGATCCCGGCGAACCTGCGGTGGTGGATGTTCGGGTGAGCACCGATGGTCCTTCGCCGGTGGCTGTCCATTCTTCGAACCCCCAGCTCACCGAGCGTCCTCGGGAAGGAGTCGTTTCAGTGCGATTCAATGCTCTCGGGAAAACCGCGCGTCGATCCGACATGCCGCGTCGAACCTCCGGGGTCTGGACGCTGGAGGTGTGGCCGCGTCCCGGTGTGTTGGAATCGGTGGTCGCCCGGTCGCGTCAACGGAACCTCGCCGTCGCCTTTGGCATCAGTGTTTTGATGCTCCTCACCGGGTTCGCACTCGTGCATCACACGCGACGCTCGCGGCGGCTTGCGGAGCAGCAGATGCGTTTCGTGGCCAACGTCTCGCACGAGCTGAGGACGCCGCTCACGGTCATTCGGGGCGCGGCGCACAATCTTCGACGGGGCGTCGTCCAAGGGCCCGGACAGATTGAGCAATACGCCGGACTCATCACCCGCCACGCGGAGCAATTGGGCGAAATGGTGGAGCAGGTGCTGCTGCTGTCGGGTCCGGCGCGGAAGCCCGCGGACGTGTCGCGGTCGCCCGTTGCAGTGGAGACTCTCCTCAACGAGGCCGTTGCCGCGACCGCGCAGGATGCCCAGGACGCCCGATGCGAAGTCCGAACGAAGATTCCCGCCGGGCTGCCTCCGGTGGCTGGGGATGCCGGGTCCCTGCGCCGGGTGTTTCAGAATCTGCTCACCAACGCTGCCAAGCACGGAGGCAAGGGCGGCTGGATCGAAATCGCGGCCTCCGCGGTGGAGGAACGTGGACTGCCAAGGGTTGAAATCACCGTCACCGATGGAGGTCCGGGAATCCCGCCACAGGAACTGACCGAGATTTTTCAGCCCTTCTTCCGGGGAGCTGCCGCGCAGGCTGCCCAAATTCGAGGCAGTGGACTCGGGCTGGCCCTGGTGCGGGAGATTGTGGAGAGCCACGGCGGAACGGTGTCCGCGCGCAACGTTTCCGGCGGCGACACCGGAGCCGTGTTCACCGTGCGATTGCCCGCGTGGTCGGCCGGGAATTCCCAATGAACGCATGCATCCTGATGGTGGAAGACGAACCCGGCGTGGCGCTGGTGGTTGCGGATTTATTGCGGGCGGAGAGCCACGAGGTGGAAACGGTGGCCGATGGAAACGCCGGGCTCCAACGTGCCCTGGCCCGAAAATTCGATCTGCTGATTCTGGATGTGATGCTTCCCGGGTTGGGCGGATACGAGATCTGCGATGCCATCCGTCGACACGGATTCGATGGCGCCATTCTCATGCTCACGGCACGCGGGGAAGTCTCCGATCGGGTGAAGGGATTGCGGACCGGGGCGGACGATTATCTGGTCAAACCGTTCGATCCCGACGAGCTCGTGGCCCGCGTCGGCGCGTTGCTGCGGCGCGTTCACAAGGAGGAACTCACACCGGTGATGAAGTTCCAGTTTGGCAGCGTGACTGCGGATTTCTCGAAGGGCGAGTTTCTGAAGGATGCGCGCCCGGTGAGTCTCGCCGCGAAGGAGATCGAGCTGCTGCGTCACCTCATCAATCATCGCGGACGGGTGTTGTCGCGACAGGATCTCCTCGACCAACTCTGGAAACACCAGCCCCACATCACCGAGCGGACCGTGGATGTCCACATCGCGTGGTTGCGTCAGAAGCTGGAGGATCAGCCCGGGTCCCCCCGGTTCATTCTGACTGCGCGTGGTGAGGGCTATTACTTCAGCCGTTGAAGTCCTGGCTGCCGATGCTCCCGCCAAGAGTTCTGCGGTCCGGGGGCGGCGGCTGAAGCGCGCTCGAGTGTGAACGCGCGTCGCCGCGCCCCCGGTGCAGGACCGTTGGATTACGCGAACAGGTGCCGAGCTGCCGCGAGGTAGAGCGGAATCCCGAGGGTGATGTTGAAGGGAAAGGTCACCGCGAGCGATGAGGTGAGGTAGAGCGTGGGCCGCGCCTCGGGCAGCGCCATGCGGATGGCTGCGGGCGCGGCGATGTACGATGCGCTGGCGGCGAGCACGCCGAGCAGGGTGGATCCGCCGAGTTGGAGTCCGGTGAGTTTTCCAATCCACACGCCGAGCAATCCGTGGATCACCGGCATGATGATTCCGAAGGCGAGCAGGAAGGGACCAACCTTCTTGAGGTCACCGAGTCGTTGTCCGGCCACCACGCCCATCTCGAGAAGGAACAGCGCGAGCACCCCTTGGAACGGAGCCACGAAGAACGGCTCCACTTTTTTCATTCCGGTCTCCCCGCACAACGCGCCGACCACCAGGGCGCCCACGAGCAGAAAGATGCTCCGTCCAAACAGCGCTTCGTGAGTCGCGCTTTTCAACGAGGTGCGCAAATTCGACAGATTTGGCTGGGTGGCGAGCTTGCCGAGGACGACGCCCACCAGAATGGCCGGCGACTCCATCACCGCGAGAAATGACGTGGCGTAGTTTTCATACGGCACGTTGATCGACTTCAGATAATTGGTGGCCGCGAGAAAGGTCACCGCACTCACCGATCCATAATGCGCGGCAATGGCCGCGGCATCGACCGCCGGAAGCTTTCCGCCGTATCGCAGCAGCGGATAGGTCCACGCTGGAATCAGTGCGCCGAGCAGCATCGCCGCCGTGGCCGGAAGCCACACCTTGGCGAGACCGGCTTCCGCGATGGCCACTCCTCCTTTGAATCCGATCGCGGTGAGCAGATACAGCGTCAGTCCAAGGTAGAGTGGTTCCGGGAATTTGAGGTCGGTTCGCAGGAGTGCAGCAATGAGCCCGAGGGCGAAGAAGAGAACGGCGGGGGAGAGCAGGTTGGCCTGGACGGCTTCAAGAAGGGACATCAGTTCGTAGGATTGGTTTTTCGGGATGCAGCGAGGGTTGGTTTATTCGAGGAACTTCACGGCGCCGGATTCGAGGTCGTAGATGCCGCCCACGATCTTCAGTTTCCCGGACTTCTGCAGTTCGGCCAGGATCGGGCTCCGTTCCGTGATTTCCCGGACTACCCGTTCCACATTGGCCTGCGTGATCATGGCCAACTGATCGGGAGTCGCCTTGCCGGTTTGGTCCTTCGGGAGCGTGGCATCCACGGCGGGCCGGATCCTTGCCAGGAGCGCGGTCAGGTTTCCCATTTCGACATGATTCGCAGCCCCCTGCACGGCACCGCATTTGGAGTGTCCGAGCACTGTGATGAGTTTCGCCCCGGCGACCTTGCAGGCGAATTCCATGCTGCCGAGCAGGTCCTCGTTCACGACGTTGCCGGCAATTCTCGCGGAGAAGATATCGCCAATGCCCTGGTCAAACACCTGCTCCGGGGCGCAGCGGGAATCGATGCATCCGAGCACGATGGCAAAGGGATGCTGGCCGCCCGCGGTCTCCTTGCGCTGGCTTTCGTAGTGCCGCGTCAAGAGATGCCCCGACCTAAATCGCCAGTTTCCCTCCTTGAGCCGATCAAGAGCGGCCGTGGGGGTGATGGCGGCCTGGCTTTCCTTGGATTGGGCCGGGGCGGCGTGATCCGGGATACTGCTGCAGCCGGTGGAGATCACGAGGGCCACGAGCAGGGTCGCAGAGGAGGCAAGATTCCAGAGGGTCTTCATGAGTCCGTTCGATTGATGTGCTTGTTGTGGTTGGTTTCGCCGAGCTTGAACCCGTGGGTTCGGATCAGCGGTGGACATCCTTCGCACGATTCAGGAATTGAAAAACTAGATTGTCCCGATCATATCGTTCGAAAAAAACGAACGATATGCCGACCAAGCGCGAATCCCTGGAATGGTTGAACTACCATCATCTGCGTCATTTCTGGGTGATCGCGCGGGAGGGGAGTCTGACCCGGGCGGCGGCGGTGCTGCATGTGTCGCAGTCCACCCTGAGCCAGCAGCTGGGGGAGCTGGAGGCCTGGCTGGAACAGCCGTTGTTCGAGCGACGCGGACGCGCACTGCACCTGACCGAGGCGGGACGCGTCGCGATGGAGCATGCCGACGTGATCTTTCAGGCCGGAGGTGAATTGCTGGATCGCTTCCGTCTGCGCCGTCCCCAGGACCAACCCGTGCTGCGGATCGGCGCGGTCGGCCCGCTGTCGAAGAACCTTCAGTACGATTTCATTGAACCCCTGCTGAAGGACCGGACTTCACGAATCGTGGTGGAAGCGGGCGAGTTGAATGGATTGTTCCAACGGCTGCGCGAGCACTCGCTTGATCTCGTGCTGTCCAACATCCCGCTGCGTACGGATCAGGAGGGCGATGTGTTTAATCATTTTCTCGGTGAGATGCCTGTGTTCCTCGCCGGGTCGATGCAGGAGGTGCGTGCGCGCGGCGCATTTCCGGAATGGTTGCGCGGCGTGCCGCTGTTCCTGCCCACGCGGCAGAGTCACGTTCGGGCGGATTTCGACCTGCTGCTGGCCGATGCCGAGGTGGAGCCCACGGTGGTGGCGGAGGTGGACGACATGGCGCTGTTGCGCTTGCTGGCGCTGTCGGGGCAGGGGCTCGCGCTAGTGTCGGCCATCGTGCTCGAGCGCGAACTGAAATCAAAATTGGTTCGCACCATTCACCGCGTGCCCGGGCTGAGTGAGAAGTTCTATGCCATCACGCTGCGCCGCCGCTTTGGGAATCCTGGAATCGAGGAGGTGGTGCGCTCGTTCCGTCAGCGGTTGAAGACCATTGCGGAAATGCCGCGAACGCGGAGGACGCGTCGCGGCACTTGAATCGGATTCAGGACTCCGGACCGGATCAGGCCCAGTCGTAGTTGAAGCTGATGCTGATGCGTTCGGTTTTAACCGGATTGGCCACCACTTCGTGACGCAGCCAGCTTTCGAACAGCGTCACGTAACCGGAGCGGGCCGGGTAGGTGACGTACATGCGGTTTTCATCGCGCGTCTTGGCCATACGCGGTGGAGCGGCCATGAATTTGCTCAGCCGCGGATCCTCGAACTTGAGCCCGGCGCAGCCCGGCGGGGTGGCGACGTAATAGGTGCCGCTGACCACCGAGTTCGGGTGCAGGTGCAGGCTGTGGGCCGTGCGATGGGGCATGATGTTGACCCAGCAGTCGGTCATCGCGAGGCGGCGTCCGCCGAAATCCCATTCCAACGATTTCGCGTACGCGGCCACGTGACGATCAATGCGTTCGGCGAGCTCCATGAAGGTGGAGGAGAACTCGTGGAGCTTGTCCATCGACCCGTAGCTGGTGAAGCCGCCGGGGTAGTTCTTCTTCGACCAGGCCTGTCCCTCGCGATCGAAATCGCGCAGCTGAAGGCACTCCTGCAGCAGGTCGCGATTGAACGCGGCCCCGCGGGTGCGCATGAGCTTGTCGCTGTAAATGAAGGTGGGGAACCAGCCTTGAATCCGTTTCATGGCGGGTTCAGGCGGAGATGCGGTCGGTGCCGATATACGGACGGAGCGCCTCGGGGATGAGCACGCTGCCATCGGCCTGCTGATGCGTTTCCACCAGCGCAACGAACAACCGCGCGAGCGCGGTGCCGGATCCGTTCAAGATGTGCGGGAAGCGGTTTTCGCCGGCTTCGGTCTTGTAGCGGAGGTTCATGCGACGCGCCTGGTAGTCCTCGCAGTTCGAGCAGCTGGAGACTTCCAGGTACGAACCCTGTCCGGGCGCCCAGACTTCGATGTCGTAGGTCTTCGACGAGGAGAAGCCCATGTCGCCGGTGCAGAGATTGATGACGCGGTAATGCAGGCCGAGTCGCTTGAGAACGGTTTCGGCGTTGGTGACGAGCTGCTCCAATTCGTCATAGCCGGTTTCCGGGGTGACGATCTTGATGAGCTCCACCTTGTCGAACTGGTGCACGCGGATCATGCCGCGGGTGCCCAGGCCTGCTGCACCGGCTTCGGCCCGGAAGCACGGGGAATAGGCCACGTAGCGCACCGGCAGCTGGGCTCCGGGGAGGATTTCCTCGCGATGAATGTTGGCCACCGGAGCTTCAGCCGTGGGAAGCAGGTACAGCTTGCCGAGGGTCGAACCATCGAGCCCTTCCTGCACCGCGTAGGCCTGGTCCTTGAACTTGGGGAACTGTCCCACGCCGAACATGCAATGCTCGCCGATGATGTACGGCGGAGCGACTTCACGGTAGCCGTGCTCGGCGGTGTGGAGATCGAGCAGGAAATTGATCAGCGCGCGTTCGAGTCGGGCGCCCCAGCCGGTGTAGAGCAGGAAGCCCGATCCGGACAACTTCGCGCCGCGGGCGAAGTCGATGAGCTTCAGCTTCTCGGCGAGTTCGATGTGGGTGAGCGGCTTGAAGGCGTAGTCGGGGCGGCTGCCGTGGACGCGGATCTCGGGATTGTCGGCGGCGTCCTTGCCCAGGGCCACGCTGCCGTGGGGGAGGTTGGGGATGCGTGCGAGCAGGGTGTCGCGGGCGGACTCGGCCTCGGCGACGATCTTGTCGAGTTCGGTGATGCGGTCCCCGATGGCTCGGGTCTCGGCCTTCTTGGCGTCGGCTTCGGCGATTTTCTTCTGGCCCATCAGCGCGCCGATCTCCTTGGAGACCGCATTGCGCTTGGCCTTCAGCTGCTCGACTTCCGCCAGGGCCACGCGGCGTTGCTCATCCAGCGCGAGCACTTCGGACACGCGGGATTCATCGCCGGCGTTTCGGGTGGCGAGTCGTTCACGGACAAAGTCGGGCTTCTCCCGCAGCAGCTTGATATCGAGCATGGGGGGACAGTAGGGAAGAGGGGCGGAATGCGGCAAGCCGGGTGTTCCGGTGCCGGTTCCGCCTTTTTTGACGGCGTTGAATGCGAACGAGTCGGCGTGCCGCGTTTCGGCTAGAACTGCCGCGCGACCACCATGAATGCGTAGCCCAAAGCTCCAGTGACCGGAAGGGTCAGGAACCAAGCCCACAAGATGCGCTCCACCACGCTCAACTTCAGGGCGCTGAATCGCTTGGCGCATCCCACACCCATGATGCTGGTGGTGATGGCGTGGGTGGTGGATACGGGCATGCCGAAATTCTGGGCGACCATCAGAACACTGGCCGCAGTGGTTTCGGCGGCGAAGCCATGAATGGGCTGCAGACGCACCATCTTGTGTCCCATGGTTCGAATGATCCGCCATCCACCTGCCGCAGTGCCGGCGGCCATGGTCAGCGCGCAGATCACCTTGATCCAGGGGGCGATGAATTCCTTGCCGCCGGATTGAATCATCGGGTGACGCAGGAATTCGAGCCACTGCGGCACCGATTCCAGCGTGCCCGCCTTGGAGCCCGCAACGAGGGCGAGAGCGATGATGCCCATCGTCTTTTGCGCATCGTTGGAGCCGTGGCTGAACCCCATGTAGGCCGCGCTGGCCAGCTGGGCCTTGCCGAACACGAGTCCGACCGTGCGGGGACGCCAGTTCTGAATGATGAAGTAGAGCAGCGTCATCACCACAAACCCGATGGCGAATCCCGCGAGCGGCGAGGTGATCATGGGGATGATGACCTTGACCAAAATGCCCTTGCCCTCCCACCAGTGATTCTTGCCCGGCTCGTTCCAAATGATGGCGTGCCAGTTGCCGTGCGCGGTGGCGACGGTGGCCCCCACGAGTCCACCCACGAGCGCGTGCGTGGAACTGCTCGGGATGCCGAACCACCAGGTGAGCAGATTCCAGGTGATGCCGGCGAGGATGGCGCAGATGAGTGTCTGCGTGGTGACGAACTCGGAATGTACGAGTCCGGAGCTGACACTCTTGGCCACGGCATTGCCCCAGAGGGCACCGCCGAGGTTGGTGATCGCCGCGAGCAGAATGGCGAGACGCGGCGTGAGCACCTTGGTGGAGACCACGGTGGCGATGGAGTTCGCCGTGTCGTGGAAACCGTTGATGTACTCAAACACCAGCGCCACGAGGATGACCGCAATGAGGAGCGTCATGGCGACTGCGCTCAGGAGTTTTTCAACACGATGTGGAAGATCACGTTGCCGGCGTCACGGCAGCGGTCCACGACCTTCTCGAGCAGCTCGTACAAATCCTTCAGCGCGATCACGCGCACCGGATCGCTCTCGCCGTTGTACAGGCCGCGGAGCAGTTCGATCATCAGCTTGTCGGCCTCGCCTTCGAGGTACTGCAGGCGGTCGTTCTGTTCCTTGACCACGTCGAGCTTCGACTCGCGGAGGTGCTTTACCAGCAGCAGGACGGTGTCGGTGGCGCTTTCGAGCAACTGCACCTGGCGGCTGAAATCCGAGGCACCCACCAGGTGGCGGCAGAGCAGCAGGCGTTCGCCGAATTTCTCCAGCGTCTTGGGAATTTTGTAGAGCGCGTTGCTCAGGGCCTCGATGTCCTCGCGTTCGAGCGGCGTGACAAACGTTTGGGTAAGTCGTTCGCTGATCTCCGCAGTGATGCGCTTGTCCTTCTTTCGGAGTAGGGCGAATTCGTCGAGCGAAGTGGTGGCCTTGTCGGGCGCGCTGAGCAATCTCACTGCGAGGCGCACACTTTCACGTGCCTCGGCGGCGGATTTTTCCAGGAGATCAAAAAAGACGTCGTCACGTCCCAAAAGGCGCTGCAATGAGAACATGTCCGAATCCTGTCAGTCGATGTCCTCGGTGGCAATCCTTGGGAGTGGACTTGCGACTCGCCCGAACTTCCGTCTTGCGGCCTCGCGGGTCTCGCGTAGTTTCGCTCCGCGTTCGGCACGCAACGACAACCCAAACGTTGCAATCTCTCGAACGTTCCAACCGCATTTAGGCCGATTGCTTTTTAGCTGATGCCATGAGCGCAACTGCCGCCGCTCCGGTGACCAATCAAGCGTACCGGGTTCACGACGACCTGAACCGGGAGTCGCTGCCGCAAACTCAGCAGGACCCAAGCCGCAAGCTGGCTTGGATGAATGCGGTGTGTGCGACCGTCCTTGGAGTGGGCATTTTCTTCCACAGCGAAGCCAAGAAGTTCGAGTTCCACATCGATATGGTGGAATCGCTTCCTGTCGTGATTCCGGAATTTGTTCCAGAAACCACCCCGCCTCAGGTCCAGGAAAAGGTGGAGGAGGAATCCAGCGATCAGCCCACCGATGCCCCGGCCGTCCCCGTGGTGGTTGCCCCGGCCGATGCGCCCGCCAATTTTGCGGTCACCGTGACCGGCCCGACCATTCAAGCGGCAGACTTTAAATACGTTCCCCCTCCACCCCGGGTGACCTCCCGCGCCGCGTCCGCGCCGAGCGGCCCGACGATCTTCAACAAGGGTGGTGCTTCAACGGACGGAGGAAGTTACCCCGATGTCCCTTACCCGCGCGATGCCTTGATGCGGCGTGAGACGGGCGAAGTGCAGTTGTACGTCGTCGTCACCGAAGAGGGAGCCCCTGAAAAGGTCGAAGTCCGCATCAGCAGCGGCTCGCCGGTATTGGACCGCAGTTCCCGTCAGCACGTGAAAAACTTCTGGCGCTGGCCGGCCGGACCGAGACGGGAATACCTCGTGCCCATTGAGTTTGTGATCCGCTGAGCGCTGTTTTCCCTTTCCCAACGATTCCTGCTGTTTGATTCCCGAGACACCCTGAACCTCCGAACGCGAAAGAACCCGAACCCACTATGCTCCTAGCCAACGTAGCCGTTCAATTTTTCAAAGATGGCGGGCCCATCATGTACCCGATCCTCGTGGTGTCCCTTGTGGCGCTCGCCGTGGTGTCGGAGCGTTTCTTCTGGTGGGTTCGCGAATCCTCCAAGCGCGATGCCGATGCGTTGGAAAAGGTGCTCGCTGCGATGGAGAATGGTGACTTCAAGTCCGCCCTTCAGCATTCCCGCGGATCGGAAGATCCCGTGGTGCGCATGATTTTTCGCGGATTGAGCCACGTGCACGGATCGCTCTCCGGCGCGTTGAAGGTGGCGGCCGGCGCCGAAATCAAGCGCGCGGGCCGGTTCCTGATGCTCATCGATACCTGCATCACCGTTGCCCCGCTCCTCGGACTGCTCGGAACGGTCACCGGCATCATGGGATCGTTCAAGGCGGTCGGCGGCAATGAGCTCGCCGTCAGCGCGGTTTCCGGCGGCATCGGCGAGGCACTCATCGCCACCGCCTGCGGTCTTGGCATCGCGATCTTCTGTCTCCTTCCGTTCAACTACTTCAATGAACGCGTGGCCAAGTTGACCTTTGAGTTGGAGACGGCCGCCACGAACGTCGAGGTGATGGTCACCCGCGCCAAGCAGGAAGGGTTTGATACGATGACCTTCCGTCGCGAAACCGCTGCGGAAACGACCTAAAACCTCTTCCGATGCGCCTGCTCTCATCGCCAGTGCCGCAGCGGAAGGCACGCATTGAGATCATCCCGTTGATCGACGTGATGTTCTTCCTGCTGGCCTCGTTCATGATGGTCAGTCTTTCGCTGCAGAACATGCAGTCCAAGCGGATGTCGCTTCCGGACGCGGTCACGGCCAGGCCGGACTTCAAGCCCGACATCTTCAACATCGGCGTGGACAAGACGGGCAACGTCTCGGTGGGCAAGACCAACATCCAGATCGAGAAGCTCGACGAGATGCTTGCCGCCGCGTTGAAGCGCAACACGAACGCCCCGGTGTTCGTGACCGCCGATCGCGACACGCTCCACGGTTCGGTCAATCGCGTTCTCGACCGCGTCCGCCGCGCAGGCGTTCAGCGGGTCGCGTTCACGGTCGATTCCAAACCGGCCAAGTAAGTGTAAACCTTCCCACGTTTCGCAGTTCCCCAACCCCTCATCCTCATGGCAGGCGGCGGTTCCTCATCCTCAGTCGGCGGCCGAAAAAAGGCGCGCATCGAGATCATCCCGCTCATCGACGTCATGTTCTTCCTGCTGGCATCGTTCATGATGGTGAGTCTCTCGATGCAGAAGCTCCAGGTGATCAAGATGGATCTTCCCACCGCGGTTGCCCAGAAAACGTCCAAGAAGCCCGATGTGTTCAACATCGAGATCTCCCGCACGGGGGATATCTCGGTGGATTCGAAGCGCATGTCGCTCATCGAAATGGAAAAGGCGCTCAAGGAACGCATCGCGGCGAACACGAATCTGCCGGTCTACATCAAGGCCGACCAGAAGGCGACCCACGGAATGGTCATCAACATCCTCGACGTGGTGAAGGGTGACGGCGCCCCGAAGGTCTCTTTTGCGATTGAACCTCCGAAGGATTGAGCGCATGGGGCGTGGGTGATCGACACCGTGTCCACGCCTTCTTTCATTCCGCGCCCGTTCACCGACCGGGCATTGACGCTCGGCTTACTGATATTCTCCGCCGCTGCGGTGGCCACCCAAGCGGCGGATTGGCCCCAGTTTCTCGGACCCAACCGCGACGGCATTGCCCCCGGTTCGCCGAAACTCGCCGACTCTTTTCCCGGAGGCTCTCCCAAAAAACTCTGGAGCGTGGACGTGGGGCAGGGCTTCGCCGGCCCGGTGGTGTCCAGCAATCGCGTGGTGATCTTCCACCGACTCGGCAACCAGGACGTCACCGAAGCACTGGAGGCCTCAACCGGGGCCCGCGTATGGCGAAAGGAATCCCCCACCGATTACTCGGATGATTTCGGATTCGACGAAGGTCCCCGCGCGTGCCCGACGGTTGTTGAGGGGCGCATCTACACCCACAGCGCCGATGGAATCGTGGAATGCCGTCGGATGGAGGATGGCGTTCGAATCTGGGAGGTGGACACCAAGACCAAGTTTCAGTCCGACAAGGGATTCTTCGGCCGTGCCGCCGCTCCGCTCGTTGTGGGCGGACGCTTGTTCCTCAACCTCGGTGGACGCGATGGTGCAGGCGTGGTGGCCTTTTCCGCCGAGTCCGGCGCGCTGCTGTGGAAGGCCACCGACGATGAGGCGGGTTATGCCTCGCCGGTGTTCTGGATCCCGTCATCGCCCCCCACGGTCCTGTTCTTCAATCGCGGTGGGCTCCGTGCCGTCGAGGCGGCGACCGGAAAAATCCGTGCTTCGCATCCCTGGCGCGCGCGCATGCACGCCTCCGTGAACGCGGCCACCCCGCTGATCTCCGGCGACGAAGTCCTACTCACCTCGAGCTACGGCACCGGCGCCACGCTGCTGCGTTGGAAGGGTTCCAATTTTGATACCGTGTGGTCGGGCGATGACAGCCTTTCGGCCCACTACGCCACGCCGGTTCGGCTGGGCGGATTGCTCTTTGGATTTCACGGGCGGCAGGAAACCGGCGCTGCGCTGCGGTGTGTGGACTGGGCCACCGGCAAGGTGAAGTGGGACTCGGGCACCCTCGGATCCGGAACCGTCGCCGTGGCGGGGGATCAACTGGTGGTGCTGCTGGAATCGGGCGAACTTGTGATCGCTCCAGCGGTCGGCGACTCCTTCAGTCCCAAGGTTCGCTGCCAGATTCTCGGAACCGGGTTGCGCGCCCCCTTTGCCCTCGCCGACGGAATGCTGGTGGCTCGGGACAAAAAGAAACTCGCCGCCTTCGACCTCCGGCACTGAGCCTGGTCCAAGAACCCGCATCGCGAGGCGTTGGTCAAGTCCGGGTCAGGATTTGACACTCTTGCGAGTAGGTCAGGAGAGAGGCTGGGTTAGGATTGTGGAGGTCGGCGCCTGGGATAACTGCCGATTTGAGACGTCCGTTGAACCCGGGGTTCGCGGCTCAAATCGTGCTTGGTGGGGCCCCGGCGCCGGGCTCCACAAGCCGGCGACTTGGGAGTGCTCGTCTTCAAGCCACCAAGCTGTGGGCTTCATGCGGCGTGCGGTAGTCCAGCGACGTATGCGGTCGGCGTTCATTGTAGAGCCTGATTGCCTCCTCGACGCTCGCTCGCGCCA
>CANGKZ010000018.1 GCA_947454705.1 Verrucomicrobiota bacterium
TCTCAGCCCGCTTCTCAGCCGGGGTTTGCACCCGACCCACAGAATCCGACTTCAGCAACTGCGTATCCGAAGGCATAAACGTCATAATTCAACCACTATGACCTTTATGCTCCGCTCAGAATACCGGCGCTATGCGTGACGCTTACTTTTAAGCGCAACAGCAAGCGCAAGCAATAGTATGATCGGTGACGGTCAGTTCGCCGCTCAACTGGGGACGGTTGAGTCCATTCTCCGGAGGATTAATATTCTCGCGGAAAGGCAACAGTTTCCGAACAAGGCCCTGGGAGCCGCCGACTTTCGCGGCCTTCCTTATCGTGGGATTTACGAGAAATGTGTCCGAGAGTTCGCATATGACTTCCGGCTTTCTGATCAATCCCTCATGCTGTTCGTGAAGTGCGGCGACAATATCAATAACGGAGGGCTCTGTTTTTCGTATTACGAGCCTCCGGCCGAGGTTCTGCCTTACGAAGAGTTTGTGGCAGCCGAGCTGGGGCTATCTCCTAGCGATTCAGGCTACCAGAAGACTATCGATTCGTGGGGGGATGAACTGCGCTTCGACTATGAGCAATACGTGAGTAGTGCTGAACTGAAGAATTCTGTCACCCCGTTGAGATACGATTGCAAAGCAAGCGACTATCGCCCCGGGATTCATCCGGCGTCTCATGTTCATTTTGGTTTCGCGACTGATATACGCGTCGGAACGCGGCGCGTTCTTAATCCACTCTCCTTTGTCTTGTTCGTTCTTCGGCAACGTTATCCTTCCGCTTGGTCAGAACTCGGAAAGGAGGCAGACTTTCGGGTGTGGTGCCGAAATGTCCGTGAAAACCTAGATTTGATCGCCCCCAGATACTGGGACTCACCGGATGAGCTAGAGATGTTTTTCTGCTAACAGTTGGGGGCAGCTGGGGTCAGGTCTAGACTTTTGACATTTGAGGATCGATCGAGGTTAGACAATTTCGCGGTATTGTTTGACAACCGCCTACTCGCACATCCGCTCTGTTCTGTTTCCGGATTCGCCGGATCGCACGAGCCCCCGATTCTCAACATCCCGCCCTGCATTTGAGTTCCAACTCACGGTTTCAAATGCATAGAGCTGCCCCCAGATGCTCCAATGGACCGCGTTTACGCGGCTCTGCTGTTGGACGTGGGGCATATCGAACGGTTGGAAACAATCCGCCGGCATGCCTCGAGACACGCTTCCCCGAACCGTCTGAAGACGGGACTCCAAACAAATGAGGAAACTCTCGCGGTGGCGTCGGATTCCCCTTCAACGCTTCAACTTTTTGACCCTTCAACTGCCGCTTCTTGGCTGAAACCCCACGGTTGAACTGTGTGGCTTCGGGCACGTGGGTGGCGGGGCGGTCGGGAAAGGCGGCACGCGGAACGAAGTCGCTTGTTGCGGGAGTGCTTGTGGGGTGGCCAGTCTCGGATGCGGTGCGACCGGAGATGGGATCGAAGGAAGCAGCCGACTGAAAACCCGCTGAAGCCAATGACATTCATGAAGCTGATGTTGAACCGACCACTGTTGGGATTGCTGATGTCGGCGGTCCTGATGGTGCCGAACCTTTTGGGGAAGCCGCTCAAGGTGTTCATCCTTGCGGGGCAGTCCAACATGCAGGGGCACGCGAAGATCGAGACATTTGACTACATTGGCGAGGATCCGGCGACGGCGCCGTTGCTCAAGGAAATGCGCGGAGCAGACGGCAAGCCGCGCGTGTGCGACCGGGTCTGGATTTCATCCATCGGGTGCCTTGGCGATGCTTATTCGGATCTGACGGAGAGAACCGGGAAACTGACCGCGGGCTTTGGCGCCCCGGAGAACAAGATCGGACCGGAGTTCACCTTCGGCCTCGCCATGGAAAAGCAGCTGGGTGAACCGATTTTGATCATCAAGACGGCTTGGGGCGGACGGAGCTTGATCACCGATTTTCGACCGCCGGGCGCGGGCGTGCGGACTTTCAACGACTTCACCCTGAAGCGCTGGAAGGAGCGGGGCCTCGATGTGGAGAAGGAATCGGCCACGAACCAGGCCAAGTGCGGCGTGTTCTACCGACACATGATCGCGCACGTGACGAAGGTGCTGGGCGACATCAAGCGGGTGGTGCCGGACTACGACCCAACTCAGGGCTACGAGCTGGCCGGGTTCGTATGGTTTCAGGGCTTCAATGACTACGTCGATGGCTGGTCGTTCCCCGATCAGAGAAAGCCCGGGGGTTACGACGAATACGGTCAGCTGCTCGCCCAATTCATCCGCGAGGTGCGCAAGGACCTGAACGCACCGAAGCTGCCTTTTGTGATTGGGGTCATGGGAATTGACGGCCTCAAGGGCGACAGCACGCCGCCCATGTCGATCTTCCGCACGGCGCAGGCCGCCCCGGCTTCGCTTCCCGAATTCAAAGACACTGTGGCCGCGGTCCAAACCGCGCCCTTCTGGGATGAGGACCTGGCGGCGCTGCAGGCGCGAATGGAAAAGTGCTGGCCGCAGGTGGACGCGAAGGTCCGGGAGGAAAAGGATGAATCGTGGGAGAACAAGATGAAGCACATGGCCAAGAACTTCACGCCGGAGGAATGGAAGCGCCTGCAGTCGGGTGCCTCGAATGCCGGCTATCATTATCTCGGTTGCGCCAAGACCTTCGCGCTGATTGGCAAAGCATTCGCCGAAGCGACTCTCGGCATGATGCCGAAATAGGAACGGTCGCCTCCCTCGCACTCCAACAACATCTATCGTGAAACCCACTCCAACGACTCACTTCGCAACGTGGCGCAGGGCGGGCCTGGCCAGCCTCACCGCACTGTTGGCCTGCAATGCCGGCGTTTCGGTGGCCTGCGCCGGGGTGCAGGCGGGCGAGATGT
Source organism: Verrucomicrobiota bacterium (assembly GCA_947454705.1). Taxonomy (GTDB): domain Bacteria; phylum Verrucomicrobiota; class Verrucomicrobiia; order Limisphaerales; family UBA9464; genus CAIVQB01. The sequence continues at coordinate 2,854 of CANGKZ010000018.1, forward strand.
TCGGCTACCTCCTGTATGGCGGTGAGCGCGTTCCCATCGAGTTCAACGCCGGCTTCTCCTTGTACGCCGCCGCGTGGCCGCTGGTGGGGACGTATCCCGGGCACGATTTCCAGAGCGGCCTCGTGGGCACCTGGATGCATCCGCAGTATGAGGCGGACAAAAAGCCGGCGGGCAAATGCTACACCGACATCGAGGGCGGCCTGGGCTGGTGGCGCGACACGCATTTCCCCACCGCCACGCCGAAGTTCATCATGGGCGGCGTCGGCGATAACTTTAAGTGGATCGCCAACGGCCCCGGCTACGGCGCGGGCAGTTGGGAGCATCCGCGCGGCCTCTACGGCGTCGCGCAGCTGAGTCCGTGGCTGCTCTTTCCGCTCGACGGGCTGAATCTCAAGCAGGGCACGAGCGGCGAGCTGTTCGGCTACGGCTACCTTCCCCTGCCCCTCACGGATCCCAAGCCCACCACGGCGGGCAAAAACGTTCCCACCGGAAACCAGTGTTGGACGCTGTTTTTGAACACGGGGAATTTCAAGGGACCGGCCACGTTTTTCACGCCGTTCTTCTGGTCCCGCCCATTGCTCGACCATCCCGAGTGGGCGGGCCTGCTGCTCGATTCCAATCCGGCCGAGCCGAACAAGGCAATCCAGATGGAAACGCAGCACATTCCCGCCGTGTTTGAGACGGCGCAGGATGGGACCAAGTTTGCGCGGCTGGCTCCGACGTCGTTCCCCGTCGGGTCGGACGGCACCTCGACGCTGCTGCATCGCCACACGGTGTATAAGAAGGCCGCGCTGTGGGACGATGTGCAGCGTTGGTTCGAGGGCGGCGCGCCGGCCGATGGCGTCATCAAGTCCGAGGCCGCCGTGGTGCAGACCTTCAAGGCCAACGGCGGATCGAGCTGGAGTTTTATTCCCCCCAAGGCCCCGCGCGACGAACGGTATCGGCTCGCATGGAAATCCTTTGCCACTTCGACGACCCCGGATGCGAAGACCCTGGGCGGTCGGTGGGATGAAACCCTCACGCATCGGAACGGCGGACTCGTGGAGCTGCCGGGCTTTTACCGTCTTGGAACGAACGGGAAGACCCGTGAATGGGCGGTGATCGCGGAGAAGGACGTGCCGTCGGAACTCGGCCTGACCACCCACCGCTTCGTGACCCCGAAGGAAGCGCCGCAGGAAGTCCGCACCACGCCGGACGATCCTGCGAGCAGCTGGAAGAAACCCGGCCCGGTTGCCGGTCCGTTCAAGGCGAAGCTCGGGGACGGCAGCACGGTGACCTACTACTGGTACCGGTTCGCCGACCAGCCCGCGATGCTCAACGCCGACCTCACGGACGCGGAGCGTGAAGTGGTGCAGAAGCGCGTCGAGAAATTGCATCGCGCCTGGACCAAGGACCGCAACTACCTCACGCCCCCGGACCACGGGAAGCTCGCCGAGATCGATCCCGCGCTGATCGTCACTCCGCCGAAAGGCCTGGAAGCCGGGTACGTGCCCATCGCCACGCGGCAGGAGATGGAGGGTGGGCGGTGACGGGGGGGCGGGACGGCGGTTAAAGGGTTGAAATGTTGAAGGGTTGAAGGGGGGGCGAGGGGTTAGTTTTCAACCCCTCGTCAGCACCGCGTCCAACAGCTGAGCCGCGTAAACGCGGGACTCCATACGCCGGACCGAGACGGGAATTGAAGGGGTGAAGGGGGATCCAGTTTCGGCGGCATTGGCTTCGTCCAAAGCGGTAGAGGGCTACCGCAGTCCAAGACCTGGCGGATTTCCACCACCGGGGAGTGGAGTCGCGACAGCGTCATGGAGTGCGCCAGACCTCTGGCGCTTTCGGATGCAAGACGCACTTCCGCTCCTCCTACCGTGTGCCTCGGCGCAGGTGCGCTTTGCCTGCGCCTTTTCCCCTTCAACTCTTTAACTTTTCAACCCTTCAACCGCCGCTCCCAGGTTGAAAGGTTGAAGGGTGGCGAGGGGTTAATCTCCAACCTCTCGACGGCACCTCGTCCAACAGCAGAGCCGCGTAAACGCGGTACTCCATACGCCGGACGGGGACCGCGCTTCCCCTTCAACCCTTCAACCCTTCAACCCTTCAACCCTTCAACTTTTTAACCCTTCAACTTCTTAACCTCCCCCACCCTTCAACTTCGCTAATGCGATGCATCAATTTTGATCATTTGCCGATTTCTTCTCCGCCCGGGCTCTGGTTGAATCCAGCCTTGCAAGCAACCCAGCACCCACTTCGCGGCGCATTCTTGTTCCTTGGGCTGCTGCTTTTGCTCTCGGGCGTTTCGCTCCACGCCCAGCCGGCCGCCAACGCCCCAACCCCACCCAGAGCGTCGCGCATTGAACCGTCGAGCAACCGCGTCCTCGAACTCGATGGCACGGGCGGGTACGTGGAGCTGCCGCCGAATATCTTCAACGACCTCGACGAGGCCACGGTCGAGGCGTGGGTGCGTTGGGATGATCTCAGCGGGACCTCCAAGCGCATATTCAACTACGGCGATGCCCGGATGGACATGTCGCTGATGACCGGTCTCTTTAGCGGCAACACCGAGCTGGCTCTGGTTGTTGGCGCGGAACTGCGCAACATCACGGTCCCCGGTATTCTGCGCACACAGCAATGGTGTCACGTGGCGGGAGTCTCCGGCAAAGGCGGGATGAAACTTTACCTCGATGGCGCCCTCGTCGGCACCAACGCCTACACCGGCAGCTTTTCATCGTTCAAGAATGGCACGCGCAACTACCTCGGCCAACGCGTGACCCCGAATGATCCGCCCACGAACTTCAAGGGCGCCATGGATGAAGTCCGCGTCTGGCGGGTCGCCCGCTCAGCCGAGCAAATCCGCCAGACCATGCTCCAGCGGTTGACGGGACGCGAGGAGGGCCTGGCCGCGCTGTGGAATTTCGACGACGTGGCGGATGGCGTCGTGAAAGATTCCGGACCGGGATCCCATCACGGCAAGCTCATCGGCAGCGCCAAGACCGTCCTGGGCGACACGCCCGCCTCTAGTAGGGTTTCAAAAGTCCTCGAACTCTCCGGCAAGGAAAGCTACGTCGAATTCCCGCCGGGCGCGTTTACGAATCTGGACGAAGTGACCGTCGAAGGCTGGGTCAAGTGGGAGAGCTTCGAGAACATGTCCCGGTTCTTCGACTTCACCCTCGCGGGTTGCACGCTGGATGTGATGAACCGCGATACGGACTCGAACTTGTATTCCGAAATGTTTCGCGGCGGCGACCGGACGCTCATCTCGGTGCCTGGAATTCTTTCCTTGGGTAGATGGACTCACATCGCGGCGACGGCTGGAAAGGACGGACAGAAACTCTTCGTGGATGGCACTGCGGTAGCGACCAGCGGCGTTCCAGGACCCATGTCCACGGCGGGTCTGGAGAAGCGCAACTACCTCGGGCGCTCCAATTTTCGCCTCGTCTGGACCAACGATGCCGACTTCCACGGGCAGATGGACGAAGTCCGCATCTGGAAAGGCGTGCGGACGGAGGAGCAGATCCGCGAGAACAGGTTCAAACGTCTTACCGGCAATGAGGAGGGCTTGGCGGACTTGTGGAATTTCGACGACGTCACGGATGGCGTTGTGAAAGATTCCGGACCGGGCGGGCATCACGGCAAGCTGAACGGCAGCGCCAGGACCGTCGTGGGCGAAACGCCCGCGTCGCTCGCGCCGGAGAGAGTTTCAAGAGTCCTCGAACTCGACGGCAATGGCAGCTTCGTGGAATTGCCGCCGGACATCTTCAACAAGCTGTCCGAAGCCACCATCGAGGGTTGGGTAAAATGGGACGCGACGGGCTTTTGGCCGCGGTTCGTGGATTTCGGCACGGAGTGGCACAACATCGACCTGGGCCTCCTGGAAGACGGCAACGGATTGGTGTTCAGCGTCAACCGGGGTCGGGAAGATATCGTTGGCATTCAAGTGCCAAGCGTCATCCACGTCGGCCAGTGGCAACACCTGGCAGGCGTTTCCGGCAAAGGCGGAATGAAGCTTTACCTGAATGGACAGCTGGTCGGCAGTCGGGACCGGCTCGGGAGTTTTGATTCGATCAAACACGGCGAGCACAATTACCTCGGGCGAAACAACTGGCGCGCCAACGATGCGAGGTTTTCGGATTTTAAGGGGCAGATGACAGAAGTCCGTGTGTGGGCCGTCGCTCGCAGCGAGGTGCAAATCCGCGAGACCATGTTCAAAAGCCTAACCGGCAATGAGGAGGGCTTGGCGGGCTTGTGGAGTTTTGCAGACGGCTCGGCCAACGACTCGACCAAGAACGCACATCACGGGAAGTTGATGGGCCAGGCCAAGGTGGTCGAGGCGACGCTGCCTTCGGCGACCGCCATGATTCCCTGGTCGCGGCTGGTCGTGCAGGTCACCGATGCCGGCGGCGTGCCTTTGCAAAATGTGGACATCCGCGCCGAGGTCAATGGCGTTGAAGTCAGTCGCGGAACGAGCGATCGGCAGGGCCTGACGTCGCTCGCCTTTTGGACGGATGCGCCCGCAGTGGCCCTGGCCGCTTCCGGCTCGAACGACCTCGGTGGGTGGCGGTTTGCGGTTCCCATCACGCCCTACACCGAGCGTAGGATCGAATGGCGGCTGGAGCGCGCCAACAATCTGGCGGGACGCGCGACGACGCTGGACGGCAAGACGCCGCAGGCCAACCTGGTCGTGGAATTGGTGCAACCCACCGATGGGAGCAGCCAGCGTGAGGAGGCTCTGACTACCCGATCCGCGCTCCGCAATCCGCAGTCCGAAATGGAATCGAGGCTTCTCACGTCGACCGCCGCCAATCGGGTGTTGCAACTCGACGGCACGAACAGCTTCGTGGAACTGCCGCCAAATCTGATGGTGGACGCTCGCGAGTTGACGTTCGAAGCCTGGGTGAAGTGGGATGCGTTCGGTTTTCACCCAACCGCCTTCGATCTTGGGTCCCGCTCTCGAAGTCTGCTGCTCGCGCTTGGCGATGACAACAATGTGCTTTTCGGAATCCAGACCGAGCGCTCACCCGTCTACCCATCGTTTGTCGGAGCGGCGGGCGGAATCGAACTCCACCAGTGGCAGCATGTGTCGGGGGTGGTGAGCACCAACGGCATGCAGTTTTATCTCAATGGCAGTTTGATACGCACAAACGCCTACACGGAGCGCCTATTGGCAAATGGCTTAGTTCAGCAGGCTTTTCTGGGCCGTTCCGTCATCCCCGCTTTTCTCGAGAATTTGCGCGGCGAGATGGACGAAGTCCGGCTTTGGCGGACGGTGCGCACGCCGGAACAGATTCGCGAAAACATGGGCCGGAGGCTGACCGGAAGTGAGGAAGGTCTGGTCGGGCTCTGGAACTTCGATGATCCCGCGAATCCCGGGCGCGACGCCTCGCCCGGCGCGCATCACGGCAAACTCATCGGCCAGGCAAAGGTCACGAACGCGGCGCTCCCGGTGCTCTTGTTCGGAAACATCACCGATGGCTCGGGCAAGCCTGTGGCGAATGCGATCGTCGACGTTCATGAACCAGGCCGGCCGGACCGGCGCATCCCGGCCAACGCCGCCGGCGAGTATGCCTTCACGATTCTTTCCACCGCCCATTGCGACCTGTTTGTTTCGAACGGCGAACTTTCTGCCTACCGCCTCGGATTTCAGCTCACACCAGAGGCGCGACAACGGCTCGACTGGATCCTTGCCGATCCGGAAAAAACGCCGGTGACCTTGGGCGGTGGCCACCGACGTGAGGAAGACACTTTGTCCAACGCGAACGGGCCGGGCCGTTCGCCTGGGTCGAAGGCGACGAACTTCCCCGCGGGCAGGGTCATCGAGACCGCTGTTACAGACGAGCAGGGCAATTTCAAATTCTCGAATATCAAGCCAGGGGTGTATCAAGTGCGCGCGCAAATTCCCGGCGGACGCGCGTGGCTTGGGGCTGGACGAATTCTTTACGCCAATCCCGAGGCCACGGACGTCGAACGCACCCGGCTGGCGAATCTGGATTTTCGCCTGACGCCCTTCACCCAGGGGCATTGGAAACGATTCGGCGTGGCGGACGGACTGCCGAGCGCCACGGTGGTTCGTGTGATGTTCGCGCGGGACGGCGCGGCCTGGTTTGCCACGGCCGGCGGCATCGCCCGGTTTGATGGTTACGAGTTCTCCAACCTGACCCGCACGGAAGGCCTGCCCAACGTGGAGGCGGATGGGGTTGCCCAAACGCGCGACGGCGACTTGTGGTTCGCCTGTGGGTTGGGCGGTCTCGCGCGTTACATTCCGGCCAGCTCGGCAAGTCCGGCCCGGGCCGAGGCCATGAACGAACCCTCGCTGAAACGATACGAAACTGAACTTCGGAGCACCCCCGATGGCGCTCTGTGGGGACGCAGACATTCCGGGGATGTGGTGCGGTACGAGGGAAAACAGGAGACCGTCTTCACGAACGCCTGCCCTTTTCTTCCCAATTATTTCGCCGCGCATTTGGCGGTGGATCGAGACAGCCGTGTGTGGCTCACGGGGCTCGGATCGGGCCTGGTCCGCTTCGATCGAACGAACCTGATTCGCCTCACCCCCAGGGACGGCCTGCTTTCCATGGACACGGGCGGGGTGTCGGTGGCTCCCGATGGCGCGATCTGGTTTGGCGATGGCCCCGGCGCTCTCACACGATACGACGGGACCCACTTCACTCATTTCGCCAAGCGCGATGGCGTGCCCTCGGGGGACATCGTCGCGGTTCACGCCACCCCCGGCGGCAGCATCTGGCTTACAACGGCGGATGGGCCGCCGTGCCGCTACGACGGGAGGAGCTTTGTCCGCTTTACCGGGCAGGGCCGCGTGAAAGCGAATGGCTTTCTGGAAATCGAAACCGCCCCGGATGGCGCCACCTGGTTTGCCACTCTCACCGGCGCCTACCGGTATGAGGAAGGCGCGTTGGCCGTTTTCTCAGGCGCCCACGGGCTGCCCGAGGTATCCGCGGATGCAAACCTTCCGCGAAAGCCAAGACTGCTCTCGACCCTCGATGGCAAACTTTATTTGGGAAGCAGGACGAATGGGTTGGTGCGCTTCGATGGGAAACGGTTCGAAGCGTTCGATGACAAGAACAGCCTGTCCGGAGGCTATGTGTGGGACTTGCTGCAAGCCGCGGACGGCCTGATTTGGATGACAACCAGCAACGCCATCGTGCGCTTCGATGGCAGCCATTTTCTACCCTCACCCACGAACTTGCATCTTCCGTTCAATGGCGAGGGAGCAAGCCTGGCGCAGGCCCGGGACGGCGCCATCTGGGTGAGCACTCAGCGCGGTGGCGCAGGGCGCTACGTCGGAACGGAACTCACCCACTGGTTCACCCAAACCAACGGGCTGAGCACCAACATTTATAACGATATTTTCACCGTTCATGGCGATGGCCATGGCGATGTTTGGCTGGGGGGAATGTTGTTCGCCTCGCGTTACGACGGTCGGAGTTGGACGCATTTCACGACCGAAAATGCGCTGCCGAATGTCATGATCAACACGATTGCCGACGGCCCGGACGGTTGGCCGTGGTTCGGCGGATTCACAGGTTCGGGCCTCTCAAGCTTTGACGGCCGCGCGATCAGCCCGATCGGCAAGTCAAAGCTGATTCCCGGTTCGCCGCTTCACCTGTTTCGCGACGCGGAGGGTGGGCTGTGGTTTGGAAGCGGCGGCGGCATTGTCCGATTCGATGGGCTTACCTGGTCGGCACTCGATGAAGAGGATGGGCTGCCACCTCGCGGGGTTGCGCGGATCGCGCAGGATGCAACCGGCGCGATGTGGTTTTGGGGAAAAGACGAACTGGTGCGGTACCGTCCGCTCCGCGCCTCGCTGCCGGCGCCGACGGTGAGCGTGCAACAGGACCAGCTCTACCGGGACGTGAGCAAGCTGCCCAAAGTCCTCGCGGGCCGCCTGATGACCTTCACCTGTGCCGCCGTGGAATTCCGCACGCGACCCGCGCGGCGGCAGTATCGCTACGCCATTGTGCCCGGGCATCCGGAGAACGCGCCGGCGAAGACGAACTCGCTCTGGACGTCCGCGGACTCGGCTCCTCAGTTCGCCTGGCGCACGAACCGGCCGGGTGCTTACACCTTCTTCGCGCAGATGATTGACCGCGACTTGAACTACTCCGCCCCCGCGGTCGTTCATTTCGAGATTGTGCCGCCCTTCTATGCGAACGCCTTGATCATGGTGCCGTCGGGCGGCGTGGCGCTGGGCTTGGTCGGCTGGGCCTTCGTCGCCCGCTCGCTGGTCATCCGGCGCAAGCGCGAGGCGGAGCAACTGCGCGAGCGGATGGCCGAGCAGGAACGGGTGGCCCACAATGCCCTCGCCGCCAAGGCTGCTGCCCTGGCGGAATCAAACCACCAGCTCGAAGAAGCGCGCATCGCCGCCGATGTCGCCAACACAGCGAAGAGCAGCTTCCTGGCGAACATGAGCCACGAATTGCGAACGCCGCTGAATGCGATTCTCGGCTACTCCGAAATGTTGCAGGAAGAGGCAGCGGATCTGAACCAGCCGACCTTCACTCCGGATCTCAAAAAAATCCACGGTGCCGGAAAACATCTGCTCGGGCTGATCAATGACATCCTGGATCTGTCCAAGGTCGAAGCCGGCAAGATGACGCTCTATCTCGAGGAATTCGACGTGGCGACTCTGGTGGCCGAGGTGGGGGCCACGGTCCAGCCCCTCATCGCGCGCCAGGGCAACCGGCTGGAGATTCTTTGTCCTCCAGATCTGGGTGTCATGCGCTCCGATCAAACGAAGGTGCGCCAGGTCCTCTTCAATCTCCTGAGCAATTCGAGCAAGTTCACGGAAGGCGGAACGATCACACTGCGGGTCGCCACGAAATTGCCGGACGCCGGGCAAGGCGTCGACCGGGACAGTCGGATGATCGAGTTCTCCATCTCGGACACGGGAATCGGGATGACCGCCGAGCAAATGGGGCGGTTGTTCAAGGCGTTCGAACAGGCCGATGCATCGACTACCAAGAAGTACGGCGGGACCGGACTTGGCTTGGTGCTCTGTCGCCGGTTCAGCCAGTTGATGGGTGGAGATGTGACCGTGTCCAGTCAGCCGGGTGTCGGATCCACGTTCACGGTCGTCCTGCCGATGACGCCACCCCAGCCGAGTTCCGTCGATCCTGCTACTGCTGCGATCGCAACGCCGGCGCCTGGTGTGGCCAATGCGAATGCCCCGCTGGTCCTGGTGATCGACGATGATCGCGCGGTCCACGACCTGATGACCCGTTTCCTTGTCAGAGAGGGCTATCGGGTTCAAACCGCCGCCAACGGACCAGAAGGTTTGCGATTGGCGAACGAACTCCGGCCGGCCGTGATCACCCTCGATGTGATGATGCCAGGCCTCGATGGATGGAGTGTCCTCCGCCGACTCAAGGAGGACTCGATCACCGCAGGCATTCCGGTGGTGATGGTCACCATCGTGGACGAACGCAATCTCGGCTTCTCCATGGGAGCCGTGGACTACCTTGCCAAGCCGATCGATCGAGCCCGCCTTCAGCACATGCTGGCCCAACTTCGCGCGGCCGGCCGCCTCGGAGACGTCTTGGTGGTGGACGACGGCGCGGATATTCGCGACCTGCTGCGACGCCAGTTAGCCGGCGAAGGGTTTGAGGTTCGCGAAGCCGTCAATGGTCGGGAAGGACTGGAGCGGGTGCAGGAGAAGATTCCTGGAGTGATCCTGCTCGACCTGATGATGCCCGAGCTGGATGGATTTGGTTTCCTAAAACAACTCCGTTCCAACCCTGCCTGGCTGGACATCCCGGTCATCGTCGTCACCGCAAAGGACCTCACCGACGAGGATCATCAGCGGTTGAATCATCAAGTGACTCTGATTCTGGAAAAGGGTGGCTTTCAAACCGAGACCTTGCTGGCACAGATCCGTTCCAGTCTTCGCGGAGTGCCCGCGAATCCAACCTCCTCATCCAACTGACACGCTCCCATGCCACGCATCCTCCTGGTCGAAGACAACGAGATGAATCGCGACATGCTCAGCCGCCGGCTCATCCGGCGCGGGTATGAAGTCACCCTGGCGGTCGATGGCGCCGAGGGCGTGGCGCGGGCAAAAGCGGATTCGCCGGATCTGATCCTGATGGACATGAGCCTGCCGGTGATGGACGGATGGGACGCTTCCCGGGCTCTCAAGGGGGATCCGCTGACCGCCCGAATCCCGGTGATCGCTCTCACCGCGCACGCCATGCCCGCCGACGAGCAGCGGGCCCGCGAAGCCGGTTGCGACGACTTCGACACCAAGCCGGTGGAGCTCGAGCGGCTGCTCGGAAAGATCACCGCGCTGCTGGAACGCTCCAAAATGGCATGAACCCCTCGCCCCAGGAGCTGTCGCGCATCCGGCACGAACTCCGGTCGCCGATCAACCAGATCATCGGCTATTGTGAACTCCTGCTGGAGGATCAATCCCTTCCGGCGGTATTCACTCCCGACTTGAATCGGATTCTGTCGGGCGGGCGGCAGTTGCTCGAAGTCCTGACCGAGTATTTCGACGCCTCGCATTTCGAGGAACGCCGTCGAAATGTGTTTCAGCTTCACCACGATTTGCGGACTCCGGTGAATCACATCATCGGCTATACGGAACTGCTGGAGGAGTTGGTCGCCGAAAATGGCGGGACCTCCGCCCAGCTGGCCCAGGATTTGGGTCGGATTCGGACGGCGGCGCACCACTGGCTGGCCTTGATGGAAGAGCACCTGATTTCAACGTCGACGGAGGGATCCGTGGACGGCGAATTCCTGTTGGCCGCGCCCGCGGTCACCCTGAGCACGGGCTCTCCGCGAAGCGCCAATGCTGCCAATCATCACGGCGAAGGTCGAATCCTGGTGGTGGATGACGAGGCGGCGAACCGGGAAATTCTGGTACGCCGGCTGATGCGGCACGGGTATTCGATGACGGCCGTCGACAACGGCATGGATGCCTTGCGCCGACTTCGTTCCGAACCCTTCGATTTGGTCCTGCTGGATCTGTTGATGCCGGGAATCGATGGATATCAGGTCCTCGTCAAACTGAAGTCCGATGCCAAGCTGCGTCACATCCCGGTTCTGATGGTTTCCGGCCTCGACCAGGACAATGGAATCGCCCGGTGCATCGAGGCGGGTGCGGACGACTATCTGACGAAGCCATTCAATCCGGTGCTATTGCGCGCGCGGATTGCGGCTTGCCTGGAGAAAAAGCGCCTTCGGGACCGGGAGCGGGAGACGCATCAGGCGCTGATCGAAAGCCAGCGGTTGCTGGCCGCCGAAGTGGCCGGGGCGGCCGAGTATGTGCGATCGCGGTTGCCGCGTCCTCTGACCGGTGAAGTGAAGACTTCCTGGAGCTTTGAGCCTTCGGAACAACTCGGCGGCGATGCCTTCGGATATCATTGGCTGTCGGAACGGCAGTTGGCGGTTTACCTGCTGGATGTGTCCGGCCACGGAATCAGCGCGGCGCTACTTTCAGTCTCAATCCTCAATCTTCTGCGAAGCGATTCCCTGCCCCGTGTGGATTTTCGGCGGCCGGCCGAGGTGCTGTTGGAGTTGAACCGCGCCTTCCCGATGGAAGCGCACAACAATCTCTATTTTACCCTGTGGTACGGGGTGATCGATCTCACCCACCGGACCCTTCGGTACTCGAGCGCGGGACATCCGCCCTCGTTTCTTTGGACTCCCGGCATGCCCGAGGCACCGGTCCATCGGCTTCGAACCCGTGGCACACCGATTGGCTGCCTGCCGGAAGCTCGCTATGAGGAGCTGGAGGTCGCGATTCCAATCGGAGCCCGGTTGCTGGTGTTAAGTGATGGCGCTTATGAATTCTGCGCTGCAGACGGTCGGTCGGCGACGCTCGAAGATTTCGCCCAATGGCTCGATGGTGAGCGTCGGGTCTCCTCCGTGACGCCGGATTCCGTCCTGAAGGCCGCACAACGTGGCAACGGCGGTCGACCGCTCGAGGACGATGTTTCGGTGGTGGTGATTGACGTGCCGTGAGTCGGTGAGGAGTGAGTAGAACTGGAAGTTGAAGGGTTAAAAAGTTGAAGCGTTGAAGGGGCGATCCAACGCTGGCGCGAGGGTTTTTAATTCGTTTGGAGTCCCGTCTTCAGATGGTTCGGGGAGGCGAGTCTCGAGGAATGCGGGCGGTTGATTTCCAACCGTTCGATGGCCCCGCGTCCAACAGCAGAGCCGCGTAAACGCGGTACTCCGAACGTGTGAGACGAACCGCCTTTTCCCCTTCAACGCTTCAACTTTTTAGCCCTTTAACTGCCGTTTCTAGGTTGAAGTGTTGAAGGGGATTCCAACGCTGCTGCGAGGGTTTTCTCATTCGTTTGGAGTCCCGTCTTCAGACGGTTCGGGGAGGCGTGGCTCGAGGAATGCGGGCGGTTGATTTCCAACCGTTCGATGGCCCCGCGTCCAACAGCAGAGCCGCGTAAACGCGGTACTCCGAACGTGTGAGACGAACCGCCTTTTCCCCTTCAACGCTTCAACTTTTTAACCCTTCAACTGCCGTTTCTAGATTGAAGTGTTGAAGGGGTGATCCGCTGCTGGCGCGAGGGTTTTTTCATTCGTTTGGAGTCCCGTCTTCAGATGGTTCGGGGAGGCGTGTCTCGTGGCATGCAGGCGTTTGCTTTTCAACCTCTCGTCGGCCCCGAGTCCAACAGCAGAGGACGGTGCCCCAATTTTGAAAAAATGGTTTCATAACAGATCAATGAACGACAGGTTCTGAAGGATGCGCATCGCCTTCTCCTGCCCTTCCGTGCCGGGGCATCTTCACCCGATGACGGCGCTCGCGCGCAAACTTCGCGAGCACGATCACGAAGTGTTTTTCCTCTGCCTCGCGGAAGCCGAGCCCATGGTCCGGGCCGCCGGTTTGGATTTCCTTCCCTACGGTGATGCGCTGTTTCCCCCGGGGGAATATCCCCGCCGTCTGCGTCTTCTCAGCCAATTGAGCGGTGCGGAGGCGCTCCAATTCACGATGGATCTGTTTGCAGACGTCTGCCGGGCCGGGCTGCAGGATGGCGAACGCGTCCTCCGGCAATCGCGGCCTGATGCCCTCGTGCTCGACTCCACCACCCGGGGCCTGAATCTGGTGGCGGCGCACTTGAATCTCCCCTTCGTTCACGTGTCAAACGCGCTGCACTTCGACTTGTCCGGACATGCGCCGCTTTGCATGTACGACTGGCCGCATCAATCCGGCCCTGAGGGTTTCGCGAGGAATATCGAGGGAACCAAGGCGTTCCTTAAGATCTTCGCCCCGATCCTCGCCCTGGAGCGTGACTACATCGCGCGGGTTGGTTTGCCGGTCGAAGTCGAGAACCCGATGCCATATCGATCCACGCTGGCCCAACTCACGCAAACACCGAAGGAATTCGACTTTCCCAGCGACCACTGGCCTTCGTATTTCCATCACACCGGGCCCTGGCACGACCCGTCTTTGCGACCGTCCGTTGACTTTCCCTGGGACAAGCTCACCGGCGAGCCGCTGATTTATGCCTCGATGGGAACGCTCCAGAATGGATCGGAACGAATCTTTGAAGCGATTGTCGCGGCGGCTCAGGCCCCGGGACGCCAGTTGGTCTTGTCCATCGGCAAGAACCTCGATCCCGAAAAAATTGGTCCGTTGTCGGCAACCACCCTTGTGGTCCGGAGCGCTCCGCAGCTGGAGGTGCTGAAGCGGGCTTCGCTGTGCATCACGCACGCCGGACTTAATACGGCGCTCGAGTCGTTGACCGCCGGCGTGCCGATGGTGGCCATTCCGGTCACCAATGATCAACCGGGGGTGGGAGCGCGCATCGCCCATACCGGGACCGGCGTCGTGGTGCCGCTCAAAACGGCGATGAGCGAATCGGCGGTCGAGAAGCTCCGTGAGGCCATCGAGACCGTGTTGACCGACGGATTCTATCGCGGGAACGCGAAACGGATTCAGCAAGCCATTGAGCGAACCAACGGCCTGGGCATCGCTGCCGATCTGATTGACCGCACGCTGAGACGGGCAGTACGGCCCGCCTAGAAAGTCGTTCCGATACTTTGCCGCAAGGGACGCCGTTTTCCGCAATGCGAAGTCAGTGTTCGCCGCTTGTTTGCCTGCGTCGCTTCACCATTCTCAAGCTTTGAGCGAGTTCACGCATATTCTGGAGCGGGTGGAGCACGGTGATTCGAAAGCCGCGGCTGAACTTCTCCCCATCGTTTACGAGGAACTCCGTCGTCTGGCGGCGCAGAAGATGGTTCACGAAGCCGCCGGTCACACGCTTCAGCCCACCGCCCTAGTCCATGAGGCCTGGATGCGTTTGGGCGGCCCGGAGGCGCCGGTGTATCAAAATCGGGCGCATTTCTTCGGCGCCGCCGCCGAGGCGATGCGTCGCATTCTGATCGAGCACGCCCGTCGACGGCGCGCGGCCAAACGCGGAGCGAGGGTCGAGGTGGTTGACCTGGAGGGGCTCGAACTTTCTTCCCCAGTGGCCGACGACGACCAATTGCTCGCCGTAAATGAAGCCCTCGAAAAGTTGGCTCTCGTGGATGAACGCAAAGCGGAACTGGTCAAGCTGCGTTACTTCGTGGGCCTGAATTTCGAGGAATCCGCCGCCGCGCTCGGGATCGCCGTACCCACCGCCAAGCAGTGGTGGGCCTACGCGCGGGCCTGGCTCACGGTCGAGATGCGAAGCGCTGCGCTGCGCTAGCTTTTTCTAATCCTCTATCGCCCCGGCAGGCTTTGTTGCCCGTCGGAATCCGCGTGGCAGGGATCTCACTGCAAAGGCCGTTCTCCGTGGGAACTGGATGTTCCAAATTTGGGTCGTCCAGCGGCTTCACCTTCCCATGCGCGAACCCGTTCCCGAAATAAGCTGAAATAGTGACATACTTTTGACGGCTGCTTGGCGCATGTAGGGGGAGATCAGCCAAACCCTACGAAGCATGCGCCCAGATCAGCAACGCGAGGAAGCCCTGTTTGAGGCCGCGCTCACCCAGGCTCCGGCTCGGCGTGCGGCTTTCCTCGAAGGCGCGTGCATCGGGAATCCCGCCCTGCGCGCCCGACTCGACGCCCTGCTCGAGGCACACGAAGCACCGGATGATCTTTCGCCTGAGACCCGCCCCGCGGCCGAGGCGACGATGAAGTTGGAGTTCACCGATGCGCCCGACGAAGCCGTGGGCCAGACGCTCGGGCGTTACAAGCTGTTGGAACGGGTCGGCCAAGGCGGGTGCGGCGTGGTGTATGTCGCCGAGCAGACCGAGCCCGTGCGACGGCGTGTGGCGGTGAAGGTCATCAAGCTGGGCATGGACACCAAGCAGGTCGTCGCCCGATTCGAGGCCGAACGACAGGCGCTGGCGATGATGGATCATCCCAACATCGCCAAGGTGCTCGATGCCGGCACGACCGAGATGGGCCGTCCCTACTTCGTTATGGAACTGGTGCGGGGCGTTAAGATCACCGACTACTGCGATCAGACTCATTGCACCACCAGGGAACGGCTGGATCTATTCATCAAGGTCTGTCAGGCGATTCAACACGCGCATCAAAAGGGCATCATTCATCGGGATATCAAACCGTCTAATATCCTCGTCACACTGCACGACGGTGCGCCGGTGCCCAAGGTGATCGACTTCGGCATCGCCAAGGCGACCGAAGGCCGGCTGACGGACAACACGGTTTACACGCAGTTGCATCAGTTCATCGGGACACCGGCGTACATGAGTCCCGAGCAGGCGGAGATGAGCGGACTCGACATTGATACCCGCAGCGACATCTACAGCTTGGGCGTGTTGCTCTACGAACTGCTGGCCGGCAGCACGCCGTTCGATGCCAAGGAACTGATGTCGCTGGGCATCGACGCGATGCGTAAGACCATCCGCGAAAAGGAACCGCAGCGTCCCAGCACGCGATTCGCAACGCTCGGAGCCGATCAACTCACGACCACAGCGAAGCGTCGCAGCGCCGACACCTCCAAGCTCCTGCACCAGCTCAAGGGCGATCTCGATTGGATCGTGATGAAGTGCCTGGAGAAGGATCGCCAGCGTCGGTACGAGACGGCCAACGGTCTGGCCGCCGACATCACTCGCCACCTGACGAACGAGCCGGTGATCGCCCGTCCGCCAAGCGCGGCCTACAAGTTTCAGAAGGCGTTTCGGCGGAATCGAGGTGTTTTCGCGGCTGGTGTCGCAGTGGCGGTCGCATTGGTGTTCGGAGTCATCGTCAGCGCGTGGCAGGCGGTGCGGGCCACCCGAGCGGAAGCGCAAGCCCTCGTGGAGAAGGCCCAAGCCCAGAAGGAGAAAGCCAACGCTCTAACCGAGAAGGCCAATGCCCAAGGCGCATTGCAGTTCATCCAGGAAGACGTGTTGAACCAGGCCAGCCCTGGTTATCAGCCGGATCGCGAACTGACCGTCCGCGCCTTGCTCGACCGCATCGCGGGACGCCTCGACCGCGCCACCAACCGTCCGCCCCTCGTCGAGGCTTCCATCCGGCAGACCCTCGGCTCCGTCTATACGGAACTCGGCGATTACGCCAAGGCCGTCGAGCATTATGAGGCCGCGCTGCGCGTCCAACGCGAGCACCTCGGCAAGAGCCACCTGGACACGCTGCGGTCCCTGAATGGTCTGGCCACGGTTCGCTGGCTGGGTGGCGAGACGTCTTTGGCCGAACCACTCACCCGCGAAGGACTCGAAGCGAGCCAACGAACCTTGGGCGAAAAGCACCCCCTCACGCTCCAGTTCATGCAAACGAGGGCCTTCGTGGTGATGCTCTTGGGCGAAACCCCTTGGCCCGAAGTGGAAGCGCTGTTTATTCGAACACTGGCTCTGCACCGTGAAGTGCTGGGTGCGGACGATCCGGGAACACTCCGGCTGATTTACGGCTTCGGTCTGGGCTGCGCCTATCATCACAAGCCGGCGAAGGCGGAACCGTTGCTCGTGGATGCCCTCGAACGAGCCCGTCGCGCGCTGGGCGAGGAACGCCCCATCACCAGCGGTTTGATGGTAGTCCTGTCAAGCTGCTATCGGCACTTGAATCAACCCGAGAAGGCCAAACCCCTTGCGCTGCGAGTCCTGGAACTGCGCCGCAGCACCCTTGGCACGAACCATCCTCAGACCATCTCTGCGATCATGAATCTGGCCGCAGTCTATGTCATGCAACAGCGGTTCGACGAAGCCCGGCCGCTCGTGGACCAGAGCCTAAATCTCATTCAGAGCGTACACCCGGAAAAGAGCGCGTTTATCGGTGCGCACCTGACCACCTTGGGGTGGGGATACCTCGAACAAGGCCGCCTGACGAACGCCGAGACCCTGTGCGAATTGGCGTATAAGACGATGCGGCTGAATCCAACTGCCAATCCATTGGTAAGTTCTTGGATCACCTCCAACCTTGGCGCAGTCCGTTTGGCTCAGCGGAATTACACCGAAGCCGAAATGCTGCTGCGGGAATGTCTGAGCCTGACGAAGAAGCACGACGCGGATGCGGACAGCCAGTTTATCGCGATGAACATGCTCGGCGCGAGTCTGGCGGGTCAGAAGAATTACGCCGAGGCTGAACCACTTTTGCTCCAGGGTTACGAGGGACTTCAACAACGCCGCGCCAGCCTGGCGCCGTATCTCAACCCCACGCGCCGGATCGAGGAATCCCTCGAACGACTGGTGCAACTCTACGACGCCTGGGGCAAGCCCACCCAGGCCGCCGAGTGGAAACAGAAACTGACCGCGTTCCAGCAAGCCGCAACGTCCAAGAACGCCGGCTCCTTCCCCGGAGTGAATACCCGCTGAGGCACCACTCCACCCCACCTCAGAATTGCAATCCCTTCATTGAAGTATGAGCCACACGCCCCACCCCGAGCGGTTCCACGCCCTCGATGCCACCCGCGCCTTCGCCCTGCTGCTCGGCGTTGTGTTTCATGCGGCGTGGAGTTTTGTCCCGATTCCCACAGGCGCGTTCATCGTGGATGCGTCCGCGGGCGAGGGCTTCTACTGGTTCTCGTTTACATCGCACACGTTCCGGATGCAGTTGTTTTACCTCATCGCCGGATTCTTCGGGCACTTGCTGTATCACCGGCGCGGATTCTCCGGTTTCGTCCAGCATCGCTTGCTCCGGGTCGGCCTGCCGTTGGTCGTGGGGTGGTTGATCCTGTTTCCTTGTTTGATGGCGGCCTTTGTGACGGGCGGAAATGTCTCGGGAGGTAATTTGGTGGAGCTTCCCCTGCCCCTCCTGTTCACGTTGATGTTCAAACAGGGACGGATGTTCGTCACGCAGCCGATGGGCGGTATGTTCAACCTCACCCATCTCTGGTTCCTTTATTATCTGCTCTGGATCTACGCCCTGACGCTCGGGGTGCGGTTCCTCGTGACCCGTTCGGAGCCGGTGGCGCGCAAGCTTCGCAGTTGGGCGGATGGTGGAGTCGCGCGGGTGATGCGGTCGCCCGGTTTTATCGTCTGGCCGAGTTTGGGCGTGGGGTTGTTTCTCTGGCCGATGGAGGGTTGGCGCGGCGTGGACACTCCGGTGAAATCCCTGGTGCCGTCGGTGCCGGTGCTGATCCTTTACGGTTCCCTGTTCGTCGTGGGCTGGATGTTGCATCGTCAGGCGGGATTATTGACCGGCTTGGTGCGGCTCTGGCGGTGGCAGTTGGCGCTGGGATTGCTGCTGTCGGTGCCGCTGTTCCTTGCCTTTCGGACCGTGCTGGACCGAGGAGTGGCGGGTTCACTCCGGGGCAATTATCCCCGCCTTGAGGCGACTCAGTTCAAAAACTGGCCCGCCTTTCTGGCGCGTCTCAAATCGGCCCGCCAAGCGGAGACGGTTCCAATCGAATTGGCCAATCTTTGGCACCAATTCCCGCCGAAAGCGCAGGAGGCGATCGGGCAACTGTCCGACGCCAGCGCCGCCGACCGTCGCGCCGGGCTCGCGGAATCCATCAACAAACTGATGGTGCAACCGGCGATGTTCGGAGCCGCACCGATTCCAACCGGGCCGCCTCCTCCCGCGGAGGTGAGCGGAAAGGCTGTGAGGGAGAATCGGGCGACCCTAGACCGTTTCTTTCCCGGCATGTTGGTGGGGGATCCCCAGGCGTTGAGCTGGTATCTTCCTTTGAAATTCGCCTACTCCCTGGGCTACGCCTTGGTGATGTGGCTGCTGATTTTTGGAACGCTCGGTTTTTTCCAGGCGTACTGCCCGGACCACAGCCCCGCCTGGCGCTATGTGGCCGATAGCTCGTATTGGATTTTTCTGATCCACCTCCCGCTCGTGGCCATCCTCCAGATCTGGATGGCGTATTGGCCGTGGCCCGGGCTGGTGAAGTTCGCCCTGTTGAACCTCATCGCGTTCACGCTCTTGTTCGCGAGTTATCACTATCTCGTCCGCTCCACCTTCATCGGGCGGATGCTGAACGGTCAGAGCTATCCGTTCGTGGCTTGGCCCTTCGCGCGGTACGCGAGGCGGACAGGCCAGGCTGCAGCGCACGAGGCAACCGGTTCGAAACAGAAGTCACCGCCACAATCCGGCAACCGCTCATGAGCGCGAACCGCGAAGAAGCGCTGTTTGCGCTGGCGTTGAAACAGCCCGCGAACGACCGGGCTGCCTTTTTGGACGCCGTGTGTCCGGGCGACCCTGCCCTGCGCGCCCGCCTCGACGCATTGCTCGCCGCGCAAGATGGCCCGGATGAACTGTCGCCTGACACCCGCCCCGCCGCCGAGGCGACGATGAAGTTGGAGTTCAGCGACGCTCCTGACGAAGCGGTGGGGCAGACGCTGGGACGCTACAAGCTGCTCGAACGTGTGGGCGAAGGCGGCTGCGGCGTGGTGTATGTCGCCGAACAGACCGAGCCCGTGCGTCGCCGCGTGGCGTTGAAGGTCATCAAGCTGGGCATGGACACCAAGCAGGTCGTCGCCCGGTTTGAGGCGGAACGGCAGGCGCTGGCGATGATGGATCATCCCAACATCGCCAAGGTGTTGGATGCCGGCACGACCGACGTGGGACGGCCCTACTTCGTCATGGAACTGGTGCGCGGCATCAAGATCACCGACTACTGCGATCAGTCCCATTGCACCACCAAGGAACGGCTCGATCTATTCATCAAGGTCTGCCAGGCCATCCAGCATGCGCATCAGAAGGGCATCATCCATCGGGATATCAAACCGTCTAATATCCTCGTCACGCTGCACGACGGCGTCCCCGTGCCCAAGGTGATCGACTTCGGCATCGCCAAGGCCACGGAAGGCCGGCTGACGGACAACACGGTTTACACGCAGTTGCATCAGTTCATCGGCACGCCGGCCTACATGAGTCCGGAGCAGGCGGAGATGAGCGGACTCGACATCGATACCCGCAGCGACATCTACAGCCTGGGCGTGTTGCTCTACGAACTGCTGGCCGGCAGCACGCCGTTTGATGCGAAGGAACTGATGTCGTTGGGCATCGACGCGATGCGCAAGACCATCCGGGAAAAGGAACCGCAGCGCCCCAGCACGCGATTCGCGACGCTCGGAGCCGATCAACTTACGACCACAGCGAAACGTCGCAGCGCCGACACCTCGAAGCTGCTGCATCAGCTCAAGGGCGACCTGGACTGGATCGTGATGAAGTGCCTGGAGAAGGACCGCCAGCGCCGTTACGACACGGCCAACGGACTCGCCGCCGATTTAAAGCGGCACCTAAACAACGAACCGGTCGTCGCCCGACCACCGAGCGCGGGCTACAAGTTTCAGAAAGCGTTTCGACGGAACAAGCTCGTCTTCACCGCCGCCTCAGTCGTGGCTGCCGCGCTTCTCATCGGGATAGGCATCAGCACCTGGCAAACAATCCGCGCCACCCGGGCTGAGCGGGAACAAAGCAAGCTGCGGGCGGTTGCGGTCAAGGCATTGGATGGTGAGAAGGAACAGCGCACCCACGCCGAGGCCGAGCAGCGGCGTGCCGACGAACAAGCGCGACAGGCCGTCGAGAGTCAGGCGCGATCGCGCCGCCTGCTCTACGCATCGGACATGAATCTCTCGCAACAGTCGCTCAAGCAGAACAACCTCGGCAAAGCGCGCCGTTTGCTGGACCGGCACCGACCGCAACCCGGCGAGGGGGACTTGCGCGGCTGGGAATGGCGATATCTCTGGCAACTGACCCGCAGCGGCGCCCTCGTCACCCTCACCAACCAGCCGGCTCGCGGATTCGACGTCAGCTTTTCGCCGGACGGCACACACCTCGCGGTGGGTTGGTTCGACGGACGCGTGGATTTGTGGGATGTCCCAGGCAGACGATTGGTTCGTGCGCTCACCGAGGGCGCACAACCCTACCAGGGGCATGTTGCCTTTTCTCCCAAGCGGAATCTTCTCGCCGTCACGCCCGGGACCAAAGGGGTCACTCTATTTGACCTCGATTCCGGCCGTGACTCCATCCTCTGGAACACGCCCGACCAGGGCTCCTGGTACATTCGGGAGCTGGCATTTTCGCCGGATGGTTCCCGGCTCGTGATCCATGCGAGTTCGGGTCGTGAATCCGGCACCACCGTCTGGGTGGTGAACACGGCCTCGACTCAGGTCGAAACCCGCCATCCGGCCGGGCACGATTTTAACAGCCATTTCGGATCTGCCCGCCTTTCGCCCGACAACCACCGTCTGTATTTCTCCAGCAACGACTATTCGAAATACCGCTACCGCATCGAGTGCCTGGACCTCACCACTGGACAAAAGCTCTGGGAGACCGAGTCACACCGCGATTTGGGGCTGACCGCCCTGGCGCTCTCACCCGACGGACGGGTGCTGGCCTCAGGCTCGGGATTTGAAGACCCCACCATCCGCATCTGGGATACGGCAACCGGCCGGCCTCTCGCCCGGCTCGACGGCCATACCAGTTGGGTGGTCAATCTGACCTTCACCAAGGACGGACGACGCTTGGTTTCAGCGGCGACCGATCAATCCATTCGTATCTGGAACACGGATACCTGGACCGAATCCAAGGTACTGCGTGGTCACAGCGACGAGGTGCATGCCGTCGCGATCTCGGAAACGGCGCAACTCCTCGCCAGTGCGGGCAAGGACGGGAATCTCATGTTGTGGCAGGACGATGCCAAAAGCACCCCGGATGGATATCGCCGTCTGCCCGAAAACCTTGGAGCTGATCAGGTTCAGCCGTTGGATCAATCGCGCGTGTTGTTGCTGCCAGCGGGCCAACCGCTGCAGGTGACGGACCTGAAAGGCAACTCAGCCCCGGTAACCCTGCCGGTGATCGCTTCTTCCGCCAATCTTTTCGGGAAATTCGGCACCAACCTGCTGTGCCTCTGGAATGGCACAAACCAGATCCTGGTCAGCGAACTGCAAGGTTCCGAACTGGTTCAACGTGGAGCCATCACGCTGGATTCCGGCAAGCGCCCGACAGGAGCGGCCTACAACCCGGCGCGCCGGCTCCTGGCGTGGAGCGAGGGAGGGAACTCGGCGTCGGTTTATGTGGCGAACCTCGCGACGCCGGCTCGCCGGATCGAATTGCGGAGCGATGTCCCCGGCGGCATCCCGGTCCGTTTCAGTGACGATGGTTCTTATCTGGCGGCAATAAACGAGGGACGAGATTCCCTCCGGGTCTGGAACGTAGAAACCGGCCAGGTGGTCGCGTCTATTGGCGGATTTATGAGTGCCGGCAGCTTTGCCGCGGGCGGACGGGTGCTGGGGGTGGTGATCCCGTCGGTAGTTGACCATGAAGTTCGGTTCTACAATTTGGTTCAACCCGACCAACCACCGCGGGTTTTTCCCGGAAGAAATTATTCCGAGACTATGACCGTTTCAGCCGATGGCGGACTCGTGGCTTCGTCCACCACCGGCGGTCGGGTTCAGTTGTTTGATCCCGCGAAAGGCGAGTTGATCGAAACCATTCACGGCCACATGAACGCTGCCGTCGGCCTGGCCTTCTCCGCGGATGGACGACGGTTGATTTCGGCGTCGGGTGGACGCGAAGCAGTCAAACTCTGGGATGTGGGTACGAGACAAGAACTCCTTACCCTAGCCGGAACTGGTTCCTATCTGTCCAGGGCCCATTGGAGCGCCGATGGGAATGTGATCCTCGCCGGCCCTCCCTGGCAGGCCTGGCGTGCGCCGACCTGGGAGGAGATAGCGGCGGCGGAGGAGAAGGAAAAAGCGGAGATGAAAAAACCATGACTCCGAATCGCGAAGAAGCGCTGTTTGCCCTGGCATTAAAACAACCGGCGAACGAAAGGGCTGCCTTCTTGGACGCCGTGTGTCCGGGCGACCCTGCCCTGCGCCAACGCCTCGAAGCCCTGCTCGCGGCACACGACCAGCCCGAATCCGTGCTGACCCAACACGCGGACTCCGCGCACACCACCACCAAACTTGAGCTCACCGACGCCCCCAACGAAGCCGTGGGCCAGACGCTCGGACGCTACAAGCTGCTGGAGCAAATCGGCGAGGGCGGCTGCGGCATGGTCTATGTCGCCGAACAGAAGGAGCCAGTTCGCCGCAAAGTGGCTCTCAAGGTCATCAAGCTGGGCATGGACACCAAGCAGGTGGTTGCGCGGTTTGAGGCGGAGCGGCAGGCGCTGGCGATGATGGATCATCCCAACATCGCCAAGGTGCTCGATGCCGGCACCACCGAGGTGGGCCGTCCCTACTTCGTCATGGAACTGGTGCGGGGTGTGAAGATCACCGACTACTGCGACCAGGCCAATCTGAGCACCATGGAGCGCCTCGATCTCTTCATCAAGGTCTGCCACGCCATCCAGCACGCTCATCAAAAGGGCATCATTCATCGGGACATCAAACCGTCCAATATCCTCGTCACGCTCCATGACGGGGTACCCGTGCCGAAGGTGATTGATTTCGGTATCGCCAAGGCGACGCAGGGCGAGTTGACCGACAAGACGATTCACACCCAATTTCAGCAGTTCATCGGCACGCCGGCTTACATGAGTCCGGAGCAGGCGGAGATGAGCGGACTGGACATTGATACCCGCAGCGACATCTACAGCCTGGGTGTGTTGCTCTACGAACTGCTGGCCGGGAGCACGCCGTTTGATGGGAGGGAGATGATGTCCCTCGGCATCGACGCCATGCGGAAGGTAATCCGGGAAAAGGAACCTCAGCGTCCCAGCACGCGTCTTGCAACCCTCGGTGTCAATCAACTCACCACCACGGCGAAGCGCCGTTCCGCCGACACCTCCAAGTTGCTGCACCAGCTCAAGGGCGACCTCGACTGGATCGTGATGAAGTGCCTGGAGAAGGATCGCCAACGCCGCTACGAAACGGCGAACGGCCTGGCTGCCGACTTGAAGCGGCATCTCAACAACGAGCCCGTCACCGCCCGACCGCCCTCGACCGCTTACCGGTTCCAGAAAGCGTTTCGCCGGAACAAAGTGGTCTTTGCCGCCGGCGCGGCTGTGGCCCTTGCCCTGTTGCTCGGCATCATCGCCAGCACCTGGCAGTCGGTGCGGGCGACGCAGGCCAAGCGCGCGGCGATGGCGGCGCAAGCCGGCGAATCGCTGCAGCGACAAAAAGCCGAGGCCAACGAGCAGAAGGCCGTTGCGGCGCAGTCGAACGAAGCCAGGTTGCGCGAGCAAGCGCAGGTTCAGGAACTCGCTGCCCGCCGCCGGGCTTACGCCGCTGATATGTTGCTTTGTCGGGAGGCGCTGACTGCGAATAATCTGAGACGGGCGCGCCTGTTGCTGGACCGGCAACGCCCGAAAGCCGGCGAGGAAGATTTGCGCGGCTGGGAATGGCGTTACTTCTGGCAACGCTGCCGGGGAGATTTCCTCAGCACGCCGGTGACACAAAGTGAACGAGTTCTCAGTGCCCGGTTCACTGACAAGGACAACAGCTTAATCACCTTCATGGATCGAGGAAGGGTCGGCCTCTGGAATCTATCCTCGGACCGCGAAGACTTCGTGCTCGAGGACAATGGGAAGGGCGACAATGGCACTCCCAATTCGGGTCGGTTGCAGATCTCCGCCGATGGGGCATGGATCGCGGCGGCAAGCCGGAAGGATGATGGAGCTTCCTTCGTCCGGATCTGGAACTTACAAACCCGGTCCCTGATCTCGGAATTGCCGATCTCGACAGAACCAATCACGGCTCTGGCCATTTCGCCGGATAAACGTTGGTTGGCGACTTATGTTCAGGAAATGGAGGTGTCGATCTGGAATCTGGAAACCCGGAAAAGCGCAGCCCGGTTTCACATAGCTCGAACTAAAGGCAACACCATGGTAGGCACGGTGGCCTTTTCCCCGGATGGAAGGGTTCTAGCCATCGGTGACGACGAAACCCAGGTGCGACTTGTCGATGTCGGCACGTGGAAAGAGAGAATCACTTTACCTGGACGCTTTATCGGAAAGGGAGTGATGACACTGGAGTTTTCGCCCAACGGTCGGTTTCTCGCCGCCGGCAGCGCCTTCAACGATTCTCGCATCTTCGTTTGGGATACGAAGACCGATCAGAGAGTTGCCACTCTGGAAGGCCACCAGGGTTTCATCACTGATGTGACCTTCTCCCCCGACGGGAAGCTGCTGGCCTCCGCCAGCGGCGATCAGACAATCAAGCTCTGGAACACGGACACCTGGCAGGTGGAGGACGCTCTCCTGGGCCATCGGGACGAAGTCTGGTCCGTGAATTTTTCGGCCGACGGCCGGCGATTGGTCAGTTCCGGCAAGGATGGCCGCGTTCATGTCTGGCCAGCCTCTGCGAGACGTCAGGATCGGGAAGCGGTTGTCTTGCCGACGGATCGGAATCCCTCGCTTCCGGATGTTTCTCCTGATGGCAGAACCATTGTGGATGTCTCCAAGCAAGGCAAAGTGCGTTTACTGGAAATGGCCACCCTCCATGAAAGACCCGTTCCCATTGAACTGGGAGACGATAACGTTAAGAGCTTCTGGCTCTCCCCGAACGAGGTCCTCATCGGCAGCCGGTCGCCACTCCGAATCAAAACCTGGAACGTCTCCAATAATGCCATCACCACCCACCCGTTGACGACCCAGGGTGACGGGCCGGATTTCAGTTTCTTCCCCCGGTCAAATCTGCTCGTGGTCACAAGCGGGGATTTCACGGCGGGAAACGCCACCCTAACAAGATGGGACACTGCCTCCCGCAAGGAACTCGGATCCTACACCAGTGCGGAACGCTTGGAGAATTTCCGAGAGGCGGCCTTCTCTCCAGACGGACAATGGCTGGCCCTTGCCAATGGTGGACAGGTGGAAGTGAGGAATTTGACGACGGGGCAAGAAATGCCTCCTTTCAGAGCGCAATCGGAAGGGATTCAAGGCCTGGCGATATTATCCGACCAAAAGTGGGTGGTGACCGCAGGAACCGAAGCGCAGATCATCAATGTCTGGGACTTCACGACGCAGGAGAAAAAGTTTCCGCTGCCCGGCCACAACCTCGTCATCTCAAGTATTTCCGTTTCGCCCGACGAACGTCGATTGGCCAGCAGCACCATTGGTAGTGAACCCATCAAAATCTGGGAGACCCAGGGTTGGAACGAAGTCGCCTCCATTGAGGGACGTCCCAGGTTTAGGCTTCTCGGAGGAGGTTTTCTTCCGGATGGAAACACCTTTATGGGCTTGGAGGCGAATCCCGAAACGCAGGCTGTGGATGTCCGTCTCTGGCGCGCGCCCTCCTTCGAGGAAATCACAGCCATAGAAGGAAAGGAGAATGCCGAGCGCAAGTAGCCCTGAACTCGACACCCTAAGAAGTCTTGTTTGCCCTGGCACTGATGAAAACGGCCAAAGGAGCGTTGCGCCGGACGATTAACAGCTTGTTTGCCCGAATTCACTCGTTGCGTCTCCTTTCCTCTCTCACTTTCACCCTACATGCCCGCCACCCGATCCGTCCTTGTTCTTACGGCCGCCTTGTTCACCTGGAGCTGCGCTGCGGTGAGTCTCTTGGGCGCGGAGGTGCCGACGTCCCAATGGCCGCAATTTCGCGGCCCGGGCGGAAATGCCATCGCCGAGTCGCAGTCCATCCCGGTCGAGTTTGGGCGCGACAAGAATCTGCGCTGGAAGACGGAGCTGCCCATCGGGCATTCGTCACCCTGCATTTGGGGTGACCGCATCTTTCTCACCGCCCACGTGGGCACGACGCTGAAGATGATCTGCCTCCGACGATCGGACGGGGCGATCCTTTGGGAACGCGAACGCTCCATCGCCAAGCTCGCGGTTTATGAACACGTGGCGGGCGACCCGGCTAATTCCACTCCGGCGACCGACGGCCAGCGCGTCGTGTTTCAGTTCGATGACTTCGGAGTGGTGGTCCTGGATTTCGCGGGCGGGCTGAAATGGGAGAAGCAGCTGTCCTCGACCAAAAATGGTTTCAGCTATGGCGCGTCGCCGGTCCTCGACGACGGTCGCGTTTACCTCAACCGGGACGGCGGCCTGGATTCCAGCCTGGTCTGCCTGGACGCCGAGACGGGCAAGGAACATTGGAACGCGCCGCGCCCAAAAAAGATCGGCAGCTTCTGCACGCCGTACGTGTGGCAGCACGACGGCACGAAACAGATCCTCGCGGGAGGCACCGGCCAATTGGAGGCCTATGACGCGCGGACCGGCGATCCGGTTTGGCAGGTCTCAGGGCTGCCGAGTTTCGTATGCCCCTCCCCCGTGGCCGCCGAGGGCATGGTCGTTTTTGGCGGTTGGACCACGGCCCACGTGGCGGGCCGCTCGCGGGTCGAATCCGTCTTCGATGTGGACTCCGGAGTCTCCCCCGCCGCGATGAAGGATCCCGTCGCGTTCTTCGCGCAGTTCGACACGAACAAGGACGGCAAGCTGTCGGTCGACGAATTCCCCCGAAGCCGGGCCCGGGACGCCTTCAACTTCATCGACAAAAACAAGGACGGCTTCGTGGACATGCCGGAATGGGCTCCTTCGTATGCAGAAGTGGCCGCCGCTCCGGGGCGCAACGTCATCCTGGGCATCGCTCCCGGCACCGGCAAAGGCGACATCACCGCAACCCAAGTCAAATGGGAGACGACGCGCGGCCTGCCGTACGTCGCCTCACCCCTCGCCTATCACGGCCGAGTCTATCTCTTGAAGGCCGGCGGATTCATCTCCTGCCTGGATCTCAAGACCGGCAAGGCCCACTACGAATCGGAACGACTCGGAGTTGCGGGAGAATACTATGCCACCCCGGTGGCAGTGGGTGAGCACATCGTGATCTGCGCCCAGCGCGGGACCGCTTTCGTCATTCGCGCCGGCGACACGCTTGAAATTCTCTCCCGCAATGAACTCGGGGAAACGTTGTCCGCCACGCCTGCCGTGGTGGAGAACACGCTCTACCTGCGCGGAGAAAAGCATCTGTGGGCGTTTGGGAACTGAGGCCGAACCCGATGACTAACGAACTGCATCTAAAATCCGGCCATAAAATGTTCCCTGAACTTCCCATGAAACGATCCTTCGCTGCCACACTGCTTCCGGGATTGATCCTCGCCCTCGTCCCTTCCCTTTCGGCAGCCACTCCCCAGTGGCCGCAGTTCCGCGGTCCGAACGGCAGTGGCTTGGCGACCGACGACAAACCCGGTCCAGTGAGTTTCGGGCCTGAAAGAAACGTCCTCTGGAAAACGGCGCTGCCGCCCGGCTATTCGTCTCCCTGCATCTGGGGCGATCACATCTTCCTGACCGCCATTCACGAGGGCGGCAAGTCCCTGGAGACCCTATGCCTGAATCGGAAGGATGGATCGATCCTCTGGCGGACAGCGGCGCCTCCCATGGAGTTTGAAAAATCGCTCCACCCTTTCAGCAATGCGGCCTCCTCGACTCCGGCCACGGACGGCAACCGGGTCTACGTCTATTTCGGCGCCTACGGAACGGTGGCCTACAACTTCGCGGGCAAAGAGGTCTGGAACCGTCCACTGCCGACACCTCCGACCCAATACGGAACGTCGAGCTCGCCCATCGTCACAGGAGGACTCGTCATCCTGCAGCGGGACGGCAGCAGCACGAACTCCCAGGTCCTCGCGCTCGATTCCAAGACTGGCCGGACCCGATGGACCGCCGAGCGCCCGCTGAACCGGGAAAGCTTCTCCACGCCGATGGTCTGGAATCATAACGGGATCGCGGACCTGGTCACGGTGGGCAACGGCCGGCTCGACGCCTACGATCCGCACGACGGGAAGGAGCGGTGGTGGACGCCCGGCATGACCATGCAGCCCATCGGCGTTGCCGTGGCGGGGAATGGCCTGTTGTTCGCCAGCGCCACGGGAACCGGCAGCTCCAGCGAACCGTTGGACACGCCGGATTGGGAGGGATTGCTCAAGCGATTCGACCGGAACGGCGACGGCCGAATCAGCAAGGACGAGGTCCCCGAAGACGCAGCGATCCAATTGCGCAAGGAAGTGCCCAAGGAAACGCCCGGCAACATGCTCAGTTACCAAATGATGTTCTTCGTGTTCTTCGACACGAACCAAGACGGAGTTTTCACGAAGGAAGAGTGGACCGGAGCGCTCCAATTCCTGAAGAGCAATGCGAACAACGTCATGGCCATTCGTGCCGGCGGACGTGGAAATATTTCAACCACCCACATCGCCTGGAAAGCAGACCGCGGCCTCTCCGAGATGCCCTCGCCGCTGTACTATCGTGACCGTCTCTATTTCGTCCGAGACGGCGGCGTGTTGACCTCCTACGCCCCAGAAACGGGGAAGGTCGTCATCGACCGGGAGCGCCTCGGTGCGCTCGGCCAATACGTCGCGTCGCCAGTAGCAGCAGGCGGACGGATCTACGCCGCATCCGTGCAAGGAAAGATGGTCATCCTTCAGGCGGGCGACACGTTGAAGGTTCTGGCGGTGAACGATCTCAAGGAAGCCATCACCTCCACACCGGCCATCCTCGAAGGAAAACTCTACGTTCGAACCGCGAATCACCTGATCGCCTTCGGGGAATAGCAACGACGGCGGCTTTCCTGGAACTCACCCGAACGAAGTGAGCCGGCGCGCGACCGAGCCCACTATTTCAGGGGGATGTCCGTCTGAGATGAAGGGTTAAAAAGTTGAAGCGTTGAAGGGGAACCCGACGCTGGCGCGAGGGTTTACTCATTCGTTTGGAGTCCCGTCTTCAGACGGTTCAGGGAAGCGTGTCTCGGGGCATCCCGGCGATTGATTTTCAACCTTACGGTGGCCCCACATCCAACAGCAGAGCCGCGTAAACGCGGTACTCCAAACGTGTGAGGAACTCCGCCGCCTCGATCCGGCGCTGCGAGAGAAATCGACCGCGGGTTACAGGCCATGGAAACTCACCCAACAGATGAATGAATTGGAGGCGCATCCAACGAATCATCTCCCTACCCATCCGCGTTTATCTGCGTCCATCTGCGGTTCGAACTGCCGTTTTTCGGATGAGTGTTCTTGGCGAGCTCATGTTTGTGTTTTGCCCATAACGAGGCCCGAGGCGAGTTCCTTCACGGGAGATTTTTTTCCCAGACCTCTGCCGGCGTCATCCCTGCGCCATCTCTTTTAACGCTCGGCGATCCACCTTCCCGCTGAGGCCCTTTGGGAGTTCTGCGAGAAAATGAATCTTCTCCGGCACCTTCAGGTCGTTGAGGTGGTTGCGGGCAAACTTGCGCAGCTCCGTTTCGTCCACCTGTTTTCCGGGGCGCAATGAAACCGTCGCGATCACCTTTTCTCCCGACACCGGATCGGGCAGTCCAAACACGCCCGCCTCAAATACCGCCGGATGACGATAGAGAACTTCTTCCACTTCCTGCGGTGCCACGTTGTAGCTCTCGCGCACGATGATTTGCTTCTTCCGTCCCTGAAACCAGTAGTAGCCGGAGGCATCCCGTTTCACGAGGTCGCCGGTATGGAGCCAACCGTTGCGGAGAGCGGCGGCCGTTTCCTCGGGATTGTTCCAATACCCAATAAAATTGAACGGACTGTGAACCACGAGCTCACCGATTTCTCCGTCGGGTGTCGGCCTCCCGTCAGAGTCCACGATGCGTGCCTCGACGCCGCTGGACGGCACCCCCAGCGAACCCGGCCGCAGTGCGTCGAGCGGATTTACGAGAATCGGACATACCTCCGTCATTCCGATGCCTTCACGCAGGGGCAGCCCACACGCGTCCCTAAACTGGGTTTGCAGAGCCACCGGCACCGAATCACCGCCCGCGAGGACCCATTGCAGCGAGCTCATGTCGCGCTGCCGCTTCAACTGCTCGAGGACGACTCCCTGGACCATTGCCGGCAGCAAAAAGGTGTTGGTGCAACGATGGCGCTCGATCGCATCCAGCAGCGCCGCCGGGTCGAACGCCGGAATCAGGACCAGCGTGCCGGACGCGAGCAGGGTCGGCAGCGTGATGCAATAGAGCCCGGAGGGATGCATGATGGAGGTCACCGCCATTCCAATCCCCGTGGGCCCGAGCTCCCACATCGCCTCGGTCGATGTCGCGAGCGTCCGATGCGTGTGCGTGACGCCCTTGGGCCGTGCCGTCGTGCCCGACGTGTAGATGATGAGCGCCGGCCAGTCGATTTCATTGGCCGGCAATGCGGCCTCATCGAACGCCGGCAAGTCTTCCGGCAACCCGGCCACGATCCGGCACGGATGACCGCTCGACGCCTGCGCCTCGGTAGCCACCTGCAGAAGCTTGGGATGCGCGAAAAGCACCGCCGGGGTGGCGTGCCCCAGGATGTAGGCGAGCTCCGGTGCCTTCATGCGAGAGATGACGGGCAGCGCAATCATCCCCGCACGCCAGCACGCCAGAAAAAGCGTCACCGCTGTAATCTCGTTATACCAAAGAATTCCAACCCGATCGCCGGGCTTCAGTCCCTCCTGCAGCAACCACTGGGCAACCCGCGTGACCGTCTGAT
This sequence comes from Verrucomicrobiota bacterium, assembly GCA_947454705.1. GTDB lineage: Bacteria > Verrucomicrobiota > Verrucomicrobiia > Limisphaerales > UBA9464 > CAIVQB01. Next base: position 34,556 of record CANGKZ010000018.1, read on the forward strand.
CGAGAGCCTGGTACGTCACCATCTCGTCGCAGCAAATCAGAGCCGTCTTATTCGGATGCACTTTTGCCGCCGCCCGAAAACGCTCGCCCAATCCGGTGCGCAGGGGCGCGTTTCGAGAGGTGATCACACCGCACCGAACCATCTCCCACCCCTGGCACGCAACGCCAAACCGCTGCGATGAGGGCGCACTCGCGTATTTCATCCAAATTGACCGCGCAAATGAATGCAGCGGCGAGGAAACCCAAGGCCGCTGCGTTCATTTTGAAATCCATATCCATACTCAAACCCATTCCCGATTCGGCGCCGAAGTGTTTCATTTCCGGTAAATTGAGGTGCGAGGCCTGGGCTCGATTTGAGGTGGACACCGGGCCGTCGAACCTAACAACGGAAGTTGAAGGGTAAAAAAAGTTGAAGGGTTGAAGGGGAAATCGGCCCCGCGGCATGGCAACGCCGCCGTTTCGTGGGTCGGTAGGGCGGCGTTGCGCGCCGCCGAAACTTCGAAAACGACCAGCGACAGCGCTGTCGTTTTCAGATTGGAAACCCGGCGTCAGAAAGTGATGGCCGCTCGTGACTCACCCAGCAGGTGAATGAATTGGAGGCGCATCAAGCGACTTATCTTCCTCTCCCTCTGCGTGTATCTGCGTGTATCTGCGTTCATCTGCGGTTCGAACTGCCGTTTCTAGGTTGAATCTTTTTTGGGCGAAACCCCTCTGCCGAGGTCGACACTCCCGCCGAAATGTTTGACCTTTCGCCGAAGCGAACCAAACGCACCCTCATGCACTCGCCTGCCCCCCGCCCAACCCTGACCCGTTGCACCCGTATCGCCTGGAATTTTTTGGCAGCACGATCCTCCCATGCATGGATCGTGCTCGGATGGTTCGCACTGACTTCGCCCCTCCCGGCCCAGGTTCCCGCCAAGCCGCAGGCCAAGATTGATTTCGCCCGCGATGTCATGCCGTTGCTCCAGAACAACTGCATCGAGTGTCACGGTCCCAAAAAGCAGAAGGGTGGACTGCGATTGGATCGTCGGAGCTCCACGTTGAATCCGTTCGAACGCCGTGTCATTCCCGGCAGCAGCGCCAACAGCAAGGTGCATCAGCGCATGGCAGGCGAGGACTTCGGTCCCCAGATGCCTCCGAAGGGTGCTTTGCGGCCGGAGGAAATCGAAACCGTCAAGGCGTGGATCGATCAGGGCGGCGAGTGGCCGGAGACGCTGTCCAACGAAATGGAGCCGCAGCCCGAAGATCCCAAGGCGGTCGCCATGGTCGAAGCACTCCGCGAGGGAAATCTCTCGTCGTTTCTGACGGCGGCCCGGAAAGATCCAAGGCTCCTCAACGCGCGCGGACCCGACGGGGCTACGCCTTTTATGTACGCCGCGCTCTACGCCGATGCCGCGACGTTGGAAAAGCTTCTCAAGCTCGGGGCCGACCCGAACAAGCGCGACGATGTCAACGCCACCGCCCTGCTCTGGGCCGCCCGTGATTTCGAAAAGGTACGCCTGCTCGTACGCCACGGCGCAGACGTCAACGCCCGATCCGACAGCCAGCGAACTGCCCTCATGGTTGCTGCACGGCGTCCGGGAGCGGCCGGCACCGTTCAGTTCCTTTTGGACCACGGCGCCAATCCCAATCCCAACACCAAACCCACGAGCGAATCCTCACCGCTCATGGAAGCCCTCACATCGGGCGACGATGACATCGTCAAGTTGCTGATTGCGCGCGGGGCCAATGCGGAGGCCACGGCCGACCTCGGCTTGGTTCTGGCGCTCACCACGAATTGCAAAGCCGGATTCGACCTGTTGACCCAGCGGATCACGGACAAGCAGGTGTATACCCTGGCGCTCCAGGGCGCAGCGAACCTGGCAGATGCCAACTCCGTGCGAGTGCTGCTGGACCATGGCGCCGACGTCAACGCCTTCGACCCCGCCGGGCGGACCGCCCTCATGTACGCCGTGATCTCCGACATGATTCCGGTGGATGTGGTCAAGCTCCTGATCGAACGCGGCGCCGACGTGAATGCGAAAAGCAAACACAGCAAGAGTGGCGACACCGGCCTCAGCGTGTTGGATATCGCCAAGCTAAACGGACACACCGCCGTGGTGGACCTCCTGGTTCAATCGGGCGCGAAGTCCGCGGACGCGGCTGCCAGCACTCCGGTAGCCTTGCGCACCCGGCGCAACAATTCGCTCCGGAAAGCCATTCAAGACAGCCTGCCGCCGCTCCAGAAAGCCGACGCCTTTTTTACAAAAAACACAGGGTGCGTGTCCTGCCACAACGACAGCCTGGAAGCGATGGCCATCGGGCTTGCTCGCGAACATGGATTTCAGATCGACGAGAAATCCGCGAGCGCCCAGGTGCAATTCAACGTCGAATTCCTGAAATTCAAACGCGGAATCCTGCATCAGGGCTACCTGTTTGCGGTGGGCGACATGTTTAGCGATTCCACGCTCGGCTACCTCTTGGTGGGCCTGCAAGCCGAGAACTACAAACCGGATCTGACCACGGACACCGTAGCCATGACGATTCAGTCGCGACAAAAGCCCAACGGCGAATGGGCCTACCCGCTTGCCGATACCCGGCCTCCCATCTGTCTCGACCATATCGGCCAGACCGCACTCGCGATGCGGGCGCTTCAGGCCTACGCGCCCAAGACCCGCAGGGCGGAGTTCGCGAAATCCGTCCGACTGGCCGCCTCCTGGCTGGCTCAGGCCAAGGCCTACAGCAACGACGACCGAAGCTGGCGCCTCACCGGCCTCGTCTGGGCGGGGGCCAACCGCACCGAAGTCCAAAAGGCCATGAAGGAGCTGCTGGCGACGCAACGGTCGGATGGCGGCTGGTCCGACCTGCCCACCATGGCCAGCACACCGTACGCCACCGCGAAGAGCCTCGTGGCCCTTCAACTAGGCGGTTTGGCCGCATCCGACCCGCGATATCAACGTGCCGTCCAATATCTGCTCTCCACCCAGCAGGAAGACGGCTCCTGGTACACAAAGACCCGTGCCCTTGGATTTCAGCCCTACTTTGATGGAAGCTTCCCGCACGCCTACGATCAGTGGATTTCCGCCGCCGGAACCAGCTGGGCCGCGATGGCCCTGACGCATGCGTTGCCCAAGGAGGATAGAGCGGAAGTTGAAACGTTGAAACGTTGAACCTCGAGACTGCAGTTGAAGGGTTAAAAAGTTGAAGAGTTGAAGGGGCATCCGACGCTGGAGCGAGGGTTTTCTCACTCGTTGGGAGTCCCGTCTTCAGACGCTTCGGGGGGCGCGTTTCGAGACATGCAGTCGGTTAGGTTTTCAACCGGTCGACGGCACCGCGTCCAACAGCAGAGCCGCGTAAACGCGGTACTCCGAACGTGTGAGACGAACCGCCTTTTCCCCTTCAACGCTTCAACTTTTTAACCCTTCAACTGCCGCTCCCAGGTTGAAGGGGGATCCAGTTACGGCGGCATTGGCTTCGTCCAAAGCGGTAGAGGGCTGCCGCAGTCCAAGACCTGGCGGATTTCCACCAACGGGGAGTGGAGTCGCGACAGCGTCGCGGAGTGCGCCGGTCCTCTGGCGCTTTGCATCGGGGATCCTCTTCAGCGCTTCGGTTTTTCAACTCTTCAAACGGAAGCGCTCGGTGAAGCGTTGAAGAGGATTCCGACGCCGGCGTAAGGGTTAGCTCAGTGGTTGGGAGCTCCTGCGTAAAAGGTGTTGAACCGTGGTCGATCAACGGGTCGAAACTCGGACAAAAGAGGAGGTCAAACCACCGGAAGGAAATCCCCCACACGAAAGTACGGTTGGTAGCTCACTCGAAGGCATGCGATCAATTCGAATGTGATCGCTTCTACTGTTGTCGCATGGATGAGCTGATTCCTCCAAACGTCGCTCTGAATCCGGTTGGGATTCTGCTTACGAACCGTTGTAGACTCCTCGTACAACGGTTCGATTCGAACCTGTTGGTTCAGAAAAGATCATGAATTCCAGTTTTCAACGGATCGTCCGGCGATTGCCACCTCGTTCACGAAGCCTCTTGGCGACGTGCATTTATGGCGTCGGGGCGGGCTTATCGGCAGTCGCTTTTCAGCTCGGAATCAACTGGGTGTACACGAACGGCATCCATCGACTCTCGCATGAGCCCTTGGGAACCTTTTTTGTTGGAAGTCTGATCGTGCTGGTCAGCACAGCCTTGGTGGTAGGCTGGTTGCTGAATTCGTTTTGTCGAGAGGCGGCCGGCAGCGGGGTTCCGCAACTGAAACTCGCGTTTTGGAAGGACTTTGGATTTGTTCCCGCACGGGTGATCTGGGTCAAGTTCCTAGCGGGAATTCTAAGTGTCGGAGGCGGTTCCAGCCTGGGTCGAGAGGGACCGAGCGTTCAACTGGCAGGCGCCGTAGGTTCCAACCTGGCTGCGTGGACCGGGGAGGCGAAGCAGCGCCGCCGGGCGTCGGCAGCGGCCGGGGCCTCGGCCGGTTTGGCCGCCGCATTCAATACTCCCATTGCAGCCACTACGTTTGTCCTGGAAGAAATCATCGGGGACCTGAACAGCCGTTTCCTTGGGGCGATCCTTCTGGCGTCGGTCCTCGGTGCCTTCGTCGTTCACGCAATTATTGGGAAACAACCTTCTTTTTCGCTTCTGGGGGTGGAGTCGCCGACGTGGCGAGGATATCTGCTTACCCCAGTAGTGGCGGGATTGGCCGGCACTGTCGGGGTTCATTTTCAGCGACTATCCCTGGGCCTGAGATTCCGAATGAAGGTAGCCAAGGAAATTCCCCGATGGATCTTCCCGAGCTTCGGCGCCCTGATTACATGGGCGCTTGGCTCGATCGTCTTTTGGCGAACGGGACATCTTGGGGTCTTCAGTCTCGGATATGATGATCTTTCCAGCGCATTGTCAGGAGACCTCGGATGGCAGCTCGCCATTGTTCTCCTCCTGGCCAAGTTCCTTGCAACGGTGAGCTGCTACGGATTTGGGGGCTGCGGGGGTATTTTTTCTCCCACCCTCTTTTTCGGAGGTATGACCGGAATCGCCGTCGCGGGTCTGGCGGGAATCGGATGGCACATTTCCCGAGGGGATACACTGGCGCTGGCGGTAGTGGGGATGAGCGCCTGTCTCGGTGCGGTGGTCTTCGCCCCCGTTACCGGAATTCTCATGGTCTTCGAAATGACGCATGAATTCGCCCTCGTACCAGCCTTGATGCTAGGCGCGTTGGTCAGCCAGACCATCGGCCGGAAGATGAACCGCGAGAACTTTTATGACGCGCTCCTCGCGCAGGATGGACATCGACTGGAGCACGTTCGTCCTCCTCGGGACCTCCAAGGGTGGCGGGAGTTGCCGGTGTCCGCAGTGGCGAACTTCAGTCCGAAGGTCCTGCCGGATGTCACACCTTCAAGCCTCTTCGACGCGTTGGGGACACCCTATGAACGTTTCCCGGTTGTGATCGGAGGAACGTTGGCCGGGATCATCACCAGGAGCGATGCCTCGGCAGCCCTGTCGTCGGGCCGGAAACCATCTTTGAATCCCCCGATCACCTGCCGACGCGATCAAACGGTCGGGGAATTGCAGAGCCTCCTGATTGAATCCGACCTCCATTTGGTTGTCGTCTTGGATCGCAACGACGGCCAGGTGATCGGCCTGGTGACCCTCCATGATCTGCTGCGGGCAGAGGCAACCTTCGCCGACACGTCAGCGGACAATCTTTGAGGTCTGGAGCTCAATGAAAAACGGACCCTTTTTGGACCCGATTGCTCGAGTGGCCCCAATCCGCTTCACAGTCAGCGGCACCAAACTCCCTGAAGCAGAATAATTCCATTAGTCCGTTTGAAGTTTGAAACACGGTCTCATTCCGATGAAAAAGACACTTTTGGTCACATTGACCGCAATCCTAGGGCTGGTCGTCCTATTCATTTTCCCGATCGTTCACGTGACGGTTGTCGTGATCAATTTCGCAATTCACATTACCGTTCTGGGCACCCAGTTGCTCTTTTCCCGCCTTCCCAGAGTTCCAGTTGGACCGGACCGGGAACACAACGGCGAGCCGTTTGTATCGGTTTACGTTCCGGCTCATAATGAACCGCCAGAAATCCTCCGGGAAACCCTTCAATCGCTGCGTCATCTCAGCTGGCGAAACTACGAAGTGCTCGTCATCGACAACAACACGACGGACGAGAACATTTGGCGCCCCATCGAGCAGCTGTGCCTTGAACTTGGCCCGAGATTCCGTTTCCTACACGTCGAAGGTCTGGAGGGCGCGAAGGCCGGGGCGATGAACTGGGCACACCGGTTTATGGATTCCAGGGCGGAATATATTTTTGTGGTGGATGCCGACTACGTGGTTGAACGTCGGGCTTTAAAGCGCGCCCTGAGCTACTGTGCTGAGGGGGTCGGTCTGGTTCAGTTCCCCCAGGAATATCGCAACATCGGCCCCGCGAATGCCGGAATGGCGTTGGATTTCAAACACTTCTTCGCGGGCTACATGAACATCGCCAACCGACTTGGGTGTGTACCTTCCACCGGGACATTGAGCCTGATCCGAGTTTCCGCCCTTCAAGCGGTCAAAGGGTTTGATACCGTGGTCGTGACCGAGGATGCGGATCTTGGCTTTCGTCTCAACGCAGCGGGCTATCGGTCGATCTATGCCCCCGAGGTCATCGGACGCGGACTCATGCCCCACGATCTGGAAGGGCTCAAGAAGCAGCGGTGGCGTTGGGCTTTCGGCAACGCGCAAATTCTGAAGCTCAACTGGCGCCGCCTCCTTCTGAGTCCAGACCTGTGCCTGCGACAGAAGGTCGGCTATCTGGTTCACCTGACTGCGTGGTTCAACTTCAATCTCATCCCCAGCCTGACGCTGATCCTGCTTGCACCGCTCGCTCTGACCAATCGCCTGCACGTCCTGCATCCCCATCTCGTCGTCTTGTCGGGATTCACCCTTACGACCTTCATGGTGCTGCGCTTTGGCACGCTCTTCTACAGTCTCAGAAGAGAACATCACAGCCTCGGTGAAATCTTCCTGGCCTATCTCACGCATCTCGGTTTGGGCTGGGTGTTCAGCAGTAGCTGGATGAAATGCCTTTGGAACCACCATTCGCCATTTGTTCGAACAAACAAGTTCATCACGGCCCGGGTCCCAGGCTTGCTCCGAACCACCCTCATCGAGGCGGGTTTGGGAACTGCACTGCTCGCCGCCTGTGTGGTCCTGACGATGACGGATTTCATCATCGGCCCCATTGCAGCGCTTGCGATGGCGACGGGTCGCTTCCTGGTTTATTGGGTTTGGTGGCAGACGCAGAAAACCCGCCAGATTACGCTGGATATCGCCAGCAACAGGGAGCCCTTCATCGCTGCCTAACCGCTGCCGGGATATTCGATCTCCAGCAACCTAGGGTCGAATGAACGGCAGCGACAAAAGCGAACCCAGTATTTCAGCTTTCTTGCGCTAAAGGATGCCGAAATGGCGCGGGTCGCACCGTCGACCGGTTTTTATCCAACAGAATTCGAGCCCCATCCGGGTGATCCTTCCGGGTGAGTTCGGCGCCCGCTTCTCGTGAACAACATTGAAATCATTGTTGGGTTGCTGCTGCTTTTTATGGCGGTACCCGACGTCTGTCGAAAGGTCCGGCGCCCCGGCCTAATCTTTTGCGCATTCGTGATGTTCGGGTTTCTTCTCGGCCCCGTCGTCAATCAGGAGGTCGCCAAAACACTCGAGCAGATCGGGCAGGTCGGTTTTTTACTGCTGCTGTTCGAGGTCGGCTTGGAGATCAACCTCCCGCCGCTGCGGCAATTTGCTGTTCCGCTCGGCCACGCGTTTAAATGGGCCCTAGCGCAATACCCGGTGACCTTCGGCCTGGCCAAACTCGCGGGCATGAATGGCGGACAGGCGCTTCTGGCCAGTGCCGCACTCACCGCCTGCTCCGTGGGTATGGCGCATCCCGCATGGAAGTCGTACCCCAACATCAGCTTCGAACCAAGGACTCAACTCTTACAGGTGATGGTTGCATTGGAACTTATGGCGATTGTCGTTCTGGCAGTTGAAACGACGGTGCTTAAGACCGGATGGTCGTGGTCCGTTGCCTTGAAGCTTTCAGGCATCGGCACAACGGTCCTGCTGATCGTCTACTTCGCCGATTCCCTCACCAAGTTGTTCCAAACCATCCTCGAAAGGACGACTCATTGGCGGATACACCTCCTGGTACTGCTCGTGTTGGTCGTTTGCGCCGCGGGCAACCGACTGGGACTGGATTCCGCCAAGACGGCCTTCTTCCTTGGCCTCGCAATGCGGCGTACCGAGCATGACGGAATACCCCTTGAGGAATACATTGCCCCGATCAGTCGCCAGTTCCTGGTACCGTTGTTTTTTGTCGCCCTCGGACTGCAGATCGACTGGCAGCTGCTCCTGGGCTGGGTCAGCCTCGCTGCCATCGGCGCTGCCGGAATGATCCTGGCAGTGCGTGAAATCCTCGCCCGCCGGTGGCTCCCCACTGGCGGAGATGGTCGATCATTCCTATTGCTGTGTCCGAATTTGACGCTTGTGGCGCTGGCGGCCAAGGCCCTGCAGGATGCCGGGATGGATGCGAGACTGACCGCTTGGCTGGTTCTTACCGGGCTCTTCGTCACGGTCGTCGCCCTGGCACTGCTGCCGACTGGAGGTGACGACAGCGAGCCTGCGACGTGAAGATCCCGCTTGATGACCAAAGCATCCTACACGTTGATTGCGGAACCGAGGAATTTCGCCGCCCGCCAAGCTTTCCTGGCTCTTCTTCGTCCCAATTGCTCCAAAACGGTTTCGGCCCGGCCGTCCTTCGACTTAGGCCCTCGTCAACCTCGCCGCTCACGACATGCCTAAATCGAAACTCCCACGATTCGACTCCGCGCCTATCCAGCGGCGGAGCCAGGTCGATTTGCGCCTCGTCCCGCTGGTATTCGGCATCCTGATCTTGGTTGGCGCCATTTTGTTGTCACTACCCTGGGCTCACAAGACCGGACGTACCATCGACTGGATCGATGCCCTGTTTCTATCGGCTTCGGCGACGTGCGTCACCGGACTGACCACCGTCAATGTAGCGGATACCTTCAATTCTTTCGGACAGGCCGTGATACTGGGTTTAATCCAGGCGGGTGGATTGGGGATATTTACCAGCAATATCCTGCTCGTGGTTGTCAGTGGCAACCGGCTGTCCCTCTCGGACGAGCAGACAATCCACGCAACCGTGGGCCGGTTGCGGCAGGCCAGACCTCTGGATGTTTTCGTATACGCCTGTGTGTTCGTCGTGCTCTTTGAACTGGCCGGGACCGTGGCTCTCTTTACGCTCATGACGCGGGCACAACCAGAGGTCGATGTCTGGGAGGTGCTTTGGGAATCCGTCTTCCATTCGGTCAGTGCTTTTTGCAATGCCGGGATCTCCATCTTTCCGGACGGCATGGCTCGTTGGCGACAGAACCCGCTGGTCCTGGCCGTCATCTCCACGCTGGTGATCGCGGGCGGCATTGGGTTGATGACGCTGATCAACCTGCGGTATTATCATTTCTGGAGGCGAAACCCGCTCAAGCGAGGGCGGCTCACCTTTCAAACTCGCATGTCAATGGTTTCGGCAGCCGTTTTACTAATTTTCGGAACCGCGTCCACCCTGCTGTTTGAATCCAATCATACCCTCCAAGATGGGACGATAAGCGAGAAAGTGTCCTGGGCCTTTTTTCATTCGGCGATGTCCCGGACCGCTGGTTTCAACGTGGTGGACGTCGGGGCGATGAATCCACCGACATTGCTCGTCACCCTGGGGTTGATGTTTGTCGGGGGTTCACCGGGCTCAATGTCGGGGGGTATCAAGACGATGACGTTTGTGGTCCTGCTGCTTACGGCATGGTCAGCCCTTCGTCGGCGGGCCGAGGTGCAGTTTTGGAATTGCCGCCTGACGCCAAGCATCTGCTTCATCGCCACCATGCTGGCCTTGGTAGGGATTGGGTGCGTCGTGGTCGGCGTAATGCTCCTGATGGTGTTTGAAGACGGCCGTTCAGCGGCGCAGACAAACCAGCGGTGGCTTGCCCTGGTCTTCGAGGCGGTTTCCGCCTTCGGCACGGTCGGATTGAGCACGGGAATTACTCCACTCCTGACCGCCGCCGGGAAGATTGTGATCATTGCGCTGATGGGGGTTGGCCGGATTGTGCCGCTCATGCTTAGTGTCTACCTGGCCCGTCCGTTGAACCCGCTTCGGGTTCGACAACCCCATGAGGAACTCTCACTTGGTTGACCGAAATTGATATCGTGGCAAAACGTATACTGATCATTGGTGCGGGGAGATTTGGAGGCCACCTGGCCGCCCGACTTTCCGAGTTCGGCTGCGAACTCCTTCTGGCCGATCGAAACCCCGAAAGGGTCGAAGATTTGGTGCATGAGGGTTTTCATGCCGTGGAGATGGATGCCGAGGACCCGGAGGCCCTGAAGGAGGCCGGGGTACAGGATGCGGATGCGGTCGTCGTCAGCATCGGGGAAAACATGCAAGGCAGCATCCTGACAACCCTCTTGCTCAAGGAACTCATGGTAAAGAAGCTTATCTGCCGGGCCGTCGATGCACGGCACGCCACGGTTCTCGAAAAACTGGGGGCAGATCTCGTGGTACTCCCGACTCGAGACATGGCTTACCGGCTTGCCGAGCGGCTCCGCGATAATGTCGGGAGTGATCGCCAGCAGCTTTGCCAGGACCATCAACTCGCCCAGATCCGGCTCGGAGCACGCTTGAATGAGAAGACCCTGGCCGCCGCTTCATTGCGCGATCGGTACAAGGTGAACGTCGTCTTGATCACCCGGGTGGGCCCCAAGAATCAGCAACACCCCATCGAACCCTCACCCGATTGCATCCTCCTCCATGGCGATACTCTTTTCGTGGCCGGACGGCGGGAGAATCTAAACCGGTTCGAGCTCGAATGCGGGGATCCGCCCCAACATTCGTAGCCGATCATCCCCTGGTTTAGGCTTCCGGCCCGGAAACACCGGCCGCGTCGAGAATCTGCGTGGGCGCGGCGGCGGCAGGCGCGAACGGTGCAGTGTTTATGCGCCTTGCTGATCGCCAATCCTTTCCACCTCGGCGAGGGTTCGGATCTCAGACCGTTGGGAGACCGGCAATCCGAGCAAGCGCAAAACGCCCCGAAGGTCACCCTCCACGGTGTGCGCTGCCGCATCCCGCACCGGTGCGGACTTGGGTTGGAACGCGACCGACGTTCCCGCCGCACGGAGCAGGCACACATCGTTGTCGCCATCCCCCACGACCAGGACCTTCTCCGCTCCGATTCCCACTTCCTCCAGCAGATGCCGTAAAACATTCAATTTGCAGATCTGGTGCTCCTTGCAGCCCTTGGGATGCTTCATCGCCGGGGCCACGGTGATGCGCCCGGACGCCTTTTCACTCCGAAACTTCATGACGTGACTGACGGTAAAATCCGCGAAGACACGCCGCCGCACCGTTTCGGCAGCCATCCGGTAGCTGTCCGTAACCACACCCACCAAATATCCGGCCTTGCGCAAAGCAACCACCGTTTCCACGGCGCCCGGCATGAGCGGGATATCTCGGGCTACCCGTTCGAAGGTGGACTTCGGGAGCCCGGCAAAGACGGCGGCGATGCGCTTGGTTCGAATGCTCGCGCTCATGGTATGATTATCCAGCAATGGGTTGAGCTGTTCCATCCGCGCGGTTCGATGCGCCAGTTCCATGACGAAGCGGCCATTGAGCAGCGTTCCGTCCATGTCAATCAGAGCCAGCTTTTCCGCTCCCTTCAACATCTTCAAGGCGTGGCGAAAGTCCGCCCGGTGCACCCGATCCCGCTCCTTGGCCGCACGCACATGGCTCACCCGCAATCGGCCCCATTCTCCCGCCCGCTCCAAGATGGTACGGGCGACCTGGGTGGCCATTTCTCCGAGGGCTTCCAGGGATTGGCTGTCATGCTTGATTTGTCCAATATCCACCTCGACGAGTCGGGCCCGCGCCGCCGCTGCATCGATCAGCAACCCCACATCCACGCCGTAATCGTTTTCAAAGCGGAGTTTCCGCAACAAATCCCGGCGCACAGCAATGATCCCGCCCAATGGCTGCGCAAAGTCTGCCAACTCCGGGAAATAGGTTCGAAGCAACGGCTTGGCGGTCAACACCGTCACTCTCCCACCGCTCCGGGCAAACCGCGCCTTCACAAAGTCGGCGGTACCGTCGACCAGGGGCTGGGTCATGCGCTCGACCAGATCCCGCCGCAGGCCCCGCAGATCGCCATCCAGGTATAAGACAAATTCAAACTTGGCCGCCTGAAGCCCGTCTTCCATCGATGCTCCTTTTCCGAGGAGGGAACTGGTTACAACCTTCGCACCGGCCGCCTCGGCCAGTTCATCGGTCCCATCGATGGATCCGTCATCGATGACCAGCACTTCGCCCACCCTGGGATCCCTTTTCACGAACTTTACCACGCTTGCCACCGTCCTTGATTCATTGAGGACGGGGATGACCACTGTGATTCTGGCGTCCGCCGTCGGGCGACGTTTAGATGCCGATGCCTTGCGGGGCACCTTGGAGCGAACTGCTTTGGGATCCATGTGATTCTAATACTAAATCGTTTCTCGGGTGTCTATCGGAGCAGCCAAAAAAACAGCACAGCCACGGCGGTTGGAAGAGCGGCGCCAAGGAAAAGTCCAAGCGGACTGATGCCTTCATCCTGAAAGACCTTGGAATCCTGGAGTATTCCGACTCCAGCGGGATTGGGGGCGTTGGCTATCACGGTGAGTCCCCCACCCGTGACGGCTCCCGCGACGAGGGCGTACTTCAGGTCATCCGAGATTCCGTCCACCAATGACCCCAGGTAGGTGAGCGCGGCATTGTCGGTCAATGCCGTCAGCCCGGTGGCACCGAAGTACAGCGCACCACCGCCGAGGTTCTGGATGAGTGGTTTCAACCAATAGGCCTGCAGCGATCCAAGGGTGACAAGCCCTGCCAGAAAGAATCCGACGAGAAGCCCCTCACGGAGTTTCAGGGGAGTTTGGTACTCGGCTGTGGCAGTAACCACCCCTAGGAAGAGTACGAAGATCCCAAAAAACACTTCTGGGTGATGGGCAAACGCGACAACCAGGGCGAGGAAACCGACGTGCACGACGGTCAACCAAACCGGAACCGGGGCGCTCGCGTCAGCTTCAACTGAGATACCTGCCAGATCCTTCCGAAAGGCCCACGCAATGATGGCCGCCGAAACCGCACAACTTGCCGCCGCTCGCCAGCCAAAATGACTGATCATGAACCAAGTGTCCCAGTTCCATTTGGCCGCCACCATCAGTACGGGTGGGGCCGCGAAATGGGTCAGGGTACCACCGATTGAAACGTTCACGAACAGGAGACCAAGGGTGGCGTAGGCGAAGCGGGTGGAGATTCCGCGGTCGAAATAGCGGCGCTTCAGGACCAGCGCCAGCAGTGTCATGGCCGCTGGTTCGGTTATGAGGGATCCCAACAGCGGGCCAAGGACCAAGGCTGCCAGGTAGAAGGAGGTGCTCTCGCCAAACGGGAGGGCGCGAGCCGCCAGGGAAATAAACGACTCGGCGAGTTTCACCACCGGTCGGGTCGCCGCCACCACCATTACCACCAGAACGAACTTTGGCTCAGTGAAGTTCAGCCCTTCAATGTAGGCCACGGCATGCTGAACGGACCCTTGGAGAACGGCGATGCCCAAGAATAGCACGGCCGCCCAGAGGCCGAACACGACCTCCGTCTCGGCAAGGAAGTGGAGGAGGTTTTCGGCCACCGATCCGGCGGGAAACCGGTGCGCCAAGTGTGCAAAGCGCTTGACGCAAAACGTATGCACCACCGCCAGTCCAAACAGGACCGTGGCCAACAGCTCAACAGGAGTAGCAGTCATCGTAAACACGGGATCAGGCGTCGCCATAACGGCAACGCCCCTAATCGAACGGCGGCCCGACCATTCGTGTTTACCTCTGCCGGCGGCTGGCCAGCAGACCCTTCCTTACGGCTCAACGCCGCAGGAATTTCAATTTAGCCAAATCTTCGCCATACTACCAGCCCGCAATCTGGGGTTTTTCAGCCCCACCGCGTGGCCCTGACACGAAGCGGGACCGTGCTGATGGAATGATCGCATGCGCTCCAATTGCCTGACGACTCCGAGAACTCACCACGTTCCCCGGGGGCTTTCGACGTCGGACGTAGTTGTTGGACCACGACATTGCCCCCAGCAGCCCGGCATCAGTTGAAGAGGTATCCAGTTTCGGTGGCATTGGCTTCGTCCAAAGCGGTAGAGGGCTACCGCAGTCCAAGACCTGGCGGATTTCCACCACCGGGGAGTGGAGTCGCGACAGCGTCGTGGAGTGCGCCAGTCCTCTGGCGGTTTAGGATGCAAGGCGCGCTTCCCACCATCCAAGTGTGTGCCTCGGCGCCGGTGCGCTTTGCCTGCCCTTCCCCCTTCAACCCTTCAACTTTTTAACCCTTCAACCGCCGATTCAAGGCTCCCTCATTCCAAAGCAGAACAGCGTGTTTTGACTGCGAATATAGATTCTCCCTCCGGCGATCGCGGGCGTTGCGGTGCAGGGATCATCGAGCGGGTTCACTTTCAATACCGACCATTCCCCGCCGGCTTTCACCACCGACACCTTGCCGGATTGACTCACGAAATAGAGTTTCCCATCGGCCGCAACCGGCGAGGCCAGGTAGTTGTCGATGGCTCCAACCAGTCGGTCGTGCTTGATGACTTCGCCCGTCTCCGGTTTGAAGGAGAGCAACAGGCCGCCGTCGTTAACCATGTAAAGCACGCCCTGATAGAGCAGTGTTGAAGGCACCTGAGGCACCGTCCGTTGATATTTCCAACGGATCGCCTTCGCGGTGGTGTCGCCCTGCCCTCCCACCTTGATCGACAGCAACCCGTTCTCCGCCGACATCTGCGCGCGATAAATGTCCCACTCCTTCGCGTCGAGTTTCCCGTCCCGGTTCAGATCGAAGGCTTCAAAATAGGACTCCTTGCGCGTCCGTTCATCGACTCCCTCCGCGAGGGACAACTTTCGATCGTGATCGGCATCGCCCTGTTTCAAGGCGTCCTCGAACGACATGACCTTGACCTGTTTGCCGGGCTGATTCTCTCCCCATCCCCATCCATTGATGAACAGGGTGTCCTCCGCCAGCACGGGCACGGATTTCATCTCACACGCCAAGCCGCGCACGTACCAGATTCGGTCGCCCGTTTTGGCCGAGTACGCGGAAAGCTGAAACGACTCCGGAACGATGACCTGGGTGCCCCCTCCCTTGGGCGTGTACACGACAGGCGTCGAGTAACCGGAAATGATCCCGGGTCGATCGATCTTCCATCGGATCCGCCCGGTTCGGATCTCCACGGCAATCATGAAAGAATTCTGATCCTGATCGCAGGGAAGAATGACCGTTCCGGAAACCAAAATTGGAGAAGCCCCCATTCCATAGGCGCTGTTGAAGGGCCCCAGCGGGATCCGCCATCGCTCGTGGCCGTCCTGATCGTAGGCCAGCAGTCCATAGTCCTGAAAGAAGACGACCACCGTTTTCCCGTCCGTGACCGGCGTGGGCGAAGCCGGATTGTTCGGCTTCTGAAGGCGGTCGCTCCGGCTGTGAGGCACCTCGCGTTTCCAGAGCAAACGGCCGGACTTCCGGTCGAGTCCGAGTGTGAAGAGCTTCTCGCCCTCGAACCCGGTGAGAAAGATTCGATCCTTGCTGACAACCGGTGAGGAATGCCCGGCGGGAATCGGTGTTTTCCAAACGCAGTTTTTCTCCGGTCCGAACTCCACGGGTAGGTTGGTGGAAGCGGACACACCCGCACCATTCGGCCCCCGAAACTGCGTCCATTCCTGCGCCACCGCCTTCACACCGAGCGTGAACGCGAGTATCGAAGCGAGCAACTGAGGGACAACGAATCGATTCCTTAACACCCGCAAAGTGTGGGCCAGGCAGCTTGGAGTCTCCAGAACCCTTTCGCCGAACCCAATTGCTCAGCCACGCCAACCGCCACCGTTGATCCTAGAAATGGCAATTGAGACCACAGATGGACACAGATTCACACAGATGAAGAAGGGGATGGGTGGTTCGACCGCGTTCGAACGGTTTCACATTCTGAGTGATCGATGAATCCTTCGGTTCCGCGCGTTTCCATCTGTGTTCATCCGTGTCCATCTGTGGTTGAACTCTTCTTCAGCTGCCGTTTTTAGGTTGATGCGTTGAGGTACCTCGCTCAACGCGCTTTGTTGGGGGCAGCGCGGCGACTGCCAGCAACCGCTAGGCGGATTTCTTCGGACTTGGCTGTGATTGTTTTGCCTTTTGAACCCGCCGATGTCTTCGGTAGGCGGCGTTGGTTCGGACCCTGCCCGTCATCCAGGGGCCAAACCCAGTCCGTCGCCCTGTCGATTCCATGAAACCCTCCCATCGTAACGACGCTGAGCAAACGTCCCACGAACCCGAGTTCGGGGACGCGGTGCGCCGACAAATCGAACACGAGGATGTTCTCATCGTGAACCGTCTCTCGTGGCTCATTGCCTCGCAATCCTTCCTCTTCACCGCGTACGCCATCACGTTGAATGGTCCCGCCCAGACACGCGTGCCCTCCTTCGCCGCCAAGCAGGACCTGGTAATGCATCTCGTCTCCACGCTTGCCCTGGTGTCGTGCACCACCATTTATCTCGGTGTGATCGGTGGAATTCGCGTCATGGCCAACCTTCGCGCGGACGCCGTGAGGCACCACGCCGCAAAAGCGTGCGAGTATCGTCCGCCAATCCAGGGCACGAAGCTGACGCTGGTCCTGGGGCATGCTGCTCCACTCATTCTTCCGCCGGCCTTCGCCATCGCGTGGATCACCCTGTTGCTCGCCAAATGACATGAACGGTTCGAGAAGTTCAGATGGCGGCTTTGACAGAGCGGTTGGACGATCGGGATCAAACGTGCGATGAAGAAAAAAGACACACCGATTTCGGTCCGGGCCGGAAAGCTCGAATTCGTAAAGATCAACGCGAAGACGTGGGACTGGCGCGACGGGTATCACTGGATCCTTTCGCTGAGTTGGCCCCGCTTCTCTGCATTCGTTCTTGGGTTTTTCACCGCGATCAACCTCATCTTTGCGGCCGCCTACAAAGCGCGCAGCGGATGCATCGCGGAATTGCCACCAGGGTCCTTCCTGGATGCCATGTTCTTCAGTGTCGAGACGCTGGCGACCGTGGGATATGGCCACATGCACCCGGCCACGCTTTACGGCCACCTGGTGACAACCCTTGAAATCGTGGTTGGGATGTTTTGGACCGCAGTGGTTACCGGAGTGATTTTCGTCCGATTCTCACGCCCCAATGCCAGCATCGCCTTCAGCAAGATCGCGGTGATCAGCCAATTCGACGGGCAGCCAACGCTGATGCTTCGCGTGGCGAATCTCCGGCACCGATCCATGGTGGAAGCGGAATTCCGGCTCATGCTTTTGCGCAACGAACCGATCAAGGAGGGGGATTACGTCCGCCGATTTCACACTCTGAAACTCACCTTTGACCGCCTCATTTTGTTTCCTGCAGCCCTCACACTGCGGCACGTCATTGACGAAACCAGCCCGCTGCATGGAATGAGGGTCGAAGATTTCGAACGCACCGACACACGGTTGATGGCCTCGGTGGTCTGTGTGGACTCCGTGATCCATTCACCAGTTCAGAGCCAGCATGACTACGCGTGGCGCGACCTCCATTTCGGAAAGCGCTTTGTCGAAATCTATGCGGAAGCCGCCGACGGGAAACTGACCGTCGACTACGGTCGGCTTCACGAAGTGGAGCGAGATGATCTCGTGCCGGGATAAACCGGCCGCGCCAGACGCTCCGACACAAATTCGATGAATGCCTTTACAGCAGGGCGTTGATGGCGGCGGCTCGCTGTCACGAGAAACACTTCGCTGCGTCGCGAGAGCCAGTTGGGCAGGATTTGAATCAACTTGCCCTCGTTCACGCATGGCGCCGCGCTCATCATCGGCAGGACGACAAAACCAAGCCCGTCCAAGGCGGCGTTGAGCAACGTCTGCGGGTCGTTTGTCTTGAGGATCGTTTTCACCGCCAGTCGCTTTTCGACGGGATTCGCCTTGGGATCATCGGCACGGAAAACGAAGATTTCATTCGCTGATTCGTCGGCGCGTCCCAGCATCAGGAACGGCAAGTCACTGAGCGCCGAAAGTTCGACTGCCCTCGGAAGATGTTTGAACGGCGCTTTGTTGGAGGCGGATTTGGCGAGATACAACCCGGCATCCACTTTACCGACAGCTTTGGCGATGAGCGAGCTATCGGCAAGCGGCCCAAGCCGCACCGATACATCAACGCCTTCGCTTATCATATCGCCCCGCTGATTGGTCAGATTCAGCAAAGGGCACACTTCGGGATGTTTCCTCATGAACTCCGGGATGAGTGGGCCGAGTAACGCCTGACCGAGAATGAATGGTGCCGTGATCCGAAGTTCGCCCTTCGGCTTGCCAGTGAGACCTTCGAGCGATTGCGACGCCATCTCCAATTCCTCCAAAATCGTTGCACAGCGGATGGCCATTATTTCGCCAGCAGCGGTGACATTCACCCTTCGCGTCGTCCGTTCGAACAGACGCGTGCCCGCGCGGTGCTCAATGGCCATGAGACGCTTGCTCACGCTCGTGCGCGGGATGCGCAGTAAACCGGCCACCTGCGAAAAGCTTCTCCTGTGGGCGAGTTCAACGATCAGACGCACATCAGTGATGTCCCAGACAATTGATTCCCTCATGGAACATATCATGTGCCAGAGAGCCCGTTTATTCAATCCGGGAGAGACAATACCGTACCCCAGTCAACCACCCACGTGGATGGCACAAAAAACGAAACCTCATTCATTCAAGATTCATGAGCACATTAAAAAACAAAGCAGCGATCGTCTTTGCTGGATCACGCGGAATCGGTCGGGCCACGAGCGAACGTCTCGGGCTCTTGGGTGCCGCAGTGGCCGTGGGCTACAGCTCCAACAAAACCGCCGCTGACGGTGTCGTAAAAAAGATCACCGACGCAGGCGGCACGGCATTCAGCATCCAGGTGGATGTGTCCGACGCCCACCGCGTCGGCAAAGTCTTCGATGAAGTCATTCAGCGCTTCGGGAAGATCGACGTGGTGGTCAACGCAGCAGGCGCTTCCGCATTCGGCCCCCTGGCCGCGCACACGGTCGAAAGCTTTGACAAGGTGATCGCCGTCAATGCTCGTGGTGCCTTCAACGTGCTCTCCGAAACGGCGCGCCGCATCAGTGATGGAGGACGCGTAATCCACATCTCCACCGCTGGAACGAAGATGCCGATGTACGGTGCAGGGCTGTATGCGGCGTCCAAGGCATTCGGCGAGCATCTCGCGCTCGGATTATCCAAGGAGCTTGCGGCCCGGGGTGTGACCGTGAATGTGGTTTCGCCGGGTTCGACTGACACCGACGGCCTCGTTATGCCCAAGGAGCAGATCCAGGCGATCATCGGAATGACTCCACTGGGTCGCCTGGGGCAGCCCGCCGATATCGCGGATGTGATCGCATTCCTCGCCGGGGATGAAGCCCGCTGGCTCACAAGCCAAAACATCCAAGTCAACGGAGGCATTCTCTGAAATGCGGTAAAAGAACCCGCAGCGAGCGACAAAATGAGGGCGGATCCCCCCACCATCCCTGCCGGCGCGAACATCGGGAACGTCCCTCGCAACGTTTCCGATGTGAACCGCCCGATGCCCCCTCACCCCCGGCGTGCCGGGATTCCTGAATACCACCGCGGGTCTCCGGCCCGTTTTTGAGGCGGTGCGGACGTTCCCTTTTCGGAGGCCGCCACCCGCCGAACCAGGGACCGAGGTAAGAGAATCGATCCTCACCGCATCGAATGGATGAGCCGGAATCCCGGCGAAACAACAAAGACATCCACACGCATCATGAAAAACCTCAAAAACATCCTCGCCCTTGCCTTCACCACTGTCGCTCTCGCCTTCAGCACCGCAGCCGGCGAACTCGTCAACGTCTCGGGCGCCAGCAACATCGCAGTCGGGGGCTATGACACGGTGGCCTTCTTCACCGACAAAAAGGCCATCAACGGCGACCCCGGCATCTCCGCCACGTACCAGGGCGCGACCTACATCTTCGCCAGCAAGGAACACAAGGAACTGTTTGTATCCGCACCGGAAAAGTACGCGCCCCAGTGTGGCGGCTACTGCGCCTTCGGCGTGTCGGTGGGTGCACTATTCCCCGTGGAAATCAGCACGTGGCAGGTGCGCAACGGAAAGCTGTATCTCAACCTGAACAAGGCGATCCTCAAGAAATTCAATTCGGACTTTGAGGCCAATGTCGCCAAGGCCGACAAAAACTGGCCCTCGCTCGTGCAAAAGCACGGCAAGTGATTTATCCCGAAGTGGCGGGGTAAGCCATTGCCCCGCCACTGCGCCACCGGGCCATCAACGAATTCAACCTGCAGCGCGATCAGCGGTTCTCGCTGGCAAGCGTTGCAGCTCCGAGAGTCGAAACATCACCGCGGAACCTGGGCAATTTCTGGAGCCTTACTTCGCCAATCGACTCGCCGCAGACCGCAGCTGGGCACAGAACTTTTCCCCCGCTGGGGTCACGTCGCCCTTGAGGGAGCGAACGATTCCCACCTCCTGCGCCGCGGGAGCTGGCGTGAGCGGCCGGAGCTTTAAGCGCGTGCCAAAGGTGTTTGAAAAGACCCGCGAAACAATGGCAACGCCCCTGCCAGCGGCGATTTCGGTGGTCAGACTGCTCACGCCGTCGCACTCGACAGCGATTGGCGGACGCTGCCGAACTCCTTGAAAGACTCGATCGAGAAGGGCGTGATAGTCGGTGTATTCCCGGCGTCGGAAGACCACCAGTTTCTCTGCAGCGAGCTTTGCGATCGACACCGCTCGCAGGCTGGCGAAGGGGTGTTTCGGCGGGACCGCCACGCAGATGGAATACGAATGCAACGACTCAAAGGTAAGGCCCGCTCCGTTGGGTCCCATCGGACGCTGCATCACGGCGAGTTCCAAGGTCCCGTTGCGGATTCCATCGGCCAGTTCGTTCCCCGCGAGGTCATACAGGCGCACGAGCACGCGCGGAACCGCCTTCTGGAATTCACCAAGAGCCGCTGGCAGAAATTCAACGGTGGGCGAGGGCGAGTATCCGATCTGCAATTCGCCAAATTCCCCACGTGCCAACGCGCGGGTTTTTTCAACCGCCTCGTCCGCGCGCCGAAGCAACTCACGCGCCTCGTCGAGAAACAATTTCCCCTCGGCCGTGAGCGTCACACCGCGGGTGCTGCGCGTGAAAAGATCGACTCCGATCTCATCCTCCAGATCTTGAATCTGTCGGCTCAGCGCCGGCTGAGCGACCCGCAGGCGCGGGGCGGCTTTGCTGAAGCTTAAGGCCTCAGCCACGGCAACGTAGTAGCGAAGGTGCCGGAGTTCCATGACGCAGCTCATCATGCCGGAAAGGCATGGCGGTGCAAGGAAGTCGGCATTGGGCAGAAGCGCACTTCAAATCCAGGGTCATCCCATCGAACACATCGTTTCGACCAAAACATAAAACAATCCACTGAAACCAAAGATCATGAAAACCAACTTCCAGAACAAAGTCGCCCTCATCACCGGTGCCACCAGCGGCATCGGCGCAACGGTCGCTCATCAACTCGCAACACTCGGCACCAAGGTGGTGGTCAGCGGACGACGAACTGCCGAAGGCGAGGCTGTGGTCAAGGCCATCCGCGACGCGGGAGGCACGGCGTCGTTTTTCAAGGCCGACACAAGCATTGAGGCCGAGGTGAAGGGACTCGTGGAATTCACTGTGAGCAGTTATGGCCGTCTCGACTTCGCGTTCAACAATGCGGGAGTAGAAGGCGTCCCCGGCCTTACGACGGATCAACAGACCGAAGAGAATTATCGCCACACCTTCGACATCAACGTCCTCGGAGTGCTGTTCAGCATGAAGCACGAGATTCCCGAGATTCGGAAAAATGGCGGTGCGATCGTGAACACTTCCTCCGTGGCCGGACAGGTGGGCATGCCTGGATTCGGCCTCTACGTGGCGTCCAAACACGCGGTCAACGGCCTGACCCGCTCCGCCGCGCTCGAAGTCGCCAAGCAGGGAGTCCGCGTGAATGCCGTCGCGTTCGGCGCGATTCAGACGCCCATGATGGACCGCTTTGTCGGAGAAGCGAAAGTCGGGAACCCGCAGCGCGACTGGCTCGCCAGTGTCCATCCCGTCGGACGCGTCGGCACGACCGATGAAGCCGCACAGGCGGTAATTGCGCTGCTCGAAAACCCGTTCATCACGGGCACCGTGCTGACCGTGGATGGCGGCTGGACCGCACAGTGACCCCTGTTTTCCGCTCTCGGGCTCCCAGAGCACGAAGCGGCGTGCCGGTTCCGGGTGGCGCCAACCTCTTCGCCACGTGCAGGCCTCGATCCACTCCGTGCACAAGTCCATGCGCATCAGGATCCTCTGCGGGGTAAGAAACGGTCCCCACGCCGCGTCCAAACATTAAGACGCTGAGCGATCGAAACGAAAACCAACAGCGCCTGGAAAAGACAACGATGAAGACACTGACTCTGAACAACGAAAACTTTGGCTCAACCATCAACGGCAGCGCGACGCCCGTGCTTGTGGATTTCTGGGCGGAATGGTGTGGGCCGTGCAAGATGCTTTCGCCCGTGCTGAACGAGCTGGCCACCGAACAGGATGGAAAGGCGGTGATTGCCAAGTTGAACATCGATGAGGCCCCGGAACTCGCGTCGCGCTACGGCATCACCGCGATTCCTACGCTGATCGTGTTCAAGAACGGACAGCCCGTAACAACCCTGCGCGGCGCGCACTCGAAGTCTGCGATCTTGAAGTCGCTCACGCTTGCCGCCTGATCGGAAGGCGCTCCGCAACGACGTTGCCGAGTCGCAGCACGGTTGCCCGCGCGATGGTCTTGCGGGCGGTCCTTGAAGAGTTGCGTGCCAACCGTGCTGCTGGGCTGTTGCCGAACAAATCCTCCGTTTCACTTCAACCAAACGAAACGACCATGACGGCCACCGCCTTCACCCGACTGCAAACGGAAATCCGTGCGTGCACGCTGTGCACGCCGCATCTCCCGCTGGGGCCGCGGCCCGTTTTTCAAATCTCCCCCACGGCCCGCATTCTCATCGCCGGGCAGGCTCCGGGAAGCAAGGTCCACGCAACGGGCATTCCCTTCGACGATGCCAGCGGCGACCGCCTGCGCGACTGGCTGGGTATCGATCGCGAAACCTTCTACGACGCCAACCGCGTTGCAATTCTACCGATGGGATTTTGTTACCCAGGCACGGGCAGCTCCGGCGACCTCCCGCCCCGTCCGGAATGTGCCGCCCTGTGGCGAGAGACGGTTCTGCGCGAACTTTCTGGCGTGAAATTGACTCTCGTCATCGGCCAATACGCATTGGCGTGGCATCTCGGCCCGCGCGCGAAACCGACGCTGACGGAAACGGTTCAGGCGTGGCGGGAATATGCGCCGACACTCTGGCCCATGCCCCACCCCAGCCCGCGAAACAATATTTGGCTGAAAAAGAATCCGTGGTTTGAGCAGGAGATTCTGCCCGCCATGCGAAAGCAGGTTGCGATGGATCTTGGATAACCCGGGTGTGAAAGGGGCTGGGTTCCTCCAAGGAGGTCCGGAAGCCATGCCTCCCGGTTGAAGCCGCATCCAAAGCAGAGGACTTGGTTCCATCGGCGACTCAACCAACTTCCCTTTAACTTCGCCTTCGCGGGTCGTGCCGGCACTGGTTGACTTTTGGGCGTTTCACGCGACCGGTTAAAAGTGATGAATTCGGAATCTGTTTCTGGCTCTGCTAATGCGTCGTCCTCGTCGGTTGCGCCCCTTGCCTCCACTCCCTCCTCAGCGGAGCCCAGGGTGTGGTTGATCACCGGGTGCAGTTCTGGCCTGGGACGCAGCCTCGCCGAGAAGGCCATCGCTGCGGGCGACCGAGTCATCGCCACCGCACGAAATGTCGATTCCCTGATCCCCCTGCTCCGCTTGTCACCGGATTCCGTCGCCCTCGTGGCGCTCGATGTCACGCAGCCCGATCAGGTCCGCTCCGCCGTCGCCGAGGCCCACGCAATTTGGGGTCGACTCGACGTGGTGGTGAACAACGCCGGATTCGGACTGATCGGCGCGGTTGAGGAATGCTCCGATGCCCAAATCGAACGCAACCTGCAGACGAACCTGCTGGGGCCGATTCGAGTGATCCGCGCCGTGCTTCCGCACCTGCGCGCGCAGCGCAGTGGTCACCTGATCCAAATCAGCGCCGCCGCTGCGATCAGCAATTACGCCGGATTTGGCATCTACGGCGCGGCCAAGTGCGGCGTCGAGGGATTGAGCGAGTCGCTCCGCGCGGAACTTGCCCCTCTCGGGATCCGCGTGACCCTCGTTCAACCCGGGCCGTTCCGCACCGAGTTCATCTCGCGTTCGCTGGATCGGGCCGAGCAGCGCATCTCGGACTACGACGCCACCAGCGGCAAGTTCCAGCAGTTCCTTTCCCGCATCAGCGGCAAGCAACCCGGGGATCCGGATCGCGCCGCGGAAATCATCGTTCAGATGGTCCATCGGGGGCAGGCGCCCCTGCGACTCGCGCTGGGCAAGTACGCCGTGGACAAGGTCCGCAAGGTGCTCCGCAGCCGGGAATTTGACCTGAACGAGTGGGAATCGGTAGCCGTGGGGGCCGATTTTCCCGCCTAATCCGTTGTCTGGCTGAGTCCCTTCGCGGGCACCAACCCACCCTGGGAATCCGGGGCAAAGGTCCGACTTTGGACTTTGGACTTTGGACCTGAGACTCAAACCCATACTTGCCCCGGTTTGGCGGGGTCCGCTTTAATGAGGGCTTCCGGGCGGCGATCCTGTTGTGGCCTCCCGGGTCGCAATCCATCACACTAGCTCTCATGGCCTACACCACGTGCACCGTCCCCACGGGCGAGAAAATCAGCATTCAGAACGGCAAACTGAACGTTCCGAACAATCCCGTCATTCCGTTCATCCGCGGTGACGGTACGGGTCCCGACATCTGGGCTTCGTCGGTGCGCGTCATGGACGCCGCGGTGGAAAAGGCCTACGGCGGCGCCAAGAAGGTCTCCTGGATGGAAGTCTTCGCCGGCGAGGAGAGCTTCAAGCGCTTCAACAACTGGTTGCCGGATGACACCGTCAACGCCTTCAAGGAATACCTGGTCGGCATCAAGGGACCGTTGACCACCCCGGTGGGCGGCGGCATCCGCTCGCTGAACGTGGCCCTGCGCCAGATGCTCGATCTCTACGTCTGCCTGCGCCCGGTGCAGTACTTCGCCGGCGTTCCGAGCCCGGTGAAGAAGCCCGAGGCCGTGGACATGGTGATCTTCCGGGAGAACACCGAGGACATCTACGCCGGCATCGAATACGCGGCCGGCACTCCGGAATCGGCCAAGGTGCTCGACTTCATCGCCAAGGAGTTCCCGAAGCAATTCTCCAAGATCCGCTTCGGCACCCAGGAAGCGGCCGCCGAATTCTGGAAAGCCGTCGGCGCTCCCAACTTCCCCACCGACGTGCAGGTAGGCGTGGGCATCAAGCCGGTGTCCTACTCGGGCAGCGTGCGCCTGATCCACAGCGCCATCTCCTACGCCATCGCCAACAAGCGCAAGTCGGTGACGATTGTCCACAAGGGCAACATCATGAAGTTCACCGAAGGCGCCTTCCGCGATTGGGGCTACAAGGTGGCCAAGGAAATGTTCGGCGCGGTGGAAATCGACGGCGGCCCCTGGTGCAAGATCCCCGAGGGTAAGCCCGGCGCTGGAATCATCATCAAGGACAGCATCGCCGACATCACCCTGCAGCAGGTCCTCACGCGTCCGACCGACTTCGACGTCATCGCCACGCTGAACCTGAATGGCGACTACCTGAGCGACGCCCTCGCGGCCCAGGTCGGCGGCATCGGCATCGCACCGGGCGGCAACATCAATTACATCACCGGACACGCCATCTTTGAGGCCACCCACGGCACCGCGCCGAAGTACGCCAACAAGGACATGGTGAACCCGGGCTCCGTGGTGCTGTCGGGCGAAATGATGCTGCGCCACCTCGGCTGGATCGAGGCCGCGGACCTCATCCTCAAGGGCCTGAACGGCGCGATCGGATCGAAGAAGGTCACCTACGACTTCGCACGTCTCATGGAAGGCGCCACCGAAGTGAAGTGCTCGGCCTTCGGCGACAACATCATCGCCCACATGTAAGGCCGGGAGCGATTGTCCCCAAATCAAAGGTCCCATTTCGGGTCCCTGAACCGCGGCGCGCTGGAATCTCCCGGCGCGCCGCGTTTGTTTTGCGGGGATTGGCGCAAAGCGCACCACTACAACTGAACTCCCTTTCAACTTTTTCTCCTTCACCTCCGAAAACGCTTTTGGTTGATAGGAACCGGTTCCCCCATGACTTCCCCGTTCTCCGCCCGACGCTCGCTTTCGCGACTTGTTTCGATGATCTCTGCGGCCTTCGCCTCGGCCTGCGTTCTGGCGGCTCCGGTCATCACCGACGAAGCCAAGGTTCCGCCGTACACGCTACCCGATCCCCTCGCCTTTCAGGACGGCACCCGCGTCCGCTCCGTGCGGGACTGGACCGAGCGTCGGCGTCCAGAGCTGTTGAAACTTTTTGAGTCGGAGATTTACGGACGCACCCTCGTTGGGCGGCCAGCAAACCTGAGGTTCGTGGTGCGCGAGGAACGACGCGACGCGCGGGGCGGCACCGCCACGCGGATGCGCATTGGCATTTTGTTTGAGGGACGCGAGGACGGACGCCAGATGGAACTGCTGCTCGTGCTGCCCAACAATGCACGAGGCCCCATTCCAGTGTTTCTCGGACTGAATTTCGACGGGAACTACACCACGTCGCCCGAGCCCGATCTGCCGGTTCCCACGCACTGGGTGAACGGTCTGTACGTGAACAAGGTGAAGGACCACAAGGCCACGGAATCGGGCCGCGGAATCCACCAACACATGTGGCCGACCGCCTACCTGCTTGAGCACGGCTATGGGCTGGCCACGATCGGCTACGGCGAGATCGAGCCCGATGAACCGGGCCAATGGCGCAAGGGCCCGCGCGGATTGGGACCCGAGCCCGGCCCCGGCGATTGGGGCGCGATCGGAGCCTGGGCCTGGGGACTCAGCAGGGCCCTCGACTATCTGGAAACCCAACCCCGCGTGGATGCCCGCCGTGTGGCGCTCACCGGATTCAGCCGGCTGGGCAAAGCGGCGTTGTGGGCCGCAGCTCAGGACACGCGATTTGCCGCCGTGGTCTCCAATGCGTCGGGTGCTGGTGGAATCGCGTTGAGCAAACGGTTGTACGGCGAACAGATCGATCATTTGGCCGGGAGCCTCGGACACTGGTTTGCACCGAACTTTGCCAAATACTCGGATCGGGAAGCCGATCTGCCGGTGGATCAACACGAGCTCGCGGCGCTGATTGCCCCGCGTCCTCTGCTGATCCTCAGCGGCACGACGGATTTCTATTCGGATCCGAAGGGTGAATTTCTCGGCGGCCTCGGTGCGGATCCGGTGTACCGATTGCTCGGAACCGACGGTCTTGCCGTGCGCGAATGGCCGAAGGAATCGGTGCTGATCCAGAGCACGATCGGATATTTCCTGCGCCCCGGTGGGCACGACGTGACGCTGGAAGACTGGCAGGCGACGATTGCGTTCGCCGACCGGAATCTCAGGCGACGCCGGCACTAACCGCTTCGATCTGGAGGCGGCAGTTGAAACCACAGATGGACACAGATTCACACAGATAGAGAAGGAGATCGGTGGTTCGACTGGGCTTAAACGGTTTCACGTGCGGGACGATCCATGAATCCCTCCGTTCCGTGCAGTTTCATCTGTGTTTATCTGTGTCCATCTGTGGTTGAACTCTCAGCAAACTTCCGGATTTAGGATCACCCCAAAGACTTTGGACTTCCAACTTTGGACTCCGCCGCTCTTTTCGATTCCCCTCCTTGCGACGGATCCCCCAAGGTTTGCGCCATGGATATCCCGATCGGAATTGTCGGAACCGGTTTCATGGCCGTCGCGCATCTGAAGGCCTACACCAAGGTGCCCGGAGCGCGCATCGCCGCCTTGTGCAATCCCAGCGGACGCAACCTCGACGGTGACTTTTCGAACGTTGCCGGGAATGTCGGGGATGGAAACGTCTTCCGTCTCGACATGACCCACGTGAAGGCGCTGCGCGATCCTGCGGCGTTGTTTGCCGATCCGGAAATCCAGGTGGTGGACATCACCACCCCCACGCGCACGCACGTGGACCTGGCCATCGCCGCGTTGAACGCCGGCAAACACGTGCTGGTGGAAAAGCCCATGGCCGGCACGCGCGCCGAGGCGGAGCGCCTGGTCGTCGCCGCCGCCGAAGCCGAAAAGCGCGGTGTGTTCCTCATGCCGGCGATGTGCATCCGATTCTGGCCCGCTTACACCTGGCTCAAGGGATTGATCGATTCCGGGGCCCACGGACGCGTGCTCGATGCCCGGTTCCGTCGCGTGGCCCAGGCCCCCGGCTGGGGACACAGCCACTTCCTCAAGGGCGGCGAGAGCGGTGGAGCCCTGCTCGATCTGCACATTCACGACGTCGATTTCATCCTCCACTGCTTCGGCAAGCCGCGCAGCGTGTTTGCCTCGGGCTATTCCAAGGTCAGCGGCGCGATTGACCACGTGCTCGCGCTGTATTCGGTCGAGGGCGGAGCCACGGTGAGCGCCGAGGGAAGCTGGGCCATGTCCGATGGCTTCGGATTCAACATGGCCTTCACGGTGAATTTCGAACGCGCGACGGTGGACTTCGACATCGCCCGCGGGGCCGATGCCCTCAAACGCTTCGTGCCCGGTCAACCGGCGGAAGTGATTCAGCCCGGCGAGGGCGATGGTTACATCGGAGAACTCTCGTACTTCCTCGACTGCGTGCGCCAGCGCCGCGCCCCGCGCAAGGTCACCGCCCAGGACGGAGCAGCCGCCATCGCGGTCTGCGAGGCGGAGGCCGCGTCCATTGCCGGCGGAGTGCCAGCACCCGTGCGCTAATCACGATCGATTGAACCATTTCTGATCCACTGCCAACCGACCCGGGGGATTGACGCGAACCCGGGCCAACCTTCAGTTTGAACGAACACATGAGTCTTTCTGCCCGCTTTTCAGGACGTGTCGAATTCAGCCCCGGCTATCAGCCCCGGAAGGGATTGTCGCACGTGCTGTTCGATTTCGACGGCACCCTTTCCCTGATCCGCCAGGGATGGCCCGACGTAATGGTCCCGATGTTCGCCAACATCATTCCCGCCATCGCCGGCGAATCCTACGAGGAGCGCTGCAAGCTCGCGTTCGAGGACATCATGCGCCTCAACGGCAAGCAGACCATCTACCAGATGATCCAGCTCGCCGACCGCGTGAAGGAACGCGGCGGCACCCCGCAGGAACCCCTCGAGTACAAGCACGAGTACCTGCGCCGGCTCGATGAACGCATCCGCCATCGCGTGGACGGCATCCAGGCCGGCCGGCTGGTGCGCGATGACTTTACCGTTTTTGGTACGCGCGCCCTGCTCGAAGCGCTGACCGCCCGGGGGCTCACGCTGTACCTCGCCAGCGGTACCGATGAGCAGTTCGTGAAGGCCGAGGCCGAGGCGCTCGATCTCACCAAGTATTTCAAGGGCCACATCTACGGCGCGCAGGACGACTATCGGAAGTTCAGCAAGAAGATGGTCATTGACCGCATCCTCGCCGATCACAAGATCCCGGGTGGATCGCTCCTCGCGTTCGGCGACGGCTACGTGGAAATCGAGAACACCAAGCAGGTCGGCGGATGCGCCGTGGCGGTGGCCAGCGACGAGGCCAACAACGGCTCCGGCAACATGGACGAATGGAAGCGCCAGCGCCTGCTCGGCGTGGGTGCCGACATTTGCATTCCGGACTATCGGGATCTCGACGCCCTGATGGCTTCCCTCTTCCCGGCCTGAGTCGTTCGTCTTTTCCAAGCCCACGCCATGCCCGCGCTCGACCTGTCCCGGTTGAAGGTGCTGCCGCTCGCCGAGCGTCGCAGCCTCACCCGTGTGGAGGACATCCTGGTCCCGAAGGATGCACCGCTGCGCCCCGTGGCTCCTCAATTGATTCCCGTGATTCGCGGCGCTGCGGAGAAGATCCGTCAGGCCCGCGCGGCCGGTTCGCAGGTGATCCTGATGTACGGCGCGCATTTGCTTCGAAACGGAGCAGCACTGCTGCTGACGGATCTGATGGAGCGCGGATTCGTCACCCATCTGGCCACCAACGGCGCGGGAACGATTCACGATTGGGAATACGCGTGGCTTGGACGTTCCACCGAAAGCGTCGAACAGAATGTTGCCACCGGCACCTTTGGCACCTGGGACGAAACCGGACGCAACATCCACTTGGCGCTTCTTTCGGGAGCGTTGTCGGGACTCGGCTACGGACGCTCGCTCGGACGCTTCATCCATGAGGACGGCTGCACGTTGCCCCCGTTGGAGGAAATGATGGCGGCGGTCTCGCAATTCCCCGGTGACCCGCTCGCGGGCGCGTGCTGCGATGCCATTTCGGCCATGCAGCGGTTCGGAATTCCTTCGGGCCGCATCGATGTCGAACACGCCTTCAAACAGGGCAGCATTCTTGCCCAGGCGTGGCGAACCGGTGTTCCCGTTTCGATCCATCCGGGAATCGGCTACGACATCATTGCCTGCCATCCGATGTTCAACGGCTCGGTCATTGGCCGAGGTGCGGGCGAGGATTTTCGGTTGTTCGCCGGTGCGGTCGAAGGACTGGATGGCGGCGTGGTGATGTCGGTCGGCTCCGCGATCATGGCTCCGCAGGTGTTCGAGAAGAGCCTGAGCTGCGTGCACAACCTGCGGTTCCAGAACGGGCGTCCTGCGGTTTCCAATTTTGATATCTACGTGGTGGATTTGCAGGACGGCGGAAATTGGGATTGGACCCAGGGCGAGCCGCCGAAGACGAATCCCGCTTATTACCTGCGGTTCTGCAAGAGCTTCTCCCGGATGGGCGGCGCGATGCGGTATCTGCAGTGCGACAACCTGGATTTCATTCACCACCTCCACCGCGAACTGGTCCCGGCATGAATCGCGAACGTTTCGAAGCACTGACCGGCAGGTACCCCTCGCTGCGTCTCACGGTCGCGGGCGATTTCTGCCTCGACCGCTATTTCGACATTGATCCGGCGCGGCAGGAGATCTCGATCGAGACCAACCTCCCGGTCCACAACGTCATGGCCACCCGCTGCCAGCCGGGCGGCGCCGGGACCATCCTGAACAACCTCGTCGCTCTGGGGATTGGTGAGATTCGTCCGGTGGGGTTGTGCGGAGACGATGGCGAAGGCTGGGAATTGCGACGCGCCCTCGCGGCACGTCCGGGCGTGGTGCTGGAAGGATTTCTCACCGCTCCCGATCGTCACACCTTCACGTATTCCAAACCGCTGCTGCATCGACCGGGACAGCCTCCGGAAGAGTTGAGCCGGTTGGACCTGAAGAACTGGACGCCGACCCCGTCCGCGCATCGCACCGCGTTGAACGCCGCGCTGGCCCAGGCCACGCGCGAGGCGAATGGCGTGATCGTGCTCGACCAGGTGGATGTGGCATCGACGGGCGTGGTGACTCCCGAGCTGCTCGAAGGAATCCGTTCCCTTCCCCGCGCGGCCGGACAGCCGTGGGTGGCCGACAGCCGTCGCGGATTGTCCGGATGGCCGTCGCTGATTTTCAAGATGAACGCCCGCGAGCTCGGTGCGCTGGCGGGTCGGTCGGTGGATTCCATCGATGAGATCCGTGCCGCGTGTCTCTCGATGGCGAAGGCGAATCAGCAGCCGGCCATCGTGACGCTGGCGGAACGCGGCATCGTGGGCGCACTGCCCGATGGCACCGTGGAGCATGTGGCCTCGCATCCGGTGCGTGGTCCGATCGACATCGTGGGCGCCGGTGATTCGGTGACCGCCAATCTCACCGCGGCGCTCGCGGCAGGTGGCACGTTGCGCGAGGCCATGGAACTGGCGATGGCGGCGGCGAGCATTGTGATTCACCAGCTCGGCACCACCGGCACCGCCAGCGTCGCCCAACTCCGCGAGCGGATCCTGGGATGACTTTACGCCGGGCCATCGGGTTGGTTCTCGTCCTGACGACCGTCTTTGCCGGATGCCGTCATCGCCCCCCGGCACCTGCGGAATCCCGCTTCGAATTCGAGCGCCCGCAAATGGGACTTCCGTTCCGGATCGTTCTGTATGCGCCGGATGCGGATCACGCAACTCGAGCGGCCGAAGCGGCGTGGCGACGCATCGCGGAGCTGAACTCCATCCTGAGCGACTACGAGCCCGAATCGGAATTGTCGCGTCTCTCCCGCAGTTCCGGATC
Organism: Verrucomicrobiota bacterium; assembly: GCA_947454705.1. Taxonomy (GTDB): domain Bacteria; phylum Verrucomicrobiota; class Verrucomicrobiia; order Limisphaerales; family UBA9464; genus CAIVQB01. The sequence continues at coordinate 66,914 of CANGKZ010000018.1, forward strand.
CGGAGTCGCGGTTCCCGTGGGCACCGATCTGTGGAATGTCCTGTCCCGTGCGGAAACCATTTCACGGGCAAGTGATGGAGCCTTCGACATCACCGTCGGCCCCCTGGTCCAACTCTGGAAACGCGCCCGACGTCAGCGCGAATTGCCCTCGCCCGAGCGGATCACGGCTGCCCGGGAAGCCGTCGGCTGGAACTCGGTGGTGCTGGATTCCAAACATCACACCGCGCAATTGGTCCTCCCGGGAATGCGGCTGGACCCAGGCGGGATCGCCAAGGGCTACGCACTGGACGAGGCGGCCAAGGCGCTGAACGTTGCAGGAATCTCGCGATATCTGGTGAGTGGCGGAGGCGACATGGTGGCCGGGGAACCTCCACCGGGGCAGCGGGGTTGGAAGGTGGAAGTGGGAGTCTTCGACACGACGGGAGCTCCGAAACCGCGCTTTGTCTCGCTTCGAAAAAAGGCTCTCGCGACCTCCGGCGATGTCTTTCAGCGGGCCGAGATCAATGGCATTCGTTACTCGCACATCGTGGATCCACGGACCGGAATTGGTCTGACCGATCACTCGCTGGTCACCCTCATCGGACCCGAGGGAATGACCGTGGACGCCCTCTCCAAACTGGTGAGCGTCCTGGGCCCCTCTCAGGCATTTCCAAAATTGAAACAGTTTCCCGGCGTGGAGGCCCTCGTCCTGCGCAAGCCGGACGACACCGTGGAGGAATACTCCACCCGCGGATTTGATCGCTTCCGTTGGCCGGAGTGATTGCGGACCCGCTTCCCGCAGGGTAATGCTCGGCGGCGTGAACCGATGGATCGTCATTCTGTTGTGTCTCCTTGGGGGAGCCGCACTGCGGGCCGATGACCTGGCGCTGGTGGGAGTGGGTGAACCGTGGCGATACCAGCTCGGGACCCTCGAACCTTCCGGACCGCCCGGTGCGTGGACGCGCGAGGGCTATGACGATGCGGGCTGGCTGATCGGCGAATCCGGCTTCGGCTACTCACCGAGCGGCTACGGGGAAAACACGCCGCTGACGGATGGCAGCGGCTTGTTCATCTCCACTTATTTTCGGAAATCGTTCCAGGTCGAGAATCCCTCGAGACTCCGATTTCTTACTCTTCGGGTCGATTGGCAGGGGGGATTTGTGGCGTTCCTCAACGGACGCGAATTGCTTCGGGTGAATCTGACCAACGGCCCCGCAGGCTTTGTGCCGTTTGATCAGCGGGCGGGCTACCGCGATCCCAACGGGGCGGTGGACATCGACCTCTCGGCCGCCCTCCCGTTGCTCAAGGCCGGCACCAATCTCCTAGCGTTCCAGCTGCACTCCGCCAACAGCACGGCCTACAGCCTCGTATTCGTGCCGGAATTGCTGGGCAATTTCACGCGTGGACCGCTTACCCGCAACATCACGAGCGAGCGTGCCACGATCCTTTGGGACACCCCGGCACCCACCTTGGGACGCCTTGAATACGGCCCCACCCAGGCTCTTGGGGCGTCGCTCACGGGGCGCGCTTCAGAGCTGCATCACCAATTCGATCTTACCAATCTGCCTGCGGGCCAGACGGTGTACTACCGGGCGGGAATCCAATCTGGTGCGGACTGGATCACCTCGCCCACGTATTCGCTTCGCACGCTTCCTTCCACGGGATCGACGAAATGGATTGTACTTGGCGATTCCGGGGCCGGGACTTCGGGACAATTTGCCGTGGCGCGAATAATCGCCCCGCGGAATCCGGACGTGATCGTGCATCTCGGCGACGTCGTATACCCCAGCTTCACCTTTCCCTATTCCGACACGCGGTGTTTGAGCGTTTACCGTGAGGCGTTGCGCTCCATCCCGTACTATTTTGTCTGGGGCAACCACGACCTCTACGCCGGCGAGGATCCCTTTATCCGGACCCTCATGCCGCCAACGAATTCCACGCCGCCCGCGCAACATCTGATCGATCACACGCGACCGGAATTCTACTACTCGTTCGACGCCGGGGATGTTCACGTGGCGATGCTCTTTCAGCCCTACGCCTCGCAGTATCTCATCAGCACCAACTCTCCCCAGTTGAAGTGGCTCGAGGCGGATTTGCTGCAATCGAAGAAACCGTGGAAATGGATCGCGCTGCACCATCCCCTGAACACCTCGGGACTGCACCGCCCCGATGATCGGAACCTCGACGGACTTCTGGACCGCGTTCAGATCGGATCGATCCTGTATCCTCTTGCGCGGCGAACCGGTGTTCAACTGGTGCTGGCCGGGCACGATCATTCCTACGAGCGGCTGCGCCCCACCAACGGCGTCCACCACGTCGTCACCGGTGGCGGCGGCAGCATCTTGTATCCGATGTGGGAACGGGATCCCGGCAGCGCCCATTTTGAATCGCGGCATCATCTGGTTGAAATCGAGGTCCAGTCGGATGTGCTGCGGGTGAAGGCCGTGGGGACCAACGGCGTTGTGTTCGACACCACGGAGTTCCGACGAACGGATCCGGCATCCGAGGATCCGGACGGCGACGGATTGAGCACGGCCACAGAACTGGCCCTCGGAACGAATCCGAACGATCCCGACACCGACGGCGACGGCCTACCGGATGGATGGGAATGGATGAATGGATCGAATCCGCTTTCGGCCGAAGGGGCCGATGGAGCGGAAGCAGCAGGCCCAGGCGGGCGGCTCCCGAACCGGGTTCGTTTTCTCGCCGAGCCTCCGAATGCCGCAGTCGTTCAACTCGCCGGCATTCCTGCGCGCGGGGGCGGAATCGCGCTGCGTTGGATTGGAAGGCCGGATGCGATGGTGCGCCTTGAATCGTCATTGGCCCCTGAAGGGCCCTACGCTGCGGTGACCGAATTTGGAACCGATCGAGGCGCAGGCGCGGGGCTCCAAACCGTCACCCTGCCCGCCTCCCGGGCGGCTCACTTCTTCCGGATGCGGGTGCTGCCATGAAGTCCAAAGTTGATAATCCGAAGGCCTCATTTTTCATTTTGCATTGAGCCTTTTGAATTGCCCCATGGGCCCTCCGCATTTGGCGATGGAAATCCCCGCCGCTGTGCGGGCATTCTCCGTCACCGATCATTCATGAAAGCGTACCGTCTCAATCGTCTCTTCAACGCCAAGTCCAACCGCTGCTTTGATGTCGCCATCGACCACGGCTTTTTCAACGAGCGCGGATTCCTCGCCGGCATCGAGAACTTGGAGAAGGCGGTTCAGACCGTCGTGTCCGCCGCGCCCGACGCCGTCCAGTTGACCGTCGGACAGGCCCACTACCTGCAATCGCTCCCCGGCAAGGAGAAGCCCGCCCTCGTGCTCCGCACCGATGTCGCCAACGTCTACGGTTCCCAGCTCCCCCGCGCGCTATTCAGCCGCATGATCGATTCCCCGGTGGAACAGGGCCTGCGCCTCGATGCCACCTGCGTGGTGGTGAATTTGTTCCGCATCCCGGGCGAACCCGAGGTGATGGATCAGTGCATCCAAAACATTCTTCGCATCAAACCCGAGTGCGATCGGTACTCGATGCCGCTGATGATCGAACCGCTGGTGTTCCAGCCCAACACCAAGGCCGGTGGCTACATGGTGGACGGGGATCTCGAGAAGATCCTCCCGCTGGTGCGCCAGGCCGTGGAGCTCGGGGCGGACATCATCAAGGCGGATCCCACCGATGCCGTGGTGGATTACCACCGCGTGGTGGAGATCGCAGGACGCATCCCGGTGCTGGTCCGCGGCGGAGGCAAGGCGGCCGATGCCGAGATCCTCGCCCGCACCGAAACCCTCATTCAACAGGGCGCAGCGGGAATCGTGTACGGCCGGAACATCATCCAGCACAGCGATCCCGCCGGCATGACCCGCGCGCTGATGGCCATTGTTCATGACGGCGCCACCGCCGCTCAGGCCGCCAAGCTGATCCGCGCCTGAGAAAGTTCGGCGGCTCCGCATCCCGGATGCCGAACGCCGAAATCAGTCCAAAGCAAAAGGGCCCGGAATTTCCGGGCCCTCTTTTTTCCACGCTTCAACTCAGACCCTTCGAATCCCCATTGGAGGTGAGGCCGCCGGGTTGCGGGAACGTTCAACGTCCCAAATAAGGTACAGGAGGCGGCTGGCGTCCGGAGCCTGGATTGGCCACCACGCCGGGAGCCGCAGGAACGCTTGCGGCGCTGGGAACGGGAAGATTGGGATTCACCACCTCGGTCTCCGTGGTGATGGTCGGCGGGACGCCGCCGCCCAGATAAACGCCGCGACGACTGTTTCGGTTGATTGGAACATCGGATTCCTGGGGATCCGCCGTGGGCAGCGCTTCCATTCCACCGCGACGAATCACCGCCGGAGCGCCGGGGGAACCCGGGGCATAGACCTGGGGAGTCGGACGAGGAATGCCCCCGCCTCCGGGAAGACCAGGAACCGGTTGAACCACTCCGTTGGGCCCGCCCATTGGGGCATTCGGGACGATGCCCGGCTTCATCCCGTTGTCCTTGAAATTCAGGGTCACCTCCGTGCCGCTGTTGACCACCGTGAGGGACTCCCGCTTGGGATCGATCGACACCACCTTCAAGCCATCCACATCGTAGGCTTCGTCCACCACCAGGTAATCCGGCTGCTTTCCAGGGCGATTCAGCACCAGATAGGCCTTCTTGACTCCTTTGAGCCGGCTGAACCCGGTGACAAACAGGTTCGGAGGGGGCGGCGGCGGGGTGTTGGCCTTCGGATCCGGAGGAGGGGGGGGCGGCTTGATTGCGAACGCGTTCCGGTTGGTGATGACCAAATACGGGTTGTTGGGCGGCGCTCCGCTGACGGTGGGAGCTGGAGCGGTCGAGGGGGCTGCCCCAGCGGTCGAATCCGAGGTCACCGCACCGGCTGTCCATGCCGACGCAATAAACCCGGCAGCCAGGACGGGCTGCCACGAGAATTCAGACAGGCGCGAAATCGATCGCATGGTCGGTAAACACCCCGGGGCGCAAAACGTTGCCCGGGGATTTGAAAAAATCTTGGAAATGTTCATACAAATTCCCCGCCAGCAGTGTCCATGCATTAGAACGGTGACTTTATCCGACGTCCAGAATCGATCCGAATGGTGCGAAGCCTTGTACGAGGCCGAGGCTGCCAAGTTGATTCTTTACGGACGCGCCCTCGGTCTCGATCACGCCGAGGCGGAGGACATCGTCCAAGAGGTCTTCATCGCCCTGCTTGCGCTGGAGGAACTGCCGGCCAAGCCGTCGCACTACCTCGTCCGGGCGGTCCGGAATCGCGCCTTCAACTACCGGCGAAGCCTCTGGCGGCGGTGGGTGCGGGAATGGGAGTCCCATTCTTGGTTCGAACCAGGATCCGGCGAGGAGCCCGGAGAAGCCGCCGCTGTGGCGTGTTTGGAGAAGCTTCCTCCCGATCAGCGCGAGGTCATCGTGCTCAAGATTTGGCACCACCACACCTTCGAAGAGATCGGTTCCCTGCTCCAAAAATCCCCAAACACGGTGGCGGGACGTTACCGCTATGGCTTGGAACGCCTGAGGACCTGCCTCGCATCCTCCGCCCTCAACTCCCTTTCTGTTTCTGAAGACAACGCCTATGAACCCGACCGACCCACAGCGCGATCCCTTGATCGACCGATTGTCCTCCTGGACGCCGCGCCGCCCCTCTCCGGCTCTTAAGGCGGCGCTTTTCACAGTCACCAACCGGGCTGTCTCGAACGGTTCGACCGAGCCAAGGCCCCTGCCCTGGATGGCATGGGTTACTCCGGTTGCGGCGTGCTCCCTGTTCGTCACCCTGATGATGCCATCCATGCTCTCAGTTCGAGGGTTTCCGGTGGACAGTTTGCAGGCTGGCGACCCGGCCCAGCGTGCGGTCCTGCGATTTGCCAGCGAACAGAGCGCCCAGAATGCCCTGCCGCCGGCCAGTTTTACGTGGACAAACCACGTACCGGCTCCTTCCACTACCCGTTCCGGGTCCTTCGTCCAATAGGTGCTGAACCGTTTCCGCACCGTCGCAAGTTTGCCGCTCGTAGGTCCCTTGATTTCGTCACACTATGTCGAGTTCGAATTCCGTCGCCGCTTCCGCATCGCGAACCCGTGCCGTTCCGCCGACGTCCGAGTCGGCGCCCCCGGTCGAAGCGCTGCCGGGTGGGCTGTTCCGTCGGGTCGATTGGATCACCTTCTGGGCGACCACAATTCTTGTCCTGATTGGCTACCTCCTCACGCTCGCCCCGGACCTCACCCTTGAGGACTCGGGAGAACTGGCGGTCGGATCCATGTACGCCGGTGTTCCGCATCCTCCGGGCTATCCGGTGTGGACCCTCTACACCTGGCTCTTCACCAAGCTCCTGCCCTTTTCGAACATCGCGTTCCGCGTTTCGGTGTCCTCGGCGGTGGCCGCCGCCGCCTCGGCGGGTCTGGTGGCGCTCCTCGTCTCCCGCGGGAGCAGCATGATTCTTGAAGGGATTGACCTCTTCAAATCGCTGGAAAAACGCTGGGAGACTCCGCTGTGCCTGGTGTCGGGCATCGTCAGCGGCGTGCTGATTGGCTTCAATGGATACATCTGGAGCCAGGCGGTCATTGTGGAGGTGTACACCCTCGCCGTGCTGACCTTCATGGGCATGCTCGCGCTGCTCCTCCGCTGGATTCACCGCCCGGACCAACATCGGTACCTCTATTTCGCGCTGTTCCTCTTCGGCCTCTGTTTCTGCAACCACCAGACCTTGATCGTGGCCGCCATCGGCATCGTGTTCCTGGTGTTGGCGGCGGATCGCAAGATGGGACGCGACTTCTGCTTCCTCAGCGCCCTTGCCTACACCGTGGTGGTCACGGGACGCGCCTTCAATCTGACCGGCATGTTGAGCGACAACCCGGGCGTCTTCACCGTGTTCAACGGCGTCGGCATCCTGATGTTCGCCGCCGCGTACTCAGCCACAGGGGAAATTACCGCCAAAGCCCGCTGGTGGACCGCCGGTGTCGTCGCCGGGGTAATCGCGCTGCTCTTCCTCAATTACAACTACGCCGCGCTCACCCTGATGGACCAGTCGGCCAAGGCCGGTCAGCTGGTGGCGCAGGGACGTTCCGCGGAACAATTGATGGTGGAATTGCGCGGCCTGGAAAATGCCGTCGCCGCCAGCCTTAAACTGCTTTCCGGAGCAACCCTGTTGGCAACGCTCGGATTGTTCGGAATCTCCTACGGCACGGAAAAGAAAGAACGGCTGCTCCGCTACACGGTCCCGGCATTGTTGTGCGCGGTCTTCTTCCTCGCGGGCGCCGCCTTCTACTTCTACATGCCGGTGGCCTCGATGACCAACCCCCCGATGAACTGGGGCTATCCCCGCACGGCCGAGGGATTCGTCCATGCCTTCACCCGCGGTCAGTACGAGAAGACCAATCCCAGCCTCGATATCGGGCTGCTCTTCGCGCAGATCCAGATGTACGCCCAGGGAGCCAAGGAAGAGTTCAATTGGGCGAACCTCCTGATCGGTCTCGTTCCCTTCGCCTTCCTCAATCGCATGCAACGCCGCGAGCGGGCGTGGATTTTTGGTCTCACGGCCATCTACCTCTGCCTCGCGTTCGTGCTGCTCATCCTGCTCAACCCCGGTGTGGATCGTCAGAGCCGTGAAATGGTGAAGGTCTTCTTCACCTCGTCGCACGTCGTCGTCGCGCTCGCGGTCGGATACGGCCTCGCGTTGATCGGTGCGCTGATTCTCACCCGATTCGAGGAGGTCCGGCTGCCGTTGTTCGTGGGCGCGTTCGTGGTGTTTGCCTTCAACCTTTACGAGTTCGCGCTGGTGTTCCTCGACACCCAGTTTACCACCCTGCGCATCGGCGCGGGCATCAGCGTGGGAATCTCGGTGCTGTTCATCGCCCTGCTTTTCCTGCGTCAGCAGCAGCGGATCTTCGTTCCCTTCCTGGCGCTGTTCCTCCTCATCCCGGCCGACTCCATCTTCTCGCACTGGGCCGACAATGAGCAACGCGGGCACTATTACGGATTCTGGTTCGGCCACGACATGTTCGAGCCCGGCGTGGACACCTCGGCCGCTCCCGCCCCCAAGGACGCCAAAGGCAAGCCGCTCTACCCTCCCATGGCCCGCGATGCCGTGCTCTACGGCGGTACCGATCCAGGCCGCTTCTGCCCGACCTACATGATTTTCTGCGAGAGCTTCATTCCTCCCGCCAAGCGTCGGAATCCCAACTTTGATCGCCGCGACGTGTACCTGATCACCCAGAACGCGCTCGCCGACAACACCTACCTCGATTACATCCGCGCCCACTACAATCGGAGCGCGCAGATCGACCCTCCGTTCTTCCAGGGGTTCCTGAACGACGCGAAATCCATCTCGCGCGGGCGCACCAACACCCTCGCGCAATTGGCCGCGCCGCTCGACCGGTTCTTCACCTCCCTCGGCGCTTCCATTGAAAAGGAACGCCGCGCCGGTTCCTCGTTCTTCAAGGCCGATCACTTCAAGGATCTCAACGCGCTGCGCACCCGCCTGAGCTCCGGGGCCGATCCCCTGTCCGCGCATCTTCGCAAGGCAATGGGCGGCACGGTTCCCACGGACGCTGCGGCCCTGGCAGCAGCGTTGAACAAGATCATTGATGGAGCTTCGCTTGCCGATGATCCCACGCGGTTCGCGCAGGTGAAGCTGAGCAACCGTCTGAAGCAGTTCGCTCGTCAAAATCCTCCCACCGCCAATCGCGTTCGCCTGAATCGACTGCTGCTTGAGGAAGCCTACGAAGGACTGATCCAGAACAGCCCCGGCGGACTCTACCCCGATCGCGAAATCCAAACCGCATCCATCGAAGATCTCTCCCGTTGCTATCGCGAATACACGGACGATGCCGCTCGCCGCTACTCCATGGGCCAGTTGGAATCCGGCGAAGTGGTGACACCCATGCAGGACGGACGGATCTCCGTCTCTGGCCAGGTGGCGGTCATGGCCATCAACGGACTCCTGACCAAGGTGATGTTCGACAAGAACCCGGATCATGAGTTTTACATCGAGGAGAGCTTCCCGCTGAAGTGGATGCACCCGCATCTGACCCCGTTCGGCATCATCATGAAGATCGAGCGGAACCCGGTGGCCGAGCTCAGCGAAGAACAGATGCAGCGCGACCACGAGTTCTGGAGCCAGTACTCCGCCCGCTTCATCGGCAACTGGCTCAAGGAATCCACCCCGATCGCCGAAATCTGCAACTTCGCCCTGAAGACCTATCAGCGCCGTGATCTCACCGGTTTCACGGGCGATCCCAAGTTCGTTCGCGACGACAACGCTCAGAAAGCCTTCAGCAAGCTGCGCAATGCTCAGGGCAAAAGCATCTATGGATGGCGCTCCCAATACTCCACCAATCCGGTCGCGCAGCAGCGATACCTTCGCGAGGCTGAGTTTGCCCTCAAGCAGGCGTTCGCCTTCTGCCCCTACAGCCCGGAAACCACGTGGAATCTCGCCTCGCTCCTCGCCGCCACCGCTCGTCCGGACGAGGCCCTGGCCATCGCCAAAACCTGCGAGGCCTTCGACCTCGAAAACACCGGCATTCGCGAACTGGTGCGTCAGTTGGAACGCGTCCGCGGCGCCGGTGGCACCACCCCGGTGAATGCCGAGACCCTGGCCAATCTCGAAGCCCAGATCCGAAGCTCATCCACCAACTTCGGAGCCGGCTTCCAGGCAGCCGCCACCCTGTTCCAATCCGGTCGCTCGAACGAGGCGATCGCGGTGTTCGACAGCCTTCTGGCGAGCTCTTCGGATGTCGGCCAACTCCTGCAGCTCGCCGAAGGATACCGCGAGGTCATCCGGCCGGACCGCATGGAAACCACCCTCCTCAAGATCACTCAGCTGGCACCGAACTCTGCCGACGGTTGGTTGAATCTCTCTCAGGTGCAGGCCGCGCTCGGGAAAAAATCCGAAGCCAAGGTTAGTCTCGAACGAGCCTTCCAGGCCAGCGATGCCCAAGTGAAATCGAATCCGGCACTCCCGGACCTGCGAAAACTTTTCCCAAAGGATCCGAGGTTCCAAACGATTCGTACCCTCCTCGAACAGTAGCCCTGGTCTCATCCGCATGCGGCATGGGCGCGCGGACGTGCGCGCAGCCGTGCTGGGTTCAACCTCAAGGCGGCGGTTGAACGGTGGAAAAGTTGAAGCGTTGACGGGGAACCTGGATGCAAAGCGCCAGAGGACTGGCGCACTTCCCGGCGCTTTCGAGCCCCATCGCCCTGGTATCGAAATCCGCCAGGTCTTGGACTGCGGTAGTCCTCTACCGCTTTTGACGAAGCCAACGCCGCCTATCAGAACACCGGCGCGGAAACCGAAGAGTAACTGTTTGCCTCGGGATACGCCTCCCCGAACCTGTTAAGGACGGGACCCCAAACGAGTGAGAAATTTCTAGCGGCAGCGTCGGATTCCCCTTCAACGCTTCAACTTTTTAACCCTTCAACTGCCGATCCCAGGTTCAATCATTCGACTCCGGGAACCCCTAGTTCGAATGGAGATCCCAAAAGTCCGCGCTGGAGATTGCCGGCATCGGACCGCTACAACAGGCCCGTGTTTCTGCTCAGTCTGACGCTCACCCTGGTCGCGGGATATTTCCTGGGCTCCATACCTACCGGATATCTCGTCGCCCGCTCCCGCGGAATCGACATTCGAAAAGTCGGTTCCGGAAACATGGGCGCAACCAACGTGTTCCGGACCCTCGGCAAGGGCCCAGGCATTCTCGTTCTCTTGATCGATGCCCTCAAAGGCGCGGCCTCGGTGCTGATTGCCCGACACTTCTGGGTTCCCATGGCCGACACCAACCCGTGGGTCAGTGCGCTTCCCATGATCGCCGCACTCAGCGCGGTCCTCGGACACAACTACACCTGCTGGCTCGCCTTCAAGGGCGGCAAGGGCATCGCCACCTCCGCAGGCGTTCTCGCCGCGCTCGTGCCTGTACCGTTTTTGATCACCCTCGGAGCCTGGATCGTGGTGTTCGCGCTCAGCCGGTACGTCTCGCTGGCCAGCATCCTGGCGGCAGCGGTGCTGCCCGTGGCCACCGCGCTGCACCGGGAACCGCTGCCGGTGGTGGTTCTAACCCTCGTACTCGCGCTGCTGGCGATCTGGAAGCACAAGCCAAACATCGAACGCTTGATCGCCGGGACGGAGAACCGCATCGGCAAAAAGAAGGCGACGACCGCGGACAAGCCGGAATCCGGAGGAGGCACTCCGTGAAGATCGCCGTGGTGGGAGCCGGAGCCTGGGGCACGGCGCTGGCCCTGGTGGCCAATCGGAACGGACACGACGTGGTCCTGTGGGGACACAACGCCGATCACCTTTCCGTGCTTGAGCGCAACCGGGTGAACGAGCGCTGTCTCCCGGGCATTCCATTGCCCCCGACGCTGGCACTCGAACCCGATCTTGCCCGCGCAACGGAATCCGCCGAAGTGGTGGTCCTCGCAGTTCCCAGCACGGCGTTCCGCGCCATCACCGAGCGGATGGGATCGTCGAGGGCCCTGGCAGTCAGCGTGACCAAGGGAATCGAGTACCACACCGGATTGACCATGACCGGCGTCGTCGAACAGACCATGCCCCACGCCATTCCGTGCGCGCTGTCCGGTCCTTCGCTGGCGTTGGAAGTGGCCCGCGGGATTCCCACAGCGGTCGTTGCCGCTTCCGTCGATCCGGCAAAAGCGTGCCAGATTCAGAGTGCCTTTCATCGTCCTTCGTTCCGGATTTATTCCAGCACCGATCTGGTCGGAGTCGAACTTGGAGGAGCGTTGAAGAACGTCATCGCCATTGCTGCTGGCGTCTGCGACGGGCTCGGCTTTGGGGACAATTCGAAGGCCGCGCTGGTCACGCGCGGACGTTCCGAGATGACCCGTCTTGCAGTCGCCTGCGGAGCCGAGCCGGCCACGCTTTCCGGTTTGAGCGGCCTGGGCGATCTGACCGTGACGTGCTTCAGCCGATTGAGCCGGAACCGGAGTTTCGGCGAACGCATTGGCAAAGGGGAATCTGCCGCGGCGATTCTCGCGTCGAGCGTCTCCGCAGTGGAAGGCTATCCCACCACCCGCAGCGCACATGAACTGGCCCTGCGTCGCCAGATCACCTGCCCCATCATCGCCGAAGTCCACGCCATGCTCTACGAAGGCAAGGATCCGCGAAAAGCGGTCTCCGACCTGCTTGATCGCGACCCCAAGCGCGAAGACTGACGCCCCGCCAGATCCCGCTCTCCGATCTTCCATCTTCGAACTTCGATTTTCCCCATGCCCACCTCCGCCACCGTTCGCGTTCCGGGAACCACCGCCAATCTGGGCCCCGGATTTGATACCCTCGGCATCGCGCTGCGTTTGTACAATCGGATCCGGGTGGAGCCCACAGCCGGGCGCAACGCGGCAATCACCATTCGATCCGCCATCGCCGACGACGCGCGGGAAGGCGCCACCGCCATGCTGGCCGAAGCGGCCCAAGCCTTCGCCAAACGGGCGAAGAAGAAGGTGTCGGGGTTCGAGATCTGGCTCGAAGGCGACGTGCCCATTGCCCGCGGACTCGGCTCCAGTGTGACGGCACGCCTGGGATGCGTGGCGGCTCTGAATGCGATTCACGGGAGTCCGCTCGACCGGCAGGCCTTGTTCGAACTCGTGAGCACGCTGGAGGGGCATCCCGACAATGCCGCTCCGGCCGTGTTCGGTGGATTTACCGCCTCCACCATGGTCAACGGCGTGGCCCGTGGGGTTCGCTTCTCCCTGCCCGCCGCGGCGCGGTTCGTGACCCTGATTCCGAACTTCGAAGTCAGCACGCCAGCCGCCCGCAAACTCGTGCCGCTCCAGTTCTCCAAGGCGGACACGGTTCATTGCCTCACCCGCGTTGCGCTGATCACCGCGGCGTTTGCGGCCGGGGATTTGGAGGCGCTGCGTGGATGCTTCGATGACCGCATTCATCAGCCGTACCGCGAAGCGCTCATTCCCCAGCTCTCCGGCGTCATCCAGGCGGGCGAGCGCGCCGGAGCGATCGGCGGGTGGTTGAGCGGCAGCGGATCCACCATCATTTGCCTCACGCTCGACCGTGCCGAAGCCGTGTCCCGCGCCATGTCGCGCGCGTTGCCAGGATCCCGACTCGAAATCCTCCGGGCCGACTCCGGCGGCGTTCGCGTCGAAACCGGCGCGTAAACTGCGGAGCGAATGCCACTCGCGATTACATCCGTCATCGAAACCCCGAGGCTGAAACTCCGCCTCGTGCGCGAAACCGATCTGACGGATCTGATGGCGGTGAATGGCGACGACCTGGTCACCCGGCACCTGCCCTACGCCACCTGGCAATCGATGGCTGATGCGCAGGCCTGGTTTGAACGCATGCAGCGGTTGCAGGCCCCCGGAACCGCGCAGCAGTGCGTCGTGATCCGAAAGGAAGACCATCGGGTCATTGGAAGCTGCCTGTTGTTTCGCTACGAGGAAGGCAGCGCCCGTGCCGAACTGGGCTACGTGTTGGGGCGGGCCCATTGGGGACAGGGGCTGATGCGCGAAGCCCTCAGCGGATTGATCGCCCACGCCTTCAGCGATCTCGCGCTGCGCCGACTTGAAGCTGAGGTCAACCCTGCGAACCACGCATCTGTTAAACTCCTGGAGCGACTCGGATTCGTCCGCGAAGGGCTGCTTCGCAAGCGCTGGGTCGCCAAGGGAGAGGCTTACGACGTCGAAATCTTCGGTCTCTTGAAGGGAGAGTTGCGGTTGAATTCGACTCCCTCGCCAATGGGCTAGGAATTCGTGGACGTAAAAAAGCCCGGCTCATTTCGCATCGAGCGAACGAGACCGGGCTTTGGAAGAAGGACCTTTTGCAGTCGCTGAATCAGCGCGAAGCGCGCTTGGGATTCAGATCCAGACAGACGGCCTCGCGGGCGCTGCGCGCGTACACGCGACCATTGCTCACCACCGGAGTGGTCCAGCACTTGCCCGACAACACGGTGGCGCGGGCGATTTCCTGGTAGCCCGTCGGATCCGCCTTGAAGAGCACGAGATCGCCGGCATCCGACAACGCCATCACCTGATCCCCAACGAGGATCACGTGTCCGGGGCCAAATCCGGGTTTCTCCCACTTCACCGTACCGGTTTTGATATCCACGCACTTCACCGGGCCGCTGCCGTATTCCTTGAACTGGAACATGCCGTAGAGGTTGCCGTTGTGCAGCACCGGCGTGCTCCAGTGGTTGGCCAAAGGCTTGTTGCCCGGGAAGCGATAGACCGGTTCCGCGGTCCACTTGCCGCCCGAGTGGCTGATGCGTGCGGCTCCGGCGCCGACATCATATCCGGCCGAGCAGTACACAATGTCGCCGTCCACCACCGGCGATGCCGCCGTGGAAACTTTGTAAGGGAACGGATGACGCCAGAGTTCGGCACCAGTCTTGGGATCCACCGAGAGCAACCCCGACTGCAGGAAGAACACCACTTGGCGCGTGCCATGAATGTTCGCAACCACCGGCGTGGCGTGGGTGATCTTTTCGTCGAAGGCCTTCCAGGCGACCTCGCCGGAATCCTTGTTGAACGCGATCAGCGATTCGCCAGGCCCGCCGCCGCCCACGATCACCAGCTTGCCCTCGACCAACGGCGAGGCGGCGTTCATCCACGAAATGTTGCGACCGGCGTGTTCCTTGAGGAGGTCGTGACGCCACACCGTCTTGCCCGACGCGGCATCGAAACAGGTCAGCACCAACTTGGCGGAAAGGGAATAAACATGATTCCCGTCGATCGCCGGGGTGGAGCGCGGACCGTCGCCGCCTTCATTGCCCTTGGCACCGGACTGGCCGCCGTCGTTGATCTTCATCGTGCCCAGAGCCTGCTGCCAGAGCTCCTTGCCGGTATCGGCAGCACGGGCCACGAGCGTCTCCTGTTGGGCACTTTCCACTTCGCGGAGTTCCTGGGTGAACACGCGTCCCTTGCCCACCACGAAGGAACTAAATCCACCCGTCGAGGGGACCTTCCAAACCACGGCGGGTCCCGAGGCCGGCCACGAGGTCGCGATGCGCTCCGGGGTGGTGCCGTCCGTTTTGGCACCACGATACTGGGGCCAGTCCGCGGCGTTGAGAGTGGTGATGCCCGCCAGCGCGGCGGTCACAAGCGACGGAGTCCATTTCATACGTAGGCGTCCAGTCTCCCGGAGCCCCCGATCCGGTCAAGGGGCAATCGGGAAACGCGCCTCCGCAACGGACTAAAGCCCGAGCCGGGTGGCGACCTCGCCCGCGAGCACTTCGTAAGCGGCCGAACCCGCGCTGTAGGGATCGTACACGGTCACTGGTTTACCAAAGCTGGGAGCCTCGGCAATTCGGGTGGTCCGCGGAATCATGGTTTCGAAGGCCACGTTTCCGAAATGCTGGCGCACTTCGGAGACCACGTTCTGCGCCAGCTTGGTGCGGCCATCGTACATGGTCATCACCACACCGAGCAGTTCCAGACCAGGATTGATCCCGGTGTCGCGGATCTGTCCCAGGATCCGGGTGATCATCGCCACACCTTCGAGCGCGTAGTATTCGCACTGGAGCGGAACAATCAGACGCTCCGCGGCCGCAAAGGCGTTGAGCGTGAGAATTCCCAGGGCCGGTGCGCAGTCCAGGATGATCACATCGAACTGGTTCGAATCCCGAATCGGCTGCAGCGCGCGCTTGAGGCGGTTCAGGTAATCGTCCGACCGTGCGAGCTCCACCTCTGCGCCGCAGAGATCCATCTCGCTGGGGATGATCGAAAGACCGGGAAATGCCGTGGGCTTGATGCGTTCCTGAAGCCCGCCTTCACCGAGCAGCGGCCGGTAAACACTCCCGCCTTCCAGCTTTTCGAGGCCGAGGCCGCTGGTGGCGTTGGCCTGCGCGTCGAGATCGATGAGCAGGACACGGAGTCCGCGAACCCCGAGGCAGGCGGACAGATTGATGGCGGTGGTGGTTTTACCGACACCGCCCTTTTGATTGGCGATGGCGAGGACGCGACTTGGCACGGGCGGAGATTCGGAGACACCGCCGGTGATGCCAAACCGAAAGTGTCCAAATCTCTCGGCACGCCTTTTTCCGCCTCTGCGATTGAACAGCGTCCGCGCTTCGCCTATCCCAAGTACGCCACATGAGCGAGATCCTCGTCATCGGCCATCGCAATCCGGATACAGACGCCATTTGCTCGGCCATCGGCTATGCCGAGTTTAAACGTCGCACCGGCGTGCCCACGGCCGTAGCGGCCCGTTGCGGGGACACCAATGAGCGGATTGATTTCGTGCTCCGCACCTTCGGAGTCCCGCCGCCCAAGTTCGTGGCCGACGTTTCACCCAAGGTTCGCGACGTGATGCAATCGCACGTCATCGGCGTTCCTCCCAAGACCAGCGTGGTCGAGGCGCTCTCGGTGATGGATGAGAAAAACATCCGCGTGCTTCCCGTCCTCGACGATGAACGTCGCTGCCTCGGCCTCATGTCGGTCTTCAAGGCCAGCAAGTTTTTCTACCCCTCGCGCAACCGCATGTACGATTCGCGCCGAATCGTGGCTTCGGTTCGCAGCCTCGCCCGGGTGCTCGAGGCCAAAATGATCTGCGCCTTCGAGCCGGACAAGGAAGAGGACCTCGTGCTCATGGTCGGCGCCATGAAGGCCGCATCCTTCGCCGCCCGTCTTGCCACCTACGCACCGGAGAAACTCGTGGTGGTGGTCGGCGATCGCGAGGACATCCAGCGCCTCGCCATCGAGGACCGCGTCCGCATCGTGGTGGTCACCGGCGGACACGACGTCTCCCACGACATCCACGAACTCGCGCGTCGCAACGAGGTCACGCTGTTGCTGACGTCGAACGACTCCGCCACGACCTCGATGTTGTGTCGCGCGGCGATTTCGGTGGAGCACCTGCTGCGCGAAGATTTCCTCACGTTTGGTGCGGATGAATCGCTCAGCGCGGTCATGCCTGTGGCGGCCGAGTCGCAGTTCCAGGCCTTTCCCGTGGTGGATGAGGAACAGCGCGTGGTTGGAATTCTGTCCAAGTCCGACTTCCTCAAAAAAGTCGAGCGGCAGTTGATCCTCGTCGACCACAACGAACTCACCCAGGCCGTGCAGGGCGCGGACAAGGTGGAGATCCTGGAAGTCATCGACCACCACCGGATCGGTTCCTTCAGCACCTCCCAGCCGATCCTGTTTCGCAACGAACCCGTGGGCTCCACGAGCACCATCGTTGCCGATTGTTTTTTTCGTCATGGAGTGGAGCTCCAGCCTTCGATTGCCGGACTGCTCCTCGCCGGCCTGGTGAGCGACACCCTGAATCTCACCTCGCCCACCACGACGCAGCGCGATGTAGAGATCCTCGCACGGCTCGAACGCTGCGCGCAGGTCGATGCCACGGAGTTTACTGAGAAGCTGTTTCAATCCGGCTCGGTACTGGTGTCCCGTCCCGTCCCGCAGGCGATCACCACCGACTGCAAGGAATACACCGAGGCCGGCCATACCTTCAGCGTGGCGCAGATCGAGGAGCTGGGATTCGACAATTTCTACAAAAAGCAGGCCGAAGTTCAGGGGGCACTCGATGCCTATCGCACCTCGAAGGGGTACCTGTTCTCCGCGTTGCTGGTGACCGATGTGGTTCTCCAAACCTCGCTGCTCCTCGTGGCGGGGCCGGCCCGTTTCATCAGCACCATTCCCTACCCTGAAATCTCCCCGGGCATCTTCCAACTCGAGGGCGTGGTCTCGCGGAAGAAACAGCTCCTGCCCTTCTTGACCAGCCATCTCGGTCGGGTCGCCGCATCGCTTTGAGGAGGCAGCCGCGGAGCGGCGGTTGAAGGGTTGAAAAGTTGAAGCGTTGAAGGGGGATTGAGTGAGAATAACCCCGACCTTGAGGCCGGGGCTATGCTCATTCCGAGTGGCGTGAATCCTTGTCCGCGCGGCTCCCCCGCGCCTTAGATCGGCGCCTTCACCAACTGCTCCGCGAGCGTTTGTGCCGCTCGGGCAATCTCGCCCTGGAATCGGATCAGGCGCGGTATCTTCTGCGGCGCTTTCAGAATCTCCAAGGCCAGCTTCAGGGGATCGAGCCGCAAATCCGGCGTGGTGATCCGATTGAAATCGAGCGGCATGTCCGCATCGGCCGTGTCGGAAATGACCCGCAGCGTGGCCGACGGAATCCCAAGTTTGGAACAGATCGACCGGATCACACCCGACTCCATCTCCACGGCATCGGCTCCCGTGGTGCGATGGAGCTCCTCCTTGGATCGGGCGGTGGCCGCGATCGTGGGATGACAATGAAAGGTTCCCCGAACTCCGCCGGTGTGTTCCAGCCAGGCGCGTGCGGGGAAATTCGGATCGGCGTCCCAAATGAGATCCGCGAGTTTCAGTGCCGGATTCAGTCCGCCGGTGAACCCTCCCGTGACCAGCCATACCGGACGCTCGGCATCGATCGATGCACGAATCGAGAGCTCCGCCTGACGTTGCCCCATGCCGGTGGTGAGAATGCGCAGCGGTCCCACACGGATTTCCTTTCCCTGTTCGCCCCGCTGGATCGACTTCCCCATGGCTGCTGAACCCCAGCGTGCCCGCGCGAGCTTGAGCAGGGCGCGAGTTTCGTCGGGGACGGCCAGGACAATCAGCGGACGGCGATCGGGATTCGAAGGCACGGCGTAGTGTGACAAAAAGAAAATTCCGGCGGAAGCATGTCCCCAAAGGAAGACAGTCCGCCGGAATTGAAGGAAATCCGGGTGAAGGCGGGCCAGATTACTGAACCGTTTCGACGGGAATCTTGAAGTAGCACTGCCAGCCGCTGTAGTCGGAACCCAGCGACACCCGCTTGCCGTTGTACCATTCCACGTGGCCGTCTTCGAAGGTGAAGTTACCGCCCTCGGGGGCTCCCTTTGCCGTGCGATGTACGGCGGTCAGCACCTTCTTACCGTTGTAGTCGGTCGACCAAGTCACCTTGGAATCGTACATGTTGGTGGACTTCGGTCCCACGCCTTGGAGTCGGTCGATCAGAATCGGTGCAGCGGCGAAGGGCCCGTTCAGCTTCTTCTTGAAGAACCAGTCGGCGGTCCCCTGCGCACCGGTGGTCACATCGGAGTCGCCGGTCTTGCGCCCGGGAAGGTAGAAATAACCGATCAACTGCTCGCTGGCATCCGAGGTGATCATTCCCGCTTCGGCCGCGCGATGCCACTGGTCGGTCGGGCAGAACAGCACGTCGTTGGCCGGACGCTCGTTCTTCGCCGTCGTGCGGCGATTCTTGATGAGGTAGTTGCTCCAGAAATTACTCATCGACGGCATCATCCAGCTGAACCCCTGGCCGGCCGTGTTGTCAGGGAATGCATCCTGATTGTCGCCCGCGTACATGTTGATGGCGATGCCCCACTGCTTCCCATTGCTGACGCAGAGGGTTTTCTGGGCCTTGGATTTTGCGCGCGCCAGGGCCGGCAGGAGCATGCCGGCGAGAATGGCGATGATCGCCACGACCACGAGCAACTCAATGAGGGTGAAGGCGCGTTTCCCGGAAGAGATTGGAGTGGGGTTCATGGTGGAAAAGCCGATCTTGGGTGGGCGAACCTGTCTGTATCACCGCTGTGGGCTTGTGCCAGCCCAAATTTACAACCGGCGTGTTGAAAACCGATGTCGTTTCACTGGAGCACGGTTTTTCCGGTGAGGTCGTTGTCATCCCAGCCGCGGCGGCTGTGGTAGGACCACCAGTCATACTCGTCCTTTTGGCGGCGCTCCGGACCGGCGTGGTTGTCTGCGAAAACCAGATTCAACCGCGTCCCGTGCGCCGACTTGTCCCAATTCCAGTACGGGATCTCCCACACCAAAACAGCCCTCGACGGCGACACCACGTCGGAATCGCGACGCCCGCTGATGGGCTTCCCGGTCTCGTAGCTGCCGTCCTTCTTGAGATAGATGTGATTCCAGATGTAGGTGACGTGATCGTTGTCCCGAAGAAGATTCGCGATCGTCGGCACCGAGGGATCCTTGGCCTTGATTCCGGAGGGGCACGTGAAGATGCCGGATTTGGGGATCACCGTGGTCTTGACGGTATAATTGGTCGGCTTGTTGCCGTTCGGGGTCAGATAGCGTTCAAGGATTTCCGGAAGCCAGACGTCATCGGTTCGCAGCGCATGATCCGTCCCCCAGGCGCGTCCCCAATTCTTCACCAACGGGAATCGGCTGTTGTAGTCCGAACTGTACAAGTTGCTCGCGAGCCCGAGCTGTTTGAGGCTGTTGAGACAGTAGGCGTCGTTGGCCTTCGCCTTCGCCTTCGACAATGCCGGAAGAAGCATCCCGGCGAGGATGGCGATGATCGCAATCACCACCAGGAGCTCGATCAGCGTGAAGGCGTTTCGACGACACCGGCGGGATGCGGGAATCATTGCGTGAACCCCGCCTGAGTCGGGAATCTGAGTCAAGACCAGAGCCCGGCATGGACAAAGTTCCGGTCCCGGTCAAACCTCGCCAATCCCCTCCGTATCGGGTCCGTTGCCCCGACCGTGGGGTTTTTGAGACACCATGAACGCCCGACTCCCGCTTTCCTTTTCCCTCCGCCGCGTGCTGCTCACGTGCCTGATCTCGGTCCTGCCCGCCGCGGGCCTCACCCGCGCCGACAACGGCGCACCGCTGACCGATGCGGAGATCCAAAAACGGTACAGCCATCCCGACGGCTTCGACACCACCGTGTTCGCCTCACCGCCGAACATCTCCTATCCCATCTTTCTCACCGCCTCGCCCGACGGCGCGCTGTTTGTCGGCTGCGATGAAAACGGATCCCTCGACCAGAAGCCGGGCCGCGGACGCATCGTTCTCTGCGAGGACACCAAGGGCACCGGCAAGGCGGACAAGTTCACCACCTTTGCGCGCATGGACAGTCCCCGCGGCGTCGCCTGGGATGCCAGCACGCGGACCCTGTACGTGATGCACCCGCCGATCCTCACGGCCTACCGCGACCCCAACAATACCGGCACCGCCACGGAGCAGCAGGACCTTATCACCGGGCTCGGATTCGATCTCAACGCCCGGGGCGCCGATCACACCATCAATGGAATCCGGCTGGGCATCGACGGATGGATCTACATTGCCTGCGGTGACTACGGCGCTCCGAATGCGGTTGGCCGCGATGGTCGTTCCCTCTCGCTCCGCGGCGGTGGAATCCTACGCATCCGTCCCGATGGCACCGGCCTCGAAACCGTGGTCACCGGCACGCGTAACATCCTCGCCGTCGCCATCAGCCCCACGCTCGACCTCTTCACCCGCGACAACACCAACGACGGGGACGACTGGAACGACCGCCTGAGCTTCAATCCGGTTGGAGCTCAGATGGGTTATCCCTCGCTGTTTCGCAATTTCTCCGACGAGATCATCCCCACCATGATCGACTACGGGGGCGGATCTCCGGTCGGTGCCATCTTCCTCGATGAACCGTCCATCCCCGCTCCGTGGGGACGCGGATTCTATTCCGTCGAATGGGGCCGCGGTGAAATCGACCTCCACCCGCTCACCCAAGACGGAGCCCGGTGGAAGGCCGACACCAAGAAACTCCTGACCATGAACCGTCCGACCGACATGGAAGTCGACGGAGCCGGCAATCTCTACGTGGCCAGCTGGGAGGGAGCCACGTTCACCTTCAACGGTCCCAATGCGGGCTATGTCATCCGCCTCGCCGCAAAGGATTCCAAGCCGGTGTCCGTTCCGAAGTTTGCGAAGGCCTCAACCACGGAACTCGCCGACCTGATCGGATCCGAAAGCGGCGTGTGGCGTCTCGCGGCGCAACGCGAACTGCTCAAGCGCAAACCCAAGAACCCGCCGGTCGATCGCTTGGTCAAACTCGCCAACACCACCACCAACCCGGGCGTGCGCGTGGCGGCCATTTTCACCCTGCGTCAGCTTCTTGGAAAAGACGCGAGCCCGAAGCTGGTTGCGATGCTGAAGAATCCCGCATTGCGTGAAGCGGCGTTGAAGGCGTTGGGCGATGATCCCGCGGTCGCGGAAAGCGTTCCCTCCAAGCCCATCGTTGCCTTGCTCAACGATGCGGATCCCCGCGTGCGACTCCAGGCGGTCACCACCCTCGGCCGCCTCGGAAAGCGCGAAGCGGCGGCCGCCATGCTTCCCCACACGGCCGACTCCGACCCCACCGTTTCGCACATCGCCGTTCAGTCACTGCGTGCACTCAAGGCGTATGAAGTATGCCTCACCGCGCTCGACAAACCGCTCGATTCCCCGGAGCTCCCCAAGGTTCAACGCGGTGCCCTCCGCGTGTTGCAGGCCCTCTATGAACCTGCGGTCGTGCGCGGACTCATCAGCCGGTTGAACACCGACAATGCCGCGCTTCGCCTCGGGATTTTCCAAACCTTGTGCCGCCTCGACACCCGCGAGGCCGCCTACCTCGGGATCCAGCAATGGTGGGGCACTCGTCCCGACACCAGCGGCCCGATCTACCAGCCCGAGCGTTGGGCTGAGAGCGACGCCATCGAGACGGCGCTGCACCAGCGTCTGACCGCCGCCACCGGAGATGAGGCGCGCCAGCAGGTAGCCTCGCTGATTCGCACCAAGGTTTCCTTCCCCGGCATGACGGAAGGAATCCTCGCCAAGGCCGGCAACGAAACCTCGGCCCGCCTCGACGTCATCGCCTCGCTGCTCTCGCCGAAAACTCCGGCTGCACCAGAATTGATCCGCGCCCTGGGCGGCATCGCTTCCAGCACGAAGGAACTCCCCGCCGCCCGCGCCCGCGCGCTGCGAATGCTCGCCGGAATCCTGGAGAAAAACCGCACTCCGGTCATCGACGCCTTCCGGTCCATCGCCCCGGTTGACCCGCTGGGAGCATCGCTTGAGGGACCGCTCGCTGCCGTGTGGGAGGAGTTCACCCGCGATCTTCGCCACGCCTCGGCCGTGGGCGCCTTCGCGAAACTGGCCTCGGACACCGACGCGGCCCGCCGCATGCTTGGTTCCACCGTGCTGGTCAACCTCTCCACCAGCCCCGTGCTGAAGGACGCACGCCGGCGCACCGAGGCCACCACGGCAATCACCCGGCTCTGGACCAATTCTGATGCAGCCACCTCCCTCCTCGGAGCGGTCGGCCACGTCCGCGCGGCTGCGTTTCTGCCCCAGGTCACCGAACGCCTCAGCGACTCCAACACCGCAATCGCCGCGGCCGCGAAGTACGCCAAGGGGCGGATCGACGAAGCCGGCGGAACCGACGCGAGCTCGGCCACCATCACCACGCTGCCGTATGCCGATGTGGTAAAACTGGCCGTGGCCACTCCGGGCGATGCCGCGGTGGGACGCGAGTTGTTCTCCAAACAGGGATGCGTCGTCTGCCACACGTTGTCCTCCAAGGAGCCCCCGAAAGGCCCGATGCTTGGCGGCATTGCCACGCGGTACAGTCGTGCGGAGTTGTGCGAGTCCATCCTGAAACCCAGCGCCAAGATCAGCCAGGGCTTCGAATCCCAGAGCTTCACACTCAAGAACGGCGATCAGGTCGATGGCTTCGTCGTGCGCGAAGGCGGGGATTCCGTTGAAGTGCGAAATCTGGTCGGCACCTCCACCGTGATCGAGAAGGGCGAAATCGCCGAACGCCGCAAACTCACGGAATCCATCATGCCCGAAGGCCTCGTGGCGAACCTCACGCCGAAGGAACTCGCCGCCCTGCTCGCGTACCTGGAATCCACTCCTGCCAAATAAAACATCATGCCCTCCACCTCCCGTTCCGCGATCGCGGTGTGCACCGCGGGTGCCGCGTGGATGATCGCGCTTTCCACCAGCGCGATCGCCGCCGACTGGACCCAGTTTCGCGGACCGGGAGGGCGGTCCCTCGGATCCGGCCAGCCCCCGGTGGTGTTCGGGGCTGAGACCAATCTCGCGTGGAAGGTGGAGCTTCCGCCCGGGAACTCCTCCCCGATCCTTTGGGGCGATCGAATCCTGCTCACCGCAACCACGGATGCCGGACTCACGACGCTTTGCCTTCGACGCAGCGATGGCGGTGAGCTCTGGCGGCGTTCCGTGAAACCGGCCGCGCTCGAGCCCACGCACCGTCTCAGCAATCCCTCGACACCCACACCGGTGGCTGATGCGGATCGCGTCTATTGCTATTTCGGATCGTTCGGCGTGATTGCCTACGATCGCGACGGCAACGAAGTGTGGAAGCATCCCCTGCCCGCACCAGTGGTGGAATTCGGCACCTCGGCATCTCCGGTGCGCGAGGGTGATCTACTCATCCTCGTTCGCGATCAGGATTCCGGTTCGCACCTCCTCGCGTTGAAAGCTTCGGACGGCACGCAGGTCTGGCGCACTGAACGTCCTGAATTCCGACGCAGCTTCGCCACTCCCCTCGTTTGGGAACACGACGGCACTCGCGAACTGATTGTTCCGGGATCGATTTGGTTGAAGTCCTACGATCCCGCGACGGGAAAAGAGAATTGGACCGTCAGCGGCACTTCGCGCGTGGCCACCAGTTCGCCGGCCGTGGGCGACGGGCTCCTGTTCACCGCGAGTTGGAATGTGGGCGGCGATCCCGACGATCGCATCAGCATGGAGCCCTTCGAAACGACGGCTCAAAAGTACGACCAAAACAAGGACGGCCGCTTCACCACACAGGAACTTCCCGAGGGGCCCGTTCGCCAGCGGTTCTCTCAAATGGACCTGGATAAGGACGGCTTCGTCACCGCGGAGGAATGGGAAACCATGCGCGCTATGTTCGCCAAGGCGGGCAATGCAGTCCTTGCGATCCGACCCGGCGGCAAGGGTGAAATCACCAGCACCCATCTCGCTTGGAAGGTCACCCGAAGCCTGCCCTACGTTTCTTCGCCGCTCTATTACGATGGACGCGTCTATACGATGAAGAACGGCGGACTGGCATCATGCTACGATGCCA
This sequence comes from Verrucomicrobiota bacterium, assembly GCA_947454705.1. Taxonomy (GTDB): domain Bacteria; phylum Verrucomicrobiota; class Verrucomicrobiia; order Limisphaerales; family UBA9464; genus CAIVQB01. Next base: position 91,655 of record CANGKZ010000018.1, read on the forward strand.
AAACCGGGAAGCCGTTCTACCAGGACCAACGCGTGGGCGTGGGATCCGACTTCTATTCCTCCGCCATCGGCGTGGATGGAAAGATCTACATCGCCTCCCAAACCGGAACGGTGATCGTGCTGAAGTCGGGCGACACTTTCGAAGTGCTCTCGCGAAACACGCTCGGCGAGGAGGTCTTCGCCACCCCGGCCATCGTGGACGGCAATCTCGTGCTGCGTTCCGCGCGCCACCTTTGGTCGTTCCAATCCCGTCAGGACACTCGTTGAACCCAACGGCCGTCGAATCCTCAACCCAGGCAATTCCCATGATCCGAGTACTCCTGGTAGTCGGAATCCTAGTGCAATTCGGCATCGGGATGCTGACCGCGCAACAAGCCCCTCAGTTCCTCAGCGTTCAACGGCAAACCAACAGCGACGTCACGCTTCAGATTGCATCCACTTCCGGGAAATACCTGCGGCTCGAAGGGGCCGATCGTCTTCCGGAATGGCACGGACTTCAGACCTACAAAAGCACCGGAACCAATCCGATCGTCGACGGCAGCAGCGCCGTTCTTGGAACGCGGTTCTACCGGGTGGTGGAGGTCGAGGAAGCCACTCCACTGACCGGCGATCATCTGGTGACCGACGATGGCGAAGCAGTGATTCATCCCATCAATCACGCGAGCTTCGTCATGCGGTGGAAGGACCGGTATGTATACAACGATCCAGTGGGCGGATCCTCCCCGTACACAGGCATTCCGCGTGCGTCGCTGATTTTGATCAGCCACAGTCACTCGGACCATTTCGACGCCGCAACGCTTTCGGCGGTGAAGCAGAACGACACGGTGATCATCGCCCCGGCGGCGGTGTACAGCAGCCTCTCCGTGGCCCTGAAGGCGCAGACCATTCCGCTGTCGAACGGATCCTCGACGAATGTGTTGGGGATCCAGGTCGAAGCGATCCCTGCCTACAACGCGAACCATCCCAAGGGCACCGGGAACGGCTATGTGGTTACCCTTGGTGGACGCCGGATCTTCATGAGTGGGGACACCGGCAACATTGCAGAAATGCGGGCGTTGACCGACATCGACGTTGCCTTCGTCTGCATGAACGTTCCCTTCACCATGACCTTGGCCGAGGCGGTCACCGCAGTGCGGGCATTCCGTCCCCGGGTGACCTATCCGTACCATTATCGGAACCAGGACAACACCCAGGCCAACGTAGCTTCGTTCCGTCAGCAGATCAGCGCCGATCCTTCCCTCGAAGTGCGTCTTCGAAAATGGTACTAATCGACCGTTTTAGTGGTGGTGTGATTCTGAAATCCATTCCTGCCAAAGTCTGACTCCCCGATGAGTGCATGGAGACGAGAGGCGCTGACCCGAATACCTGGGCTTAGAGGTCAAATTCTCAAAGCAACGGATCCCATGGAACTTTGGATCGAACTCGTGGGAATCTGCGGAGAGGCCTGTAATGAATTGGATGAGGCGCTCGTTGCTTCAATCTACAGCTACGCGCAGTGGTGTTGGAAATCGCCAAACTCAGAAACCAGAACAGCCGTCGTCTGCGCCTTTTTTGAGCACCTGCCCACGACCCCATCCCTGCGTCGTGACATGATCCATCGACTCGATCAGAAGACTTTTATCGAACTGAAGGGCGCCTTCCAATACCACCTTTCCTCGACGGAATTTCAGCATCTCGAACACGAGTTCCTTGAGGCCAAACGACAACACCGTCGTAGCTGAGAGCCTTAGAACAGGATTTCAACGAAACCCTGAAAAGCTCATCTCAACAACGAGTGCCGGCCCATTTGGAGTGCGGTGGCAGAGCTTAAGCGTCGACACCGCTTTCGAGTCCGGACGGAGAGCAGAACCGACCGGTAGCCTCTCGCCCACTTGCCTACTCGCCCACTTACCAACTTGCTCATTTCCGTGCTGGTGCACGAAAAAACCCCGACCTTGGATTTTACCAGGATCGGGGTTTTTTACTAAAGGAAGGCGGCAACCTACTCTCGCACAAGCTATACATGTACTACCATCGGCAATGCTGCGTTTGACGGCCGAGTTCGGGATGGGATCGGGTCGGACCGCAGCTTTATAGCCACCA